>BTQY01000038.1:0-19038 GCA_036986115.1 Gammaproteobacteria bacterium | reverse complement strand
ACCGCGCTGATAACCGGCCCCACCTGGGGGTTGGCCTTTACGTGGCACGCACGATTGCAGATTTCCACGGCGCCCACATGACCGCCGAAAACCGGCAGGATACCAATGGGGCATGTTTTACCGTGGTTTTTCCACGGCTATCTGCCGCCGACGGCTGATCACCTATTGAGGCCGACTGTTATGTGTTGATTATATTAGATATCTCTAATATGATGGTCGTCGCCATGAGCAACCGGAACAACTGCAGATCCCCGATGAACATCAGTGCTTCAATGCTCGACTGTACCGCCCGTAAAATGAAGGTGATCGCCCACCCGCTTCGCCTGAAATTACTCTGCAGTCTCAGTGACGGTGAGTTGTCTGTGCAGGATCTGGTCGCCCTGACCGATGCCTCGCAAAGCAGTATCTCGCAACACCTGGGGCAGCTCAGGGACAAGGGCATTCTGCAGGACAATCGTGTTGCCAATCGTGTCTATTACCGGGTATGCGACAAAAAGATATTTGAGGTGATCGGTATGTTGCGGGATATTTACTGCATTAACAGCGTTACCAGCCCCTCACTATGATGGGCCCGGGCCAGGTTACTTGTTGTCGAGGTGCCAGTCATAGGAACAGTCCAGATGGACCCTCACGGCCATGACCCCGTTAATACCATCCTCCAGCATGGCCTGAATCGGCGCCCTGTCGTCGAAACGGTGGTTGGGACGCTTCATCCACATTGCACCGGCCGCGGCATTGCGCGGAAATGAGGTCCTCAGGGCCTCGGCGATACCCTGCAGATGTTCGATATGCTCGATGACCTGCTTGTCTGCTGGTAACGGTGTATCCTTGCGGTATCGACGGATCATGCGACTGCGGGTATTTTCCGGCAGCCCAAGAAGCGCGATCTGATCCTTGTCACTGACGCCCCAGTCATCCAGTAACGAGATGATTTGACGTGTCTTTATGACATCTTCCTGGATGCTGGCTGGTTGATCAGCTGGATCCTGCATATCACAAATTAGTAACCGTAAGTCAATGAATGATAAGACATTTAGTTTATCATACCCGGGAGATAAAAGTCTGGCATCAGGCCAATCTGGGAACACGTGAAAAAAACCGGTGACTAATTGATAATCAAGGAGTATTTTTAATTCACTCACAAACTTCGCGGTATAGTTATGGACGATATTGAACAACCGGGCTCCACTGACGAGGAATTGATCGGCTGGGTCTATCAGGCGCCGTCAGCCATCCACGGGCAGGGCCTGTTTGCCGATATTGATCTGGAAAAAGATCTGTATTTAGGCACCTACGACGGTCCGCAGGTCCAGGAGGATGACGTGTATGTACTGTGGGTGACCTATGAAGACGACAGCGCCGTGGGTCGGGATGGCCTGAATTTGCTGCGTTATCTCAATCATAGCGACACCCCGAACGCCTTTTTCGACGGCTTTGACCTGTACCTGCTCAGCACGGTCATGGCCGGTGAGGAGATCACCATCAATTACAACGGCCATGACAGCGATGAGCTGTTCTGCTTTGAGGAACAAGAAGAACCCTGGCCGGAATGCGGGGCGGCCGGCTAGATGATGCACCGCCTCCACTGTTGACTGGCACAGATCAATCCCCCTCTCCCCTTAGGGATCTCGGTATCCCCTTGAAGGGTAGAGGGTAGACCGTAGGCCGGATTAAGCCCGTAGGGTGTATCCGGCAATTCTAGCCGCGAACAGTTGCAACTGGCTCCGGTACCTTTTTCCTATTTTTCCTATTTTTCCCGCGTCGCCCTGGAGGCGATTGTTATGCTGCGGATAGCTTTTTTACGCTAAGGAACTTGCGCTTCTTTTCGGCTTCCCACAGATCGTACTGCGACTGCTGGTTTAGCCAACTCTCGGACGACGTGCCAAATGCCAGGGAAAGGCGCACTGCCATCTCAGGGCTAATACCTGCGCGCCCGTTAAGAATAGCTGAGAGCGTCTTTCGCGTAACACCAAGTGCTTCCGCTGCCTGAGTAATACTAAGCCCCAGGGGTTCTATACATAGCTCCCGCAATATCTCGCCAGGATGGGGTGGATTATGCATCTTCATCTTTACACCTCAGTGGTAATCTTCATAATCGACAACTTCTGCGTCCTTGGCCTTAAACCGGAAAGTCACGCGCCAGTTGCCACTAACCCAAACCGACCAGGTTCCTTTCCGCCTGCCACCGAGTTCATGCAATTTAAGACCTGGCAGTTCCATATCCTTTGGAGTTGTCGATGCATTCAAACGACCCAGAATTAACCTTAATCGGCTTGTATGTTTAGCCTGGATCCCCGACTTAACTCCTTTCTGGAAAAATTTCTCAAGGCCCTTGTGCCTGAAGCTCCTTATCATGAATGTAAGTGTAACCTATAACGTTACGGGTTACAAGCTAATATTGGCAGCATATCGATTAAGGTAACCGGTAGATTTGAGAATTGGGCTCAGGTCTTGCGTTGCTACATATATTTTAGTTTATGTTTATGTTGTGCCGCTAACCCGATTAACGCACTGTTATACATCCCGTAACACCCTGTGACATCATTCACTCATCTACTAAATGTGGCAATTCAAGACCTGACCCTATTTTTCAGTGCGAAGCACTTGTCTGGCTGGAAT
The DNA here is from genome assembly GCA_036986115.1 of Gammaproteobacteria bacterium. Lineage (GTDB taxonomy): Bacteria > Pseudomonadota > Gammaproteobacteria > BTQY01 > BTQY01 > BTQY01. The sequence goes on along the minus strand of BTQY01000038.1, from coordinate 16,419 downwards.
GATTTGTTAGGCAGCGCCTTCATTCCTGCCAAAGTGACTTATTCTTCTCGAAATATCTATTTAGAAAATGGTAACGCTCCATAAGTTCTTCGTTTTCATTGCTCGTCCAATGTTCAATTTGTTCCTCTATATAAGTTAATGCATCGTTGTAAATACTATTTCCGATATTATTAGCGATGTGCCTTCTAAACCCAGACCCTAGGTAATCAACAATATACTGACCATCTTCATCCTGAGTAATCATATCTTTACAAACACTAGCCATCTGCCGCCCATACTCATCATTTACACCATCGCCAGATACTTGTGAGTTGGCTTCCAGATATTGTATTACTTCCTTGCCTAGAACGACCCTAGGACTTTTTGCGATTGAACTTTCTAGCTCATAAGACTTAGCAACCACACAACCGTATAGCTCACTTTCATTCAATTCAACGCCCCATGCAATATCTAACCCCCACCCTGAGCGGTGTTTTCTGCGCCAACCCCAAGAGGCAAAGGGAACCAGACGCTGCTATTAGTCCATATACGCCGTTAATTGGAGAGTGTTCGGCATCTTGAGCTAGCGATATATAAACTACTAGCCCATCAGAAAAACGTTGGAATTTCAGACTTGTTGCTTGTAGATTAACGAACTCCTGACGTCGTTCTTCCGGAATTTGTGGTCCGGTTGCCTGTCTCGTTAGTGCGTCATAAAACTCCTCGAATTGAGAATGAAGTCGTCTAATTACTCCAACAGTCCTTTTTACTATCGAGATTACTTCATCTTTATTGTCTGGCAATAAGCCACAGCCCTTGAGTTCTTCTCTCTGCCCCAAGATATCGATAAACGCTGCTGCGTAGTTATTTACTTTAATATCACTCACACGACTCTCATGTAATAGGCAGAATCTGTATATCACTGATATGTTGATTTCCACCTAAATAGAATGCCAAGATATATCTATCGCATAAAATACAGATAAAAACAATAACTTACTTGTTTCTGATTCTCGATACTACGATAGCAAATACAGATCAGTAAAGACTGGCGAGGGCGACGTACAGGGACGTACTAGTGTCGCGAACAGACATGGATGTCTGCTTGTGAGCGACTACTTTTTCCGACGACTTGCGAGCGCAGCGAGGTCGGACGACGTACAGGATGTACCAGGATCGCGGAACGCATGGACGCGAGAGAGCGATCGGAAAAAGGTACCGGAGCCAGTTGTAACTGTTCGCGGCTAGAATTGCCGGATACACCCTACGGGCTTAATCCGGCCTACAAAAAATGAGCATTGCCGGTACACTGCGCGGGCTTAGCGCTGTAGAACCCCTACGGGGTTCATTCAGCACTACTTTGCTCTTGCTCAGGTCGTCCGGCCTATAAATTCCCCCTCCCCAAAATCACAAATCACCAACTACAATCCTTAATATGTGTGGTCGCTTCACCCTGTCCAGTTCTGCCGAGGTCCTCGAAGAATACTTTGAGCTGGACAGTGCCCCGCAGGGCCTCATGCCCCGCTACAATATCGCCCCGGCCCAGGCAGTGGCCATTATTCGCCAGGTTGAGGGGCTGGGGCGCCACATGGACAGTGTCCGCTGGGGCCTGATTCCGTCCTGGTCCAAAGAGGCGGCGATCGGCCATCACCTGATCAATGCCCGTGCCGAGACCGTGGCTGAAAAGCCCTCATTCAGGGCCGCCTTCAAGCGTCGTCGCTGCCTGGTGCCGGCTGACGGTTTTTATGAATGGAAGCCTGTCCACGGCAGGAAACAGCCCTACTGGATCGGCCTGCAGGACAGGCCGCCGCTGGGCCTTGCCGGTCTGTGGGAGCACTGGGAAGACCCGGACAGCGGTGAACATATAGAGACCTGCGCCATCATCACCACACAGGCCAACCGCCAGATGCGCGATATTCACCCGCGCATGCCGGTAATCTTGCCAAAATCGGCCTATACGGCCTGGTTGGCCGTGGATTCACCCGCTGACGTACTACACGATCTGTTGCTCCCCTACCCCGAACCCACGCTGATTTCTTACCCGGTTTCACGAAGCCTGAATAATCCACAGAATGATACTCAAGAATTGCTGCTGCCTGTCGATGCAGAGCAATGAGTCGCCCGACAGAATAACTTACCCTCAAAACGGTGCCCGGACTTTTAATTCTCCGTCAGCCTTTTATTTTCAGTCACATGGCACCATACTTTACATGTATACGTTAACAGGAAGACAAATGGTCAAGACCACCTCATTGTATCCTGAGCTGGCTGATGGCCGGGTTGATATTGATGCCTGGGTGGTGACCCTTGGGCATAATCGTCCCCAGGAACACCAGGAAGTCATTCGTCTTGCCTGCCAGGTGGCCCACCAGGCCCATACCGGCCAAAGCAGGGCCTCGGGTGATCCGTATGTCGCCCACGTACTTTCCGTTGCCGCTATCCTGAATGAGCTGCGCCTGGATCATGAGACCATCGCGGCGGCCATTCTGCACGATGTTGTCGAAGATACCGCCCTGTCCATTGATGACCTCAGCAAATTGTTTGGCCGATCCATTACCGCGCTGGTGGACGGCGTCACCAAGATGGAACTTATTCATGGTTTCAAAGAGCTCGATGACCACCAGAAAGAACGCTCCCATGCTGAAAATTTGCGCAAGATGCTGCTGGCCATGGCGGAAGATGTACGTGTGGTGCTTATCAAGCTGGCTGACCGCCTGCACAACATGCGCACGCTTGATCATCTTCCGATGCACAAGCAACAACGAATCGCCAAAGAGACCATGGACATCTTCGCGCCGCTGGCAAATCGTTTAGGCATCTGGCAGATTAAATGGGAACTTGAAGATCTGTCATTCCGTTATTTGAATCCAGTCGCCTACCGGCAAATTGCGTCATCTTTATCCGAGAAGCGTCTTGCCAGGGAGCAATACATAGAAAACCTCGTAGACGAGCTGCAGAAAGATCTGCTCGGGGCCGGTGTAAAAGCAGAGATCTATGGACGGGTGAAACATATTTATGGCATCTGGCGCAAGATGAAAAACAAAAACCAGGACTTTAACCAGATCTATGATGTGCGTGCCATACGCATACTCGTCGATGACATCCCTCAATGCTATGCGGCCCTTGGCCTGGTACACACAAAATGGCAATACCTGGCCGGTGAGTTTGATGACTATATTGCCACGCCAAAAGAAAACAACTACCGCTCTATTCATACAGCGGTCATTGGGCTTGATTGCAGGACGGTAGAAATACAGATCCGCACGCGAGACATGCACCAGCAGGCGGAGTTGGGCGTGGCGGCACACTGGCGATACAAGGAACACAGGCAGCCCGATGACGCCTTCGACAGAAAGATATCCTGGTTAAGGCAATTACTGGACTGGAAGGATGAAGTGGCCGAGGCCGGCGAATTTGTTGACCAGTTCAAATCCGAGGTCTTTGCTGACCGCGTGTATGCGTTTACCCCAATGGGGAACGTGGTGGACTTGCCGCTCGGCTCAACATCGCTGGATTTTGCCTACCAGATCCATACTGAAGTTGGTAATTTGTGTCGTGGCGCGAAAGTTAACGGACATATTGTCCCACTCACCTATCAGTTATGTACTGGCGACAAGGTTGAAATACTGACGGTCAAAAGAGGTGGCCCCAGTCGTGACTGGCTGAATCCCTACCTGGGATACCTGAAGACAAGTAAAGCGCGACAAAGCGTGCAACACTGGTTCCGTGTACAGGATTTTGATCATAATGTATCTGAAGGGCGTATCAGACTGGAACGAGAATTAAAGCGCATGGGTTTCACGGATGTGAACTACGAAAAGCTCGCGCATCGGTTCGACTTTGATAAAACAGATAACTTCTTTGCCGCCATCGGCCGTGGCGAATTAAAACCACTGCGTGTGGTGAATACGTTCCAGAGCCTGATAGAACCAGAACAAAAAGTAGCTCCCCCTGTCAGGCCACACAAAAATGTTCCTGCAGGGCCGGGACACCAGGTCCAGGTAGAAGGTGTTGGTAACCTGTTAACGCGAATGGCCCAGTGCTGCAAGCCAGTCCCTGGTGATCCCATTGTCGGCTACATTACGCGTGGCCAGGGCATTTCCATTCATCGGCAGGATTGCCACAATGTCCTGCATTACGTCAGTGAATGTCCGGAAAGGCTGGTGGAAGTTAATTGGGGGAATGAAGATACCGGGACATACCCGGTAGATGTCAGCATCAAGGCCTTTGATCGGCAGGGATTATTGCATGATATAACGGCACTGCTGGCCGACGAGCACATTAATCTGATTGCCGCGAGCACGGCATCAAACAAGGCGGAAAATACTGTGTCTATAGAACTGCGCCTGGAAATTCCAAACATTTCGACGCTAAGCCGACTGCTGGCCAAGATCAATCAATTGCCCAATGTCACTGAAGTGATTCGCAAGTCCAGTTAGGCGCAGTGAACGGGTCCCTGACCTGTTTGTTGCCGCCAGGAACTACGGGTAGTTAACCAGTTATAGTGATTTTGCCTTGTCGATGACAACATCGAGGCCGTCACAAATACGTATCGATAACATGGCGAGCTCTGATATTAATGATGAGACCCTTTTGAGCTGATTCAGGCGGATGGCCCCTTCGATCTGGTTGCAGATATCGGTGATTTGCATATATCCATAATTACCGCCGACACTCTTCAGGTCATGAATTTTGCCTTTCAGGAGATCCCAGTCGCCTTCTCGCTGCAGTTCCTGGATCTCGATAATCATTAAAGGAAGATTTTCTATAAAATACGTGATGAGTTCCAGGAAATCCGGGTATTGCTCTATCAGATCAGAAACAATAGGATTTTTCCTGTGTATCGCTGCGGTCATCAGAAAACACCTCCCCTGCTACAGTTATTTCTGGCGGCAGGTGCCTGCCCGGGGTCAGCGGAATATTGGTTTAGGTCTAACATGTCATTTAGTTATATCGGCATAACAACGTATAACATAAAAATATATAATACAGCTTTTTTATCAGGGTTTAGCGGAGCCCGGTTCGGGACCCAGTTCGAGACCCAGTTCGAGAACAGAGCCGATGATATTCATTTACCCGCCTTATAAAGTGTTCTCGTTTATCCGCTTTCATCAGTGCCTCTTCATCAATCACTGGCAGATCCGGCAATAACCCGGTGATAATCTGTGCATATATTCCTGTCCCACGCTCTACACACTCCCCCTGCAGGTCATATATTTCCACATTGCCCAGACCACAGCTCGGTGAACGTGTCTTGAAGATATAACCACTGACAGTATTCAGCCGTTCAGATACCTCCATAGCATAGCGTTTTAATGCGTCCGTGACATCAAGGCCATGGTCAGCCACCCCCAGTACCCGCTGATGGTCCCCCACCAGAGTGACCTGAATGGGGGCACGCGGGACCCCCATACCGATGCCAACCTCCGGGCAAAAACCTGCCAGTTCAAAATTTTGCGACAGGATATCGGTTATATAGGTATTCGTCGAATCCTTGCCGTCATAGCGGACATGTTCACCCAGCAGGCAACTGCTGACGCCGATGCGAATTGTGCGGTTAGATGCCTGCATGTGGTTAATATTTTAGGGGTAGTTAGATGCGAACCGTATCCGCGTGATAGTAATGGTGCCCGGGGCCGGAGTCGAACCGGCATGGTGTTACCACCGAGGGATTTTCTTACCAACTACAGTTTTCGCTGCTGCGTCACTTAAAACGCATTTGTGGTCTGGACTTTCCCTTTGCCCTATCATAAATTCACTATGACTTAGGCAGGAGCCGTCAAGTCTCTACACTTTCCTTAGGGTACATTAATCGGACTAAGGCTTAGCTCGGGATTGCCACCACCATAATGTGCTGAGGTTTCCCCGAATTTGACTCCATTCACACCAGAGGATTTCCCATCCGGGTGCTCAAATATATAAGTCCCTTGCGTCTACCAGTTTCGCCACCCGGGCAGGATGTGAACTGAGGAAGGCATTGTACTGGAAAAAAATAACGAATGGCAGTATTCAAAGCTATCCCGGCACATCAAACAGATGACGTCCTGTGACTGAGGGATCCCCGCATAATAGTGATCAAAAACAATCAGTTAGTGACAATCATCATTTGCGACGTCATTCTGGCAAAAGCCAGAATCCAGTGATCTCCCGAACGACTGGATGCCGGGTCAAGCCCGGCATGACGGGGCGCGCCGGTATGACGAAGTATTTGATTGGCAGCATCGTTTCTGGAAATTTCGTGGAGATACCTCAGGGTCTGAGATATAAATAGAGATAAATGGAGGCCGGGAAGGGAATCGAACCCCCGTACAAGGATTTGCAGTCCTCTGCATAGCCACTCTGCCACCCGGCCGCTGCTCATGACAACCTGTTTACAATGCTGCTAACGGCAATGGGGACAGAAAATTCTGTCCCCACCGGCGTAAATATGGAGCGGGAAACGAGATTCGAACTCGCGACCCCGACCTTGGCAAGGTCGTGCTCTACCAGCTGAGCTATTCCCGCTACGAAAGGGTGACTATTGTATGTACCTGACTCTGGGTGTCAAGTCCCTTAAGACTATATCTTTCAAACAGTTAACTTGACTTCATTGATCCTTTAAGCGTTGCCTGGCGGCTTTGATGTAATTCAGCATCGACCACAGGGTCAGAATCGCGGCGATATACAGTAAAACCAGGCCTATCTGGTACATTGGGACACCATAAAATGGCCGTTGATACAGCATAAAAAAGATCGCCCCCATCTGTGACAGGGTCTTTGTCTTGCCCAGTCGATTGACGGCAACGCTGGCACCTGCGCCGACTTCGGCCATCCATTCGCGTAAGGCCGATATGGTGATCTCCCTGCCGGTAATGATGATGGCGGAAATGGTGACCAGAATACTGGCATCGGCATATACCAGTAACAACAGCGCACTGACCACCATGAGTTTATCGGCAACCGGATCCAGAAATGCCCCGAAACGTGATTCCTGGTCAAGCTTTCTGGCGAGATAGCCGTCCAGCCAGTCCGTAAGAGCGGCCACCAGGAAGATCCATGCACAAAGGATCCGGCTCCAGGTAAATGGCAGAAAGAACACAAATACCATGACCGGAATCAATCCGATGCGCAGCAGGGTCAGGTAAGTCGGTAATGTATACATTTTTCTCAGTCAGAATCGTTGTGAAACATTCCATATATCCTTTCTGCCAGCGTCCGGCTGATGCCGTCTATGTTGCTTAAATCATCAATGCCGGCGCTGGTAATGCCCTGCAAACCGCCAAAGGCACGCAACAGTTTTTGCCGCCGTTTGGGGCCGAGACCGGAGATATTTTCCAGCACTGAAGTCCTCCTTGTTTTGTTGCGGCGTTGCCGGTGTCCGGTCACGGCAAAGCGATGCGCTTCATCCCGGATTTGCTGAATGAGCAACAAGGCCGGTGAATTTGCAGACAGTATATAAGGCTGCTTTTGCCCGCTCAAGAAGAGTTTTTCTTCGCCAGCCCGGCGTCGCTCGCCCTTGGCAACACCTACCAATGTGACCCCTTTAACCTGTAATGCCGCAAAAACTTTTTCTGCCTGCGATAACTGTCCCCTGCCACCATCGATAAAAAGAATATCCGGAAGCACGGCCTCGCCTTCCTGTATCCGTTTGTAACGTCTCGATAGCGACTGTTCCATCGCTGCGTAGTCATCCCCAGGCGTGATGTTGCTGATATTAAAGCGGCGATAATCTGTCTTGCATGGGCCATTGTCATCAAATACGACGCAGGAAGCCACCGTAGATTCTCCCGAAGTATGGCTAATGTCGAAGCACTCAAGGCGGTGAGGGATGATCTCAAGATTCAGTGCTTCCTGAAGGGCCTCGTAGCGTCGTTGCATGTTGACCTTGCTGCTGATGTGCTGACCGAGAGCATGTTCTGCATTTCTCAGCGCCATCTGCAACCATCTGGATTTTTCACCCCGAACCCGGTGTTGAATGACGATATTGTGGCCTGTATGTTCGCCAAGGGCGGATACCAGCAGATCAGCATCATGTGGTTCTGCACTCACAATAATACACGGCGGGACTGGCTTGCCAATATAGTATTGTGGAATAAAGGCATTCAGGACTTCCTCCGGTGTGGCCTTGTTGCTGTGTTTCGGGAAAAAGACTTTATTACCCAGGTTCAGGCCCCCTCTTATCATAAACACCTGCACACAACTGATGCCACTCTGGCATACTGAAGCGATAACGTCTACGTCACCGCCGTCGCCGCTGATATACTGCTTTTCCTGGATTTTTTTCAGGCGCGCAATCTGATCACGATATACAGCAGCCTTCTCGTAATCCAGTTCCTGAGAGGCGTTATCCATATCATGGGCCAGTGACTCAATGACCTGCTGACTTTTTCCGTTCAGAAACATGATGACATTATCAATATCTTCCTGATAGGCCTTCGCCTCAACGAGGCCAACACAGGGGGCGCTGCATCTTTTTATCTGATATTGCAGGCATGGCCTGGAGCGATTTGCGAAATAGCTGTCCTCACACTGGCGGATACGAAATACTTTTTGCGTCATCGCCATGGCCTCGCGCACTGCAGCCGTAGACGGGTATGGCCCAAAGTATTTCCCCTGTTTCTTTTTTGCCCCCCGATGAAAGGCAATCCTTGGAAACGCATCTTGCGTGGCGACATAAATGTAGGGATAACTCTTGTCGTCACGCAATAAAATATTGTAGCGGGGCTTGTGTGATTTAATCAGGTTATTCTCGAGTATCAGCGCCTCACCTTCTGTATTGGTAATGGTCGTTTCGATATGATGAGCATGCGACATCATCACCTGGTTTTTCGGACTTAGGCCACTCTTACGAAAATAACTGGCAACCCGCTTTTTTAAATTACGCGCCTTACCGACATACAGGATATTGTCATTCTCATCCAGCATCCGATACACGCCAGGCCGGGAGGTCAGTGTTTTCAGAAATATGTCTGAATCAAATTCAGCTTGCTCAGTAGCATCATTCATTTCAGCGGCAACTGTCAGCAGAGGCCTATTTATCGAGGAGTTTCCGGACTTTTCTGAAAACACCCCTGAACATGGCGGGGGTAAGTCGTTTGGTCTGGGTGTTATACCGGCTGCAATGATATGAATCCACTAGTTGTAAACCGTCTAAATGATGTCTTCCCGCATGCGTAAACACATAATCTTTTTGTCGAAGCCCGCAGGCCCGGACCACGGCTTTATGCGCGACGCCACCCAGCGCCAGTATAATCGCACCGGGTCTAAGTGCCCTGATTTCATCGGCAAGGAATTCATTACAGGTATTCACCTCCTGACCGACTGGCTTGTTTTGCGGTGGCAGGCATTTGACGGCATTGGTTATACGGCATTGCTTCAGTTTTAGCCCATCGCGGCGGTGCGTGGATTCAGGCTGGTTGCTGAAACCAAATTCATAGAGCATTTCATACAGGATGATGCCGGCATGGTCCCCGGTAAAGGGCCGGCCTGTGGCATTGGCACCATGCATCCCCGGGGCAAGCCCAACGATCAGCAAGTCGGGATCAGATACGCCAAATGCAGGCACTGGGCGTGCATGGTATTCGGGGTGCTCCTTTCTGACGTTTTCCAGAAAGTCTGCCAATCGTGAACATCGGGTGCAGTTTGTATTAAAGGCCACTGGACTCCACTTCAAATATTTCCACTACTTCAGATTCTCCACTGGACAAGTCCAGCCGTACAATTTCATGCGCATTGGTGTTCGCGATCCATAAATACTTGTCATCAATAGACAGGCCGCCAGGCTCATGCAACGGGACTCCAATCGGGATCGTGCGCACTTCATTATTGACGAGATTCAGTGTCTTGATTTTATTGTTGAATGTGTCGGCTATCCACAGGACTGTACGCTTGGCATCAAAATAGACACCAAGAGGATGTTGCAATCTGGCATCTTTAGCTGGCCCGTCCTTGTCACCAAAATCAAACAGGCCGCTGCCGATGAGCGTAGTGACATGACCATCCCTGAGACGTATGCACCTTATTGCAGAAGTTTCCGAATCGGCGACATAAAGATTGTGGCCAAGGTATTCACCGACTGTCAGCCCGGAAGGTTGTGCAAATGTAGCGGTTCGTACGGAACCGTCGTCAATACTTTCCCGTCCAGTACCTGTGTAGACCATTAATGAGGTCATATTCAGATCAAGCGACCAGATTTGATGCGGTCCCGCCATGGCAATATAAAGTTTACCTTCAAAATGAGTAATGTCCCATGGCGAATTCAGGAGCGCCTCACGCGGATTATCATAGGAGCTTGTTGGCAGTCTGGCCTGCTGGCCATTGCCGGATATTGTTGACACCTCTCGGCTTACAAGATTGATTTCACGTACTGCATGATTGCCAGTATCAGCTACATACAACTTTGATTCTCTCAGTGTCAGTCCCTGTGGCTCGCAAAAAGCGGCTTCTTTATAGGAGCCATCGACCAATGTTGCTGTACCCGTCCCATAAACACTGATAACCCGCCCATTGGGCATGGCTTCAATAACACGATTGTTCGTTGTATCGCTAATATATATATTTTTCCCTGACGAAAGTATTTTCCCCGGAAACCTGAGATAACTGTGTTGCTCGGGATTACTGCTGGTCTTCAGGACTTTTTCCTGGCGTATACCTGTTCGTTCTGCCTTCTCCAGAGAATCGGCAATCATTTTCTCCAGCTGTGCGCGACGCCCCTCCCCTCGCAGCACGCCGAGTACGTATCCTTCCGGATCAATAAAGATAATGGATGGCCATGCCTTGATGCCGTATTGTTGCCAAACCTTGAATTCAGGATCGTGTGCAACCGGATGTTTGATATAATGTCTGTTAATGGCCTTTTGTACATTGGCGCCGATTTTTTCACCGGGGTGTTTCGGTGAGTGCACACCGATGATGGTCAGTCCATCCGGAAACTTCTTCTCGAGATAAGCCAGGTCGGGGAGTACGTGTATGCAATTGATGCAACAATAAGTCCAGAAATCCAGCAGAACCACTTTGCCCTTCTGCTCAGCAATTTTTACAGGCGACTCTGTATTGAACCATTCCAGATGGTCCGGAAGCTCAGGCGCTCGAATGCGCGTCTCTGACATTACTTCCTTGCTCCATTATTAATATATTAGTTATAGTTATTAGCCTACAATTTGTACCGAAGTACCCGTTCGTGCCATTCTCCGAATGGCAATAATCTTACTGAGGGCAACAGGTTACCATCTCTTGGGCAATATAAATAACTAATGATACTGGATAAAGACTCACAAAACCTCATCCAGACCCATACAGAGGGCCGATTTGAGGACCACTTACAGCTGTTGGCCGATATTACCGAGGAATTTGCCACTTCTCTGGATATCGACGACACACTCAGGACCAGTATCCACGAGATTATGGATGCCCTGAGTTCCGAGGCCGCATCGATATTTCTACTCGAAAATGACAATACCGAGCTGGTCTGCCGGGCCAGTGCGGGGGCATATCCCATCACTGGCCTCCGCTTAAGGGCCAGCCAGGGTATTGTCGGCAAGACCATCGAACTAAATACCACCCAAATCGTCCGTGATGTAAGTAAAGACCCCAACTTCACCCACGCCGTGGACGAAGAGACCGGCTTTACTACGCGATCAATATTATGTGCCCCGCTGGCCATCAAGGGTAAAAAGCTTGGCGCCATCGAGCTTGTCAACAAGAAAACCCGGGAAGGCCTGTTCGACAATGACGATAAACTTTTGTTGTCGGCCCTCGCCCACAGTGCGGCGCTTGCCCTGAATAATGCATCAATGGCCTCGGCACTGGTGGAACAGGAAAGAATTCAAAGGGAGCTGCAGCTTGCCCGTGAGATTCAGCGCAATTTACTCCCGGATGAGCCTGATGCAAATTTCCCGGTACGTGGTAAAAACATTCCGATGCGTGAAGTCTCTGGTGATTTTTATGATCACTTCGTGCTGGAGGATGGGCGCATATGTTTTAATCTGGCGGATGTTTCCGGTAAGGGAATGAATGCGGCATTACTGATGGCAAAAACCAGCAGCCTGTTTCATTGCCTCGGCAAGAGCATCACTGAACCCGGTAAGTTACTTGCGCTAATCAATAACGAGATTGTAGAGAATTCTACATATGGCATGTTCGTTACCATGATCGGTGGTATTTATGATCCTGCAAGCGGAAGCATTCTACTCGCCAATGCAGGTCATCATCCTCCTTTATTCAGGGACAACCAGGGGGACTATACCGAGATCACAGAAAGTTCCATTCCGGTCGGGATACTGGCAGATACCGAGTACCCCGAAGTCGGGATTAATCTGGGTGATGGCAGTCTTTATCTCTACACGGATGGGTTGACGGAGATCAGGTTGCCGGATAACAGTGAACTTGAGGTAAGTGGTATCAAGTCAATTATTGACGAGATTTGTGACTTACCCGCAGTGGAGCGACTCGAAGGCATCATCCGGCGTGTTTTGAGTACCGGCCCGGTGATACACGACGATATCACCCTGATGTTAATCGAGTCCTGCCGCAATGACTGAACAAGGCCGCTTGATAGAATGTCGCTTCCCTGCCCGGGCCGAGCGGCTGAAATTGCTGCGCCGGCTGGTATACGATGCCGCAGAAACGGCCGGGGCAGGCGCTGAAAAGGCCGAAAAAGCCGTTATCGCGGTTCATGAGGCCTGCATGAATATCATCCAGCATGCCTATAATAATGACCCCAATGGTGAAATTATCCTGGAAATCATCAATAATGGGGATACACTGGTATTCCAACTGACTGATTTTGCGTCACCTGCGGATATCCATACGATAAAACCCAGGGCGCTGGACGACATCAGGCCAGGGGGACTGGGGACACATTTCATGAATGAGGTAATGGACAGCGTAGAGTACTCGGTTGATGATGATCTTCAGGGTAATCACGTGACCATGACCATGACGCTACAAAAATAATTCAAGGAAAATGAGCGTGGAATTCGATATAACAGATAAAGGCGACTATGTTCTGATCGAACTGGAGGGCGAAGTCGACCTGTTCAATTCGCCGCATGCTCGTGAAGTCATCCTGAACTGCCTGGAGAACAGTCGCCATATACTGATTGACCTCTCAAAAGTCAAATACATCGATAGTTCCGGCATTGCCAGTCTGGTGGAGGGATATCAGACCGCCAAGAGCAAGAAGCTCAAATTCGGTCTGACACAGGTTAGCGAGTCCGCAATGAGCGTGTTGCAGCTGGCCCACCTGGACAAGGTGTTCCCGATACATGAGTCATCGTCTGATTTTAACGAAAGTGCCAGTTAACAGGTTTTTCCCGGTTTGAGAAAATTCACGGAAAAAGTAGGACAAACAACTATAAAAGGAATTGCAGAGTTGGGATATGCTTCCGCCCTGCTCGTGGAATGTTTTTACTGGCTAGTCAGGGGCAGATCCAGAAAACAACCGGTAAAGATGCCGACTATTGCCGAACAGATGATGCAAATCGGCATTGGCGCCATCCCGATCACCAGCATACTTTCATTTACTATAGGCCTGATGCTGGCCATCCAGGGGATACACACCCTGAGAACCTTTGGCGCAGAGTCCCAGGTTGTACTGGGGATTGCTTTATCCGTGACACGTGAATTTGCGCCGCTCATCGTCGGTATCCTGATCGCGGGCAGGACAGGATCTGCGCTGGCCGCGCGTGTTGGCACGATGACCGTATCTCAGGAAATTGATGCGCTCAGGGTGATAGGTGTGAGCCCGATTCGTTATATGGTGGCCCCTGTACTGCTGTCGATGATCATTATGGTGCCCTTGCTGACATTTTATGCCGATATTGTCAGCATGTTGGGCGGTGCCTTTTATGTTTACCACGAGTTGGGGCTCAGTCTTGAAGCCTACGCGGTTCAGACACGTGACTTTCTGTCAGTGAATGATATCACCCAGGGCCTGATGAAGAGCGTGGTTTTTTCCATCATCATTACCCTGGTCGGCTTCATTAATGGCTTCAGCGTCAAGGAGGGTGCTGAAGGTGTCGGCAAGGCCACCACTCGATCTGTTGTGCAGGGCATCAGCTACATCATCATCGCTGATATGATATTCACCTATTTTTTCAACAAGTAGCCGTTATTAATGACTGACACAAACTCGCTACCGGTCATTGAAGTCAAAAATCTCGTAGCAAGTTATGGCACACGGGAAATTCTGCATGGTATCGACCTGGATATTCACCGGGGAGAGATCATGGTGATCATGGGTGGCAGTGGATCGGGGAAAAGTACTTTTCTAAGGCACATCATTGGCCTTAACAGACCGGTTGCCGGAAGCATCCGGTTGCTTGGTCTCGACATCACCACGGCCACGGCGATGGAAATGTTCGAGTTACGAAAGAAAGTGGGCATGTCATTTCAGGGCGGTGCCTTGTTTACCTCGATGAATATCTTAGAAAACATCAAAATGCCATTAAAGGAGCACACCAGGCTCGATGACCACACCATGGACATCATGGCTCGAATGAAACTGGAAATGGTCAGCCTGGGCGGGTTTGACAAACTGATGCCGGCCCAGCTATCCGGCGGCATGATTAAACGCGCCGCCCTGGCCAGGGCAATTATTATGGACCCAAAACTGCTATTCTTTGATGAGCCATCTGCCGGTCTGGATCCGGTGGTTTCGGCCGAGCTTGACGAGACGATATTAAAAATACGAGGGGCAATGCGGACCACAATAGTCGTGGTCACGCATGAACTCGAGAGCGCCTTTAGAATCGCTGACCGGATCACGGTACTGGATGATGGAAACATCCTGATGACCGGGACGGTGGATGAAATTAAACAATGCGATAACGAGCGTATACAAAACCTGCTGAACAGGCAGGTAAGAGACGTCAAAATTGATGCAGATGAATACCTGCGAAGACTGACCGGCGAAACTATTTAGGAAGAATCAATGAAACATGACAATATTAATTACCTGGTTGTCGGCAGTTTTGTACTGACATTGCTTGTGGGACTGGTTATTACACTTGCCTGGGTAGCTGAAACTTCCGGCCCGGTGGACAGCTATACCACTACTTACAAGAATGTTGCCGGATTGAAATACGGTGCTGCGGTCACTTTTGAGGGCTTTCAGGTAGGCCAGGTCGTCGATATTTCCTATGATAACAGCACGAGATCCCCGCAGTATCTGGTCGACTTCTCCGTATCAAAAAAGATCCAGGTGCCCGATGACAGTATCGCCAAGGTCTTTTCATCTGGCCTGCTCGGCCAGGTGTCGATAGACATCAAGGCCGGCAAAAGCACGGAGCCTTTCAAATTAAAGGATGGTGAGGATCGGATCTATATCAGCGGAGAACAGGGGAGCAACCTGTTTACAGCGGTTGCAGATGCGGCTTCTCAAATCAGCAATTTAACGGCGACCCAGGTGACGCCGCTTATCAATAAAATCAATACCAGTGTCAGCAAACTGACTGAGCAGGCGGATACTTCAATACCGGGCATATTGAGTGAGCTATATGAGTTTTCCCAAAAAGTAAACAAGAGCGCAGATGCATTACAGGAGATCCTGAATGACAGGAATAGCAATCGTATAGCCGCTTTTCTTGATGATATGGACGCGACACTGGAAAAGCTCTCTCGGGTGCTGGACACGTCGAGTGAATTGATCATCGATAACAAGGATAATATAGAGCAGTCAATAGTTGATCTTCGTAACAGCCTGCAGGTGGTCTCGGAACATATTGATGCCATCACCTTTAACATGGAGACTACCAGTCGTAACATGAGTGAGTTTAGCCGGCTAATCAGGGAAAATCCGGGGTTACTACTTGGGGGTAAGGCACAAAAAGACCAGACCAGCAGCGACAGTAAATCAAAATAATTTCAAAGCAGACAAACGATCATGAAAAAAACCAGTGCAATAATCATTCTGACAGTTCTGTTCTTAAGTGGGTGTTTCAGCGCCCCGCCTGTACCAACAGATAAATTTTTCAGACTGCAAACGTCATCGGTTAAAGCGCCCGCCGGTAATATCAAAGGGACAATTGCCATCAAACGCTTTGTCACCAACGGTCTGCACAATGGCCGTGCCATCCTGTATGCCGACAGTTCGACCCCATTAAAGCTTGAAGCGTATCATTATCAATACTGGATTGATGTTCCCCCAAGGTTAATCAAGGAACACATGGTGTTATCGTTGAGGAACAGCAATATAGCCGATAGCATTGTATCCTATGACTCCAGGGTGGAGCCTGACTATATCATCAGCGGTAATATCCGGCGCTTTGAGCAGATCCGCGGCAGCAATCCTAAAGTGTCTGTTGAAATTGAAATACAACTGACTAAAGATGGCAGCAGGGTGCCGTTGATCCTCAAGGACTACCGCGCCGAGTTACCAACACAGGATTCATCTATGCATGGAGTCGTCAAGGTGTTTTCTGAAGCGCTGGGGAATGTGTATCAGCAATTCATCGATGACAT
>BTQY01000037.1:0-20453 GCA_036986115.1 Gammaproteobacteria bacterium | reverse complement strand
TCAGGTCGCACTGTAGAACCCCTCCGGGTTTACATTCAGCACTACCTCGCTCTCGCTCAGGTCGCACTGTAGAACCCCTCCGGGTTTACATTCAGCACTACCTCGCTCTCGCTCAGGTCGCCTGACCTACGTTGAGATTTTTATTTGCGTTCATTTGCGTTCATTTGCGTTCATTTGCGGACTAAATATTCCTTTATTGTTCAACGATATCCTTGCATTATGTAGCCAGACTCATCAGTCTAAACCCGCTCTGCCTCCGCCTCACTAATGCTGGTGACATTAGTGCTTTCCATATCCTTCTCTACCAGATCACGCAAGCTACTCTGATCCAGGGACGCCCCTGCCGCCGCTTCGAGATCGTCAAACAGGTTTTCGATCAGTGATGCACTGGTGACCCGTCGAGGTTTATAGAATGGTCCATCACCGGCACACCGAACTATGTGAAAGATATCCATCAGTTTTATCTGTTCCAGAGGAGCAGCCGGAATGTAACCTGCAGGGGCATCACCGGTCTTCATGATCAGTCCGCCTTGTTCCAGCAGTTTGATCTGCTCAGTCATAAAATCCATCGGGGTATGCAGGAAGGCCGACAGTGACTGTACCGTCCACGGCGTTCGCTGCTGGTAATACTGGCGTGCGAGTAAAAACATGACCTGCATACCAAGGCGTTCCCTGGTGCGATTGCTGGGTTGCAACTTGCGGCTACGTACCGTCAGGTATTCCGGATGCTGGTAATAAAACGCAATACTTGCCCCAATCAGCAGGATCAACCAACCGATGTACAACCAGATCATAAACATGATCAGTGTGGCCAGTGCAGAATAGATGGCAGTGTATTTTGCCGAGGCGACCACGATGGAAGCGAAGGCCCAGCCTATGGTCTCCCACAATATACCAGCGACTATCGCCCCGACCAGTGCCGAGCGGACCTTCACTTTGGTGTTGGGTACAAACACATAAATAAAGGTAAAGGCACCGATAATAAAGAAATAGGGTAGTGAGCGCGCAATGATATGAAATACCTGCCCCATTGGGCCAATAGACTTCAAGGCATTGACCACCGTGCTATCCATGATTGAGGCGGTCAGGCCGATGGCGGTAAAGACCAGTACCGGCCCGACCATGACCACGCTCAGGTAATCGCTGAAGCGTTGCCCAATGGTACGCTCCTCGGTGACGTGCCAGGTGTAGTTAAACGCCCGTTCAATCTTCTGCAACAGCGACACCACGGTGTAAAACAGAAATGCCATGCCGACAAAGCCAAGCACACCTGCCTTCATGTTGTCGACAAAGCCAATGACCTTTTCGGTGATCTCGACCCCCTTATCGCCCATCGGGGCCAGGAAATTCAGCATCAACGGTTCTATCTGGTCAGTCACTCCATAGCCCTTTAACACTGAAAAGCTCACCGCCAGCAGAGGTACCAGAGACAGCAATGTGGTATACACCAGGCTCATGGCACGCAGGCTCAACTGACCACTGCCCAGGTCGCGGCCAATCGCATCAATCAGGCGTAATGCGCGCACCCCCCTGGCACGCCATCCTGGCATGTCAGTCAGATCGCGGCTCCATATAGCTTTTATTAGAGAGTCTTTAATATCAGGCATCAATATCCGGGATAAGCTTGCTTTGCAGTATCTTTATTTGATCCTTTAATGATAATTTCCGTTTTTTCAGGCGGCGTAACTGTAGCTGATCAGGGTAAGGGGTTTCGGAAAGACGGGCTATCACATCATCCAGATCCTGGTGTTCAACCTGCAGTTCCTTGATGGTCTGCCTGACTGCCTCGGTTTCCTGATCGTTCACTCTGTCATATCCTGTCTATCGCCAGCCTGTTAATGTTATATCGATTATAGTCCGATGGACCCTGATGCACACAGTTGTCCAAACATTAGCATTAATGGTATATAAAACAAGGGTATATGACAAAACACGTCACACGTGTTTCAGTTCATCATAGATCTTCATGATCTTTGGCAATGCCTTGTCCATGGCCTGAATGACCTCCGGATCAAAGTGTTTGCCGGCCTGTTCATGCATCAGTTCAAGGGCCTTATCGACACTCCAGGCCTCCTTGTAGGGACGCTTCGAGGTCAACGCATCAAATACATCCGCTACCGCGACAATCCGTGCTGAAAGCGGAATATCCTCGCCTTTTAGTTTCAGTGGATAACCCGAACCATCAAATTTTTCATGGTGCCCTTCGGCGATCTCAATACCCGGATTAAAAATACTGTGGCCGACTTTATTCACCTGGCTCTCGCAGCGCCGCAATACCTGTCCACCGATCACCGGATGCCGCTCCATCTCACGCCGTTCCTTGTCACTGAGCTTGCCAGATTTCAGCAGGATACTGTCTTCGATACCGACCTTGCCGATATCATGCATTGGTGCAAACAAATACACATTGCGCACATAGGCATTGGTGACGATATCCTGATAACGGCTGTCCTCACCAAGTTGCTCCGCAACAATCGCCGAGTACAGGCTCATCCTGACCAGGTGGTCGCCGGTCTCGGGGTCGCGACTTTCTGCCAGACGGGCCAGGCCTTCCACCGCCGAGATCACCAGGCTTTCCATGCCCAGGGTCTTTTCAAAGCCATGGCTCACCTGCGCACCTATATTACTCAATAGCTCGATATGTTCCTGCTGATAGACGCCAATACTGGATGTCGCAAACACCAGTACGGCACTATCGACGCTGTTTGTTGCCAGCGGTAAAACAATGATCTCGCTCAATCCATTATTTATCAGTCCGGTGACGAAGCCATCATCCTGGTAAGTACCGGGATCCCCTGCCAACGACACTGCCAGCGGAGTATTTCTTTCCACAGCCTGGCTAAAGAGCGAGTTCCTGATAGAAAACCGATCGCGCTCGTGAAGGTTGACCTTTCGTTTACTGTAAATCCGATCAATGACGAACCTGTCCTGGTCTGGCATGGTACGAAGCAGGCATACCCAGTCGATGGGCAGAAATTTACTGAACTCGTGAAACACAAACTTGATGGTGTCATTCAGATTGGTGGCCTGGTTTATGCGGTCAGTCAGACGAAACAAGGCCGCCAGCCGTAGTGACAGGTCGTTAAAGGCCTCGGTCATCTTGCCGACTTCATTATTCCCACTGACCGGGATCCTGTAATCAAGATCACCGCGGGATACGCGCCCAAAACCACGTACGGTGCGATCCAGTGGATTAAATACTTTCAGGTAAAGCACCGCCAGAATAATACTACTGATAACCAGCACCAGAATGATTGCCAGACGATTTAGCCCGACGATATCTGCAATTTTTTCCTCCATCATACTCCTGATGGCTGCCGACAGGCTGATGGAAGCTGTAAGCAATATATCGCTATTTTTCAGGATGTACTTTGCTGCCGCTTCGAGCCTTGGGCCATCAATATCCCGGCCAAGTTCTTCGCGCAGGCCCTGGCGATACTTGTCCCAGATCTCCGCTGTTTTCATTAACTGATCACGCGACGGTTTGTCCCAGTCGTGATACAAAGGCTCTTTGTTATCGGTCAAATACGGGAAAAGCTTGCGGTCCTTGAACGAAGAGATAATCAAGTCATAGCGGGAAATAAAATCTTGCAGATCCTTGTTAAACAACTTCAAATCACGCTCGTAGGTATTATAGTCACGCGCCGGTTCATGTACGTAATTTGAACTTTGGGCAATCATCGCCTCACTGATCACCTGAAGCTGGCTGGTGAGATTTAAAATAGCGTAATCGTGTTTACGCAGATCCAGCTCATAGCGTGTGGTCGCAACTACCCCGCCAAAAACCAGTAGCTGTACCAGCAGGGCTGCGGCTACCTCGAACTTGATAGATTTATGAAATATCCATTTCATGGGATATCCTTACAGGTGTACCTGGTTGATATCGACTCCCGCTGCCCTCACTTAACATAGACGGATCCTTCGGTGATAAGTTCATCCGCTATATCCTGTTAATAATAGACCATATGATTGCAAGGATTACGACATACATAGCCTGTATGAATTGCTAGAATACAGCCACTACCAGTACATAGATCAATTTATGGAAACAGCACGCGACATATTCTCCTACCCCCCATACTGGGCCAGCCGCTTTGGTAGCTCACCCGTGTTGCCAATGAGCCGCAATGAGATGGAGGATCTCGGCTGGGACAGTTGTGACATCATTATTGTCAGTGGTGATGCCTACGTTGATCACCCGAGTTTTGGTATGGCATTGATCGGCCGCCTGCTGGAACGACAGGGATTTCGTGTCGGCATTATCGCGCAACCGGACTGGACCTCGGTCGATGACTTCATGGCACTGGGCAAACCAAACCTGTTTTTCGGTGTGACCGCAGGCAATATGGATTCGATGGTGAACCGTTATACTGCCGACAGGAAGGTCAGGTCCAATGATGCCTATACGCCAGATGGTCATGGGGGCAAGCGTCCCGACCGTTCGGTACTGGTGTACTCCCAGCGTTGTCGTGAGGCCTATACCGACAGCACGGTCGTCATCGGTGGTATCGAGGCCAGCCTGCGACGCATCGCACATTATGACTACTGGTCTGACAAGGTGCGCCGCTCCATATTGCCCGACAGCAAGGCCGACATCCTGGTGTATGGCAATGGCGAACGGCAGATCGTCGAGATCGCCCATCGCCTTGCCGGCAGTGAAGCTGCCAGTGATATGCTTGACATCCGCGGTACGGCGGTAATGCGCCATAGCTTACCAGACGGCTGGCAGGTAATTAATTCAACCTTGGTCGATACTCCGGGGCAAGAGGTCAAGCCACACCAACAGCAAGCGCCTGAGCGGAACTCCAGTACCGTAAGATTCTTGTCACAAATAACAAAAACCGACCCAGCGCATACTGCTGTGCGTCTACCTGCATTCGAACAATTAAAGGCAGATCCGGTCCTGTATGCACATGCCTCACGCGTACTGCATCTGGAAACCAACCCGGGGAATGCACGGGCCCTGATACAACGTCATGGTAAACGTGATGTCTGGCTGAATCCGCCGCCAATACCACTGACGAGCAAGGAATTCGATGCGGTATTTGAACTACCGTATACACGCCAGCCACACCCTGCCTATACCAATATGAATATTCCAGCCTATGAGATGATCAGGTTTTCAGTGAATATCATGCGTGGTTGCTTTGGAGGATGTACCTTCTGCTCAATAACCGAACATGAAGGCCGAATTATCCAGAACCGTTCAGAAGATTCAGTTATTCGTGAGATTGAGAATATTCGAGATAACACCCCTGGTTTCACCGGCATTATCTCTGATGTCGGCGGACCAACAGCCAACATGTATCGGCTGTCCTGCAAAAGCGCAGAAATTGAATCGTCCTGCCGACGCCTTTCCTGTGTGTACCCCAGGATCTGCAAGAACCTGAACACCGATCATAATCCTCTGATCAAACTGTATCGACGAGTACGTGAACTGCCAGGCATAAAAAAAGTACTGGTGGCATCAGGTCTTCGTTACGACCTGGCTGTCGAGTCGCCAGAATACATCCGTGAGCTTGCAACACACCATGTCGGGGGCTATCTGAAGATTGCCCCGGAACACACCGAACCCGGGCCGCTAGCAAAAATGATGAAGCCGGGCATGGACAGCTATTATCGTTTTAAAAAGCTGTTCGACCGCTATTCAAAAGAGGCGGGCAAAAAGCAGTACCTGATCCCCTACTTTATTGCCGCTCATCCGGGCACTACCGATAAAGATATGCTGAACCTGGCCTTGTGGCTAAAAACCAATGGGTTTCGTGCCGACCAGGTACAGACCTTTCTGCCATCGCCAATGGCTAGCGCCAGCACCATGTATCATACCGGTAAAAATCCCCTGCACCGGGTCCGTTATGACAGTGAAGAGGTCATTATCCCGAAAGGGTTGAAGATCCGCCGACTGCACAAGGCGTTCTTACGTTACCACGATGCCAATAACTGGCCGTTACTTCGTGATGCACTAAAACGCATGGGTAGAGAAGATCTGATCGGTAATGGCAAAAAACATCTGGTACCGATTTGGCAACCAGAAGGAACCGGGCAACGTAAGAAAAAAACAACAAAGAAACGTGGCGCGAGAGGCAAGCCCTTTTTGACCCAGCACACCGGCCTGCCTGAAACAGCAAAATCGAAGAAAACATGATCGAAAAAAAATAAACCAGGTAATGTTGTCCGCCATAAACAAACCTAAAAACATTAGTCCGCAAATAAAATTATTACGATGAGAGAATAGTAACTAAACGCAAAGGACGCAGAGTGCGCAAAGAAAGGATAAATAAATTTCTATACAATCTTGATGTCTTTACAGCTCAATATAGTCCTTTATTGTATTTGTATTTATTTGCGTTCATTTGCGGACAAAATTACTGCTTTGCGATCTTGGCCTCTTTGCGCCCTCTGCGTTATTCTTCCAGAATGTTTAATTAGAACTGTGACCTTGCCATGGTGAAGTCAAGCTACGATCTAATCCCCACCAGCCCGGCACACCAGTTAACCAGGCCGGTCAATCGTGTTGCGACAGGCATCAATAGTTTGATAAAAATACGATGCAGTGGTGTAAAGAACAACCAGCCAATACATACTAATACAACAGAACCACCACCTACAATGACATCAGTGATCCAGTGGGCACCACTGACCAGTCGGGGTAACAGAAAAAGCAAGGTCAGTATAAATGTGAGCAGGCCATATCGCCAACCGGCATAGAACCATAAGTAGCCGACCCACAGATATAACACCAGCGCATGATCACTGGGAAAACTGCCGCGAGAGGCGTCCTTGGCGTCAATCCAGGGTATCAGCTCACGGAGCCTGTAAACCGGTTCCAGTACCAGGCTGGGGCTTACCCGGTCATTGCTGATGAAGATTTTGACAAACTCGATTACCAACGGCGTAAAAATGGCAATCATGATAAACACCGCGATGTATTTTGCCCGCTCGCGGCTGTCGTCGTTAAAGGTCAGGTAGGCATACAGGCCTAGCAGGTACAGTGCCGGCACAAGGTCAGAAGCGCGGTAATTCGCAGCCGACCAGAACAATTGCCAGTAATGGCCCTCACTCAGTGAACCATTCAGAAAATAAAAGACGCTGGCATCCAGTGCATCCCACCATCCGCGGGTTACCGTGCCCTCAAACCACCAGCTGGCAAACAGACCAAATCCGATGATATTAAAAGCCAGGAAATACCAAAAATCATTCTTTATCGTACGTTCAATCATCTGTTGCTGCCAATCCTACCGATTCAATCTGGTTCCCGGTAATAATAATAAAACCTTCGCGCCTGTTCATGCCTTCTTCACTGTAATAAAATTGAAAATGACGTCGAATAACAAATCTACCCGATTGTCTTCGAAGCCTGAACGACAGGAGTGATACAGTTCCATCAAGAAATTGCACATTCTGCACAGCACATGTATTTCTTGCTATCCGATCAGCGAGTTCCTGTGCCCGAAAATGATTTTGCCAGAGCAATACCACTGCCAGCACCAGCAAAAATAGCCATAGTGCAGACATGATTGATTATATATTTGATGCTTTTAATATGGAAGGAGAGGTAACTGAACTAACAAATGGCTTTTACCAGCTGATCTTCGGCATCAATCCGAATCGCCAGTGCTTCTCCCAGGGTGGACAGGTCTTTTTCAAAATCACGACTGATATCACAATGATCTTCACAGTCGTACTTGTCGTTAAAATCAAGTGCAACTTCGGTAGTCTGGGAAATCCTGGGGTATAAAGCTTCAGCGATATTGCCGATTTCCTTGCGCCGCTCGTGGCCGTTGATGATCCTCTCGTATAAACTGAAATGTCCCACAGCCATATAGTCTATCAACACCTGGCAAAGCTGTTGAAGCAATGGCTGCAGATTTGAGCGGTTGGGTTTATCGTAATAAGGTTCTACACCGGCAACACGACAAAACAACAGAAGCATTTGTGCCCGTTCTTCGGTCAGCTTATTCACAAGTTCCATCGTGCCATGTCGACGCTCGAACTCCGGAATGTCACCCGGAAATGCTTCATGTAATCCCTGATTATCCTGACTGCCTGAACTTGCTGACATACAGCAATCCTCCTTAACCTCAAAATCCTGAATAACTCAGATAGAATACCCTTACTTCTTATGCAAGATGCATACCTCATCATACCCTCTGACACGTACCGGGATCAACATCGTGCCTAGGGGTCTGTTGGGCTTAGGATTATTCTGCAGTGCCGGCTGGAGATCGGCCCAAATTTCCGCGTTTTTGTGTGGCATAGATCGACGATGCAGCGCAAAAACGTGAATTTTTTGACTCGTGCGCTCCCTTGTCCCGCTACCAATACCTGGATCCGGCAGATTCCTGATGCTGCATCAGATTATGCTGAAACAAGGATTTCTAACAAGTGCTAATTGAACTGGTTACTGGCGATAGCAACACTCTTAAGACCACACACACTGAATACCTGTCTTGTCGTCACACGGCAGGAAAACAGCTGCAATCCCGGGACAGATCCCAGCATCATTCCTGGTAACGTTCGAACACCAGGCTGGCATTGGTGCCACCAAATCCAAAACTGTTGGACATGACACAATCCAGTTGAACATTATCGATGCGGCTGGTCGCGATAGGCATCCCTTCAGCTGCGGGATCAAGTTCCTGAATATTAATGGACTCGGCGATAAAACCAGCCTGCATCATTAGCAATGTATACACTGCCTCATTGGAGCCCGCCGCACCGAGTGCATGGCCGGTCAGCGACTTGGTGGATGCAATCACAGGAATATCATCTTTAAATACCTCGCGGATGGCCTCCAGTTCCTTGGTATCACCTACCGGGGTGCTGGTGCCATGGGCATTGATGTATTGTACTGGCCGTTGCACGTGTTCCAGTGACTGCTGCATGCAGCGCACCGCACCCTCGCCGGAAGGTTGTACCATATTATAACCATCTGAAGTCGCACCGTAGCCGCTCAACTCGGCATAGATCTTCGCACCCCGCGCCCTGGCATGTTCCAGTTCTTCCACCACCAGCACACCACCACCACCCGAGATCACAAACCCGTCACGATTGGCATCATAGGCTCGCGACGCCAGTTCCGGCGTATCGTTATATTTTGAGGATAAAGCACCCATCGCATCAAACAGCATGGTCATGGTCCAGTGCACTTCCTCGCCACCGCCGGCAAATACCATGTCCTGTTTATCCAGCTGGATCAGCTCTGCCGCATTGCCGATGCAATGGGCACTGGTGGCACAGGCAGAGCTAATGGTGTAGTTCACGCCCTTGATCTTGAAGGGTGTTGCCAGACATGCAGAATTGGTACTCGACATGGTACGAGGCACCATGTAGGGCCCGACCTTTCTGATGCCCTTTTCACGCAAGATATCTATCGCCAGTGACAGATTAGCTGTTGAGGGGCCGCCAGAACCCATGATTAAACCTGTGCGGACATTAGATACCTGATCTTCATTCAGGCTGGCATCCTCAATGGCCTGTTGCATGGCGATGTAATTATAGGCAGCGCCCTCACCCATGAAACGGCGCACACGCCTGTCTATGAGTTCTTCGGTATTGATATCGATACTGCCATGAACATTGGTGCGTAAGCCGAGCTCGGCATATTCTTCATGACGAACAACGCCCGAACGGCCCTGGCGTAAGGAGTCACTGACCTCCTGTTTGTTATTCCCAATACTACTGACAATACCCAAACCTGTAATGACAACTCTTTTCACGATCTAGGACCTCACAAATCGTCTGCTTTAAACAGGCCTACACGAAGATCCTTGGCGGTATATATCTCCTCGCCATCCACCTCCATGACGGCGTCGGCAATCCCCATAAACAGCTTGCGCATGATAACGCGCTTCAGGCTGATGCGATATGTCACCAAGCTATTGTCAGGGGTCACCTGACCAGTAAATTTCACTTCACCACTGCCCAGGGCGCGACCATGACCGGGGCCACCAAGCCAACCAAGGTAAAAACCGACCATCTGCCACATCGCATCCAGACCCAGACAACCGGGCATTACCGAATCGCCCTCAAAATGACACTGAAAAAACCACATGTCTGGGTTAATGTCCAGCTCGGCAACAATCTCTCCCTTACCATAGGTACCACCGTCTTCATTGATACGGGTGATACGATCAAACATCAGCATCGGCGGCAGTGGTAATTGTGCGTTACCCCGACCAAACAGTTCTGAGTGACCGCACTTCAGGATTTCTTCGCGGTTGTAGCTATTCTTCTTGTTCATATATATATCGTTATCTGGATAACTTTACTGACTTTGGCCTGACCTGGCCAGGGTATCTGTGTGGTCTCAAAATCGGTGTGCAATTGTATCAGGACAGGCGTGGCAAGTCTTCCACCGAAGAATCGCAGGCGCCTGTTGTCAGTATTTTATGGAAAATACGCCCAAAAAACCCTTTTTTTTCCATTTTACATGCCTGAGAGCGCTATTTTTGGGAAATATTACCCTACTGTACTGCTATATTTACTGGATAATGCCATATCACCGAGAGCGTGAAAAAACATGAAAAACAACGTGACAACCATCATGCCACAGCAGGCCTGGAAGCAATTACAGGAAGATCCTACTGCGATCCTGATTGATGTGCGCTGTAATATGGAATTCCTGTTTATCGGACACCCCAGGGGGGCCATTAATATCGCCTGGATAGATGAGCCGGACTGGAAGATAAACCCTCACTTTACTGCCGAGGTACGTAAGGTGATGTTAGGCGGGATCCACAATCCCGGTGATGTCGGCGGCGTGCCGGTACTGTTAATCTGTCGTAGCGGCAAACGCTCACTGGATGCCGGTGAGGTCCTGCTCAATGATGGCTTCACCAATGTCTATAATATTGCAGACGGCTTTGAGGGTGGACTGGATGAAAACCATCAACGCAGCACCCTGGCAGGCTGGCGCTTTGAAGGACTGCCATGGGAGCAGTGTTAAGGGATGCCCGAAGTTTTTATTGAACCGCAGAGTGCGCAGAGATAGCTCTTTAGTTATTCGCAAATAAAATCAAAAAGAGTATAAGAGGCCCCTCCCTGGGCACAAGACAGAGCATCCTATTCCACCTTGTCATCCCTGTTCTCCAGCTTCACTGTCTGGCTGCTGGCATCGGCAATGGTTAGCGGGATATCACCGAGCGTGTTCACGCCATCGCTACTGTCCTGCAACACACGAATTGACCAGCCACCGGGTTTATCCAGTTTGATCTTTGCCCAGGTCCGATAGCGAAATGCACCACTGATCGGCAAGGTCTTCACCTTGCGCGTGACACCATTGTAATCAAACTGTAACAACAGGTTACCTGGCCCGGTATGGGCCGGCACCATCAGTTGTAGCCAGACATAAGCAGAGGTATTGGCTTCCACCCCTTTCGAACCTATCTCGGTATTACAATTGTTCTTATCTATGCCACTGCGATGGATATCCTGACAGATCTTGTAATCCACCAGCACCGCCTGGCCCGGGGTTATACTATCGTAATAGCTGAACATCTTCTGAATCTCTGTTGCGGAAGGTCCTGTACCGGAATGGGCACTGGAAGCAGAACCAGAATCCGCAAATGACATGCTAAATACAGACGTGATTGCCGCCACCATAGCAGCGCTGACTATTGGTTTCATGCTCCTCCTCCTTAACCCTGTTCCCTGATATCCCTTTAATATGATCGGCGGGGACTGATTACATTAATTCGAATTGCCGACCTGCTTCAAATCTTAAACAAGGGTCTCATAAAAGGATGTGATCCAGTTCTCAAAGACGAGCAATCACAAAGACTTACCGGCATAAAAAGGCCAAATTCTGCCGAAATACACGATTACGACAAAACAGGCTGGATTTATAGCCAAAGAATTTATATAAATAAGGGATGCTTATCAGTACCACTATCATTGCCGCGGTCATCCTCTGGGCCATCGTCATCTTCAACAAACTTGTCAAAAACAAGAACCGGGTATTTGGGGCCTGGAGTGACATTGATGTCCAGCTGAAAAGACGTCATAACCTGATCCCGAAACTGGTCGATGTGGTCAAGGCCTACGCTCAGTATGAGCAGGACGTCATGGAAAAAGTAACCGCGCTACGGACAGAAAGCCATACTGACGAATCGGTCCATAAACGTAGTAACGACGAGAGCCAGTTATCATTCATGGTACGTAATATGTTCGCCGTGGCCGAAGACTACCCGGATCTGAAAGCCGATGAGAGCTTCCTCAATCTGCAGAACAATCTGACTGAGGTGGAAAACCAGATCCAGTTTGCGCGGCGTTACTACAATGGTGCAGTGCTAAACCTGAACATTATGATTCAGCAATTTCCCAGCAATCTGATTGCCAATTCTTTTAAATTCATCACAGCAGAATATTTTGAAATAGAACTTGCTACCCAGCGGCAATCTCCCGATATGGACTTCGACAAATGACAACATTCACTATTAACCAGTTTATACGTAATCTGATCACGCTTGTTCTGCTGTTCGTCAGCGGATATACCGCTGCAGAAGAACGCATCCTGAATTTCAACAGCAATATCACGATAAATGCGGACGGTTCCATGCTGGTGGTGGAGACCATCAAGGTAAAAAGTGAACAGAACAAGATTAAACGCGGTATCTACCGGGATTTCCCGACAAAGTATAAAGACCGCTACGGCAACAATTACGAGGTGGGTTTCAGGGTTATTGGCGTAGAACGTGACGGCAACAGCGAAAATTTCTTTACCAAAAGCCGAAGCAACGGCACCCGTGTTTACATCGGTAATAAGGATGTTATTCTTAAACCGGATATATACAGCTATAAGATCAGTTACATCACTACCCGCCAGCTGGGGTTCTTCGACGAATACGACGAACTCTACTGGAATGTGACCGGTAACGGCTGGGATTTTCCCATCGACAATGCAAGTGCCCACATCACCTTGCCAGCAGCTATTTCTGAGGAAAAAATAAGAGCCACTGCCTATACCGGCCAGTATGGGAGCGATGCCCGGAACTACAGGTCCGAAATCAATATCATGGGTCAGGCCAGTTTCCAGACCACTAAAACACTGGCACCACGTGAGGGCCTGACGATTGTTGTCGGCTGGCCAAAGGGTCTTATCCAGCAACCCTCCTTTACAGACGAGATGGGTTTCTTCTTCAGCGATAATCCCGGCATTGGTCTGGCCTTTACCGGCGTGACCATACTGATCGCATTCTACTGGTTCTCCTGGCACAAGGCAGGTCGTGATCCGGAGAAAGGAATCATCATTCCACGTTATGAACCCCCGGAATCACTGTCACCCGCGGCCATGCGTTACATCATGAACATGAGTTATGACAGCAAGACCTTCACCGCAGCTGTTATTAACATGGCAGTCAAGGGTTACCTGAAGATAATAGAAGTATCATCAGATTACAGTGTAAACAAACTGGAAGACGGCGACAGATCCACGTTGTCAGCTGGCGAAAAGAAACTTGGTAAAGCGCTATTCCAGGATAAAACAACGTTAGAATTGCATAATGAGAATCACACCGATATAAACAGGGCCAGGGACAAGCTGAAGACCTATCTGGATCGGGAATTTAACAAGGTCTTCTTTGTTACCAATGGTGGCTATCTGGTCATCGGAGTGATCTTTTCTGTCCTGATCCAGATGGCAGTGGGTATATCGACATCCAACGATGTTGGCGCCTTTATTTTCCTGACCATCTGGCTGACCGGCTGGACCACAATAGTATTCTTCCTGTTTGCTGCAAAACGGTATCTTGTAGGCATCATCTTTGGTTTTTTTGAGTTAATGGGCCTGGGAATGTATCTCGATGTCACCAGCCTGTGGTCCGTGATCCTGCTGGTACTGCTCGCACTGACCAATGTCCTGTTTATGTATTTGCTGAAGGCCCCTACCCGTCTCGGTCGCAAGGTCATGGATAAAATTGAAGGATTCAAAATGTACCTGTCGGTCGCCGAGCAGGACCGCCTGAAGTTCAGTCATCCACCGGAAAAAACCCCGCAATTGTTTGAGCAATACCTGCCCTATGCACTGGCCCTGGATGTCGAGCAGGAATGGTCAGAACAGTTCAGTGAAGTATTGCGCAAGGCGGCGATGGAGCCGGGGGGAGGCTACCAGCCCCACTGGTACAGGGGGAATCACTGGAGCTCAGGCAACCCGAAAGCCTTCACAACTGCCATGGGATCATCGCTGTCCTCTGCTATCAGTTCGGCCGCCATTGCCCCCGGATCCGGCTCTGGCGGCGGATTTTCCGGTGGCGGCTCCTCTGGTGGCGGTGGCGGCGGTGGCGGTGGCGGCGGCTGGTAAGTCTGGCGTGTCAATATGGATGGCGTTACTTTAGCTTGAAACGAAACTCCGTCATCAGCTTGCCTTCAAAAATCATATCAAGCCGCGCATGTCCCGGCTTATCACTGAACTTGACACCCATACCAGGCACAGGGCTGGTTTTCTTAAGTTCAATCAGCTCATCCGGATACATAACATCCAGTGTCACACGCATCGGATAGTAGCCATCAAGAAATTTACGATGATATGGCCCATTGCGCAGGCTAAGCGTGCCGTCCTTGTTTTTGTAGAGGATATGTACCTCGGCACTGATACAGATACTGGCGTTTTTAGTTATTCCCTTCATCTGCACAGATGCCCCCTCTACCCAGCTCCTGTCTATGCCCTGTGAAGATTCCACCTTGAGGTTGCGCATTTGTTTATAGCGATATACCACCTGTGCGTCGGAAACGGCATCGAGGTTCTGATGGCACTGGTTTAGCGTAACCCAACCATCCTTCAGGCTGGTGGGCGACAGGCTAAAACGATTACTGGAATGCGTGACATTCTTTTCAGGGAGCTTGTCGAGAAATACCAGATCACCTTCGTTGACTTCACTGGCCTGTTGCTCACTTTCATCATTGAACCAAAGTTCCAGCTCTGCAGGTGTCATCTGCGCTTCGGCATAGACTGTCCCAGGCAGTAAACCAGCGCCCAGGCTGGCATAGCAGAAAACACTTATCAAAATAGAAACTCGTATCACGCTGTATTTCATGTATTATTTTTTGTTTATTAATCGTATGATGATGAAGGTCAGATCATCAGGTTTCGACGGATGTTTACCATCCGGGTTTTGCATATGATGCTGGCAACCTTCAGACAGACTATGCAGGGCCTTACGAAGGCTGCCTTTTCGTATCCCATTTATAATTTCCTCGGGCAGCAGATTGTCATACAGACCATCGCTGCCTATCACCAGGGTATCTCGTGCTGTCATTTCAATCTGAGGGCCTATATCAATTCGCATATCGACACTACCGATCATATTGGTGACGATATGCCGCTCTTCATGATGCATTGCTTCATGTTGATCCAGCAGTCCTGCCTCAACAGCATAGGCCACTGGCGCATGTGACAAAGTCTGCAGTTTTACCTTGCCGCGTTGTCCGGTAATCAGTATCTCGGAATCACCAACATGATAGGGCCTGATCGTATTACCCTGCACCTCCACCACTGCCAGGGTGGTATAGGCACCCAGTCCCAGTGCCATGACATCACGATTGGCATTTTCAATGCCATTCAGGATTGCGCCACGAAGACCTGTATCGATACCCTTCGATCCCTTTATCGCATCATGCATGGCCTGCACCGCAATTTGTGATGCCTGACTGCCAGCGCGCTGACCACCGGCACCGTCGGCCACCACCAGCACACAGGCATTATCCTTTAGTGGAACCAGCATGGCACAGTCTTCGTTTAGCGTTTCCTTGTCGGGGGATCGGCTGGAAAAGACGGCAATACTGGAAGTGGTTGTGTGAAATAGTCGCCCCTGCTCCATTTCCTGGCCAATAAAGAACATTGGTTTCTTAAGGGGCAGATCTTTCATTGCATCAGTCGCCCCACTGGAATGTCTCCAGGTGCTCCCTTAATTGTCCGGCAGTACGGAATTTCTTCAGGATCATGGTTCGCTTCAGACCGCAGATGATCTGTTTTACATCGGCAGGTTGCCTGGCGTAATGTTTCTGCCCACCGATTGAATCGTAATACAAGCGGATCAGGTCACATACATCATCATGTATATTTTCGGCCTTTGGTGCGTTCCAGTGATACAGATCCAGTACCTTGATATCGAAGCCCAGTCCCCTCCGCTGCACGATGACATTATCGGTATGCAGATCACCGTGATATTCCTTCAGATGATGTATCCGTTCCATGCCGCTGGCCAGCGCATATAACAGATGCATGCCCTGAAAATAATCCAGCCGACCGCCAGGTTGTCGCTTCAGGAACTCGCTAAGGATTTCGCCTTCAACATAGTCCGACACCAGAAATGAAATAGGCGCCCCGTTGAAGGTGATGGTTTCGTGAGTGTGATACTGGATAAGGATAGGACAATGACGTAACTTGTGGAGCTTCTTGGCGTAGGTGATCAGGTTACGATTGCGCAAATTGCGCTGTGGAAAAAAGAATTTCGCCGCATGCTCAATACCGGTGGCGAGCTCACAAACAAGATAGACTTCCCCCTCCCAGCCGGCACCCAGCAATCCAATCACTTCATACTTGCGAGCCAGCACCCGGCCAGGATGAAAATCGAATGAATCTATTATTTTTTTCTTTGCCTTAGGCACCCGGGATCCCCGTTACACTGTGTTGACAGGAATAATACACATAGATTCCTTACGTATATAGAGAATATCCATACAATAGTCCAAAAAGCGATATCATACCGCCATGCAACAACATCCCCCAGATCAAATACAACATCAGGTCGCCAAAAATGACCTGATAGGCAAGCTCAGTGAGATCCTTGATAAGGATGCCATATTGTATCGTGATGAGGAGCTGAAACCCTACGAGTGTGACGGACTATCGGCCTATCAGCAGGTACCGTGGCTGGTGGTATTGCCGAACACGACCGGGCAGGTACAACAGATCCTGAGGCTTTGCCCTGATCCGGGTGTGCATTAACTGTCAGAAAACAGGGCCTTCTCTATTTCAGCTATCTCTTCGTGGACACTCGTTATTGCCGGGCCGATATCATCCATGGTAAGACCCGTTAGTTCCCAGCTTACCGGATCCAGGCTGGCCAGTTCCTCTGCATAATCTGTTTCATGCAACTCGGCGATGACGGCAACAGTATTTGCAATATGGATCATGGCCGTCTCAAGCGGGAAGTCTTTTGCCCTTGTCGGCTCATGGTGAAACTCAATACACTCCTGCAGAGTCTTTGATAACTGCCAGCTTTGCGCCAGTTCCGCACCAACCTGCATATGGTCGAAACCGAATATTTGTCTTTCCGCCTGATACATCTGCAAATCGTCAGGGCCATCCATCACCAGCACAATTGCCTGGCGTGATTCCTCCGGCATGCGATTAAACATAACCAACTGCCCGATATCATGCAAAAGGCCGGAAACGAATATGGAATCGCCATTGACCTTGCCACCGACCTTTGCCAGTGTCTTTGCCAGCAACCCGCAATACAGGCTATGCAGCCAGAAGTCCTTCATTGATATCAGGCTGTTGGGAATGCCATCAAACGCATTTGCCACTGCCGTAGAGACCACAAGATCACGGATCTGCTTGGTGCCGAGTAACGTGACGGCACGCGAGATACTGTCAATCTCCGTCGCCAAACCATAAAACGGGCTATTTGCGATACGCAGCAAGCGGACCGCCAGCGCGGGGTCCTGGGCCAGGACCCTGCCCATATCCATCGCAGTCGATTTTGGATCATCAACCATCTGGTTGACACGCATGGCCACTTCCGGGATAGAAACCAGTTCGCCTACATCATTGACTAACGCCTTGATCCTGTCGTCCATAACTTCCCTCAGACTTCACTTATTGCTATTAATCTTAGCCGAATGTTGCATCAATTCTATGATTATTCCCAAAAAATCGCTGCTCTGGATCATGCATGGCAGACGAATAGCTAAAGACAAATAAACGCCTTAATGCGCAATAAATAAATGGCTTTCCGGATACTGGTTTTTACCCCTGGGGCATGATGTACAGGATGTACGAATGTCGCGGAGCGCATGGACGCGCGAGAGCGACCTTTGTCACTTCGTTCGGGCGCACCCCAAGGGCACTTTGTCACTTCGTTCGGGCGCACCCCAAGGGCACTTTGTCACTTCGTTCGGGCGCACCCCAAGGGCACTTTGTCACTTCGTTCGGGCGCACCCCTATATCAATGCGGAATTATTATTTTGCCAGGAAAATACAAACGGAGAAATGGTGCCGGAAAGAGGAGTCGAACCTCCGACCTTCGCATTACGAATGCGCTGCTCTACCAACTGAGCTATTCCGGCGTCAGCCAATCAATCGGGGCGAGCAGTATAACAAAAACCTCCAACGTGACAATAAACAGGGTCCGCCTCAGAGAGCGCCAACAAGCATAATTGTTACGCAAGACTGGGGAGGATGACTTTATCCGACGACTTTACCAGCCATGCCCTTTATGGCTGGGCGGAGGACGACGTACAGGATGTACTAGTATCGCGAGAGCACAGGGATGTGCGGGAGCGATTGAAAAAGGTATCGGAGCCAGTCAACACGGCTTCGCGACAAGGCGTCGCTACCATTATGATGTCAATGTCGTAATAAGCTTACGAACGATTACGAATACGCACGATCACAACGACCCCATCCACCTCGGTGTTCTCCGGCAGATCTGGCAGGCTACCAACATCAATATCAATACTGCCACCCTCGATGTCCGATAACTGACCGGTGTCCATATTGAAAAAATGATAGTGTGCGGTGGTGTTGGAGTCGTAAAACACCCTAGTTGGATCGATGATGACTTGCCTGACCAGGCCCTTCTCGGCAAACAGGCCCAGCGTGTTATACACGGTGGCCTTGGATACGGCAGCACGCTCGGCAATATTCACCTGACGAAGTATTTGCTCGGCAGACAAATGCTGCGGCTCGGCCAACATGATCTGGGCTATCTCTACACGCTGCGGCGTTGGATAGATATCATATTGCTGCAATTTATTCGTGATGTCGTCTTTGTTCGAAGGCATGTGTTCAGGCTTTGTGCGATATAACTGCAAACAGTATAGGCAGATCGATGGAATGAGTCCAGCCCCTGATCATAATAACCACTTTCAAAACAAGGGCTTATAATATCCCTGTCGAGGCCCCGCCAGAAACCCCACCGGCATCCCCCGCCGGATCCAGCAGCGCCGCCTGCAAGCGTCCCGGATCAAATGGGCTGGCATTTAATATTTTCTTACGATTCAACATGATATCTACCAACAACTGCGCCGAGGCATAGCCCAGCACGACGCCGTTGCGAAAGTGCCCAGTATTAAGGTATACCCCATGGAGGTCCGGATGGGCACCGATATAGGGGATGCCATCAGGTGAGCCTGGCCGCAGCCCCGACCAGTGCGCCTCGATCGGGCAGTCTTTTAATGCAGGCACCATGGCCTCAGCGGCCTGTTGCAGGTCCTGCCGGGCGAGCTCGGTGGTGGCCTTGTCAAAACCGACCCGTTCCAGGGTGGAGCCGACCAGCACCCGGCCATCCTGGCGGGGTATCAGGTAACGATCCTGATACAGCAGAATGTGGCTGAGCGTCCCCGGCGCGGTCCTGTACAACAGCATCTGTCCCCTGACCGGAACCACCGGCAGCTCCAGCCCCGGCGTCAACGCGGCGCTCCAGGCACCGGAGGCAATGACCACCTGACTGGCAGACACCACGCCCGCGTTTGTTTCAATACCGGTCAATCGCCCGCTGTCTGTCCTCAATGCCAGCACCTCGGTATGTTCGCGAATGTCGACATTCTCCAGGCTGCCAAGCTCGGCGCTTAAGGCTTTACCAAAACGTGGGTTTCTTACCTGGGCCACCTCGGGCAACCACAGCCCGCCAGCTTGCTCCAATGTCTGCGCTGCCTTCAAATCAGCGGAGAGTTCCGGCGCAAGACTGGCCAGCTTTTCAGGCGTCAGGGTTTCAACGGATTGTTCGCAGCGCTCGGCCCATTGCCGCGCCAGCGGCGCTTCGTCAGCATCCAGTATCAACAGGCCACTTTGGATCCACTGCGGATCGATACCGCTGCTCTCCTCCAGGGAGGCCAGTAACGCCGGATAGTGTTGCTGGCTCCAGCTGGCCAACCGGGTAATCGCATCGACATAGCGCCACGGATAGAGCGGCGACAGTATGCCGCCACCCGCCCACGAGGATTCCCGCGCGGTCTCGCCACGTTCCAGCAAGGTCACCGGGACCCCGGACAGGGCCAGTTCCCGCGCGGTCATCATGCCAATCAGACCGCCGCCGATCACGACACACTGTGCTAGCTTAGTCATGCGACTATTGTACGGTATGTGAATTGCGAATATCGTCATTCCGGTGCGCCCGAACGAAGTGACAAAGTGCCCCTGGGGTGCGCCCGAACGAAGTGACAAAGTGCCCCTGGGGTGCGCCCGAACGAAGTGACAAAGGTCGCTCTCGCGCGTCCATGCGCTCCGC
>BTQY01000036.1:0-21396 GCA_036986115.1 Gammaproteobacteria bacterium | reverse complement strand
CTTAACAGTAAATTTATTTAGGAGAATGGTCATGGCGCTCAAATATCATGAATCGCCTTTCCACGCGACAGGGCCGAAAGAAGAAGCCAGCAAATCCGTGTTGAAAGCGGACATTGCCATATTGATTAGAGACATTATCGAGCAGCAAGGCTGGACACAGGAACAGGCAGCAAGAGCACTGAACGTTAATCAGCCACGGATTTCTGACGTGGTGAACGGCCACATCGACAAATTCACGCTCGATGCCCTCTTCTCCATGCTCGATAACCTGGGCTTCCGTGCTCAGTTCACTTTCGGTGGCTTGGATGAGTCATCCATCAATATCAGGAAAGTAGCCGCAGTTTAAACTGGCGGCTATTTTTTCATTCTCAGCTCCGCCATCAATTCTTTATAGCGTTGTTTGCCGGTCCGCATGGCTTGGCGGTCGACCCCGTTGGTCGTTTTGTCGAATGAATGCAAGACCACTACGGTATCTTCATATTTTGCGATATACATGCAGCGATGTGCTGGGCTGCCATTGATTTTGAGCTCGATGACGCCCGCTCCAATACTCCCTAATGATGTGGTGGGCAAAAAAGGTTTTTTATCATCCTGAACCGCACGTAAACTTGTGCCAAAATCCGATTGCACATCACGTGGCAATTCTCTGTATTCACGTTCTGCGGCGTCATTCACAAACGCAAATTTCTTCATCTTCCATGTTTCCTATTTCACTGTTTTAGTTTCACTCAACCACTCCCCTTCATTTCTTCCCGGAAATGGTGGTCAAGCTATTTACAATGCGGCAGGTTGAGCAATGATGCTGTCACCATCTGTTTAGGTTGATTATGTTGAATGCAGGTGCATATCTGCAGGGCAGCATTCTTCGTAAGGCACGATACCAGGGCGACGTTCGTACCATTTTTGTGATCGGTTAACGATACGCACAGCGATTAACATGACGGGCACTTCGATAAGCACCCCGACGACCGTGGCCAGGGCGGCACCGGATTCAAATCCGAACAATGCAATTGCGGTGGCCACAGCCAGCTCAAAGAAATTACTTGCACCGATCAATGCTGATGGGCCTGCCACGCAGTGCGGCGAGCGAAGCTGGCGGTTGAGCAGATAGGCGAGCCCGGAATTGAAAAACACCTGGATCAGGATCGGCACGGCCAGCAGGACAATGATCAGTGGTCCGGCAACAATCTGTTTGCCTTGAAAACCGAACAATAATATCAGGGTAGCCAGCAGCGCGGACAGTGATAATGGATGCAGTCGCTTTATAGTTTGATCAAGACGCACATAGCCGTGTTCATGATGGAGTAATTTACGTCGCCAGATACTGGCGATAATCAGCGGCACCACGATATAAAGCAGCACAGATAATAACAGCGTATCCCAGGGAACAGTGATGGCGGAAAGGCCCAGTAACATTCCAACGACAGGCGCGAAGGCAAAGATCATAATGACGTCATTCAATGCGACCTGTGACAATGTGAAATGAGGTTCACCTCGCATCAGGTGGCTCCAGACAAACACCATGGCGGTGCAGGGTGCCGCGGCAAGAATAATAAGGCCGGCAATATAAGAATCAATCTGTTCCTCCGGAAGATAATCCCGAAACAGATAACCAATGAATAACCAGCCGAGCAAGGTCATGGAGAATGGTTTGACACCCCAGTTAACAAATAGTGTTACTCCAACACCACGCCAGTGCTGTTTTACGCCTTTGAGCGCCTTCAGGTCGATCTTCAGCAGCATGGGGATAATCATCAGCCAGACGAGTACCGCCACCGGCAGGTTAATGTGGGCTACCTCGATTTGTCCCAGGATCTGAAATGCATCCGGGAGCAGATGCCCCAGTCCAATGCCGACGATGATACAAAGTGCTACCCATAAGGTCAGGTAACGTTCAAACAGGCCCATTTCACTACGGCTGGATTTCTTTTCACTCATAGATCTTTCTCTTGCTCTAGTCGCTGGATCAAATCGGCAGCACGCTGGCAGATGTCATCGCGGCTTGCCCTGAACACGGCCATAATCTCCTCTTCCGAACCTGTGGCACTGGCAGGATCATCAAGTGGCCAGTGTTCCTTGCGAGTGCCGGCCGGTAGCACAGGGCAATGTTTATCGGCATGGCCGCAGACGGTCACCAGATAATCGGCCGAAGCCAGCATGTCATCCGTCAATTTTGTGGATTCCTGTGCAGAGATGTCGATCCCCGCCTCCTGCATAATGGTAATGGCGCGAGGGTTCTTGCCATGAGACTCAATACCGGCCGATTGCACCTCAAGCCAGTCACCACCGAGCTGGCGTACCCAGCCCTCTGCGATCTGTGAACGGCAGGAGTTGCCGGTGCATAA
Organism: Gammaproteobacteria bacterium; assembly: GCA_036986115.1. Classification (GTDB taxonomy): domain Bacteria; phylum Pseudomonadota; class Gammaproteobacteria; order BTQY01; family BTQY01; genus BTQY01. The sequence continues at coordinate 19,051 of BTQY01000036.1, read as the reverse complement.
AAACAGAATGTTCATTGAGCAATCCCTGTCTCTGTGTATCAGGCACAACAGGCCGCGCCCGGTCTGTCAGGCATGCCTGACAGAATTGCGAGGTCATTATTAAAGTCGGCCTGGTGGCTGGCCTCGTTGGCGGTGGCATTGATCACTTGTTGCGCCCAGTCCGGTAAGTCGGGATTAAGCTGATAATAAACCCATTGTCCCTGGCGGCGATCATTCACTACCCCCGCATCACGCAACGCCGCCAGATGGCGCGATATCTTGGGTTGTATTATGCCCAGTGCATGGACCAGTTCACATACGCATAACTCACCCTCATGTTGCATCAGCAACAGGCTGCGGAGGCGCGTGTCATCGGATAATAACTGGAAAAATTGCTTGAACTGTAAGGCCATGCAAGACAATATACGATTTAACGTATATACGGTCAACCATATATTATTGAGGTATTGTGCGCGGCTTTAGCAAGCCTGGGGTTTCACTACCGACCGGTCAATGTCTCGACGCCAGCGTTTCTACTATCGGGCAATGCGCCTGGCCACCGGAGCCACAGGCGCTGATTAGATTTTCCAGGGTGTCTTTCAGGGCGTTCAGATCGGCAATCTGCTGCACGATGGTGTCACGCTTGTGAATGGCCCGCTGCCTGACATCGCTGCAATGGCCATCACCGAGCTGCAGTAGTTCGGCAATCTCCTGCAGGCTGAATCCCAGTTGTTGGGAGCGCTTGATAAAGTGGATCCTGTCGATGGTGTCGGCCGGATATTGTCGATATCCCTGCAGTGGCTTGGCCGGTTCGCTAATAATGCCGACACGCTGGTAATAGCGAATGGTCTCCAGATTGACGCCGGCCTTCCGCGCCAGCCTGCCGATGGTCAGTGTTTTTATCTCGCCGCTCATATCGTTGCGTCCCGTTATAAACCCCGTATACAGGTACAGAGTTTTATGGTGCAGATAAGTTCCCCCAGCTCCTCCCCCAGTGCTAGGCAATAGTGGGCAATTATCCGGCCGTGTCCTTTTCGGTGGGGTGGCCACCCGCCTTCCATTCGGGGTATCCATCTTCCAGCCTGCGCGCCTTTAGTCCCTTGTCGCGTAACCGGGCCACCGCATCAAACGCCAGAATACAGTGCGGCCCACGGCAATAGGCGACGATCTCCTGGCGAGGATCGAGTTTGTCCAGCTGGTTCTCAAGCTCGGCCAGCGGCACATTAATGGCCCCCGGGACATGGCCGGCCGCATACTCTTCTGCCGGCCGCACATCCAGCACCGTGACCAGCCCCTGGCGTGCACGCTTCAATAGCTCGTTTGCCGGTATCGGTTCAAGATCATCTTTCACCGTCAGGTAAGTGCTGATGAGTCGTTCCACGTCGGCCAGGCGTCGCTCGGCGACGCCGCGCAAGGCATCCAGCAAGTGGATCACATCATCACCACTGAGACGGTAATGTACCTTCAGGCCATCCTTACGGGAGGTGACCAGCCCGGCCTGGCGCAGATGCTGCAGGTGCTGCGAGGTATTCGCCACTGACAGGCCGGCAACTTTTGACAGGTCTTCGACGCTGCGCTCGCCCTGGGCAAGAAACTCCAGTAATTCCAGTCGGTTACCATTACCTAAGGCCTTGCCCACCCGGGCGAACTGGGAAAACAGATCCTGTTTAAAAGTTTTTCTTGACATAAGCTTACGATGCTCTATTCTATTAATCAATTATTCACTTGAATAGATGAATAATGCTTTTTTTAGTATAGCACGGTTATGTTCTGATGCAATCTGGCCGTCTATATATCCATCTGACTATCTATATATATAGAGTGACTTGCAGAAGCCCATAGAACCCCCATAGAACGAGGAGCAACAATGAATATCGAAACATTAGTGATGGAAAACGAAAAGACCATTCGGATGGGGTTCTTTTTCGGCATGCTCGCTGTCATGGCGCTGTGGGAGGTGCTTGCGCCGAGGCGTGCGCTGACCGTGTCCAGGACCGTGCGCTGGGTGAATAACCTCGGTCTGGTGTTTTTCAACAGCTTTATCATTCGTCTGCTGTTCCCGGCCGCAGCGATTGGCGTGGCGGGGTTTGCAGCTGAAAATGGCTGGGGCCTGCTGAACTACTATGAGGTCCCCTTTGCCATTGCGGTGGTCACTTCGGTCATCGCCATGGATTTTATTATCTATCTGCAGCATGTCATGGTGCACGCGGTACCGGTATTATGGCGCCTGCACCGGGTCCATCATGCCGATCCCGATATCGACGTGACCACCGGCGCACGTTTCCATACCATCGAGATTATCCTCTCCATGCTGATTAAATTCGCCACCATCGTTGTACTTGGGCCACCGGTAGTAGCGGTAGTGATATTTGAGGTATTACTCAATGCGACAGCAATGTTCAACCACAGTAATGTTCGTCTCCCCAGGGCATTCGACGAGGTATTGCGGTTATTTGTGGTGACCCCGGACATGCATCGTGTGCATCACTCGGTTGAAGATGATGAAGCGAACAGTAATTTCGGTTTTAACCTGCCGTGGTGGGACCGCTTGTTTGGCACCTACCGTGATCAACCGCGCGGTGGCCATGAAGGGATGAGCATTGGTATCCATAAATACAGTGAACCCGCTGAAGTTTCGTGGTTGCCCGGTATGCTGATCCTGCCGTTCAGGGGAAAAATCTCAGGCTATGTGATTAACCGCAGACAGTGGAGCGGGGCTGATGAAACGTAAGTTGTCACGGCTGTTTTTGCTGGGTGTCGTTGTAGCGGGCATCGCCCTTGCGATCATCTATCGTGACTCTTTTGATGCTGCTGCGCTGGAACAATGGGTACAGGACGCTGGAAGTGCCGGTCCCGTTGTGTTTATGCTGGCCTATGCCCTGGGCACCGTGTTCTTTCTGCCCGGTTCGGTTCTGACACTTGCCGGTGGTGCTATTTTCGGTCCGGTATGGGGGACAGTCTATAACCTGACTGGCGCAACACTCGGTGCCGCATTGTCATTTGTTATAGCACGTCACCTGGCCGCAGAATGGGTAGAACAAAAGACCGGTGGTCGCATGAAACAACTGGTCGTTGGCGTGGAGAACGAGGGCTGGCGGTTTGTTGCCTTCGTGCGCCTGGTGCCCCTGTTCCCGTTTAATCTTCTTAATTATGCCCTGGGGATCACCAGGATAAAATTTTCTCACTATGTCATCGCAACCTACGTCTTTATGTTACCCGGCGCCATCGCCTATACCTACCTTGGCTATGTTGCACGGGAAGCGGTCGCGGGTGAGGGTGATGTGCAGCGATATATCCAGATGGGCATCATGGCAACGGCCCTGCTTGCCGTCGTGGCCTACTTGCCGCGCATTATTGGCCGACTGCGTCGAGGTCCGATGTTAAATGTGGCTGAATTGAAGCAGCGTCTGGATAAAGGTGAGGATGTCTTTGTCCTGGATGTCCGAACAAAAGAGGATTTCACGGGTGAGCAAGGTCATGTTGATGTTGCAGCCAATATACCGCTAGAAGATCTGCCGGAGCGTCTTGATGAGCTGACCGATCGAACCGAACAACCGGTTGCCATCATCTGCAGCACCGATCGGCGTTCGTTCAAGGCGGCGCAACTGCTGGCTCAACATGGTTTTGCCGATGTACATGTTGTCAAAGGCGGCATGACCGACTGGAACCAAAAGGGTTACCCGGTGGCGTAATGCTGATTCCTAAACTCGCACTGTAAGCAGGCCCATGATGACAACCGTTACCATTGTTATTCAAAATGCGCCTTACCAGGATGACAACAAGGCCTGGCATGCACTGCGTTTCGCTGGTGCGGCGCTAATCGAAGATATGACAGTGCGGGTGCATTTGCTGGATGATGGCGTGTATGTTGGACGTCGTAATAACATCGTGCCCGACGGGGCAATTAATCTCGAAGAACTGCTCACAGAATTAATGGAATGCGGGCTGGAAGTACGCGCCTGTGGCATGTCACTGGATGACTGCAGTATTGATGAGTCTGCCATGATCGACGGCATCGAAAAAGGCTCTATGAAGGCGCTGGCCGCCTGGGTCAAAGACAGCGATCACGTGATGACATTTTAGGAGAAAAGATCATGATGGATGGTATGGGTACATTGATGGGTAACACGGGTACATTCGGTAACGGGAGTATGGGTTTCGGCTGGATTCTAATGATTCTGTTCTGGGGGCTGGTCATTCTGGGCATAGTCGCGTTGCTTAAATGGCTTTCTACAAGGTCGGCTGACAATAGCCCTTCACGGACAGCAAAAACAGCACTGGAGATCCTTGAGGAGCGTTATGCAAGGGGTGAAATTGAGCGGCAGGAGTTCGAGCAAAAGAAACGTGATTTGGGATCATAGCGGTTGTTTTCTATAGGTCACTAACAACTGCCGGTATACCGGCAAAGGAGAGTAACATGGATATTGCAGATATTTTAATTCACGTTCATCCTGATCTGTTGGCGGAACAAAAGGCAAAGGTAGAAGCAGCGGTAGCTGCGTGTGGTGGTGTTGTCTCGGTTCATTTCAGCCCGGAACATGCGCACGAGCTTATGGTGGCCTATGATCCCGAGGCGATAAATTCGACAACTATCCTGAAGCAGGTCCGGCAATCGGATGCGGCGGCGACTATGGTGGGGTTATAGTCGTATGAATACGGGGTCAAAGATGAGTCATAGCAAAACAGTACTGGTGCTCGGTGGTGGTATCGGCGGTATCGTTACCGCCACCCGGTTACGCAAACACCTTCCACGCGAGCATCGCGTCATACTGATTGAACGCGAGACGAATCATGTCTTTGCGCCTTCATTTCCCTGGTTGATGGTCGGGTTACGCCGCGCAGAAACTATTTCACGAACACGAACCAGGCTGTCAACACTCGGTGTTGAACTTGTTCAGGGTGACATAGAAAGAATCGACGCCGAACAACGCAGTGTACAAGTTAATGGTGAGGACATTACAGGTGACTATCTGGTGATTGCCCTCGGTGCGGAAATGGCGGCGGACACCATCCCCGGTCTGAGTGAGGCGGGTCATACCTTCTATACATTGGACGGGGCACAGCGGTTAAACAAGGCACGTTCAGAATTCAGGCAGGGCCGTATCGTGGTACTGGTAAGTTCGCTGCCGTTTAAATGCCCGGCGGCACCCGTAGAGGCGGCGCTGTTACTGGAAGACGATTGTCGAAAACGCCACATTCGTGATGCCACTGAGATCGAAATCTATACACCGGAGCCCGGCCCGATGGCATTAGCCGGCCCGGAAAACTCGCGCATGCTTCGCAGTATGGTCGAGGCCAAAGGCATTGTTTATCATCCGGAACATGCCGTTACAGAAGTGGACCCTGAAAAGCAGCGTCTGCATTTTGCCAATGGCGCCACGTCGGATTTTGATCTGCTGGTCTATGTTCCCCCCCACCGCGCCCCTCAGGTTGTACGCGATGCGGGTCTGGTGGGTGAAAGCGGCTGGATACCTGTGGACAGATACAGCCTGGCTACAAAGATTCCTGATGTATATGCCATTGGTGATGTCACCGGGATCATGCTGAGTGTGGGCAAGCCACTACCCAAGGCCGGCGTCATCGCCCATGGCCAGGCTGACGTGGTCGCGAATAATCTGCTCCTTGAAATTACCGGCAAGGGCATGCCCAGGCGATATGATGGCCATGGTGCCTGTTTTATCGAAACCGGCGATGGCAAGGCCGGTTTTGGGAAGGGTGATTTCTACGCTGAACCCGCACCACAAATGAAACTTTACCAGCCGGGCCATCTGATGCATCTGGGTAAAGTCGCTTATGAGAAATACTGGCTGTTTAAATGGTTCTGATTTACAACGCCCACCAGGTCTTTCAGGAAATGGAATGAGAGTAGCGTATTGGTGAAGAGATTCTGTAACGGCTGACATAAGGCAGTATTAATTAACCTGCAAAAAGGCAATGTAATGATAAAACGATTAATCGAGTTGTCCATGGACTTCCCGAAGTCCACGCTGGTGGTCACTTTCCTGTTGACCCTGGCGTTCGGCGCCCAGTTTGTCAAAATCCACATTGATACAGATCCAGAGAACATGCTATCAGCGGATCAGCCTGATCGGGTGTTGTACAACGAGATCAAGAAGAACTTCGGCATCCATGATTTGATCGTCTTAGGTATTACCGATGAGGCAGGTGCATTCCGCCCTGACACGTTGAAAAAGGTGGCCCGCATCATCGACGGGATTCTTAAAATCCCCGGCGTCATTACCGACGATGTGGTCAGCCTGACCACCACCAATGATGTGCGCGCCAGGGCCGGGTTGCTGGAGGTGCGGCGCATTATGCATCAGATCCCGAATGATGCCACGGGTAGTGAAGCGTTGCGTGCTGCCATCGCCGACAATCCACTCCTGAGCGACAAGGTGGCGTCGGCTGACGGTACAGGTCTGGCCATTTACATCCCCATTGTCGCCAAGGATCAGGCGCACCATATCGGTGTCGAAATCAAGAAACTGGCTCGCACGGAGTTGACAGAGGGACAGCAATTCTACCTCGCCGGCCTGCCCATTGCCGAGGACAGCTTCGGCATGGAAATGTTCAAGCAGATGGGTATTATGTCACCAGTGAGTGGCATGATGATCTTTCTATTACTGTGGTTCCTGTTCCGCAAGGTGACCCTGATCCTGCCAGTGATGGCGGTGGCCATGTTTACCGTGGTCTGGGGCATGGGGTTGTTGATAGGCTTGGGTTATACCGTGCATATCATGTCCAGCATGATTCCGGTTTTCCTGATGCCCATCGCGGTGCTGGACTCGGTGCATATCCTCAGCGACTTCTACGATCGTTATCCCGCTATCGGCGATCGCCGCGAGACTTTGCGCCAGACCATCGGTGAGCTGTATACGCCGATGCTATTCACCTCACTTACCTCCAGTGTTGGTTTTGCTTCACTGATGCTGGCGCCGATACCGCCGGTACAGGTGTTTGGTGCCTTTGTAGCCATCGGCATCCTGGTGGCATGGCTGCTCACCATCACCTTTATTCCCGCGTCCATTATGCTGATCCGCGAGGATAGGTTGAAATCAGCCATGGGTCACCTCAAGGCGGGTGACAGTGACTTGACGCGGTGGTTGCAGCGTTTCGGCCAGCTCGCATACCGAAGAGCGGGTGTCATTGCCGTCACCGCCGCCTTGATACTGGCGGCAGGTTTTTGGGGAATAACCCGCACCGTGGTCAACGACAACCCGGTCAACTGGTTCTCAAAGGGCCATGAAATACGCATTGCGGATAATGTCATGAACAAGCTGTTCGGTGGTACCTATATGGCTTATTTAGTCCTCGAAGGGACGGCCGATGACGACATGAAACGGCCCGAGGTGCTGGACTACATGGTCAAACTGCAACGTACCCTGGATGCTGATCCGGCGGTGGGCAAGACCTCATCACTGGCTGATATCATCGGCCAGGTGGGTTATGTGTTGCACGATTCGGATTCTGCCTGGCGCAAAGTGCCGGATAATCGTGAGGAGTTGGCACAATACCTGTTCCTCTATCAGATGTCGGGGGATGTGGGTGACCTGGACAATTTCGTCGACTACGGTTACCGCAGCGCCAATATCTGGATACAGATGAAGCAGGGGGATAACCGCATCATGGCCCGTGTGCAGGACCTCGTATCTGCATACACCACTGCCAACCCACCACCGGTTGGCATCACCCTTGAATGGTCGGGCCTGACTTACATTAATAAAGTCTGGCAGGACCTGATGGTGGGCGGCATGATGAAGGCCATCCTCGGTGGCTTTGTCGCCGTGCTGGTGCTGATGGTGATCCTGTTCCGTTCCGTGAGCCTGGGCGTACTGTCTATGCTGCCGCTTACCTTCGCCATAACACTTTCTTATGGCCTTGCCGGATTTGTTGGCAAGGACTACGACATGCCCATCGCCGTGGTATCTTCCCTGGCCCTCGGCTTGTCGATTGATTTTGCAATCCATTTCATCCAGCGCTGCCGCAGCTGTCTTGCGAGAACAAACGGTGACCTGGCGCGGGCCAATCAACTGCTGTTCGGCGAGACTGCACGGGCCATTGTGCGCAATGCACTGGTGATCGCCATTGGTTTTCTTCCCATGGTGTTCTCGTCGCTGGGCCCTTACAAGACCGTCGGCGCGTTCTTCGCTCTATTGATGCTCTTCAGTTCTATGACAACCCTGGGACTGTTGCCCGGCCTGCTCAAGATCACCCAGGGGCGCTGGCGGGGAAATAATGCTGCTGTGCAACCGTCAAACGCAGTTAAAGGAGATTGAACATGAAGCTGAATATCTTGCGTATCTCAGGACCATTGCTGGCCCTGATAGCACTGACCTGGATGCCAGGTGGCGCAACAGCCGCCGAACCTGATGCCCGAAGCATCGTCGCCAACTCCCTGCAAGCCTTCTACTATGCGGCTAAAGACATGCGTGCCAGGGTCACCATGCGCCTTATCAATGCACAGGGCCAGGAACGCAAAAGAGAGATGACCATGCTACGTAAAAATAGCGGCGAGGGTGGAGAGCAGCGTTATTACATCTATTTTCATACGCCGTCCGACGTCAAGGGCACCACCTTCATGGTCTGGAAATATCTGCAGAAAGAAGATGATCGCTGGATATTTATCCCGGCGATCAAACTGGTGCGGCGTATCGCTGCCGACGATAAACGTTCCTCTTTTGTCGGTTCCGATTTCACCCACGAGGATGTGTCCGGTCGTTCCGTGGATGATGAAACACATAGCTTGCTGCGCACTGAAGAAATGGCTGGCCGAGCTGTGTATGTCGTCGAAAGCAAACCCAAGGCCCAGTCGGACTATGCCCGCCGCCTCTCCTGGATCGATCAACAGCATGGGCTGCCGCTTAAAGAAGAGTATTTTGATACCCGGGATGAGAAGGTACGGGTCTTTACTGCCGACCAGGTTGAACAAGTCGATGGACACTGGACGATCACGGTGCGCACCATGAAAAACCTGCAAACCGGCCACCGTACCCAAACACGTTTTACTGACATCAAGTATGACGTCGGCCTCAAACAAAACCTGTTTAGCGAACGCTACCTGCGCAATCCTCCGCGAAAATGGATACGCTAGGAATCATAACACTCAGCATCGCAACCGCAGCCATGGTCGCAGGCGTGAAAAGTGAAGCTGTGGCCGAGACGCTCGAACTGTCCGGTTTCGTCCAGGCCCATGTCGCAACACGCACCTCAGACGTGGATTGTCCGGTTGGCACAGAATGCGATGTACCATTCAATGACCAACGGGTGCAATTGAAAGCCGAAGCGAATAACGAGGCCGGTTCACTGGCTTTCCTTGGCAAGGTTGACCTCATTCATGACCAGGTGCTTGAAGAGAACAAGGCGGAGGTGCGCGAACTTTACGCCGACTATAACGCTGACAGCTTTACTGTGCGTGGTGGCCGGCAGATCATTACCTGGGGTGTGGGCGATCTGTTATTCATCAATGACATCTTCCCCAAGGACTGGGTTGCATTTTACAGCGGTCTCCCCATGGAGTATCTCAAGCGTGGCAGCGATGCTGCCAAGCTGGATTTGTATCTGGGTTCCACGACATTGGAGGTCGTTGTCAGTGATTTTCGTGCCGATCGGTTACCGGATAGCCGTCAGTTTGTTATGGCCAGCCCGTTTTCTCCCTCGTTGCCGCGCAACATCGATGAACCGGCGGGGCAGGAAATCGCCTTAAAATACTCGGGTAACCTCGGTGGTTGGGACTCGGCGGTCTATGCATCACGTGGTTATTATCGCGCTCCTGCCTTGACAGAAACAGCCACCGAGGTGCACGGCAGCTACGCCCGGCTCAATACGCTTGGCGCGAGTCTATCGGGCGCGTTCGCCAATGGTGTGCTTAACCTGGAGGCCGGTTACTACGATTCCGAAGATGACCGCAGCGGTGACAATCCCACGATTGAAAATAGCCAGGCACGATTCCTCATTGGTTACTCACGTCAGGTAGGACAGGAGACACAAATAGGGGCCCAGGCCTATGCCGAGTGGATGCAGGATCATAACGCGTATCAACGTACGTTGCCGAGTGGATTTTCTCCGCGTGATGAGGTGCGCACCGTTGCAACACTGCGATTTACCCAACGTTACTTGCACCAAACGTTAACCTTTAACCTGTTCGCTTTTTGGGGGCTCAGCGAGGATGATACTTATATCATTCCTTCAGCACGTTATGCGTTCAGTGACGACTTATGGGCGGAACTTGGCGCTAATATTTTTAGCGGCTCGCGTAGCGGCATGTTTGGTGCCATGGGCGACAATGACAATGTTTATCTGAGCGTGCGTTATGCATTTTAAATTGAGACGATTAAACAGGATCCAGTACTCCGTCAATACAACCTTGACGGAGTACTAACACTAATGTGCGAATTATTTGGAATGAGCAGTGATCAACCGGTGGAACTGGTCACATCATTAACCCGGTTCGGGAAACGCGGTGGTGAGACTGCTGACAATCCCGATGGCTGGGGACTGGCCTGGCAGGAGGCTGATGCATGGCAACTGCATAAGGCGCCGGAGGCGGCTGCCCAGAGTCAACATTTTGCGACGCTTGCTGAGACCATTCACACGGATCTCCTGATCGCGCATGTACGCAAGGCCAACCCACCCAGCGCATTTACAATGGAGAATACCCATCCGTTTGTACGTGACTGCTGTGGCCGGTCGTGGGTCTTCGTGCATAATGGCAAAGTCCCGGAGGTGACCCAGCCCCAGGGTTGCTGTCATCCCCATCAATCGCAACCACGGGGTGAAACCGATTCTGAACATGCGTTCTATTTTCTGCTGGACGAGATCGCCAGTGTGTTCGGTGATTCCCTGAGCGAAAGTAATGCATCCTGGTTGCAAAGACTTGCCAAACTCAGTGAGAATATTGCATCATACGGGCAGTTTAATTTTCTCATGTCAGATGGACGTTATTTGATTGCCTATGGTCATGATCGCCTGCACCGATTGCAATGTCAGCACCATGGCATCAAGATGACATTACTTGCCTCTGAACCACTCAGTGATGATGAAGCGTGGGAAGTGTTCCCACCAGGCGAACTCCAGGTGTACCTGGAGGGTGAACTCATCGGACGTCTGCAAACAAAACCCACAGGGGAAGAAACAGTTGGTGATCCCACTATTGGGCGGGAACATATTGCATGAGACTAAAGTCCATTATCACCGTCGCTATCGTCATTGTCCTGATAGGCTTTCTGGGCTGGCGCTTTATTAGACCGATGAATATCTTCGTGGTTGACGATCGCTTCGCCTGGCCCGTTGATACCTCACAGGTGCCGCCGGTGCTGGGTAAGCTGAGCGCCGAGGAGTGTGGGGGTTGTCATAAAGCCTTTTATGATGAATGGCGCACCACGATTCACAGTCAGGCCTGGACCGATCCCTACTTCCAGGCCGACTGGAAGTTTGAAGATGAACGAGATGCCTGTCGATTGTGCCACACACCACTTGATCGCCAGCAACCACAAAAGGTATTGGGTTACCGCGATAAAGACAAGTGGGATCCGATCCTGGAGGATAACCCGGATTTTGATCCAAAACTTCAACACGAAGGTGTGACCTGTGCCGCATGTCATTACCGTGATGGAAAAATAGTCGGTGTACTCGGTAACACCAATGCCCCCCATCCTGTGAAAAAGCTGGAAGACCCGAATCAGGTATGCGTACGCTGCCATGTAGTGGAAGGAGAACGCTGGGATACCTTTTTCCGCTTCCCGCCCTGTGGTACCGTCGCCGAAATTAACAGCACGCGTGCTGCTGTTCCGGATAAACAGGATCTGGAGTATCTGCAGAAACTGATGGCCGAAAAGGATCCTGATAGTGGCGCCGGCCCGGGCGACCCCACCAGGGTTCCGGGTCTGGATGCCATGACGAAGGGTAAAACAGGTGAAGTCACTGCCAGCAGTACCCGGGTACTCGGTTGCGTACAGTGCCATATGCCGGCGATAAAACGACCACTTGTCGCGGGTGGCGCGGTACGCAATGCCCGGCAACACCTCTGGCGGGGTGGGCATGACCCGGAAATGGTGAGAAAGGCCCTGACAATAGCATTTGTCGAAGAAAAACAGCCGACAGGGGGCAAGCGACGCTTTCAACTGACCCTGGCCAATACCGGTGCGGCCCATTATGTGCCCACTGGCACACCGGATCGCCACCTGACGGTATATCTGCGGCTGCTGGATGAACAGGGACGTGTGCTTGATGAACAGAGTCACAAGATAATACGCACCCTCCTGTGGCGGCCGGTTATTGTCGACCTGTGGGACACGCGGTTGCCGCGATGGCAACCACGGCAATATGAGCTGGAAGTGCCCCGCGATAGCAAGGCGGTGAAAGTGGAAGCGGAGATAAGGTATTACCTGGTCGCTGAAAAGCGGCGCAAGCGGATCGGCTATGAAAACAAGGCGCCGCTCAATTATGAAGTCTTCCGCAAGCAAATCCGGCTCTAGCCCGGCATAACGGAGTTGCGTTATTGAGGCAACGCAGAGCGGCCGTTATTGTTGCCGATGCCCCGCTTTATCATTATTAATCAATAACTTAATATAAGAATCTTTTCTCTTAATCTCTGCGGGTTTATTTCCCTGCCGTTTGCGTCGCCACTCGTCATTCCGGCGGATGCCGGAATCCAGTCGCTATCGAACTGCCTCTGGACTCCGGCATCCGCCGGAGTGACGAAAAAATAGTTGGACGGGTTTTTCTAATACCCCGTCCGCTTGCGGCGGGGTAATTTATTTGTCTGAAGAACTTTCCTGAAAAAAAGCTTGACCTGGAGCCAACTCCAAGAGTTAAGCTTTCATCCATCGGATAAAAAATGATTATCTATTGAACCTGGACCCGGCTCCAGGTTGTCATATCGACAGAGATGAAGAGGAATTTATGAAACCACAGACAATACACAGACCAGGGCACATTGCTCACATTGTCCGCATCGGCAGCCTTGTGGGTCTGTTTGCCATTGCCAGTAGCGCGCTAGCACATGACCCTATTTTCGGTATCGGTCCGCATGTGCTGTTTAAGGAGGGCGTCGAAACCGCCCTTGAGATTGAGGCGAAGAAGGCCGGCAATGCAGATGAACAGGCCCTGGCGGTGCAGTTGACCTATGGCCTGACCGGTGACTGGGCCGTGGGCGTGGATCTGCCGTATGAATTCAAGGATGAAGGCCGGAATAGCAGTAGTGGCTTTGGTGATTTTGCCGCATTTACCAAATACCGCTTCTGGCGCAGAGATTCCCTCGGTTTGCAGGAATCTGCCGCGGTGTTTCTGAAGGTCATCACCGACAGCGCCAGTGATGTGAAGAACCCGCCACTGAGTAAAGGCGCGACTGACAGCATAGTCGGTCTGGCATATGGCTATGAAGGCCGCAAGTGGTATCGCTGGGCCAGCGTACGCTATCGCTTTAATGGCACCAATAACGCCGGGGTAGATCGTGGTGACAAGATATTGCTGGATTTTGTCGGTGGCATTCGGCCGACACCGACCGGTTATCTGGAGCCGGATACGGTCTGGCTACTGGAGCTGAATGGTGAATACGGTAAACGCGCCGAACGTAATGGCCGCAGGCTGAATAATACCGGTGGCACCGAATGGTTTTTGTCCCCCGGGATATTCTGGACCAAGCGTAACTTTGCCATCAAGGCCGGGGTACAGATCCCGATTTATCAGAACTTGAACGGTAATCAGGATGATTCAGATTATCGCGCAAGGATGTCCTTTGAATGGCATATGTAACGTTATTTGTCAGAATCTGGTTTATTTAGTTGTTTAAGTTGAAGAGGAGTTATTGATATGAAAACGCAAATTATAGCCGGCCTGTTAGGGCTGATGTTCATGCAAGCGGCCTTTGCCGCCGGTACCCATTATGAGATGCGCGTCGATGGCCTTGCCTGTCCTTTTTGCGCCTATGGTGTTGAAAAGAAATTAAAGAAGGTTGAGGGCACCAGTGACATCAAGGTCGACCTTGATAAAGGGCTGGTCAGTGTCAATATGGCGGAAGGCAGGGAACTCACCGAGGAGCAGATGAAAAAATTGTTTCAGGATGCCGGCTTTACTTATCGAAGCATGGTGAAAACCCCGCTTTAGGGAGTCTGCTGTAAGCAGAGGGAATATCAATGAATGAGAATACTAACATTATGAAAGATAGCCGCGTGACCTTGTTCACCCTGTTTACCTCCACCGGCACCTTGATCTGCTGTGCGTTACCGATTGTCCTGGTGACCCTCGGTATGGGGGCCACGGTGGTGGCGATGACCAGCGTCTTCCCTTTTCTGATCGTCCTGACCAAGTACAAGATATGGGTGTTCGCCTTTTCCGGCATCATGTTGCTGCTATCTGGCTGGTTTATGTATCGCTCGGGCAGGAGCTGCCCGACAGACCCGGAACTGGCCAGGGCATGCCAATTTGCCGATAAATGGAACAAGCGGATCTACTGGACCTCCGTGGCGATCTGGGTCATTGGCTTCTTTGCGGCCTATGTTGCCCTGCCCATTCGGATCTGGCTAGACGTGTGATAATGCCTGATTCAGGAGCATCTGTGGATGGCCCAACAGCGTAAACACGCTATAACATTTATCCTGGCTACCTTGGTGTTGTTGTCTGGCGGCCAGCTGCTCGCTGCACCGATCACCTTTAACACGGCATTACCAGTGGCCAGCGGTGAGCATCTGGTTCGATTGCAGGTAATACAGAACCAGTCCGGTGATGATCCCAGCGGCTTGAAGAGAGATCGGATCGCGACCACCACAGTGGCCGCCATGGGCTATGGCATTAACCGCGACTGGGCACTGTTTGGCATTCTTCCCTACAGGAAAATCGATCTGGATATTAATCGTATGGGCGTGTCGCGCGACAATAGCGGCTGGGGTGATTTAACGTTATTTACCCGTTACAGCCTGTATCAGAAAAATGAACGCGGCAAGACATTCCGGATAGCACCTTTTTTCGGGGTAAAATTGCCGACCGGTGAGCATAATAGCGGCGATAAACTGGGTAAATTCCCGTTACCCGTGCAGGTGGCCAGTGGATCCACTGACTATTTCGCTGGGGTCGTGTTGACCTACCAGACCCTAAAATACCAGATCGATGCACAGCTAAGCTATCGGGAAAATAATGAAGCGGATGGCCTTGAGGCCGGCGATGTGACCCGGCTGGATGCCTCCCTGCAGTATCGTTTATGGCGTACCAGCGGTGTGGGCCTGCCGGATTATCTCTATGGTGTGATTGAGGCGAACCTGATCCATCAGCAACAAGACAAGGTGAACGGCGTGGCCGATCCTGACACCAACGGTACCCGGCTGTTTATTGCTCCGGGGATCCAGTACGTCACAAAACGCTGGATAGCCGAGGTGGCCGTACAGGTCCCTGTGAAGCAAAACCTCAATGGATCGGCACTTGAAAATGATTACATTGCACGCACCAGTATCAGGTTTAACTTTTAGGAGTCTCTCTAATGGCGATTAAGGTCGAAGTGTTTGCCTCTCCTGGCTGCAGTAAATGTGGTCATGCCAGGGAGGTGCTTCGCAAGCTGGTGGAGGAACTCGGGAGTAGCCAGATCCAGTGGCGTGAAGTAGATGTTCTTGACGAGATGGATTACGCCGTGAGTCTTGGTGTGCTGTCGACCCCGGCCATCGCGATTGATGGAGAACTGGTCTTTACTGGCCTGCCTTCCTGCAAACGGCTGCGTAAGGAACTGCATAAATATCTGGCGGATGATCTTGATGGCGTCGTGACATGATAACGCTATTATTGACGAGTGCGGTCCTGTTGGGTCTGCTGGCCTTTTTTGAACCCTGTACCATTGCGACACATACGCTGTTCTCGGTGCGTACTCACCGTGGCGGAAACAGCCTCTGCTGCCAGAATTTACTGACCGTGTGGTTTAGTCGAAGCGCATTGATTACCGGGCTGCTTGTAGCGGCAGTTTATTTAATCGATGCACCACAGTGGGGGCCTTTCCTCCCCAGTATTATTCTCTCGGCCATCGCGGTTATTTATATTCTGTCGCGGTTTACCTATATTCCGGTGCCGCATCTTGAATTTTTCCGGCTCTTTCCTGGCGGTAATAAAATTCCGTTTGCGTTGAAGCTGGGCCTGACATTACCGGCATGCACCTTGCCGTTGATTGCGGTAGTGGCGGGCATGGCGGTCACGGTAGATTCTGTATTATTCGCCGTAATTTCAGGTCTGCTGTTTGCCACGCTATTTACCCTGCCGATGGTACTGGCCTCGTTTAAAGGGGTGAACGAGGAGGGTGCCGATTTGCTGAAACATGCGGCCAGGGGGAGCCCGTGGCTGACCGCGGTGCTGCTGTTTGGACTGGCCCTGTATCTGCTGGTGCCTTCGCTGGACATTACCCCATCCACACTGGAATCATCCCTGACACAAGCCAGTCTGGCCGGCATTGGTTTTGCCTTTCTAGCGGGCTTTGTTTTTAGTTTTAACCCGGTTTCATTTGCCTCGATCCCTGTGGTGCTTGCCTATGTGACCAGGGCCCATGAAGAGCGCCGGGCGGTATTGATGGGTTCGGCCTTTGTCGCGGGATTGCTAATGACTCACGTGCTGCTGGGCGTTGCAGCGGCCCTCGGTGGTGAGTGGACGCAGAACTCCATGGGACGTGAATGGGGAATGGTGTTAGGGCCCTTGTTGATCCTCATGGGTCTGATGTGGGCGGGCTGGCTAAACATTCGTCTGCCCTGGTTTGGCATGAAAGGCCGCAGAGTCACCGGGTTGTGGGGCGCCTTTCTCCTCGGCATTCCCTTCACGGTGGCCGTATGTCCCTTCTGTACCCCGGCGCTGCTGGTGACGTTAACGGCCAGTGCCGCGATTGGCTCGGCCAGCTTTGGTGCGGCCCTGTTACTGGCCTTTGCGCTGGGGCGGGGGATCCCCATCTTGCTTGGCGCATGGAGTATGGGCTGGCTGGAATCCCTGAAGGTATTGTCACGCTCGCAGAAGCTGCTTGAAGTCATCGGTGGAGTGACCTTGATCCTGACCGGGCTTTATCTGCTCAATGAATACTTTTTTATTATTTAAGGACCCTCTGATTTATTTCAGAGGTTCCTTAAGTACTGACTAGAAAATAAATAACACAGGAGAATATTCAACATGCGGCTAATCACATGGTTTTTATTACTCGGAATGGTTTCTTTTGCGCATAGTGAACCTGCCCCCAGTATAGAGATACAGAAAGTGACTGAAGATGTCTATGCGCTGGTCGGCCAACGTGGCCCGATGTCCAGGTGGAACATGGGGACAAACGCAACCTTCGGCGTCATCGTCACCGGGGCGGGCGTGGTATTGATTGACCCCGGCGCAAGCCTTAAGGCGGCTGAATACATCCATACGACGATCGATAAAATCACCGCTAAGCCGGTGGTGCTGGTGATCAATACGGGCAGCGAGGACCTTCGCTGGTTAGGTAACAGCTATTTCAAGTCAAGAGGCGCACGCATTATTACCAGTCGTGCGGCACTGGCCCATCAGAAGTTGCGGGAAACTGACTTGTTAGGCCGGCTTGATAACCTGATCACATTACAGTTTTCGGCGGGGACCACGGCCGTGTTTGCTGACGAAGCCTTTGAGAAGGAGAAGAAGCTCACCATCGGCAATACAGAGATCATTCTGCGTTACTCTGGGCCGTCGTATATGCCAGGTGATTTTTACGTGTGGTTGCCGGAACAAAAAGTGGTGTTTACCGGGGATATCGTCTCTACTGAGCGCATGCTGGCCGTGGCAAGGACATCAAAGACTAAATCCTGGATTAATAACTTCAGGATGATTGAGGCACTCAACCCCGAATTCGTTGTGCCAGGACATGGCCATGCAACAGATATCAAGAAGGCACGTGCTGATACGCTTGATTATCTGCTGCTGCTGAGAAAAACCGTCGGGGATTTTCTTGATAAGGGTGGCCAGGCAGAGGATATCAGTTCACTGAATAATGAGTCTCCCCTGTCTCCTTACGAGCGCTTGATCGGCTATGATATGTTAAAGGGGCGTAATGCGCTGCACGTCTACATGGAAATGGAATGGGAATGATTGCTATGACAAGTTATCGCATTGGTGAGATTACCAGCCAGCTCGGCCTGAGTGCCGATACTTTGCGATATTATGAAAAGATTGCCTTGCTGCCTGCGATCAACCGGACATCATCCGGCATTCGGGTTTATAGCGATAAGGACATCTCGCGCCTGAGGTTCATCCAGCGTGCGCAGAAAATGAACTTCAGCCTGAAGGAGATCGGCGAGTTACTGAAGATGCGCGAAGATCCCCAACACGTTCGTGATGACATCAGGCAGTTAACGGCGAAGAAACTGACTGAAGTAGAGACCCACCTCGAAGAATTATCAACATTGCGTAATGAGCTGCAACTACTGCTGAATCTGTGCCGGGGAAGTAAAGATGGTTGCCCTATTATTGAGGGGATTGATCAGGAAGACTGAAACACCACTTAACCCGGGGTCGGTACATCCTCGCTTCTATAGTCGAATTGAATCATCAACCAGAGTAATACCGGCGGTATTAACACCCATTGCAGAAAAGGCATGCCGCCTATCTCGATGCCAGGAATCAATGGCATCAGTTCAGTGTACCCCCAGGTACCTTTGACCCGGACATTCTGAATCTCGCTGTAGATTGAGTAGAGGACGCCCAGCGTGGTGAATATCAGGCCATACAGAAAAACATTGTCTCTGAACCAGAAGCGGTTCCAGTCAATAACAGACGTAATGACATAACAACTGAGCAATATCAACAGGTCACCAAAAGTGCAGTGGGCCAGACCATACAGGATATATCCCCAGTCGTTCTGATGCCAGACATCATAGAGTGGATACTGTGCTATCTCCCACAGCAGTTCCAGGGGTAATGCGAGCACCAACAGACGTGCCTCGGGGATGCTGTATATAAATCTCCGGTAGCGTTGAACAGGTCGTGGTCGTCGCTCGCGTTTTGAGAGGGATAAAAACGCAAGCAAGATAACGAACGGTACTATTGCCCAGAACAGACCAAGCTCGATCCAGTCTCTGTTCATCATATTCCAGGGCGTATCCATCAT
>BTQY01000035.1:0-22496 GCA_036986115.1 Gammaproteobacteria bacterium | reverse complement strand
ATGCAACTCCACCAGCTGTTTACACAGCGACAGGCCAAGACCGGTGCTGATTTCTCCCCCGGTCGGTTTATTGCTTAAGGATGAAAATCGATCAAACACCTTGCTGCGTTCCTCATCCTTGATACCGGGACCCTGATCCTTGACCTCAAACAATATACCGTCATCATTATCAGACGTCTCAACCCTGACAGTCGTATCAGCTTTACTGAATTTAATGGCATTTCCTATCAGGTTGTCCACTACCTGATTGATACGCGACCTGTCCGCCCGCACAAAATGCATGCCATCCTGCAATTCCATTTGCAGGACAATTCCTTTGTTCGCTGCAATGCCAATATTAATCGAGACAACATCCCGAATCACCTCATTGAGATCTATCTCGGTACAGTCCAGTTCCAGCCGGCCATGCTCAATCACCTTGCCCTCAAGATAATCCTCTATCAGATCCTGCAAACCATTAGATGCGCGCAGTATCATTCCCATCATTTCATTGAGATCTTCTGATGAAGACAGTACATCATGGTGTTCTTTCTGGATCACCTGGACAACATCACGAATAAGCATCACCGGCTTTTTAATGTCATGGCTGGCAATACTCAGAAACTCTTCATTTTCCTTCGCAAGGTCCTTCATGGTCAGGTGAGTATTGACCCTCGCCGACAGGGATTTGAGATCGATCGGCTTGGCAATATAATCGTTGGCCCCTTCTTCCAGCGCCTCTACGATAACCTTACTGTCCTGCAGGGCGGTGACCATAATTACCGGTAATTGTGTCATGGACTGGGTCTTTCTGATGGTTTTTAATACCTCAATACCATCCATCACCGGCATCATGATATCCAGCAACACCAGGTCACAAGTTACCTGCCTGACGGTATTGAGCGCCTCCTGACCATTACTCGCGGTCAACACGCGAAACCCGCACTGGCTCAAGCGGCGTTTAAGGATCGTCAAATTGCTGCTGTTGTCATCGACAACCAGCAGGACATATTGGGAAGGCGGCTTGCGCATGCATCATCCTCTGAATTCGTCATTACCCGGCACTATGGCTATATCGGCAGACTGGGAATATTAGTTAAGGATACCAGGGGCCTGTCGGACTTAGGGCATCGTGTGGTGAATAACATTATATAAAATAACTGATAATGCCTGTCAACGAGAAACCGATCAGAACCAGGAGCTGGTAACGCAACCGATCAGTATGACGCTTCTGGCGCATGCCATTAATGGCCAGGGCGATCATTCCAGTGAACAAGCCTGCCAGGAAGAAGTACAACACCATCCTGAGGATTTCTTCATCCCAGGTAACGCGCAGACCATAGTCGTAGGTTTCCTGTGCGAGCTTTGGGATAAAGGTGTCCCTTTCCGGCCTGGCCCGATCAATAAGTCCCAGGCCGATAAAAAAACATCCCCATCCCAGAAAACTCAGCCAGACGGGTAACCTGACCATAAAATCCGGCCCCTTACGATATTCCTTGTGGTCAAACTCAACATCCTTATGCGACTGTGACTTTTTCATTTGATTAATTCAATTGTACGCGCTGTCCCCAGGGGACTGGTAGTTTTCCCTTAACCAACCAAAGAATCGGGTAAGGCGGTTCATGCGCAGGAAACAGGCCATCAGCATCGGTAAAATAAAGCAGCAGGTCCGGATCATGTTGCGTCGACAACCATTCAAAAGGAGGCACAAAGCTGGTCCCGCCACCACCATCAAGATCTTCAGGCATGCTAAAGGTGTCCCACGCCTCATATTCCCATGGACCATTCTCACTGAGTTTATCATCGCAGGCATGCAAGGTGATCCGCGCCCTCAGTTGCCCCTTGATAGCATTTACCTCAGAAATAAATTCGCTGATTTCATCATGACTGATAGAGCCGCTGGTATCAATCACGATGGCAAGATTAATCTGTTCGCTGCGAATACTCGGCAAAATGGCACTACCTTCACGGCGCGATGGCCGCTGAAAACTGTAATCATCCCTTGCGACCGCCGTCATGTAACGCGCCAGCAACATTCGCCAGGGTAACTGTGGCTGCAGTAAATGATCCACCAGGCGGGCCATGGACTCTCCCATCTTGCCTGCCTGCATCGCCTGTTGGGCCGCACCGGCCATGCGTTGTTGCCACTGTACACTAAGATCCTTGCGATCATATTCGCTCAAAGGGGGTGGTTGCAATGCACCACCACTGCCCTCATCAGGTTCCGCGAGTCGGCTCTCCCCGTTTTCCTGGCTGGAGTTTTCCCTGTCGCCACCGCTGTCAGGCGGATCCTGTTCTTCGGCTTCCTGGCCCTGGTTGCTGTCCCTGTTTTGCTGGCCATGATTGTCAGGGTCCTGTTCACCCTTTACATCATACAGGTGTTGATCCATTGGTTCCCTGTCTTCATGATCATCCAGTAGCGGATAGATCTCTTCTGCCGTCATATCTTCAAATTGCTCCAGATACAGGGCATTTGCCGGGGGCTTCAGTCCATCATCAACCAGTAGCGGATTTATCGCCATGTCACACGCCACATCCCATCGGTTCTTCAGCCGATGCATACGCCGCGAGAAATGTGATAATGCACAGTGCAGCGCCTCGTGTGAAAGGACAAATTGTGTCTGTTCAAGACTCAGAGAATCAATATAGGCAGCATTGTAGTAAAAGGATCTTGCGTCTGTTGCCGTGGTCTTGCACCAGGCAGGATCTGCCTTCAGCATCGGCAGGCGCAAGACCAACGCGCCAAGAAACGGTTTATCCAGAATCAGGCGGGTCCTCGCCGCAGCCAGTTTTATTTCGATATCATTAGACATGGAGATAAAAATCTCTGGATACGAAAATAAAAAAATTCATGGTCCGCAAATGCGACATACAAGGGCGTACTAGAATCGTGCGGGGTGCTATCTTCATGGCGATGACATCGTCCAGACTTGCTCATTTATTCACTTTACTTCAACCCTGTGTCTTCCCTGTGTTCCCCGTGGTAATTCTTTTCCCTCGCGCGACACTAGTACATCCCTGCACGTCACATTTGCAGACCAAGATCTTTCACCACAGAGGACACGGAGGTCACAGAGAAAAGATATTTAGATTGTAACTCTGCACCCTCTGTGATGCATATGGTTTTATTCACCCCGTGTCTTCCCCGTGTTCCCCGTGGTAGTTTTTTACATATCATAAAGCATGACTTCCCCAACATCCTTTGCCCATGCGCTAAACTGCGGCACACTGAAGATGTCCTCACCCACGGCACGATGCATATCGGAAACCAGCATCACACCCATTTCCCTCATTGGAAAACGTCGGGCATAATCGAGGATATTTCCATAGACCGTCACCATTTCCCCATTGGCAACATTCCTGGCACGAATTGCACGACCCACCAGTGCCGTAGCAATAGCATATTGAAGATCAATCTCCTTTGGTACGGCGATGTCCTGCCCCTGCACAATGGCATCAATGTCAGGCATGTTATCCAGATTATCCACAAAGGCCTTTAGTTCGATCCCGGCTGCCGGTCCCACGCAGGCCTGTAATGCACCTAATAGCAACTCCGGTGTATTAATAAATTTAAGCAGGGCACGATGGGCGAATTCCCAGGAACGGGGTGTTGGGAATGCCACTGGATTGTGTGCCGGATCAAAATCGAACAATAACTCTGGGCGGAAACGCAAGAAGGCGATCACGCGTTCATCAATATCGTTTCGGTATGCCCACGCCACCCAGTCATCCAGATGTGTCTCAACCTCGTAATGTGAAAAACGGTTTGCCAGGGGGGCGGGCATGGAATAAGTCACACCCCGATCTCCGAGGCGATTACCTGCAGCAAATATCGCCCAGCCTTGCGGTACTTCGTAGAGACCCAGCCGTCGATCGAGGATCAATTGATATGCTGCTGCGGATACTGTCGGTGCAGCAGAAGTAATTTCATCCAGGAACAATACACCGTGCTCACCATGACGTTTGGCATCTGGCAGTATTGCCGGGACAGCCCACTCCACCATCTCATCCACACGAAACGGGATCCCGCGTAAATCTGTGGGTTCCATTTGAGAGAGTCGAATATCAATGATATTGACAGCATGCTTTGCGGCCACCTGTGCAATCATCTGGGATTTGCCCACACCGGGTGGCCCCCACAGCATCACGGGAGTGTGCACCCCTTCCCTGGCACTGAGGAATTCACATTCTAGTACACTCATTAGGTGGGCTGGCCGTATCGAACTTCCCATTCTGCCTCCATCAGTCACCACAGGAATTTAAGCACGATCTGGAGTTTACCAGATCTCACGGCGATGATTCAGTGTACATAGGCGTTCATATAGGGGATCCATCGGTAATTCACCGATGAAATGACGGGTTATATTATGCCCGGACAGGCCCCCGCTACTCTAGTATTCGAAACAGCGCTTTTTGGCTTTGACACGACGCAACACATTGATCCTGCTGTTGAGTGCGGCAATCCTGTCTTCTATTCCCAGGCGCTTGGCCTCGGTGTAGATCCACACCAGGTAAGCCTTGGGATATACCAGTGCAACCATCCCTGCGAGCTTGTTCCACTTATTGTCAAAGAAACCCGGCTCTGTCACACGCGCCTTATAGTCCAGGATAGAAATTTCATCATCCAGTTGTACACAGCTCTTTAATTTATCAGCAGGATCATAAAAAGGGATCTGTGTATTCACTGTTCTGTCTGGTGCACTGACAGGGACGCTGACAGGAGTTTTAGCCGGGACATCTTCTGCCATGGTCATCCCTGGTGTGTACACTATGGCGAGTATTATTAGGTGGCGCAGCATGGCGTTGCCCTCTTTAGTAGTCCTGTATCAGCCCTGTATAAGCTGGTTGTCGGTCAATACAGCAATATATTTAGTCATTCCACCGAAGACTGTCGAAACCATCGGGGTATGGTATTATTTTCCTATGAAAAACAGTCGCATAATCACATCACCGGGCAACCGTAACAGGGTATTTCTGCTGCTGGTCCTGCCCGCTATGATTCTGCTGATGGGCTCGCTGGCCGCCTGCCAGCAGCTACAAACCCAACCGTCACCAGCAGGACCAGATACCACTGCTATCAGGCAGGGCAAGATTAATAACAGGGATGATCGCAGCCATCAGGAACTGATCGCCAATAAAGAGCTGGCCATCGGCTTTACCCGGGAGCAGGTAAAAATGGCCTGGGGAGAACCTGAATACCGCAAAAAGCCTGAAGATTTGTATGACGAGAATAACCGTAAGGTAAATCCATCAGCTGCGGACAATATTGAAACCTGGTATTACACCGTCACTACCAGACAACCGGTTTACGTGCTGAAAAGACACATCAACGATCAGACCGGTGCAGTGGAATTTCGTGAAGAATCCCAGGGTGTACTGCAGGAACACGTGACAAGAATGGTGGGATTTAAAGAGGATAAAGTAATCTTGTGGCGTATTTACCCGGCCACTGGATTACTCAAGCCGGTGAAAACGAAGCCAGTTGATCAGTGAGAAATATCGTTAACGATGCGGCGTTCTTCAAACTCGGTCAGCCT
This sequence comes from Gammaproteobacteria bacterium, assembly GCA_036986115.1. Lineage (GTDB taxonomy): Bacteria > Pseudomonadota > Gammaproteobacteria > BTQY01 > BTQY01 > BTQY01. The sequence goes on along the minus strand of BTQY01000035.1, from coordinate 16,980 downwards.
GGAAAGGTGTTCCATGTGTAATTCACCATCGTGCACCGCACCGGCATCCATGGCGATCCGACTGCTGTAGATGTTCCCCTGTACCGCGCCAGTGGCACGTAATTCCAGTTTGCCGGATACATGCAGATCTCCATCTACCCTGCCTGCGATGACAACGGCTCTGGCATGGACATTACCAACGACGTGTCCTGATTCCATCACCACCAGCGTTCCATCAATATTAAATTCACCGGTCAACTTTCCATAGACAACATAATTATCCGGTCCGGAGAAGCTGCCCTGAAAATGGGATCCCGCACCGATGATCGAGGTAAACTTGATGATATTGTCCAGGGTACGACGGCGTTTGCCAGGATCCCCTACATCCGTCGAATCACCCGTCATTGAAATGCTCTGCATATTACTTGTCCTGTAAACATCCTGAATAAGAATATGTAGACCAATCCAGCTGATTTAGCAAAGACAACAGCCAAACCCTGCCCGTAAGGCATTAATAACTAGGCAATTATTCTATGAAGCCAGATCGGTGATCAGGTTATTTAATTTGTGCACAAAACTGGCCGGGTCATCCAGCTGTCCGCCCTCACTAAGTAGTGCCTGTTCGTACAATATGGATGACAGATCAGCAAACCGATCGTTATTCGTCTCTTTCATCAGGATATCAACGAGCGGGTGGATCGGGTTGATTTCAAGAATGGGTTTGGACGTTGGCACATCCTGGCCTACTGCCTGGAGAATTCGCTGCATGTTTGCGCCCATATCATTTTCATCCGCAATCAGACAGGCGGGTGAATCGGTCAACCTGTGCGTGGTGCGAACATCCTTGACGCTATCACCCAGCGCTTCCTGTATCCTCCTGATAATATCCCCGGCATCTTTTTCGGCTTTCTCCAGCACCTCTTTATCACTGGCATCTTCCAGCTCGCCCAGTTCCAGATCACCACGAGCGACCGACTGAAGTGCCTTGCCAGCATAATCTGTCAGTGCACTGATTAGCCACTCATCGACACGTTCTGACAGTATCAGGGCCTCTATAGCATTTTTTCTAAACACCTCCAGGTGAGGGCTGTTCCTGGCCGCCGCAAAACTGTCTGCTGTGATGTAATAAATTTTTTCCTGGCCCTCCTTCATGCGTGACACATAATCATCCAGCGACACATCCTGGACATCACTGTCCGTCAGGGTTGTAGAAAAACGCAGCAACCCGGCAATGCGTTCCTTGTTGGCAAAGTCCTCTGTGGGCCCCTCTTTCATCACGCAACCAAATTCTTTCCAGAAGACAGCGTATTTATCTTTTTCATTTTTGGCCATGTCTTCCAGCAGACCCAGTATTTTCTTTACTGAACCGGCACGAATCGATTCCATCACCTTGTTGTGTTGCAGGGTCTCCCTGGAAATATTCAATGGAAGATCATTAGTATCGATGACACCCCTGACAAACCGAAGATACAGCGGCATCAATTTCTCGGAATCTTCCATAATGAAGACCCGGCGTACATACAACTTGATACCATGGGCACGCTCCCTGTCCCAGAGATCAAACGGGGCACGTCCTGGCACAAACAGGAGGGATGTATACTCTATATTCCCTTCCACACGGGAGTGCAGATGGGCCAGTGGATCTTCAAAATCATGCGCGACATGTTTATAGAACTCGTTGTACTCGTCCTCTGATATTTCTTTCCTCTGCCTCGTCCACAGCGCCGAGGCCTTGTTCACGATTTCATAGGTATCACTGTCGTCATTCGGTTTCATAACAATCGGGATCTGGATATGGTCAGAATACTTATGGATAATATTGTGCAATCGGAAGGTTTCCAGAAATTCATCCTCGCCTTCCCTCAAATGCAAAATGACTTCCGTACCCCGGCTGGCCTTTTCTGCATCAGCGAGGTCAAAATCACCCTCACCTGTGGATTCCCAATGACAGGCCTTGTCGCTGCCGGCACGCCGGGTAATCAACTCAACCTTGTCGGCGACGATGAATGATGAATAAAAACCAACACCAAATTGACCAATCAAATGGGCGTCACTGGCCTGCTCACCTGTCAGTGAGTCCAGGAACTTGCGCGTACCGGAATTTGCGATAGTACCGATATTTTCGATTAGTTCTTCGCGGCTCATGCCAATACCATTATCCGAGATCGTAATGGTGCGTGCCTGTTTGTCCACATCCACCTGGATCTTCAGATCGCCATCACCATCATAAAGGCTGTCATCACTGAGTGCTTCAAAACGAAGCTTGTCTGCAGCATCCGAAGCATTGGAAATCAGTTCACGAAAGAATATCTCTTTATTGCTGTAAAGAGAATGGATCATCAGGTGCAGTAACTGCTTAACCTCAGCCTGAAATTCCATGGTCTGTTTTTCGGCCGTTGCGCTCATGATAATGTGTTACTCCTGTATATAATGATGCTGTTCGATCACGTTTATTAAAAAGATGGGTCCCCTGGACCTGAATTGGAAACTCAGGGCAAGATCATATCGGCCCGGACAGATTTTGCAATGTTGTTATACGGCCCAGGAGAGGTCGTGCAGATAAGTCCTGATATCGAGGTCATAGGCATTGGGTTCCAGCACATGACGGATTTCCTGTTGCCCAGGCTTGGTGAATCTTGACAGGTCAAGGATCTTCGGGACATCATATTTTCGCTTGTTTTTATCGAGCAGTAACAATATTTTGGGTTTGAGGTGGCGTTCCCGATTCAGGCTGATCACAATCCCCACCTCGTCTGTACCGAGTTCCACCAGACTGCCGAGCGGAAATACGCCCATGCACTGAATAAAACGTTCCGACAAATCGGCATCAAAACGGATGCCACGTTCCTCATAAATCGTCCGCATGGCATCCGAAGATGACTCACCATGATGATAGGCCCGGTCACTGGTAACGGCATCATAAAAATCCACCAGCATCACCATTCTGGCAAAAACAGGAATACTCTCACCATCCATGCCCTGTGGGTAGCCCGCACCATCCATCCTTTCATGATGACTATATGCCACCTCAATGACCCTGGCCGAAATATTTTCCGGGGCAGCCATTAGCAGCTTACGGCCCTCATCCGGGTGAGTCCTCATGACTTCCATTTCTTCTTCAGTCAATTTGCTCGGCTTCTTAAGGATCGCATCGGAAACCTTCATCTTGCCAAGATCATGCATCATGGCACCCAGTCCCAGCTCTTTCAGGTCTTCCTTCGGCAGTCCGAGGTGCCGGCCAAAGGTCAGCGACATCACACAGACATTCATACTATGGTTGAGCGTATATTCGTCTTTTTTCTTCAACTGGGTGAGTAACATCTGCGCATCCGGGTTACGGATCACACTATCGACCAGTTCATCAACGACTTCTTTCGCCCCCTGAATATCCAACGGAGTACTCATCTTTGCAGATTCGTACAGGTTGGTCATGATACGTTTGGTATCTACGCGTATCTCGTTGGCCCTTTCGACTTCCTGCTCGAAGCTTATTTTGTCGATATAAACGACCTTGTCGATATTGGTTTTTACATCGGCGGGATTTTCTGAGGGGGGTAATTCAATGACTAGTTTCGGGTCAACATCCAGACCACGTTGTGAATCAATATAGACAAATGTGCAGATTTTCTGGACTTTGGCCACATCTTCTTCCGAAATCAGGCTGAACCCCTGCAGAAGAAACGGGCTGTCCAACCAGGGCATATCCAGTTCAGTGATGTACATTCCTGTCTTCAGGTGTTCAACCGAAATCTTCTTTTTGAACAATTCCCGCATTAGCTAAATATCCCCCGGATTATTGTCATTTACCCACTTTCTGGCGTAATCTCATCTGGCGTATCATCATTTTAGTCACGATAACAGGGGGCTGGCAATGTATCTCCTGTCTGCACATTGACAAATGATAGCCAGATAAGCCGGATCTATCTGCTGAATATCATGTCCAGACCGACAAGTCCCTATTTCAGAAGACATTATAGCCAAATCGGATAAGCAGATATCGCTACTACTCCTATAGTATATGATACAAGGCTAGCTGTTAGCTGAATAATACTGATTTGCCGCCGCCACCGCTGCGCCACGCTGTATCGGTGCCACCATGTCGGTCAGGATGGCGTCCAGCGCATGCAGACACAGCAGTACATTTTTCCTGTTGGCACTATGCCCCATCAGGCCTATTCTCCATATCTTGCCGGCCAGATCGCCGAGGCCTGCACCGATTTCGAGTGAGTATTCATCCAGTAATCTGGCACGAACTGCGGCTTCATCTGTCCCTTCCGGGACAGTGATCGCATTGAGCTGTGGTAATCGGTACTGCTCATCGACCAGCATCGACAATCCCATGGCCTCAATTCCTGCACGCAATGCCTGATGATGATGCGCATGGCGTTTCCAGGCATTGGTGATGCCTTCTTCACTCAGGACAACCAGCGCCTCATGCAGGCCATATAATCCGTTAATTGGTGCGGTGTGATGATAGCTGCGCTTCGCACCACTGCCCCAATAGCCCATGACCAGATTCAGATCCAGGAACCAGCTCTGGACTTTGTGTTCCCGCTTGCTGATCGTATCCAGCGCACGCTCATTGAAACTGACCGGTGACAGGCCGGGCGCACAGGAAAGACACTTTTGAGTCCCTGAATAAATGGCATCAATGCCCCACTCATCGACCATTAGCGGAATACCCGCCAGTGAAGTCACTGTATCGACAATGGTCAGGCAATCATAATCATGGGCCAGTTTAACCAGGGCCTGTACATCTGAGCGTACCCCGGTCGATGTCTCGGCATGAACGAAGGCAACAACCCTGACGTCAGGATGACGCTTTAATGCGTCTTCCAGTTTTTGCGGGTCAACCGGTTCACCCCACTTGTCTTCGACAGTAATGGCAACCCCGCCACAACGTTCCACATTCTCCTGCATACGGTTTCCGAAAACGCCGTTCTTGCACACGATGACCTTGTCGCCCGGCGAAATCAGATTTACAAAACAGGTTTCCATACCGGCAGATCCAGGCGCTGAAACGGGCATGGTCAACTCATTTTTAGTTTGAAAGGCATACTGCAATAAAGCCTTCATCTCATCCATCATGCTCACAAATACCGGATCCAGGTGACCTATGGTAGGCCGGCCCATGGCTTCCAGAATTCGCGGGTTAACATCAGAAGGGCCAGGGCCCATCAGAATCCGCTCGGGTGGATGAAATGATGACGTCATAGTGATTGCCTTTCGCGTGGCTGCTGCCGGTATATCCCGGAATTTCCCAGTATTTCAAAGCGGCATAGTTTAACCCGACGCACGGGTATGAACCAAATCGGATGATCGTGAGATTAGGAGATTACCCTCGTTGTTGGTAAGGAGATAGTGGTGGTGAGGTTAGAGTGAGTGGGACTACCGTCAGGCGCTTTTGTAAGCCAGGCATGCTTGACGTCCTGGCGGTTAAATACAAGTATTTTTTTGTATCAGATATTATTTGCACCTATTTGCGTTTATTGGCGGACTAACATCATTACCTCACCGCGAAGCACACAATTACCAGATCAATACGCCCCCATGCCTTCATCCACACCAAAGCGCATCTTCAGGCTAAGGTCGTTCGGTGAATCCGCATGATGCAATGCCTCTTCTTTGGTAATGCGCTTGGCAGTAAATAACTTGAACAATGCCTGGTCAAAAGTACACAAACCGGGCTCATGGGCCTTGTCCATGGCTTCCTTGATCTCCTTGAGTTCACCAGCATGAATCAGTTCAGAGATGTGCGGGGTATTGAGCAGGATCTCAATGGCAGGAATACGTTTTTCACTAACGCTCATCACCAGTCGTTGGGCGATAATGGCACGCAGGTTTAATGACAGATCCATTAGTAACTGTTCACGCGCAGATTTGTCGAAGAAATTGATGACACGATCCATTGTCTGATCCGCGTTATTCGCATGAATAGTTGCCAGGCATAAATGGCCTGTATCGGCATAGGCCATTGCATGATGCATTGTATCCGCATCACGCACCTCACCAATCAGAATGACATCGGGTGCCTCACGCATCGCATTGACAAGCGCATTATTAAAAGACAGGGTGTCAATGCCAACTTCGCGTTGATCCACAATGGAACTTTTATTGGTATACATAAACTCAATAGGATCTTCAATGGTAATCACATGACAGGCGGTATTCTGATTTCGAAACTCAATCATAGCGGACATGGTGGTGCTTTTACCGGTGCCGGTGGCCCCCGCCACCAGGATCAATCCACGTGGCTGCATGATCAATTCATTCAGGATAGGTGGCAGGCCAAGTTCCTCCACGCTGGGAATTTCAATCTTCACATAACGAACCACCATGGCCACTTCGCCACGCTGCCTGTAAACATTCACACGAAAACGACCTACCCCGGTAATCGAGACACCAAAATTCATCTCAAGGATTTCTTCAAATTCCCTGATTTGTTTGTCGTTCATCAGGTTATAGGCAATGTCCTTGACACTGCCTGGCTTCAGGCGTGAATCCGACGTGGGCTGCAACTTTCCTTCTATTTTAATACTCAGCGGTGCACCGACGCTGAAGAACATATCAGAGGCGTTCTTTTCAACCATCATTTTGAAAAAGGCACTGGGATCCATAGTCTTCTCGCATTCGTTAACTTATTGGTGAGTGATATGAGTAGTAAATCATTGTTATTTATCCCAGAAGTATAGCTCATGATGGCGCTGGGTCAGCTCGCATAGCGAATGCTCCCGGCGCTCTCCCCAAATTACCTATACTTCACGGCAGAATCAACAGGCTCGGCTGCTGACGACTTTCGCCAGCAATGGTGCAGTGCTACCATCTGCGGGCATATCGTGGGGGCCGTAGCTCAGCTGGGAGAGCGTCGCGTTCGCAATGCGAAGGTCGGGAGTTCGATCCTCCTCGGCTCCACCATTTCCTGACCGGGCAGTCGAAACGGCGCCGCGGCAAATCCTCTCATTATATATATCACCTTATAAAGGTGTTCTATTTCATTGATAAATATCATTATAATTCGTCACTATTAGTGGTAATGTATACCCTGGTTGCATCAATATCCGCTCCAGTCCCGGGCCAGATTATCCCGATTTTTTTCACATAACCCCTAAAGTCGACGCAAGACAGGTCGACAAGAATGTATCTAAGACTTTATCTGAATCACCTGGATAAGTTACCGCATCACTATGTTTTTATTGGGGTTATTAAGTAATGAAGAAAATCACCTGTAACGAGGTATTCGACATCTCCACGATCGGGCAACTGCACAAACAGTTGCGCAAGGCACTGGCAACAAAGGCCAAAAAGAAATGCCTAACCCTGGATGGCAGCCAGGTGGAACGCACCGATGCCGCCGCAGTGCAGTTACTGTATGCCTTCATTCGCGAGGCAACCTCCAGAGACATAGAAATAACCTGGCATGAGCCCAGTGAATCACTATTGTCCTCGATCCGTCTGATGGGACTTGAGTCCAGCATGAGCCTGCCAATAAACGAAATCAGCACATGATTTTTTCAAACAGGGTATGTCACCCGCTTAAGGAGAAACGGTAATGGCAAGTATTCTTGCAGTCGATGATTCCGCCTCCATGCGGCAAATGGTCACATTCACGCTTAAAGGTGCCGGCTATGACGTTACCGAGGCTGCTGATGGCAATGAGGCTTTACAGCTGGCGAAAAAGACCCAGTACAACCTGGTACTGACAGACATCAACATGCCCAACATGAACGGCATTGAACTCACCAGGGAATTACGAGCCTTGCCAAATTACAAATTCACACCGATCCTCACGCTAACGACCGAGTCAACATCGGACAAGAAGCAGGAAGGAAAGATGGCCGGTGCCACTGGCTGGATCGTCAAGCCATTCAATCCGGACCAACTCATTTCAACAGTTAAAAAGGTACTTGGGTAAGAAATATGAGCATTGATATGTCGCAATTCCTGCAGACCTTTTATGAAGAAAGTTTTGAAGGTCTCGAAACCATGGAATCAGGCCTGCTTAATATGGAGACTGGCGCTGATGACATGGACAACATCAACAATATTTTCAGGGCGGCACACTCCATAAAAGGGGGAAGCGGCACATTTGGACTGGATGATGTTGCCAGCTTTACCCATGTGCTTGAGACATTGCTGGATGAAATGCGTGATGGGCAACGTCATCCAGAGCGGGATTCCGTTAACCTGATGCTGAAATCTGTCGATATCCTGCGGGGAATGTTGACCGCGCACCGTGATGATTGTCCGGTTGATGAAGGTGAAATACGCGAAGTCCAGACATTGCTGGAAGCAGAACTGGCAAATAAAGGAGCTGCCGCCTCTACGAACTCTGCCGCAACAGCCAGTGACGCTGAAGACCAGTCTACTGGTCGACAGGAAAAGACTGCCGGAAGCTGGTCTATTTCATTCAAACCCTTCCTTCATCTACTCAAGACCGGAAACGACCCGTTAAGAATGTTGCGTGAACTAAACGCACTTGGTGAACTTAAAGTGGAAGCCGAGCTATCGGGGCTGCCAGAATTTGATTGCCTCGATCCTGAAGAATGCTACATGGCATGGGAACTTGAATTGAGTGGTAACGTTGATCGAAATGATATCGATGAAGTGTTTGCATGGGTAGTCGATGATTGCGAACTGGATATCAGCCCCCTGTCCGGACCTGACGACGATGTGAAGACATCAAAGACACCGGCAATTGATGCCAGCAGTACTGATGACCCCGGTACGGTATCAGGTGAGTTACTTGTCGAGAGGCGAAAGAATGATGATCGCAGACAGAACGAACGTCGCACTGCGGCCAGGAGTGGTGCGGAAGGTACATCAATACGTGTTGGTACCGACAAGATTGACTCCGTCATCAACCTCGTTGGCGAACTTGTTATTACCCAGTCCATGTTAAGCACCATGGGCCAGCAATTCACAGAGCTGGCAGATGGCCTGGCACAACTCGAGAGGAACACCCGTGAACTGCAGGAAGAAATCATGCGTATGCGCATGCTGCCTATCAGCTTCGCCTTCAACAGGTTCCCCCGTCTGGTGCATGATCTGAGTCAGAAGCTGGGTAAAAAGATTGACCTCAAACTGACCGGCGAGCAGACAGAACTTGATAAAACCGTCATAGAAAAAATCAGTGATCCGCTTGTCCACCTGGTACGAAACAGTCTGGACCACGGTATCGAAATGCCGCAGGACCGCATCAAGGCCGGAAAACCGGAAACTGGACTGATTTCCCTGGATGCCTGTCACAAGGGCGGCAACATCGTCATCTCCATCACCGATGACGGGAAAGGGCTGGATCACGAAAAAATTCTGCAGAAGGCGCTTGAACGCGGCCTGGTGGAATCCGACACAAAGCTTACCCCTGAGCAAATATATGAACTCGTTTTCATGCCTGGATTTTCAACTGCAGATGTCGTCAGCGACGTCTCCGGACGCGGGGTCGGCATGGATGTGGTCCGCCGCAACATCCAGTCACTCGGTGGCAGCGTCGAGATTGCCTCAGAAATGGGAAAGGGCTCCACCTTCACGGTGAGACTGCCCCTGACACTGGCCATCGTGGATGGCCAGACCGTCATTGTCGGTGATGAGCAGTATATTGTCCCCATTGTCAACATCATCGAATCCATGCAATTAAAGCCTGGCATGGTGAGCAAGGTGGCAGGCAAGGGTGATGTATTTGAATTGCGGAATGAATACGTCCCTATCATCCGTTTGTATGAGGCGTTTGGCGCCGAGGCCTTGAAGACAGAACTGACGGAAGGCTTGCTGGTAGTGGTCGAGGCAGAAGGCAAAAAGATAGGACTGTTTGTTGATGATCTGACCGGGCAACAACAGGTAGTCATCAAGTCCCTCGAAAACAATTACAGGAAGGTGGATGGAATATCGGGTGCAACCATCCTCGGTGACGGTTCAGTCGCACTGATTCTGGATATACCCGGTCTGATCAGATTGTCACACAGTGATCTGAGTTTACATAAATTCAAGAAGTCAGCGTAACAGGAGAAGGATATGGCGGGAACTAACACAGAGTTGGCACAAGTCAGTGGCAGTAATATGGCTGTCGCGCATGAACTACAGGATGACATGACATCACAATACCTGTCCTTTGAACTGGCAGATGAACTGTATGGCGTCGATATTCTGAGGGTCCAGGAGATCAAGGGCTGGACACGGGTGACTCGCATACCCAATACACCTGAATACATGCGCGGCGTACTGAACCTGCGCGGCACCGTGGTGCCCATTATCGACATGCGCAGGCGCTTCAATCTTGAAAATTCCGAATACACGGCGACCACGGTAGTCATCGTATTGTCTGTCAAGTCAGACACAGGCGAACGTGTGATCGGTTTTGTGGTGGACGCAGTATCAGATGTTTTGAATGTTACCCCCGAAAATATGAAACAGACCCCGGATTTCGGTAGTGCTGTGAACACGGATTTCATCAGTGGCCTGGCCTCAGTGGATGAGAACATGGTAATGCTGCTGGATGTGGACAAGCTGTTTGATGCCGATGAGATGGCGGTAATCAAAACGGCCGAGCAACAACAGTAAGCGGCTATTTGCCGACTATTTGAGGCTCAATTAATAAGGGAAAACAATTCCAAGTATCAGGTGATCAGGAACAGCAGCAATAAATTTCTAATTAAATGTAAACAGTGAATAAGAGGATGGTTCAATGAGTATGTTATCTAACTTAAGTGTGGGCAAGAAGATCGCGGCAGGTTTTGCTGTGCTGGCAATTTTGATGGTAGTGACAATTGGCATTGCGATGAACCGCATCAATGCCGACCAGGAAATTATTGATCGGGTGTTTACATTGCGCGTACCTACCGTTCTGGCGTCCAACCAAATGCTGGACGGGGTCAATTCTTCGCTGGCCGCATTACGGGGCTACATGATCCTGGGCGCAGACAAGTTCAAAACGGGGCGCTTAAAGGCCTGGGAAAAGATTGATGGCTCCTATGAACGCATGCAGGAAAATGCCAAAAACTGGACCAACCCGGAAAATGTCAGGCGCATGGAGGCGTTGGACGTAATACTGACTGAGTTCAAGAAGGCACAGCAGGAAATCGAGGACATCAGTGGCACTATAAAAAACACCCCGGCCACCGAAATCCTGGTCACACAGGCAGCTCCCCGGGCCTCGATCATGATTGCCGAGATCACCAACATGATCAACATGGAAGGAAAGCAACCCGCCACCAGAGAGCGCAAGGATCTGCTCGGAATGATGGCCGATGTGCGCGGCACCACCGGGCTTTCCCTGGCGAACATTCGCGCCTTCCTGTTGACGGGTGACGAGAAGTTCAATCAGAAATTCCAGAAATTCTGGTCGAAAAACGTCAAGCGTTTCGCCGATCTGTCAAACAATGCACATCTCCTGACGGCCAAACAGCAAGTGTCTTTCAAGAAATTCTCGGCCGCCCGTGCCGAGTTCAAGGACCTTCCGCCGAAGATGTTCAAGATCCGCGGCAGCAGGCAATGGAACCTGGCGAATTACTGGCTCGGCAGCAAGGCGGCCCCCAGGGCAGGAAAAATCGTCAAGACCCTCGACAACATGATCGAGAACCAGCAGAGGCTGACCAGCGATGACATCACTGCGGCAAAAACGTCGTCAACTAACCTGATAAATACCATGATAGTACTGGGCATTATTGCCGTCATCATCGCTGTCATTGTCGCGTTCTTCGTCGTACGCATGATCACCAGGCCAGTGGCCACCGCTGCAGCAGGCTTGAAAGATATTGCTCAGGGTGATCTGACACAACGTTGGCAAGTGAACTCCAAAGATGAACTGGGCAGTATGCTGGGTGATATGAACATGATGGCTGATGCCTTGACGGACATCGTTACCGATGTACGTAATGGCGCTGATTTGATCAGCGCAGCCTCCAGTGAGGTTTCCGAGGGCAACATGGACCTCAGCCAGCGCACCGAAGAGCAGGCATCGAGCCTGGAGGAGACCGCCTCCAGCATGGAAGAGATGACCTCCACCGTCAAACAGAATGCCGACAATGCCCGTCAGGCCAACCAGCTGGCCGAAGGTGCCCGCGACCAGGCCGAACAGGGCGGTGAAGTGGTTGGCCGCGCGGTCGAGGCCATGGCGGAGATCAATGCCAGCAGCAAGAAGATCGCCGACATCATCAGTGTGATCGACGAGATCGCCTTCCAGACCAACCTGCTGGCACTGAATGCCGCGGTGGAAGCCGCACGCGCCGGTGAACAGGGCCGGGGATTCGCGGTCGTGGCCAGTGAAGTGCGCAGCCTGGCCGGACGCAGTGCCGAGGCGGCCAAGGAGATCAAGGATCTTATCAGTGACAGCGTCGGTAAAGTTGAACAGGGTTCCAGGCTGGTCGACGAATCCGGTCAGACCCTGCAGGAGATCGTCGGCAGTGTCAAAAAGGTCACCGATATTGTCTCCGAGATCGCCGCAGCCAGTGAAGAACAGGCCAGTGGGATTGACCAGGTCAACAAGGCCATTATGCAAATTGACGAGATGACGCAGCAGAATGCCGCACTGGTGGAAGAGGCCTCGGCAGCCAGCCGCTCCATGGACGAACAATCCACCAACCTTCAGGAACGGATGGCATTCTTCAAGGTGGGCAGTTCTACAGCAAGCTCCGCTGCCCCCGCTCAGTCAGCGAACATAAGCAGCGATGTCAAACCAGCGCAGAAGGCTGCTTCGGCACGGGCCAGTGAAACGGCGGCAAATAATGGTCACGTGGAAGCGCGTGCCCAGCAGGCCAAAACCGGAACAGATGATGAATGGAGTGAGTTCTAGCACGTGATCTTTCACCAGGCCTCCAGCAGGCCTATATTTCTACAAGGAGTAGAACGCTATGAACATACTTAAGCACCTATCTGTAAAGATGAAAATCTTGTTGTTACTGGTAGTGCCTGTCCTGGGAATGTTGTTCTTTTCAATCCAGAGCATTATCGACAAGACCACCGTTGTTGATGAGATGACGGCAGTCATGCCCCTGGCGGAACTTGCGGTCAAGGCCAGTGCGCTGGTACATGAAACCCAGAAGGAACGTGGCGCGACCGCAGGTTTTCTTGGCAGTAAAGGCAAAAAGTTTGTGACTGAATTACCGGCCCAGCGGATCAATACCGATAAATACCGATCCGAACTCAAGGCCTTCCTTGAGGGCTTTGACAGTAAGTCCTATGGTACGGAATTCAGCAACCAGTTGAGCAATGCCCTGAGTATGCTCAGCCAGATCGATGGCAAGCGCAGTGCGGTCAGCGCCATGAGCATTTCCGGCATGGACGCGATTGGTTATTACACGTCGATGAACAATGAATTCCTGAAAATCATTAGCCGCATGACCAAACTCTCCAGCAACGGCGTGGTCACCAGAGAAGTAGCGGCCTATGTCAACTTCCTGCTGAGCAAGGAGCGTGCGGGGATTGAACGCGCGGTGATGTCGGGCACCTTTGCCAGGGATGTATTTGCCCCGGGGATGTTCAAGAAATTCAACGTGCTGGTCAGTGAGCAAAATACCTATGCCAATGTATTCGAGTCATTGGCCACGCCTGAGGCAAAGGTATTCTATGAGAAAACCATGAACGACCCATTGGTCAATGAGGTCGAGCGCATGCGCACGGTTGCGTTCAGCAAGCAGGAGGGTTTCGGCATCGATGCTGTATTCTGGTTCAAGACCCAGACTGGCAAGATTAATCTTCTCAAGAAGGTCGAGAACTGGTTGTCGAAGACGCTGATTACTAATGTTGGGGCCCTGCATCATGAAGCCCAGACAGCACAATGGTTCTTTATCATATTGGCAATAAGTGCAACGGTTATCGCGATTGTGCTGGCATCGCTGATCGCCCTGGGTATTACCCGCGCACTGGGTCGGGCGCTGAGTGCGCTGGAAGATATCGCCCAGGGTGAAGGTGATCTTACCCAGCGCCTGGATGACAGCAGCCGCGACGAGATCGGCCGCGTGGCAAAGGCATTTAACCAGTTCGCCGGCAAGATCGAAAATATGGTAATAGAAGTGAAGGCATCCGCCGGTAATATAAATACCTCGGCGGGTGAAATCGCCGCTGGCAACATGAACCTCAGCCAGCGCACCGAAGAGCAGGCATCAAGCCTGGAAGAGACCGCCTCCAGCATGGAAGAGATGACCTCCACCGTCAAACAGAATGCCGACAATGCCCGTCAGGCCAACCAGCTGGCCGAAGGTGCCCGCGACCAGGCCGAACAGGGCGGTGAAGTGGTTGGCCGCGCGGTCGAGGCCATGGCGGAGATCAATGCCAGCAGCAAGAAGATCGCCGACATCATCAGTGTGATCGACGAGATCGCCTTCCAGACCAACCTGCTGGCACTGAATGCCGCGGTGGAAGCCGCACGCGCCGGTGAACAGGGCCGGGGATTCGCGGTCGTGGCCAGTGAAGTGCGCAGCCTGGCCGGACGCAGTGCCGAGGCGGCCAAGGAGATCAAGGATCTTATCAGTGACAGCGTAGGCAAGGTTGAGCAGGGTTCCAAACTGGTCGACGAGTCCGGTCAGACCCTGGAAGAGATCGTCGGCAGTGTCAAAAAGGTCACCGATATTATCTCCGAGATCGCGGCGGCCAGTGAAGAACAGGCCAGTGGTATTGACCAGGTCAACAAGGCCATTATGCAAATTGACGAGATGACGCAGCAGAATGCGGCGTTGGTGGAAGAGGCCTCGGCAACCAGCCGTGACACGGACGAACAGTCCTCCAACCTTCTGAAGCAGATGGCCTGTTTCAAGGTGGGGCAATCCACGGCCGTCTCCCCTGCCCCCACTCAGTCAGCGAAAATAAGCAACGATGTCAAACCGGTGCAGAAGGCTGCTTCGACACGGACCAGTGAAACAGCGGCAAATAATGGCCATGTGGAAGCGCGTGCCCCACTGGCCAAAACCGGAACAGACGATGACTGGAGTGAGTTCTGAGTAGCTCGTTTAGTAAGGCCATTAGGGAATAAATACCAATAAAGACAATGATCAGGAGACGAGCACTATGGCAAGCATACTGGCAGTAGACGATTCGGCATCAATGCGGCAAATGGTCAGCTTTACCCTCAAGGATGCAGGGTATGAAGTTACTGAAGCCGCTGACGGCGAAGAGGCGTTAAAAATCGCCCAGGGCGGCAGCTTCAACCTGGTGCTGACCGATATCAACATGCCAAAAATGAACGGTATTGAGTTGACCCGCGCACTGCGGGCATTACCCAATTACAAATTTACACCCATTCTGACCCTGACCACCGAATCGACTCCCGAGAAAAAGCAGGAAGGCAAGGCGGCCGGTGCAACAGGCTGGATAGTTAAACCCTTTAGCCCGGATCAGCTGATCGCCACAATAAAAAAGGTCCTTGGGTAACTCATTTTGAGAATCGATACAGCTGATTCTTTCAGCTCTATCAGTGCCAACATGGTTGCCAGCCGCCGGGACAAATAAACCTGCGCGTGGGCAAAGTCCTGCGCCACATAGTTCGGGATAGGTAAAGAGTTGATGCTCTTTGGTAGTGTATTGATTTTGGAGGCAACGTTTGAAAAAGGAAACCAAAGAGAGGGAGTTCAGGTTCACTGACCATGACTTCCAAAGCATACAGGCCATGGTCGGCAGGCACACGGGCATTAAATTGTCTGAGGCCAAGCGGGACATGGTCTATAGCCGGCTGTCCAGGCGATTACGGGCACTGAAAATTACCAATTTCAAGGACTATTGCGAGATGCTGGAGGAGGACACCGGAGAAGAACTCGTCCAGTTTACCAATGCTATCACCACAAACCTGACGTCATTCTTCAGGGAAAACCATCATTTTGAATATCTGAGAAATACACTGCTGCCTGATCTAATCATCAGGAACAGCAGTAGCCGCCGGATCCGCATCTGGTCCGCTGGTTGCTCCACCGGCGAAGAACCCTATTCGCTGGCCATGACGATAAAGGAGTCTGTCCCTAACGCAGATGCATGGGACATAAAAATTCTGGCTACCGATCTGGATTCCAATGTGCTGGCAAGCGCCAGGGAGGGGACCTACGCTCTTGAGCGGATAGAAGGCATCGATGAAAGAAGGCGCCGGCGCTGGTTTTTAAAAAATAAAAACAATGGCAGTGGGGTTACCCGGGTCATTCCCGAACTTCAGAAAATGATTACATTTAAACAATTGAACCTGATGCACGAGTGGCCCATGAAGGGCCCATTCGACATCATTTTTTGCAGGAATGTTGTAATTTATTTTGACAAGCCAACCCAGAAAATCCTGTTTGGCAGATATGCAGACCTTATGGGCAAAGACGGTCACTTGTTTGTCGGCCATTCAGAAACCCTGTACCGGGTATCAGACAATTTCGATCTGATAGGTAGCACCATATACAAGATGCGTAACTAAATGGCACTCGGAAATAAAAAAATTGCGGATGAACCTGTCGAGGGAAAGCCCAGGGCACTGCGCGGTTTCGAACACGTAAACCGCTACTGGGACAAGATACAATGTGTCTATACCGCAAAGATCCTGCCCGGGGAATACTATGTGACCCTTAATGGCGAGGCGATTGTCACTGTCCTTGGCTCCTGTGTCTCCGCCTGCATCCGGGATCGGCTGTCCGGAGTAGGCGGGATGAATCATTTTATGCTGCCCATGCAGGGTTCCAGCGATTCAGGTGGCTGGTCAGCCAGTTCCCCCACCGCGGCAACCCGCTACGGGAATTTCGCCATGGAACACATGATTAACACAATCCTGAAAAATGGCGGGCTACGGGAAAATCTCGAGGTAAAGGTATTTGGTGGAGGAAAAATTCTGGCAAACATGACCGATGTCGGCCAGCGAAACATCAACTTCGTACGTGAATACCTGAAGACAGAAGGTCTGAAAGTACTGGCAGAAGACCTGGGCGACATTCATCCAAGAAAAGTCTATTACTTTCCGGGCAGTGGAAAAGTAAGAATAAAGAAGTTGCGTTCATTGCATAACGACACGATCCAGAAGCGCGAAACCGAATACATGAAGAACCTCAGACA
>BTQY01000034.1:0-24198 GCA_036986115.1 Gammaproteobacteria bacterium | reverse complement strand
TTATGTCGACAGGATGTTGCTATCGGACCCGGGCCGGGCTATTCAAATGAATACGGGGGCGGCGGCGACCTCTGCTGATGTCCTCTGGTTTCTCCATGGGGACACCCTGGTACCGGCCAATGCAGACGAGATCATTATTCGTAAATTGAAACAAAGTGAGAATAAAGCCGGCTGGGGACGCTTCGATATTCAACTCTCCGGCAAGCATCGACTGCTTGCGGTGGTCGCCCGCTTCATGAATCTGCGTTCCAGGATCTTTGCTATAGCCACGGGTGACCAGGGCGTATTTATCAGCCGGGAACTGTTTGAGCAGATAGGCGGCTATGCAGAGATCCCCCTGATGGAAGACATTGATATTTGTCGTCGTCTGAAAAAGTATCAACGACCTGCCTGTCTTAAGCAGATCATTATCAGCTCCAGTCGTCGATGGGAGGAGAAGGGGATCCTGCCGACCATCCTGCTGATGTGGTACCTGAGGGGCGCGTATTATTTTGGTGTATCAGCGGAGCGCCTGGCAGCACGTTATGGATAATACCGGCCAATATAACTACCCGGAGGGTGAGTTGATCATCTTTGCCAGGGCCCCTGTGCCGGGTCAGGTCAAGTCCAGACTGGCCGCTGGTATTGGCAAGCAGGCGGCGGCGGAGTGTTACCGGGATCTATTGGTAAACACGGTCGAGCTGGCGGCAAGCGCAGATATAGTGCCGCACAGGTTAGAGGTCGATGCGGATACCGGCCATCAGATTTTCAGGTCTTTGACGGCACAATTTAATATTTCTGTCACACAACAATGCGATGGTGATCTGGGCCGGAAAATGGCGCACAGCATTGGAAAGGCACTTGAATACAGCGAGTTTGCCCTGATCATCGGCTCGGACTGCCCGGCGATAACGACAGACTATATTCAGGCAGCATGTCAGGCCATGCATGATGGACACGATGTCGTCATCGGTCCGGCCGAGGATGGTGGCTATGTATTGATAGGATCTCGTGTCAACCAGCCGGCAATGTTTGCTAACATCCCCTGGGGCAGCGGGCAGGTGCTCGCCAGGATGTATGAACGTCTGGATGCCCTCGGTTTGTCCTGTAAAGAACTGAATATGTTGTGGGACATTGACAGGCCCAGTGATTATGTAAGGTGGCAGACCACGACTGCCCGCGAATCGTACTTGATATAGACAAGAGGTAAACCATGAGCGGATCCAGATCAGATGATATTCGTCAATCTGTGCGCGAGGCCTATAGTGCCGTCGCCGAGGCCAGTAATGAAAGCAGCGGCTGTGGTGAAGCCAGTTCCTGCTGCGGGGTATCCGATGATGCGCAGATCAATGCGGTGATATCTACCCGTCTGGGCTACTCGCAGGATGATCGGGACAGTGTCCCCGAAGGGGCCGACATGGGACTGGGCTGTGGCAATCCCCGTGCCATTGCCAGCCTGAAGAATGGCGAAGTGGTGCTGGACCTTGGTAGTGGCGGAGGATTTGATTCATTTCTCGCGGCACAGGAAGTCGGTGAGGAGGGCATGGTCATTGGGGTGGACATGACGCCTTCGATGGTCAGCAAGGCCCGCGCCAATGCGGAAAAGGGCCACTACAACAATGTCCAGTTTCGTCTGGGTGAGATTGAGCACCTGCCCATTGGCGATGCCACAGTCGATGTGATCATTTCCAATTGTGTCATCAATCTTTCTCCAGACAAGCGGCAGGTGTTTATTGATGCCCATCGGGTCCTGAAGAGTGGTGGTCGTCTGGCGATTTCCGATATTGTCGCCAGTGCAGAATTACCGGACGACATCAGTAATGATGTTTATTTATATTCTGCCTGTGTATCCGGCGCATCAACGGTAGATCAACTACAGCATATTTTATCAGATGCCGGTTTTGTGGATATCAGGATTCAACCCAAAGACGAATCAAAAGACTTTATCAAGGATTGGGCGCCAGCGACCAATATTGAAGACTACGTGTTATCCGCAACCATCGAAGCGCTCAAGCCAGCTTGACGCTATAGTTTTCTCTCGGCATGCTATCTTTATCTGTAGTAATAATAATGGAGTGAGAACAATGTACAGAGCCTGCACCAACCAGCATGGTAAAACCATTAAACGTCTGGATACTATCTACATTGGTTATGAGCCCAGGGAACAACGCGCGGTAGAAGTATTGATCGATTCCATTGAGAGGCATGCATCAAGACCGCTTAATATTGTCACCCTTAATCAACTGGCACTACGAAGGGCAGGTCTTTACCGGCGGACACCACACATGGATTCCACCTGCTGGGCAAGCGAACCCCTCGGTGACATGATTGATGCCTTTGATGGCAAACCATTGTCTACCGAATTCAGTTTTTCCCGGTTCCTGGTGCCTTTTATGAACAACTATGAAGGCTTTGCCCTGTTTATGGATTGTGATATGTATTTCAGGTCGGATCCCTGCAAGGTGTTTGATGACTTTGCCGATTCTGATGGGCCGGCGATTCATTGTGTCAAACATCACTACGAAGATGGTGGCGGGCTGAAAAGAAAACTGTATGGATGTCCACAGACAAAATACAGCCGCAAGAACTGGTCCAGTGTGGTGTTATGGAATTGTGGCCATCAGGCGCACCAGAACCTGACCGTTGATGATGTAAACACCAAGCCCGGATACTGGCTGCATAATTTCATGTGGATAGAAGATGCTGATATCGGCAGTCTGCCTGAGGAATGGAACTGGCTGGATGGCCATTCTGATCAGGATATCGATCCGGTTAATGTACACTTTACCAGTGGGGGACCGTGGTTCAGCAAGGAGGCCGGGTTTGGTTTTGATTGCTGGAAACCACTGCGTGAAGGAAAGGATGTCCAGTATGCCGATGAATGGATGGCATTATCCAGTAAATTTGATTAGGAGATAGTGATGGCCCTGTCATATATACATTCAGAACCCGCCAGGGAGATGTTGCAGGCACTGACGGAGCGAGGTCCCGACATGACATCAGCCTTGCTGATCTATACTGATAAGGAAGGTGACATCTACTGGCGTGCCTCTGATGATATGCAACTGACCCAGGCACTGTGGTTGCTGGAGAAAATAAAGGCCGAGTTGTTAACACGATAAAGAAAACAGGACGGGGCAGATACCCCGTCCTGTTTCATGCTTAAGCCTAAGCCACATGACGATCATTGCCGAGATACTGCACCAGTACCCTGGAATCACCAATATATTCACCATCGATAAATATCTGCGGCACAGTGGCTTTGCCGGATACCGCGCGCAGCGTGGATTCACTAAAGTCACGATTCAGTACCAGTTCTTCATACGCGATGCCAGCATCCTGCAACATGCCCCTTGCGCGTACGCAGTATTCACAACCTTCACGGGTAAAGACGGTGACATTCAACGGTTTTGCTGCATTCGGCGCTATGTATTCGAACATAGTATCCGCATCAGACACTTCAAATGGGTCGCCAGGGACATCGGGCTCAATGAACATTTTTTCAATCGTACCGTCCTTGACCAGCATTGAGTAACGCCAGGAGCGTTCACCAAAGCCAAGCTCATTTTTGGAAACCAGCATTCCCATGCCACGGCTGAAATCGCCGTTTCCATCCGGGATGACGGTGATGTTGTCCGCTGCTTGATCCCGCTTCCACTCATTCATGACAAAGGCATCATTGACTGAGAGACAGATGACTTCGTCAACACCGTGCTGCTTCATTGCAGGGGCCAGCTGGTTGTAGCGGGGCACATGCGTCGATGAACATGTCGGTGTAAAGGCGCCTGGCAGTGAAAATACCACCACGGTTCTGCCGCTAAAGATGTCATCACTATTGATGTCAAGCCACTCATGATCACGACGGCTGTGGAATGTGACTTGAGGGACTTTCTGACCTTCATGATTTTCTAACATAATATTCTCCAGATAATTTCATAGTGGGACACACGGCCCGGTTGATATTGAGTACGCAGATAATTATCACTCTGGATCGCAGATAGATAAAATCGTTTATAACTATTATAATGATAGGTATGGCAAATGATTGTAATCAGCTAAGTTTATGAATTTACAGGAACTCAGGTATCTGGTCGCCGTGGATGATGAGCGTCATTTTCACCGTGCCGCCGAGCGCTGCTTTGTCAGCCAGCCGACACTGAGCGGTCAGCTAAAGAAACTGGAGCAGGAACTCGGGGTATTGCTGGTGGAGCGCAGCAATCGCCAGGTGAATATGACCGAAGCAGGCTCGGTGGTGGCCGAACAGGCACGAAAAATACTCGTCGAAGTCGCCGCGATCCATGATATCGCGGAGACCTACCATGACCCCATGTCAGGAGAGCTTCATGTCGGCCTCATCCCAACAGTGGCACCCTACCTGTTACCGGTCATCATGCCGGCGATAAAAAAGTCCTGCCCGCAACTCAAATTGTGGCTGCATGAGTATCAAACCTCCGTGTTACTGGAAAAACTGCGCCGTGCCGAGCTTGATTTTTTGATACTGGCATTGCCTGTCGATAGTGATAATTTTTCCAGGATAGAATTATTTCGCGAACCCTTTCAACTGGCCGTCCCCCGGGCAGAGGCCCTTGCCAAACAGCCATTGATAACACTCGGAGATATCAAGGGCCGTGAAATGATGTTACTGGAAGAGGGCCATTGTTTGCGCGGACACGCGCTGGACGTTTGTCTGCTTGCTGGTGCTGCAGAATATGCCGACTATTATGCCTCCAGCCTGGAGACCCTGCGACACATGGTCGGAGAAGGCATGGGAATGACATTAATGCCCGAGCTGGCAGTACCGAAAAAACAGCGTAAACGCGATGCTGTTCAGTATATTCCGTTCAGTGATCCAAAACCGAACCGGAGGATCGGCATGCTATACCGACGCAATAGTTATCGGCAGGAAACCTTCAATAATCTGGCAGAGCTGATTATAACGGCATTGCCGGTGAATGTGTTTTTCTAAACAGGTGTAGTCATTATAATTAAACGGTTGATCATATCGGGTTTTCTTCAATCCGAAGTACAAGTATGGCTATAATAGAAAACCTGTCACCAGCAGGTGTTCAGAAAACAGTATTTTGTGAAGCTTCGGAGTGCCCGGAAAACCGGGGCGATTCAAGTTCCAGTCAGGCATATTAAATATGACAATCAAAGAGTCGGAAGCACTGGCAATAGCAAAGCAATTTGTTATGGATGAGTACCAGGAAAGCAAGTTATCTATAAATTATGAAGAATATATGATAAGCCTTGAAACGGACGGATATGGTCATACTGTCCTTGGGCTAAATGAAAGCTATTGGTCAGTTACGTTTATGTTGAAAAGTACTGAACAGGATCAAATTTTATTTGATCCTGATTATATTATTGTTTTAGTAGGGGCACAGTCAGGTGAACCGAATTGGTTTCCTGTGATGTAAATGCCTGAGTCGACGAAGAGACACACATGAACATGACACATCGTTTTTATATGGTGGATGTATTTGCAGAACAACCCTGCTCGGGAAACCAGCTGGCGGTTTTCGTCGGGGAAGAAGCCTTGTCCGATGAAAAGATGCAGCAACTCGCCGCGGAGATGAATTTCTCGGAAACGACCTTCGTGAGCTCTGTGCCTGAGGATAATGGTGGATATCGCGTGCGGATCTTTACCCCGGCGCGGGAAATAGCCTTTACTGGGCACCCGATCCTCGGCACGGCATGGGTCCTTCGCCATCATGTTGTTGCCAAGCCCTGTACACTGGTTCGGCTGAACCTCAAGGTGGGGCAGGTCCCGGTCACGTTCGAGCCTTCCGATGACGGAAGAGATATTGCATGGTTTCTCGCTCCGCCGATGTCGCTCGGAGCGACCTCGGCACCTGAGCCGGTCGCAGCAGCACTTGGTCTGTCACCAGTGGATATAGAGACGAGGACGCCCATCCAGGTGGTCTCTGTCGGCACTTCGGCCATGGTCGTGCCGCTATGCAGCCTCGACGCGCTTCGACGTAGCAAGCTTAATCTCGAGGTGTTCACGGATCTGGCGGCCGAAGGTTTTCCTCCCCTTGTCTACCTCTTCTGCCGCCAGACGCATCAGCCCCGGAACGATCTGTGTGCGAGGTTCTTCTTCGAAGCGCACGGAGTGCGCGAAGACCCGGCGACGGGGAATGGCGCCGCCTTCCTCGGCGCTTACCTGCTGGAGCATCGATACTTCCCCGGATCCGATCTGTGCATACGGATCGAACAAGGTTACGAGGTTCGTCGACCGTCGTTGGTCATGCTGCGCGCGCGAATACTAAACGAGATTCAGGAGGTAAGCGTGGGCGGCTATATCATTCCCACAGTGCAGGGAGAGCTGCTATGACGCACTCAATGAAGTCGTCTGGCAACGGTGTCTGAGGGATCCCCACGAAATTCCCAGAAATGATGATTGTCAATCAAATACTTCGTCATCCCGGCATTAGCATCGTCATCCCGGCGTTAGCATCGTCATCCCGGCGTTAGCATCGTCATCCCGGTGTTAGCATCGTCATACCGGCGAAGGCCGGTATCCAGAAAGATCAGGAATCTGGATGCCGGATCAAGTCCGGCATGACTATTCTTTGTCACTTCGTTCGGGCGCGTGGGATGACCTCGCGAATGATGATAGTCACTAAACGATTATTTTTGATCACTATTTCGTGGGGACACATCAGCAACGCTATGTAGTGACTGGTGCTTCGCAGTGCTGCTGATGCCGATTATGGGTATAATAAACATTATTCAACGTAATGTACTTTAGTCTCGATGTTATTTTTTGTGCTTAGTTTAACAAATCGATATGCGGCTGACGGTGTGTCTATGCGATGCATGTACTCGGAATTCGCTTTAAACTGGTAACAGGTAGAGGGGGTTGCGAGTAAACGCAGATTATCCAGCTGTTGATCAATTTCCTGATGAACATGGCCGAATAATAATAGCGTATTCCGGGGATATTTATTTATGGTTTGCAGAAATTCAGTTTTATTTAGCAGTCCAATTTCATCCAGCCACCTGCTGTTTATCAATACGGGTGGGTGGTGTATGGCAATAATATTAAATTGATCTTCGCCATTCTTCAGGTGCTCCTCCAGTTGCTGTAAACAATGTTGAGTTATCATGCCATGTTCCCTGTTTTCCACCCGGCTATTGAGTAAAACAAGAGAAAATTTATCTGACTGGATTATATTAATTGATTTATCCGGGCAGTTGGGGATGACATGCTGCAATAATTCTGGAGTGTCATGATTACCGGGAATGCAGTAAATCGGTAAATCATATTGTTGCACCAGCGAGTTGAAAAGTGTGTAGCTTTCTTCACTGCCTGTTTGAGAAATATCGCCAGTAAACAGCAAGAAGTCGATATCTGGATATCGCATCAGGCTGTCAGACAATACCGCCTCCAGGTTTTTCCTGGTATTCAGGCTGTGAAAAGTTTCTTCAGGCTGATCAAGCAAGTGGGGATCCGTGATGTGAACAAATTTTAAGGCATCTGTTTGCATATGCTGTAGATTTCTGGCCAGCCAAACCAGGGCATAGCCCGACCTGTCCACCCTGGCCTGGTTGTCAGTAATGGTGATTTCAGCCCCGTATAATTTAACGGCCTGATTGATGGGGCTGTTAAAAATTAGTTGCCGAAATTGTTTGTAATCAATGGAGCCATAAATGTCATCCTGATGTTGAAGAAATAAATACAGATCCGGCAAGGTAAAACACCAGCGCCACTGGTCCACACTGAAACACTGTTCCTGTTTTAGCTTTTTTAACCAGGATTTGTTCTTTTGAGCCACTTGCTCAAAAAAAGAAATCAGTGCTTGCTCAATGGCCTGCATTGGTAAAATTATCTCAACAGTGATGAATTAAACAGTTCCCCGGGCTGGCGCCTGCCCGATGTGCTCTGCGCTTATGCGCATGGGTACCTGCCTGGCACTAATGACAAGGCAGCCGTAGCACCTCAATGCCAGGATTCACTGGTTAGACGAAATGTTCTCCAGGATCAGTGATTACCACGTAGTATAACGTAAGAATTTACCGTTCATTGTGATAACAACACGGTCACCTTTTGGGTCTTCCTGTTTGTCGATGTCCAATGAAAAATCGATGGCGCTCATAATTCCATCACCAAATTTTTCCGCAATGGTTTCTTTAATCGTATCTCCATATACGCCGACAATTTCGTATAGTCGATAGACAACCGGATCTTGCGGTATTATCTTGTCCCATGTCTTGTGGGGGAACTCTTGCAGTGCCACGCACACGTCATCGCCAAGTTCAAGGAATTCGCACAAGACCTTCGCCGATTTTTCAGGCATGCTGTTCATTCCAAGGCAGGCAGAAGTAACCCAGGTCGGCCCCAGATCCAACTTGTTACCAATGGTCTCCCAGGTTAGTCCTTTGGCTTTCTTTGCCGCAACGATGAGATCGGTCATTTCCTCTTTGTTCATTTTGTGTCTCCTGTTTAGAAGTAATAGTCACTGTGTAGATTACACGATATTACACAGCGACTTGTTTTGTTTCAAACCGCTTTGTCCCTGCCGCGACCGCGATGTCAGATCCGGCAACGGCAGAGTGCTTTTTCACATAGTATGCATGTCCCAATTTCGTTTGTTCGCGTTTCAGTCATGAAGCTGTTGGTATAAACAATACCGGTGTCGATACGGTCTTCGACTACGGTGTACTCAATATTATCCTGCGGCATTTCCAGCAGGGAGCCGTCAGGTAATAGGTGATCGGGGCCCACCGCAGATGCAGCGAGCCGCGGCTGAGGCCCGGCACGTCGTGGGTGGCCCGGCCAGCGATCCCGCTTCCCCGCCAGGTGCGGCGGGCATGCTGCATATAAATTTCGCCGGCATCGATCCCGTGATGCTGACGGCAACGACTCATCCAACTACTTGATTTGTTGTGATAAGGTCGGTTGGGAGGCATGCAATACCCTGGCCGCCGCCTGCATATAGCTGCCGTATCCCACGATAGCGATCAGGTATTGACGAGGGCACGGAAAAATATCCCTTTGATTCAATAGATAACTCCTATAAGGTTGATAACAACAAAGTATTTGATTAATAACAAACGCCCCATCTATACTAATTTATCAGGTTAATTGAGTAGTCCATAAATTAAGTTGATTAGCAGATGCTTAAAATGCTTATCAGACTTAATATGCAAGACGACTTGTTCGGCATCGATCGGAGGAGGGCTCCAGACTATGTCATCGGATAACGAAAAAACCCCTGAGCAGTATGCGCCGAAGATAAATATCTTCAATCATGACCGCTTCAGAGCGTGTATGCGAACGGCGCATGACCTTGGCGGCGAACAGGATGATGGGCCCATCCAGTTGGAAGAAAGAACAGAAAAACAACAGTGGGAGGCCAATACCTACGTGACCTGCGAATGCCTGGCCTGGCGTGGCGTCTGGAACACCGTGGAAAAACACCGCCGGCATGTCGATCTGGGCACGTCGCAGTATCTTAGTCTGCCCTATTATGGGCGGTGGCTGCTTTCTGCGGCACGGGTACTGGTCGACAAGGAGCACGTCACACTTACTGAGTTGATGGACAAGATGGATGAGGTGAAAAAGCGCCGTGAGCAAGATTAACTACCACGCTGAAATAGCCGATGGGGTGGGCGATCCCCAGTGTTACAAAGGCAAGGCCGGCGGCCGACCCAGGTTCAAGGTGGGCGACCGTGTGAAGATCAGGGATTTGCCGGATGTCTTTTATACGCAAACCCCGACTTACACGCGAGGCATGCCCGCTACGGTGACCGAGGTGGTCTATGAAAGCCCTGCTCCGGAAGACGAGGCCTGGGGTCACATCGATAAACCCGAATGGTTCTACAGTGTGGTTTTCAAACAAACGGACCTGTGGCCGGATTATCCCGACGCGTATGCGAACGATACGTTAGGGGCTGAGATTTCTGAACGCTGGCTGGAGCTGGCGTAGCAATTTTTGGTTGAACGCGTTATGACTCGACAAACCGTCCATCTCCCACTGGTTTACAGCTGCTCAGGGTGCTCCAGCGCCGCCCAACTCGCTAATACACTGGCCCTGCATCTGGATCGAGACGGCGAAGCGCAGATGTCCTGCATCGCCGGCGTGGGTGGCGATATCCCGAATTTTGTGCGTCAGGCCACCTCAGACCGACCGATCCTCGCGCTGGACGGCTGCCCGTTGGCCTGTGTTCGCAGTTGCCTGAAGCGCCACGGCGTGGAGCCTGACCACTACGTGCAACTGCAGGAGCACGGGGTGAAAAAGCATTACGGTCAGGATGCCCCGGATGAAGACATGGAGCGCCTTTATCAACGGATGGTGGAACTGGCCCGGGAGCTTCAGCAGGATCGTGACCAGCGGCAAGGTCAGCCTCGGCTTGGTCGAAAGACTCAATAGCAAGATCCACATCCTGCTACGCAGGGCCTGCAACTACCGCGACGAGGAGCACCTGAAGCTGGACGTGTTCGTGAACGCTCGCTACCACCACTGTAGGGAGAACGACATGATCCAGATCATGTACTGGTGACGCAGGGGAGATCATAATTCTGGCACAGAAATCGCGATGACCTATACACGCCGAGGCAAAAGGGCGGAAGAACCTGAGGAGATCCGAATGGCCACAGATCAGAACGATTCTTCCACCGGCGAGCAGGGACCCAGCGAGCATCCGCAGAGAATGAAGGGCCAGCAATTCCTGGCGGAGTTGCTGCGCCGATCGGGTGCGAAGGCGGTGTTTTTTGTGCCGACATTCCTGTATCCAACGCTTGTGGAGCTGGCGGAGGACCCGATCAAGCGCGTCCTGTGTCATTCGGAGAAGGCCGCAGGCTATATGGCCGACGGCCATGCACAGGCATCGGGGATACCGACGATCGTATTTGTCCAGGGTGGCCCTGGAGCGACCAACCTGTATGCAGGCCTCGTGGATGCCTGGCAGAGCAATACGCCGTTGCTTGCGGTGACCCCGATCCTTGCGAATTCGAGTTACCAGGGCAACTCTTATCAGGAGGCCTATGTGGATTTTCGGCCGGTGACCAAGTACGACGCAGAGGTGCGGTCGATTGAGCGGATGGCGGAATTCTTTGGCAAGGCTTACCGGGAGATGACAACGGGAGCGCCGCGGCCGGTCCATCTGTATCTGGATGGCGCACTGGAAGCGGCGGAGTCGGAGTTTGATTTCCGCTATCTGGATCGGCGCTACTTCTCCTATCCGGCGTTCCGTCCGCGAGCGGACGATGATCTGGTGGAACAGGCCGTCCAGGAGCTTCGCCGTGCGCAGCGTCCGGTCATGATTTGTGGACGCGGGACGGTGGTTTCGGGCGCATGGGAGCAAGTGACGGCGCTGGCCGAGCAGTTGGATATACCGGTCACCACGACCCTGGGTGGCAAGGGAAGCATCGACGATCAACATCCTTTGGCACTGGGCGTGACCGGCGGCTACCGGCGGCCGCCGACCGACCCGGTGATCACTGAAGCGGACCTGGTGTTCTACGTGGGGGGGCATCACGGCGGAGCGACGACCAGCACCAGGCAGATGCCGACGCCGGGGGTGCGGGCCATCCACATTGATATCAATCCGGCACAGCCCGGCGCGAACTATCCCAATGTATTGCCACTTGTGGGTGATGCACGGACGGTCTTGCAGCAGATGTTGCAGGTCGCGCGTTCAGCGGGGCAGCATACGCACCGTGAGTGGGTGGCGAAGGCACAGAAAGGGCTGCGGGAATGGCGTGAAAGCGAACATCAGCACATGGTTGGCAATGCGATGCCGATTCGGCCGGAACAACTGGTGATCGAGCTTGTGCAGGCGTGCCCGGAGAACACGCTGTACGTCACGGACACGGGTTATGCCGGCACCTGGGCCGGCGTCTTCATGGATCTTCCGGCGGGCAAGAACTTCCTGCACTGCGAAGGCAGCCTGGGGTGGGCGTTTCCAGCGGCGATAGGGGCCAAGGCGGCGGTGCCTGAGCGGCCGGTGGTGGCATTCACGGGCGATAGTGGCTTCTTCTATCATCTCACTGAGCTTGAGACGGCGGTGCGGAACAGGATCAATTTGGTCACGGTGGTGTTAAACAACCAGGCAATGGCGTTGCAGACGCATCTGCTGCAGACCCACTGGCAGGGTTCTCGTGATTTGCACAAGTTGTCGGAGTTCAGTGAGACGAATTTCGCCAATATCGCGCAGCAGATGGGCGCCTGGGGTGTCCGTGTGACAGATCCTCAGGACATCGGAAAAGCACTAAGGGATGCGATCGATGCGGATTTGCCGGCAGTGGTGGATGTGGTCATTGATCAGGCCGCCGTTGCACCCGTGGCGTTCATGAAGGGTCAAGGGATCCGCGGGGGCACGTTCATTGCTCCCGGGAAGGAGAAGGCGCCCTGAGTGAGATGTGCAGCGACAGGCTTGTGAGATAAGGAAGCGGACATCGTTGCGGGTTCACTGGTGTTTGTTTCGAAAATACTCTGCTGACATGGGGCAGGGCTCGAGTCTTTGAATGGGCGTATCCAGAAGTCTGCGAATGGACCAATCCGACGCCAGCTCTATAAAGGCCAGACAGGCGGGGCTCTTGTAACCGCCCTTGCGGAAGATCAGGCTGATCGCCTTATGCGGCAGTGTCGGCGCCAGCACAATCGAATGAAGCCCGCACTGCGTGCGGATAATGCTTTTGGGCAACACGGTGGCAAGCTGGCCGACCTGGACCAATTTTATGATCACGCTGAGCGAATTGGTATTGATCGCGATACGCGGCGCGATGCCGTTCTCAAGGCAATACTTTTCTACGTGTTGTCGCAGCGCAAAATTGGTATTGAGTAGCACCAGCGATTCCTTGCCAAACTCATGTGCGCTGATGCGCTCTTTCTGTCCGGCACGGGCGTGAGTATTACCAACGGCAAGGCAGAGTGCTTCCTCAAAGAGTATACGCGTCTCGATTTCACTCGATCGTGACTCGGCCCTGAAGGTGCTGGTAAAGGCAATGCCGATGTCGATACGGTCTTCGGCTACGGCGTTTCCAATATCGTCCTGTGGCATTTCCAGCGTGTTCAGGGTGATACTGGGATAGCGGTGGTTAAATTCTTCCAGCAGGGAGCAGGTCAGGTAATCGGTGATCGGGGTCCATCCCAGACGCAGTGAACCACGGCTGAGCCCCTGCACATCGTGGATGGCGCGCGATCCCGCCTCCAGTTCCGCCCAGGCGCGACGGGCATGGTGCAAATAGACTTCGCCGGCATCGGTCAGCCGAACGGTCCGTCCAGACCGATCCAGTAACGGTGACTGCAACGACTCCTCCAGCTGCTTGATTTGTTGCGATAAGGTCGGCTGCGAGACATGCAGGACCTCGGCTGCCCGCGTATAGCTGCCGTATTCTGCGATAGCGATCAGGTACTGGAGGGGACGTGGAAAAATGACGTTTCTGGCCATAGCCAACTCCTATGAGGTTGATAACAACAAAGTCATGGATCAATCACACCTTCCAGGGCACGGGGCACTGGCCCGCCGGTCACCCAATCCAGCAATTCTACCGTGTGCACCACCGGCACTCTGGTGCCAGAGCCGATCTGCATCATACAGCCAATGTTGCCTGCGGCGATCGCATCCGGTGCGGCCGACTCCAGTGTATTAACCTTGCGTACTTTCAACTGCTCCGAAATCTTGGGCTGCATCAGGTTGTAGGTCCCGGCAGAGCCGCAGCACGTATGCGAGTCTCTGGGCTCGAGCACGGTAAACCCTGCTGCCTTCAGTAGCTTCTTGGGTGTGAAGCGGATCCGTTGCCCGAATTGCAGGGAACAGGTGGCATGATAGGCTACGCGCAAATGGGGTGTCACTTTGTGCTCCAGTTCGATATCCGACAGTAGCTCGGAAATGTCCCTGGCCAGCGCAGAGACCGTTGCCGCTTCCTCTGCCAGCGCTTCGTTGCGGAACATATGGCCATAGTCCTTGACCACGGTGCCACAGCCGCTGGTGTTGATCACAATCGCATCCAGCCCCGCGCTGTTCACCTCCTTCATCCAGGCGCGAATGTTCCTGGTCGCTGCGGCATGGCTTTCCCTGGACTTACCCATATGATGCGTCAGTGCCCCGCAACAAGCAGCACCTGGCGCGACCACAACGTCACACCCATGACGGCGCAGAATGCGGATAGTGGCATCATTGATGTCCGTGTTTAGTGCCTTTTGTGCGCAGCCCGTCATTAGCGCGATGCGGCGCTTGCGCTTACGCATCGCCGGGAAGACTTGCGGCTCGTCGTTGGGGCTGGGCGGCGGTAGCTTGCCGGGTGCAAACTCCACCATACTGCGTATTTTGCCGGGCATGGCAAAGGCCAGCGGTTTTGCCAGCTGCGCCCCACGCATGGCCAGCCGAAAGCGGCCCGGGTAGGGCAGGATCTGTGCCAGCGTCCAGCGCAGCAGTCGATCAAACAGCGGGCGTTGATAGTTTTCCTCGATATATTCCCGCGCATGATCCACCAGATGCATAAAATGCACGCTCGACGGGCAGGTGGACATGCACGCCAGGCAGGACAGGCAGCGGTCAATATGTTTGACCGTTTTATCCTCCGGCTTGCCATCGTACTCCAGCATTTCCTTGATCAGCTTGATCCGCCCGCGTGCGCTGTCGTGCTCGTCGTCCAGCATCTGATAGGTCGGGCAGTTGGCAGTGCAATAGTCACATTGCAGGCAGGCGCGCAACTCTTCGTTGGAGTCGATAATGGCAGGCCTGGTCAGCTGTTCGGGGGTGAAATTTGTTTGCATCGGCCTGTCCCATGAGTTAATGATAGTAATGATATTTTGAACTATAACTAACTTCTATGAGTTAGAGAAAAATTAACGAATTTTATTAATAACACACCTTCTCTGCCACTGTCTAGCAGACAAAAACACTAAAAGTAATTAAATAATGTTTCGAGTTATAGGTATATTCTATGGTATTAATAGCAACAAAGTATTGGGATTAATAACGTGTCTCTCTTAGACTCCCTAATCAGATTGATTGAAGCACCTATTAATTTAGTTTATTAGTATGTTATAGAAATGCTTATATAGCTGTACAGGCGGGTTACCTGTTCGACATTTTGAATTTATAAATCAAGGAGGGGTCAAAAGACTATGTCATCGACTACCAGACAGAAAGTTATGCAGCATCTCAATATTGTCGGTCTCCTGCAGCCGTCTCTGCATCAGGAGACGCACGCGCCATATCCCGATGAAGTCGATAATGCCCACTACAGAGCGTATACGCGAATGTCGCATGATGTCGGTGGCGAACCGGATGTGCCCATCCGCTGGGAAGAAAAGGAGGAGGAGGTGTGGGAGCACAATACTTTCGTGACCTGTGAAGTTCTGGCCTGGCGTGGTGTCTGGAATGCCGAGGAAAGGCGTCGTCGGCAAAACGTCGATGTGGGTCAGACGCAGTATCTGGGGCTGCCTTATTACGGTCGGTGGCTGCTGACCGCGGCCAGGATCCTGGTAGACAAACAATACGTTACAATCAGTGAACTGTCCGACAAGATAGATGAGGTCAAGAAACGCTATGAGTAAACCACACTACGATAGAGAGCACCATGTCAAAAAGGCCACTGGCATCGGCGACCCGCAGTGTTTTAAAGGCGAGGCTGGTACGGCCAGGTTCAAGGTAGGCGATAAGGTGCGGGTCAGGGATCTGCCGGATATCTTTTACAACCGCTGCCAGGTCTATACGCGAGGTGCGCCCGCCACAGTAGTCGAACTGGTCTATGAAAGCCCCCCTGCAGAAGATGAGGCCTGGGATAACTGCGATAACCCCGAATGGTTCTACAGCGTGGTTTTTAAGCAGAAAGATCTTTGGTCAGATTATCCCGACACATTTGCTAACGACACGCTAGAGACCGAGTTGCCCGAACGTTGGCTGGAGCCGGCATAGCCAGGCTGGCGGATACAGAGCACAATATACCGAACAGAATTAGAGAGGATAGATAAATGGCAGAGAAGCATAAACCTGCACCGATGGTTGACGAGGTCAGCGATTTCGAGATTCTTGAAGTCGCCGTGCGTGAACTGGCTATTGAGAAAGGTCTTTTCAGCATTGAGGACCATCGACGCTGGACGGAGTACATGCACACCCTGGGCCCGGCGCCGGCGGCGCATCTTGTCGCCAAGGCGTGGCTGGATCCTGAATACAGGAAGCTTGCCGTGAAAGATGGCGTTAAGGCCAGCCTCGACGTCGGCATAGACTGGATCAACAGTATGCCGACCAACTTTGGCACACCGAGTGACTACTGCAACCTGCGCGTCCTCGAAGACACGCCCAAGTTGAAGCACGTGGTCGTGTGTACGCTGTGCTCGTGCTATCCTCGGCCAATCCTCGGCCAGTCACCAGAGTGGTATCGGACCCCAAATTATCGCCGCCGCCTGGTTCGCTGGCCACGCCAGGTGCTCGCCGAGTTCGGCCTGCAGATCCCTGAGGACGTGGAAATCAGAGTGGAAGACTCGAACCAGAAGTCGCGGTTCATCGTGCTGCCGGTGCGGCCCGAAGGCACGGAGGGCTGGAGCGAGGATCAACTGGCCGAGATCGTCACCCGGGATTGCCTGATTGGTGTCGCGCTGCCGACACCCGGAGTCACGGTGAATACCGAGCGCCCGGTGCACCCGGCGGTCAATCCGCTGCAACATGATCATTAAGCAAGGATAGTGCAATGACCAGTAAAGATCCTGACACCGGGCAGACTTTGCCGGATCTGGACACGTCTCCGATTAAACTGCTTGAGAAAGTCAGGCGGGAGGGGCGAGTCTGGGACGAACTGAGCGAACAGTATGGTGTGGACAATCCTGATCCGCCCTGGAGGCTCAGCCTGGAAAGCACCTGCGATGCGCTCAACGGTGGCTATTGGAAGACGTCAGATCTTTGTGCGTCTAAGGATGATCGTCCCCGTGAAGTGGATGAATGTAAGCTTGATGCCCTTGAGCGCCGTAGTGAGGAAGACGTGCTCGCCACGGATCTTTATGCAGATGTGCCTTTCCCGGAGCGGCAGCTTCTGGCGTTGGCACATTCAATGATCCGCCGTGGCTTACTGAACGAGGAGGAGCTGGCCAGACGAATGAAGGAGGTCGATCAGCGCCTCAATATGGCCTGACGAGAGCCGTCATCTGTGTGTGTTACGGTGAGCCGGACGATTAATAAACCAGTAACCTGAGTTTACGATAAGACAGTAAGGATTGACAATTACATGACAAATATTTTTATGAGGTTCTCATGGGGAAGCGAGGATCCAAAACGAGCTGCGATGGTTTTCGAGCAGGGCAATGCACTCGCGAAGGCCCGAGGGTTGAATGGCGAAGAGGTTGTCGCCGTCGGCACGATTCCCGGATCACCTGTCAGCTTTGTGAGGAATTGATCGATGTCAATCCGCGGCGTAGACATCAAGGTTCAGGATCTTACCCACCGTTATGGTTCGAAGTACCCGCTCACATTCGAGAAGGTCAATATAGAGGCAGAACCGGGCGAATCGCTGGTCATTATTGGCCGATCCGGTTGCGGCAAATCGACCCTGTTGCACATCATTGCTGGCCTGCTGCCTGGTACGAGCGGCGCGGTTCTTCTTGATGACAAGCAGGTTACTGCACCGTCACCGCGCTGGGTAATGATGTTCCAGGCACCCCATCTGTTTCCCTGGATGACAGTTGAGCGCAATGTCGGTATTGGCCTCCACTTCGCCGGTTGGCGCAAGGATAAAATGCGTGAGCGCGTTACCGAGGCGATCAGCCTCGTTCATCTCGAGGACTATGTTAAAAACAATGTGCAGGATCTTTCCGGAGGACAGCAGCAGCGCGTTGCGCTGGCCCGCTCGCTGGTGATGGAGCCTGAATTGCTTCTACTGGATGAGCCTTTTTCAGCGCTTGATGCATTTGCCCGCACGGCCTTGCAGCACGACGTCCGTTCCATTGCCAAGCGCCTGGGAATCAACCTGGTAATGGTCACCCACGATATCGACGAAGCGGTGTTGATGGCCGATCGCGCACTGGTCATGGCCGGAGCGCCCGGCAAGATCGTCCACGATCTCAGGGTTGATCTCGATGATCCACGCGAACGCCAGGATCCGGCCGTGCAGGCCACACGCAAGCACCTGATGCAGATTTTCCACGATGCGTCACACTCGCCATCGGACAGCCCCCCCAACTTAGCAGTTGGTGATGAGGCCGCGCCCGAGCACGAGTTGCTCAGCATCACCTAGTATGTTTGAACGTGCAGTTTAGGTTTAATTAACCATAATGATTAACCAAAAGAGGCAGCCGACATGACCGACATGAAAAAAATCTACCAGCAGCACGGCGATGGAATAAACGATCCAGATCTTGTCATCGAATATGACCCGCTTTTTAAGGATGTGCTAGGCACCGGCGTCGACCGGCGCGATTTTCTCAAGATGGGCGCTGCAGCAGCGATGGGTGCTGCGATACCTGGGCCCGTATTTGCCAAGGAGAAGAAATGGGATCCGGTGGTCAAAATCGGCTATATCCCCATCACTGATGCGGCCGCACTACTGGTCGCTCATGAAGTGGGTTTCCTGAAGGATGAGGGCATCGATTCGGTTCGTCCAACACTCATCCGTGGCTGGTCGCCGCTGGTCGAAGCATTTGCCTCTTATCGCTTCAACCTCACGCACTTGCTGATTCCAATTCCGGTCTGGATGCGCTACAACAACAAGTTCCCGGTGAAGATCACGGCCTGGGACCATACCAATGGCTCGGCCATCCTGGTCGGCAAGAAAAGCGGCATCAATTCTCCCAAGGACTTCGGCGGCAAGCAGATCGCAATGCCCTACTGGTACTCGATCCACAATATCATCACGCAAAGAGTAATGAGGGACGCTGGGATCACTCCGGTGATTCGGCCGCAAACCGCAAAGCTGGCGCCTAACGAATGTAACTTCCTGGTCCTGCCGCCGCCCGCCATGCCGCCCGCACTCGCGGCCGGGACTATTGATGCCTATACCGTGGCCGAGCCGTTCAATGCCCTGGGCGAGCTCAAGGCCGGCGGCAAGGTGCTGCGCTTCACTGGCGACATCTGGAAGGGGCATCCCTGCTGCGTCGTGGTCATGCATGAGGAAAACACCATGGACCCCGAGCGTGCGGCCTGGACGCAGGGAATACACAACGCCATCATCCGTGCACAGATTCATCTCGCCGAGAACAGGGAGGAGATGGCGGTGATGCTCTCTCGCGACGGCAAGAAATACCTGCCGTTCCCGAAAGAGGTGATCAAGCGTGCAATGATGTTCTACGATCCCGCTTACTATAAGAATCCGAACGCGATCCAGCATGCGGACTGGGGTCAGAACCGTATCGATTTTGCTGGCTGGCCGTACCGCTCTGCGACCGAACTCGTTGTAGACGAAATGAAGAGGACGGTGGTCACCGGCGACACGACGTTCCTGAATACACTCACCCCCGATCACGTGAACAAGGACCTTGTCAATTACGACTTCGTCAAGAAGGCGCTCGATGCGAATCCAAAGTGGACAAACGACGCCAGCGTTGCCAAGGGGGGCGATCCCTTTACCCGCACGGAGGTGGTTGAACTTTGAATGACAACGCCGTAACTGTGATCCCGCAGATTGACGTGCCCCCAGCGGGCGGTCAATCTGCGCGCGTTATGAGGTCGTTGGGAAGACGCGCATTCAACTGGCTTGCAGGCCTTGCGATCCTGTTAGCCTTTTGGTGGCTCGGGGGATACCTGATCTATATCAACCCCGATACCACAAATTTTGCCGGCTTCGGGCCTATTCCGACGTTTCAGGCGTTCCCGGGATTGTGGGCAGACGGCACAATTCCGACTGCTGCCATGTCCAGTGGCTATCGTTTGGGCATCGCGCTTACCATAGCCATCGCCGCTGGAGTACCGATTGGCATCCTTCTTGGCACCAGCAAGGTGTTCCGCGAACTGAGCAACTCTCCGTTCCAGTTGTTGCGTATGGTCAGCCCGCTCTCCTGGGAGCCGATCGCGGTGATCGTGTTCCTGACGTGGAATCAGGCGATCATCTTTCTGCTCGCGATTGCGGCAGTCTGGCCGGTGGCATTCGCAACCGCTGCTGGCCTGGCCAAGGTGGATCCAGCCTGGTTCAAAGTGGCGCGTAATCTCGGCGCCACGCGCTGGCATACGCTGACGCAGATTATCCTGCCGGCGATCGCTTTCGATATTTTGACTGGCATTCGCGCCGCCCTTGGCGTCGCGTGGATTGTGCTGGTGCCGGCAGAATTTCTCGGTGTGACCTCCGGTCTTGGCTATGCTATCGCGGATGCGCGGGAGACGCTATCTTACGATCATCTCACCGCGATAGTGCTCGTCATCGGGATCATTGGCTATGCGCTTGATAGCACATGCGCGTTGGGTATCAAGTATCTCAGTTGGCATCGTGCGGAATGAACAGGCGATATGTAAAACAGTTGTTATTTAATGATTACAATTTCTATTGATAGAACAACAGGAGAAATGACCATGCAAAATCAAACCTCAACCGTTGCATCCCATGATACTGCAGCTGTCCCATCAACAATATCCAAGCCATTGCAGCTTGCTGGTGCCTTCCTGTTGGGAGCCATCATCATTTATGCTGCGGGTTTTTTGAGTACCCCTGTAGCACATAGTGCAGCGCATGACACACGCCATTCCCAGGCCTTTCCCTGTCACTAAGTCTGGACAGCATTTCTTTATAAGTCATGATATTTCGGCAAATCGTATTCTACGCGCTGTTAGTGGGCGCACTGGCCGGCCTGGTGTCGACCGTGGTGCAAATGTGGCAGGTCGTTCCCATTATCCTGAACGCAGAGGTCTATGAGCGTGCGTCCGAGCCATTAGCGGCCCATGAACATACGGGTCAGGATGCCCTTGCCGCCCATGAACATGCAGTAGAGGAATGGGCACCGGACGATGGCATCGAGCGGACGGCCTACACACTACTGGCGAATGTAATAACTGCCATGGGTTTTGCCCTGCTGGTAATGGCCGCCATGATGGCCTCACTCAATATCGGGTCTAAGAGTGAGATGCGGCTTGACTGGCGACACGGACTTATCTGGGGTGGAGCTGGCTATGTTGTTTTTTTCCTGGCACCGATGCTTGGTCTGCCACCTGAAATTCCAGGTGCAGACGCAGGGCCACTGGAAGCACGCCAGCAATGGTGGCTGTTCACTGTGGTGTTCACCGCAGTGGGGCTTGCCGGTCTGGCGTTCGGTAAATCCCCATGGCGCTGGGCAGCACCCGTGCTGCTGGTGGTGCCGTACCTGGTGGGCACCCCGCAGCCTCCTGGGGAGATGTTCACAGGGCAGTTACCGGCTGCGACCGCCGGACTGGAGAAACTTGCGCAACAGTTTCTTGGCGCAACAGCGATCGCCAATGCTGCGCTTTGGCTCGTACTGGGACTTGCGTCGGCCTGGGCGGTACGGCGGATAGTATCACCCTCTGGGGCAGAATCGTCCCCGGAGATAAAATCCCCTTCGGTTTGATGCAATAGAAGATAGGAGAAATGACCATGCAAAATCAGATTTCAAGCGTTACCACCCTGGATACTGCAGCTGTTTCGACAACAGTTTCGAAGCCACTGCAGCTCATCAGTGCATTTTTGCTGGGGGCCATGATCCTGTATGGCGCGGCTTTCCTGAATACCGCCGCCGCGCATAGCGCGGCCCATGACACGCGCCATTCGCAGGGCTTTCCTTGTCACTAAGTTAGATGAGGGGCATATAGAATTCGTGTTTTACGCACAGCTGCCTGGTTATGTTGGCCAGTAGCCTGTCGAGATATTTGGAGTCTGACGTATGAGCAGTATTTTAATAATCAGTTGCCCGAGCATAGGGTGCACCATAGTGCTAGCCAGTGTCGCCCACGCGCCTCGGGCGAACTAACATAATGTCCAGTCAAATTGACATCATTTGTATCTCTGGCACGCATGAAAAACTGCAGATGGCCGCGATGATCGCATCGGTCGCGGCCGCGACCGGTGACGAGGTCACAGTATTTTTTTCGATGAATGCCCTGACATATTTCATCAAGGGCCATCCTGAGGAGGTGCCGACGGAAGGCGAGTTTGGAACGCTGCTGGCGAAAAAGGGTGTGCCGCCATTCAAGCAGCTGTTCCAGCACGCGGCCGAGCTCGGTGACGCGAAGCTGTTGCCGTGCTCGATGGCGATGGATTTACTGGAGATCACGGAAGATGAGCTCGACCTCGAATTTGGTCCGCCCACGGGGCTGACAAAATTTCTGAGTGATGCCGAGGGTGGGCAGCTGCTCACTTTCTGATCGCAGCAGCAACAATATTTCGTAGATATTTAGTAGTAGGAGCAATAGTAAATGAGTGAGACCAAGATTATTGACGCATGCAATACATATTGCCCCGGGCCGCTTATGGAGCTCATTACCTACATGAAGCAGGCCAATGTGGGCGATACACTCGAGCTGCTGTCGACCGACAATGGTACGGCCAACGACGTCCCGGAGTGGGTCAACAAGATCGGGCATGAACTGGTTAGTAGTGAACAAATCGGAGAGGTCTGGCACATTAAAGTCCGCAAGCTCAAATAGTGCAATATTTATTTAACATGAGACAGATCTGGCCGACGGCCGGAAATGTCCGGGTATTTAGAATCAGGAGAATATAATGAGAGTCTTAATCGTTGGTGGTGGTACCGGCGGTACCATTGTGGCCAACAATCTCGCACGGCGACTGGCCCCCGAGATTCGGGCCCGCAAGGCCAATATCACGTTGCTGTCGGCCTCCGACAAGCATATGTACCAGCCCGGTCTGCTATACGTCGCGTTCGGACAGATGATGCCTGATGAGCTTTATCGCGATGAGGCGAGCCTGCTCGAAGCCAGTATCAATTTTCATGTCGACCCGGTCGAGCAATTCGAGCTCGACAAGAATCAGGTAAAGACCAAAAGCGGTAAGACCTACGATTACGATATTCTAGTGATCGCTACCGGTTCACGCATAATGCCCAGGGAGATCCCCGGGCTGAAGGAGGGTGCCGAGACCTTTTACACTGAAGAAGGTGCGGTGAAGATGTTCAAGAGCCTGCGCGATTTCCAGGGCGGCAAGGTCGCCATCATTGTCGGTGTGCCACACAAGTGCCCGATAGCTCCGGTTGAGGTCACGTTTTCATTGCACGATTATTTCAAGGCGCGTGGTATCCGCGACAAGGTTCAGATTAAGTATAATTACCCGATCAACCGCATGCACAGCATTGAGAACGTTGCCAGGTGGGCCAAGCCCGAGTTCGACCGCATGGGTATCGAAATCGAGACACTATTCAACGTCGAAGAAGTGGATGCGAAAAACAAGATAGTGAAGAGCATGGAAGGGGCGGAGGATCATTATGATTTACTAATCTCCATTCCAGAGCACCATGGCATGGAGGTAATCGAGACGAGCGAGCTTGGTAAGGACGGCTGGATCCCGACCAACCGTTACACGCTCACCATGGAGGGTCACGACAACGTCTACGTAGTGGGCGATACCACTAACCTGCCAGTCAGCAAGACCGGATCGGCCGCGCACTTCGAGGCCGAGGTGATCGCCGAGAACATCGCCTCGATCGTGAAGATCGGCACGCCGGTGAAAGAATATGACGGCAAGGTGTACTGCTTCATTGAAGCAGGCCACGATAAAGCAACCTACGCGATGTTTGACTATCAACACCCACCAGACTTGAAGTCCGCGAATAAGTCAATGCACTGGTTCAAGATGTCTTACAACAAGATGTACTGGACCAGCGTACGCGGTCTTCTCTGAGGAGCTACGCTATGACGACCCAGACAAAAACATCCACCGACGCGGTATTTAACAGCAGCGATCTGGATCGACTTGCCGAACTCGCTTCGCTGGTCGCCGCTGCCCAGGACGCGTTGACGGACGATATGGTCAGCCGGCTGGCTGCGGCAATGAGCGAGGGCCTGACACTGCTTGACCGTCTCACCCGCAACGAAGGTCTGGTGCGCCTGTTGCAGGTACTTGATCACCCGGAGAACCAGACCCTGTTGCTCGGCCTGTCCGATGCCCTCACTGCGACGAGTCGGGATATAGCGGCGGCTGCACCAGCCAAAGGCGGTATCGTAGGAATGTTGCAGCTGGCCCGTGAGCCTGGCACGCAGGAAGGACTCCGAATGCTTTCACTGCTCGGCAAGCACTTGAGCGAAAGCATGCGTGAGATGCACCACCGCGGCGACTAACTGCACTGAACCGGGCCAGTGTCAGGGCAACCTCACCCTTCG
>BTQY01000033.1:0-24432 GCA_036986115.1 Gammaproteobacteria bacterium | reverse complement strand
GGTTATGTGGCTTTTACCTTCTGGAAATATTTAACATCGGGCAATGCCTTGAAGTCTGCGTCTTGTGTCCAAATTACAGCACTGAACTTTTTCGCCGTTGCATAAATAATACTGTCTGCCAGCGGTAATTTATGCTTTATGCCATAAACAGCTGCATCGATAGCCAGGACACCATCAAGGAAAATTACTTTCCCCTGTTCCATATGAGCAACCGCCTCCAACGCCACGTCTTCTCCCCTCTGCCGCATAATGCATTTAAAGACTTCTGTGAGCGTAATACTTGGGATCAGCAATTCATCAATGGCTTCGATAGGTTTTGCAAATGCGCCAGAATTTTTGTCGCCTGCAAAATATGATAACCATGCCGATGAATCTATAACATTCATACCCTGTCCTTGTCTCTCTTTACGCTGGTATTTATTCCCTTCAGGAAACCCCTCAATTTTTTCATGGGCTGAATAGGTATCAACTCTATGCGGTTTTGATAAGTCAGGATTTGTATCTTTTGGCCAGAAACTATCCCCATTGACTCACGGACTGATTTTGGTATAACTACTTGATATTTAGGTGAAACTGTTACAGATGTCATGATGCAACCTCATCGATAGGACTACCGTATTACGGTATATCTATCGATGAAGACTGTCAAGCCACGGCTGGAATTCGGCGGGTCGGACGGGGATTCGGCGGGTCGGACCAAGTAGTGGAATTCGGCGGGTCGGACCAAGCTATCTAACTAATATCTAAAACATTAGTAGAAAATAAT
Organism: Gammaproteobacteria bacterium; assembly: GCA_036986115.1. GTDB lineage: Bacteria > Pseudomonadota > Gammaproteobacteria > BTQY01 > BTQY01 > BTQY01. The sequence continues at coordinate 23,666 of BTQY01000033.1, read as the reverse complement.
AGCCTATTTTAATCCTTAATCAGACCTTTTCGGTTTCAAAATGGCGTGTTTAAAATATTAGAAGTCATCGTTATTGATTTTACACTGGCTATTACTTAAACGGCCCATTTTGATGTCCAAAAGGACCGTTTAAGGTCCTATATAGGTCTTTTTTCAGCTTTGTTTACTATAAGTCAAAAACTTAGTTTGGTCCGACCCGGCAAATCGACCAACCGGCAAATCGACCAGGCAAATGCTGGCAAATGCGCTTGTTGAATACAATAGATAAAATGCCAGGAAAACTTGTTTATACATCACCGTAACACTCCCTAACTGCAGGGTAGCTAGTCTATATAGCCATTATACTGAAGATAAGATTTAAACTTGATGTCTCCGCGGAAAATATCGTCAAAGATCAGTTTGGCCATATTATCGATACAGTCCTTTAAATCATTTCCCGATTCCAGGTCCTGACATGTGCTTTTGGTAAGATCGGCATAATTTATCAACTGCTGGTGAAATTCGCGGTGTTCATCAAGCCCCGGGTAATGTGCATTACTCAGGTATTCTTCTTCCTTGTCAAAGTGCTCCCTGGCCCTGGCGATAAATTTGTCCAGCAGTTTGCCACATTCTTTGTGATCATTGTGTGCGGCCGCATTGACCACATCATCCATGATGGTCATTAATTGCCGGTGATCTTCGTCAATAAAATCAACTCCGATCTCATAAAAAGAACGCCAAACAAGATTTACCACGTCGTTAACCGCCTGAATATATTTTATTATTATCTGGTGCTTGATCTAAGCCACTCATCCCTGAGAATTAGACAGCACTGTCTTCTCCCCATGACACTACTTATACAAAAATATCGGGCAGTAGACAACCTATAAATGCAGAATTTACTGTCGGATTGCACCGGAAAACAGGGTAAAAAAATTCGTCGTCGTCGATTCGGCGATGTTTTCATAGTCTTCGCCGCGTAACTGTGCAATATGTTCGGCAACGTATTTTACCCAGGCGGGTTGGTTGGGCTTTCCACGATGGGGCATCGGGGCCAGATACGGTGAGTCAGTCTCGATCAGGATCCTGTCCAGCGGCACTCGTTTTGCGACCTCTTTAAGTTCCCGGGCGCTGTTAAATGTCACGATACCCGAGAATGAGATATAAAATCCCATGTCCAGCGCTGCCCTGGCGGTTGGCCAGTCTTCGGCAAAGCAATGCATTACACCGCCGGCATCAGAGGCCCCCTCCGTCCGCATGATGTTCAGGGTGTCTTCCCTGGCATCGCGCGTATGGATGATCAGAGGCTTTCCGGTTTGTCTTGCGGCTGCGATATGATGGCGGAACCTGTCCTGTTGCCAGGAAAGATCGCCATTACTGCGAAAGTAATCCAGGCCGGTTTCACCAATCGCAACAATCCTGTCGTTGTCCGCCAATGAAACCAGTTCACCTGCCTCGGGGTCACGGCTGTTCTGCTCATTCGGGTGCACACCAACGGAGGCAAATATATTATCGTGTGCCATGGCAATAGCCACCACATCGGCAAAATTATCCATGTCGATACAGACACATAGCATATGACTGACATCGTGATCGGCGGCATTTTGCAGCGCAGCTTCAAGATCACCATCAAAGATCGACAGATCCAGGCGATCAAGATGGCAATGGGAATCAACAAGCATACGGGGTGATCAGGGGAGCGGAAATTTGCTTTACATCGTGTGGGTGGTGCGATCAGATTTCAGGGCGGCGGCCAGGTAAGTTTCGATCTTGTTTCGCGCCGCCCCACCGTCCAGATCGCTGAATTGAACGCCAACACCGGCAGCGCGATTGCCCTGGGCCCCCTTCGGGGTGATCCAGACGATCTTGCCTGCCACCGGGATCTTTTCAGTTTCCTCCATCAACATCAGCAGCATGAAGACCTCGTCGCCGAGTTTGTAGGCCTTGTTGGTGGGGATAAACAGGCCACCATTTTTGACAAAAGGCATATAGGCAGCATACAGGGCACTCTTGTCCTTAATCGTCAGCGACAAGATACCCTGACGACCACCGCCGGGCATTGAGGGCATGCCTTTTTTTGCTTCTGCCATGTTTGCGAATTTCCCTTAGATAATACTTATATTATATTGTTTTATCTGGATTTTCCATATCTCGACCAGCGGATCAACAATTCTTCCATCAATAGCTGAATATTCACCTGGCCTCTCAATAGCCGTCCGGCCTCCGCCAGTGCGTCTAGATAAGAATATAGCTGTTTTATTTCAATGTGTTGAGCAAATTCTCGAGATTTTTGCAGGCTATGCGGTTTTTCCAGGAATTCTGCGGCGGACGATGCCACATCGCCATTGCCAGGCACTGATTTCAGCCGGATCATGTCCCGTATCAGGCTGGAAAACCACAGCAGCGTCCGTACGGGCTCATTTTTATACCAGGTCGATGCAATTTTCACCGGATCAGCTTGTTGCGACAGTAATTGACCCAGCCCGGACAGCATATGCTCCTGTGCAGACAGGGTATCATTGCGGGACATGGCCAGCGCCTGCAGCGGTGCGCCCGCTGCCAGCTCCAGTAAGGTGGTCACCTCCGCGGCGGTTGCCTCGGCGAGATGACCCTTCAACCACTGCACTCCCAGGGCTCTGTCCGGGGGGTAAAACAATAGCTGCTGGCAACGGCTGCGTACTGTCGGCAGTAACCTGCCGGGGTAATCGGTGACCAGGATGATAATGGCGTTGGCTGGCGGCTCTTCCAGGGTCTTCAGTAAGCTATTCGCCGCATTGATGTTCATCGCATCGGCCGGGTTGACTAACAATATTCGATAGCCCTGATACTGACTGGTCAGCCCGACAAACCCCTGCGCGTCACGGATCTGATCCACCTTGATGGCCTTGCCTGCCTCTTCAGGAACAATCTGAACGAGATCCGGATGCGTATTCGCGGCCAGTAGCGTGCATCCCTTGCAGGCACCACAGGGATTGCCATTATCCTGCTGGTTCGTGCACAGCAGCGCATGTATAAAACGGGTGGCAAACTCCGTCTTCCCGAGGCCGTTTATGCCGGAAAACAGCATCGCATGAGGCAAGCTATGGCTCTCTACACGGGCCATCAGCTGTGACCATTGCCGGTCTTGCCAGGGGTACCCACCGGTCATTCTGAACGGGCCCCTACATAGTCTTCCAGTACCTGCCGGATCTGTTGCTGTACTTCCTTGAGCGCCCTGCTCGCATCAATGACACGATACCGTAGCGGGTGTGCCTCGGCCATCTTCAGATAGGCATGGCGGACCTTCTCAAAAAAATCCCGCTGTTCACTCTCGAACCGATCCGCTTCGCTGCGGTCCCCGGCACGCTGCAGGCCAATCTCAACCGGGAGATCCAGCAGAATAGTCAGATCTGGACGCAGATCGCCCTGCACCCAGTGTTCTATCGTCTCGATACGCTGCAAATCGATCCCCCGGCCCCCGCCCTGGTAGGCATAGGTCGCATCGGTAAACCGATCACAAAGTACCCAGTCACCCTGTTCAACGGCGGGAATGATTACCTTTTGTAAATGTTCAGCCCTGGCGGCAAACATCAGTAACAGTTCGGTAGCGGGATCCATGCCTTCATCACGGTGCCCAAGAAGTAACTCCCGGATCTCTTCTCCCAGGCGTGTGCCACCTGGCTCTCTGGTGACGATCAGCTGTTTGCCACAGGCCCCCAGATAATCGGCAATGAAATCCATGTTCGTGGTTTTGCCGACGCCCTCGACACCTTCTACGGTGATAAATCTGCCCTTGATATTGCCCGAATTCACTGAGTATTTTTTCCATTGCCCGGCATGGACGAAAATGCCCGGCGTTTTCCCCGAAGCTGGTACTTTATCACGGCGTTATTGTGATCTCTCAGGTTATCTGAAAATTGATGACTGCCGTCACCCCTGGCGACGAAATACAATGCCTTCCCTGACGATGGATGTAATGCCGCATAAATAGCCTCCTTGCCAGGCATGGCGATCGGTGTAGGCGGCAGACCCTTGCGAGTATAGGTATTATAAGGTGTGTCAGCGCGCAAATCCTTGCGGCGAATATTCCCCTGATAATTGTCTCCCATACCGTAAATGACGGTAGGATCAGTCTGAAGATACATGCGTTTTTTCAGACGCCGGATAAAAACCCCCGATATTTTATCGCGTTCGTCGGCAAGCCCGGTTTCCTTTTCGATAATAGAGGCAAGTATCAACGCCTCATAAGGCGTTTCAAACGGTAGCCCCGGCGCCCGTTGTTGCCATTGTGCGTCAAGCCAGCTCTGCAGGGCGGCATGGGCCCTCTTCAGGAAGGCCACGTCAGTCATGCCGCGGGAATATTGGTAGGTGTCTGGTAAAAACTGTCCTTCAGGATGCAGATCAGCGGCGCCAATGAGGGCCATGACCTCGGCCGGTGTCTTGTCGTTTATCGTGTGCAGCAGATATTCATCGTTGCCAATAGCAAGCAGCATTTGCCTGAAGGTCCAGCCCTCGACCAGAGTCAGACTGTGACTGATCACCTGCCCGCTTATCATCAGATCGAGTAATTCGGCTGACGTCATTGATGCCATTATCTGGTACTCACCGGCCTGGATTTTACCGGCCTTGTTCTTCAGCCGTGCCATCCAGACAAACCAGTATGGTTTGTTGATAACCCCTTTTTCATGGAGATCATCTGCCAGGGCCCCCAAGCTGGTCCCGGGGGATACTATATAACGCATGCCCTGTATTTTATTCAGCGCAATGGTATTGCTGGCATAGTGCCGGTAATCCATCACAAACCAGACAACCACGATACTACCCACAAGAATACACAGCGCGATCAGCTTGTAGATCTTATTCTTCACGATATTCGATCACCGCCTTCTGCACCGCCCGGGTGACTCGCCCCACCTGCAGGGCCTTCTCCTGGATCCGCTTTACCGGCCAGACGCCAATAATGCTGTTACAGATAAATACCTCATCAGCGGCCATTACTGCCTGATGACTGATACCGCTCTCTCTGACATCGATTGACATCGATACTGCCAGTTCCATAATGAGCTCGCGCATAATCCCCTTGACGCCACAATTTTCAAGATCGGGCGTGTATAACACGTTATCGACGACGATAAACACATTACTCATGGTGCCCTCTATAACATCGCCATGATGACTAAGCATCAGACCTTCCTGAAATTGATCATCCTGCCATTCGTTCCTCGCCAGCACCTGTTCAAGTCGATTCAGGTGTTTGATGCCCGCCATGCGTCGATTCTCCGCCAGGCGAGTATGACAAAAACGCACGCTGATCCCGTCACTGCTGAATTTTTCGGGATGATCGGGCCAGTCATAAAAAGCCAGTACGCGTGTAGGCTCAATCCTGGTCCCAGTCACAGATGGCACTATATAACCACGCCCGCCTACACCTCGGGTCACGATCAGCTTCAACACTCCTGTGGCGTTTTCTTCACAGACATGTATTGCTTCATCTCTGAGTAAATCCACATCCGGCATGATGATCTTCAGACGATCGCAACCTTTACGCAGGCGATCCATGTGACGCTGCCATAACAACAGCCTCCCTCCCTGCAGGGCAATGCTTTCAAACAGGCCGTCTCCGTATTGCAGGCCGCGATCCATCGCAGAGATACAGTCACCTGGATTTCCATTGATTAGCATCATTAACGCCTTAACACTCCCATGTCATGCTGATTATTCCAGTGCCAGCAACAGCCCCTTGGCCTTGCTGCGTGTCTCCTCCAGTTCTCTGCGGGGATCTGAATCGGCAACGATCCCGGCGCCAGCACGAAGAATAACATGGGATCCCTGCCTGAGTAGTGTGCGGATCAATATATTCAGATCCAGACTACCATCACGATTCAGGTAGCCCATCGAACCGGTATACGGGCCACGTGACTCCTGTTCAAGCTCGGCAATTATCTCCATACATCGCACTTTTGGACAACCGGTAATAGTGCCTCCCGGAAATGTAGCGCGAATGGCCTGCCCGGGCGTGACATCATCGCGAAGTTTGCCCTGCACATTTGAAACAATATGATGTACATGCGCATAACTTTCCAGGATCATCAGCTCACTAACGTGAATACTGCCCGGTTCACACACCCGGCCCAGATCGTTGCGTTCAAGATCGATCAGCATAATATGTTCCGCCCTTTCCTTCGGGTGTCCAAGTAGTTCTTCCGAATAGGCCTGGTCATGTTGCTGATCATTGCTGCGAGGACGGGTCCCTGCAATGGGGCGGGTCTGGATGATGTGTTCGTTAATACTAATCAGCCGTTCCGGTGAGGTACTCATAATACAAATATCGTTATATCTGGCCAAACCTGCAAAGGGCGCTGGATTGGTCTTTTTCAAACGGGAATATATGGCGACATCTTCATCGGAACTTTCCAGATCACCATCCCAGCGGCGTGACAGATTGACCTGAAATACGTCACCTTCACGTATATAACCGAGGATCTTGTGGACCCTGTCCAGATACGTTTGCGGATCTTCTTCAGTCATCAGATCCCTGTGATGGATCTTTTCAACGGCAACATATTTGTCATGGGCCCTGATATCCGCCGCCATCTGCTCAAGCAGTTGCGATGCATTATGTTGTCCCCGTTCGATCATCAACCAGCTTTTGTCATTGTCATGATCATGAATAATCGCTGCAGGTATACGCGTTGCAAATGCAGTAGGCATTGATGTTGCAGTCAACGGTAGTTTCAGGCCGGGCTCAACCTGCCCGGCCAGTTCATAACCAAGATACAGAAACCAGCCACCATGAAAGGGCACAGGGCAATCCTGCAATAAATCAACACGCTGTTGCGACCACCAGTTGTCCAGTTCGTGCAGAAAATCATGCCCGGGATTTTCCTGGTAATCGGTTTTTACCGTGTCAAGACCAGTCAGCGTCATGGTGGCTTGCGGGAAGGCAAACAGAATATCGAAACGTGCCTGCGGCGTGCCATGGGCAACACTCTCCAGCAGGAATGGGTATCGATGTGGGTGACGGTGATGAAGGGCCAGGAGGTCGGGCGATTCCTCCTGCGGAAGCAGTATTACTGCCTGGTGGTTAGCGTCCTGCATGACAGGCGTCGCTGCTATTCCAGCTTGGCAAATACCAGTGTTCCATTGGTCCCACCAAAACCAAATGAATTCGACAGGGCATAATCAATCTTCATCTCCCTGGCTGTATTCGGCACAAAATCCAGATCGCAATCCGGATCAGGCGTAAAGTAATTTATTGTAGGCGGTGCCACCTGGTCACGTATACTTAATACAGTAAACAGGGCCTCGATACCGCCGGCCGCACCCAGCAGGTGCCCGGTCATTGACTTGGTAGAACTTACTGCCAGCTTGCGCACATGATCTCCAAAAGAACCCTTGAGCGCATTAGCTTCGGCCTTGTCTCCGGCAAGAGTGGATGTGCCATGCGCATTGATATAATCGATTTGCTCTGGATTGAGGCTGGCGTCGTTTATTGAGCTGTTCATGCATCGCATGGCCCCTTCACCACCTTCAGAAGGTGATGTCATGTGACAGGCATCACCACTCATTCCATAGCCAACCAGTTCAGCATAGATATTTGCACCGCGTTTCCTGGCATGTTCGTATTCCTCCAGCACCACTGCACCAGCACCGTCACCAAGCACAAACCCGTCACGATCCCTGTCCCAGGGACGGCTGGCCGTCGCCGGGTCATCATTACGAGTGGATAAGGCACGCGCAGAGGCAAACCCGCCAAGCCCCATCGGGGTGGTGGCCATTTCAGCACCGCCTGCCACCATCGCATCGGCATCACCATAAGCGATCATCCTGGCAGAATCACCTATGCTGTGCGTCGCCGTTGTGCAGGCAGTAACGATAGACACGTTAGGCCCCTTCAAGCCGTATTTAATTGACAGGTTACCGGAGATCATGTTGATGATATTACTGGGCACAAAGAAAGGGGAGATCCTGCGAGGCCCGGATTTCAGATAGGCATCATAGCCCTTCTCGATACCATGAAGCCCGCCAATCCCGGAACCAATGGAGACACCAATCCGGGTGGCATTGTCCTCGGTCACTTCAAGACCGCTGTCTTCAAATGCCTGCGAGCCGGCAGCGATACCATAATGGATAAAGACATCCATCTTCCTGGCATTTTTTGCTGAAATATATTCTGTGATATCAAATTCCCTGATCTGTCCGGCAAAGCGCACAGAGAATTCAGAGGCATCAAAACTGATCACTGGCCCGATACCACTGACCCCCGCAAGAATATTATCCCACGCCGCCTGCGGACTGCAGCCAACGGGGGAAATAATACCGAGTCCGGTAATTACGACACGTCGTTTTGACAAAGCCAGGCCCTCTTACAGTAAAAATCTCTCTGGTGGGTTTACGCCAATACACGCTATTGATAAAACAAAAGGCCGCGGCCACATGAAGTGGCAGTGCGGCCCATATTGTTCTTAGCAGAATCAGCCTTGATTAGCGTTTATATAATCGATGGCCTGATTGACGGTGGTAATCTTTTCAGCATCTTCATCAGGAATTTCTGTTTCAAATTCCTCTTCCAGAGCCATTACCAGTTCTACCGTGTCGAGAGAGTCAGCACCAAGGTCATCGACAAAAGAGGATTCATTATTGACCTCTTCCTCCTTGACTCCCAGTTGTTCTACGACGATTTTTTTGACACGTTCTTCAACGCTACTCATGAAAGAATTTCCTCCAGACTTGATGTCAGCTTGTGCTGCGGTCGGTATTGTATTGAAATCTACAGGGTTTCGCCAGAGGTATCTTATTCACCCGGGGCCCCATTAATTTCCCCTTCTAAATCATGTACATACCGCCATTTACGTGAATAGTCTCGCCAGTGATATAGGCGGCCCCTGCGGATGTCAGAAAAACAACGGCGGCCGCAATCTCATCAGGCTGGCCCAGACGGCCCAGCGGGATGTTCGTCAACATCATTTCACACTGTTCGTCACTAAGGGCCCTGGTCATATCGGTATCGATAAAACCCGGCGCCACTGTATTGACGGTGATCCCCCGACTGCCTACTTCTCTCGCCAGAGACTTGCTGAAACCGATAACCCCTGCCTTGGCGGCGCCATAGTTGGTCTGGCCAGCATTACCCATTACGCCCACTATCGAGGTAATGCTGATAATGCGGCCTTTTTTGGCCTTCATCATACCTCGGATGCAGGCCTTGCTCATGCTGTAGATTGACTTCAGATTGGTACTCATTATCGCATCCCATTCATCATCTTTCATACGCATCAGCAAATTATCCCGGGTAATACCGGCATTGTTAACAAGAATGGTCGGATGGGCAAATTCTTCGCTAATACTCTTGATAGTTTCATCAATAGAGACCTGCTCAGTGACATTCAGCAGCATGCCGCGTCCCTTCACATTGTTTTCCTGCAGCACTTTACTGATGGCCTCAGCCCCCTTCTCTGAGGTAGCGGTACCAATGACCGTTGCCCCATGCTGACCGAGGGCCAGTGCGATGGCCTGACCGATACCGCGACTGGCACCGGTAACTAATGCAATTTCATTCTCAAGTGACATTTTCCTCTCCCTGTGCGTGGAATGGTTCAGGCTATGGCTGCAGTTGCTTTCCCAAGCGTTGCGGGATCAAACACCGGGAACGCGGCCATTTCACGATCAATTCTCTTGTTCAGCCCGGTCAATACCTTTCCCGGGCCACATTCTATCAGGATATCCACACCCATATTTCCGAAATATCTTATTGTCTCTACCCAGCGCACCGGACTGAATAATTGACTGACCAGTGCATTGCGGATCTCATTGCCGTTAACATAAGCCTCGACAACCGTATTATGAATCACCGGCACATCAGGTTGAGCAAACTGAACACCATCAAGCCGCTCCTTTAACCGGTCTGCAGCCGGCTTCATTAACGCACAATGCGAAGGCACACTCACCGGTAATATAATTGCCCGTTTTGCGCCACAGGACCTGGCCAGTTCTGCAGCACGATTAACGGCCTCCGTATTGCCGGCGATCACGACCTGGCCTGGCGAATTGAAATTCACCGGACTCAGCACTTCATCCAGGGCACTTTGCCTGCATACCTCGGTGACCTTGTCGTCATCAAGCCCCAGGATGGCGGCCATCGCACCACTACCTGCCGGCACGGCCTCCTGCATAAAACGTCCACGATCAGCGACCACACCGACAGCGTCTTCAAATGCCAGGCTTCCGGCACACACCAGCGCAGTATATTCCCCCAGACTGTGCCCGGCCATTATTTCGGGTCTGATGGCATGTTGTTGCTGAAACACGCGCCAGGTAGCGACGCCCGCTGCCAGCATGGCAGGCTGGGTTCTGTCTGTCTGATTAAGATCTTCTTCCGGACCTTCACTGACAAGCTGCCAAAGATCATAGTCAAGTACGTCTGATGCGGTTGCGAAGGTTTCACTAACAACAGGATGCTCGCTCGCAAGAGCAGACAACATTCCAGCAGATTGTGAACCTTGCCCCGGAAATACAAATGCTATCTTACTCATCTCGTTTTCTATAATGGCAGCGTGGTGATTTATAATATCGCCCGAACAGGTCACTTAATAGTTTATAAGGGCGGAGCCCCAGGTGAATCCACCACCGAAAGCTTCCAGCAGCAAGGTGTCACCACGGTTGATACGGCCATCTCTTACCGCGGTATCCAGCGCCAGGGGAACAGAAGCAGCCGAGGTATTGCCATGCTTGTCCACGGTAAGCACCACTTTGTCCATTGGCATATTCAGCTTTCTGGCAGTCGCATCAATGATGCGTTTGTTTGCCTGGTGCGGGACCAGCCAGTCAATGTCTGCCTTTTCGAGATCATTTGCCAGCAGTGTCTCGTCAACAATCCGCCCAAGGGTATTGACGGCCACCCTGAACACTTCATTTCCCTGCATTTCCATACAGGCAGTACCATCCTTGATCTTGTCAAACCCCTGTGAAATACCTGCATTAACGGTCAGTAAATTTTTATACTTGCCATCTGCATGCAGGTGGGTTGAGAGGATCCCAGGCTCATCGCTTGCCTCCAGCACGACGGCGCCAGCACCATCACCAAACAATACACAGGTCCCCCTGTCGCCCCAGTCAACAATACGGGATAAGGTCTCCGTACCGACCACCAGGGCACATTTATGACTGCCGCTATGGATAAATTTATCTGCGATACTCAGCGCATAGATAAAACCCGTACAAACGGCCTGCACATCAAAAGCAGTGGGGCCATGAAGATCCAGGCGATCCTGTAACAGACAGGCAGTACTCGGAAAGATCCGGTCCGGTGTGGTGGTGGCAACAATAATCAAATCAATTCGATTGATATCGATTCTAGCAGCCTCAATGGCCCTGCGAACCGCGTGCTCGGCCAGATCACAGGCCGTCTCGCCGTCTGCAGCAATATGTCTTTCCTTAATGCCGGTTCGATTCGTGATCCACTCATCAGTGGTGTCTACTATCTTTTCAAGATCCTCATTGGTCAGGATCTTTTCCGGCAGATAGCTGCCTGTGCCGGTAATTCTTGAATACATGTCAGGCCGACTCCTCACCCGCCAGCAGATTTTCCAGGTGCGCGCTGATTTGCCCGGGTACATTTTTCTCAACCTCTGCAACCGCGACATTGATGGCATTGGTAAATGAGAATGTATCAGCGCTGCCATGACTCTTGATAATAATCCCCTGCAACCCCAGCAATGATGCGCCGTTGTACTCCCGGGGATCCATGCGCTTCCTGAAACGATGAATCACAGGCCTGGAAATCAGGCCGATCAGTTTCGTCAACAGATTGCGCTTGAATTCCTGCCTGATGTAGTAACCAAACATGTACGCCACACCCTCGGATGATTTAAGCGCCACATTACCGACAAAGCCATCACACACAACGACGTCAACCTTGCCTTTATAAATATCATCACCTTCGATAAAACCCGTGTAATTCAGATCACTGTCGGCAAGCAGACGGCCCGCCTCTTTGACGCGCTCATTACCCTTGATTTCCTCTTCGCCGATATTAAGCAGGCCAACAGTAGGATTGGGGATGTTATCAACTGCCCTGGCGAGCTCTGACCCCATCAAGGCAAACTCAAAGATACTGTTGGCACTGGAGTCCACATTGGCGCCCAGGTCCAGCATATGTGTATGCCCCTGTGTCGTTGGCAATGCAGAACAAATTGCCGGCCGGTCTATACCTGGCAAGGTTTTTAATACAAAACGAGCAGTCGCCATCAGCGCGCCCGTGTTGCCAGAACTGACGCACGCATCGGCCAGGCCTTCTTTTACCAGGTTAATGCCTACACGCATGGATGAGTCTTTCTTGCCACGCAAGGCAGTCGAGGCAGTATCGGTCATTTCGACCTGCTGGGAAGCATGATGAATACTGAGACGGTTACTGATGCCCGCGTTATTTACCATCAACTCATGGCTGACAGCGTCATGGTCGCCCACAAGTATCAGCGAAATATCAAGATGTTTCTTTAGCGCGTTAAGCGCAGCAGGGACTACGACGGTGACCCCATGATCACCGCCCATAGCATCAAGCGCAATTGTTACAGATGGTTTCAATAAACTGCCCCGTTGTTATTGTTTCGGGAGTGACACACGAATATGCGGGCAATCCCTTTAGGGCGTTGAATAATCAAACGTTAAGAATACAAATCAATCGCTGTCAGTATCAACGACCTTGCGGCCACGATAATAACCATCAGCACTAACGTGATGACGAAGGTGTGTCTCACCAGTTGTCGGCTCTATAGACAACGCATCTGCTTTCAATGAATCATGCGCACGGCGTGTACCACGCTTTGATGCAGATTTTTTGGACTTTTGTACGGCCATGAGTATCTACTCCTGATTGTCTTCGTGGTTGCTTTTAAATTGCTTAAGCACCGCGAACGGATTCTCTTTTACGGTCTCTTCTGTTGTTTCTGTACTGGCCGCCACGTGTTCAGCTGCCGGGCATTCTGCCAACTCATGCATTGGCACAACGGGTAACGCCAGAATCAACTCATCTTCAATTATGTCTGGCAGTGACACGTGGGCTTCACCGATCACAAGGGGTTCATACTCCCCTGGCAATTCCTCGCCCCGGTCTTTTCCATCGACCAACCCCAGGCATATGCTGGCATCGATGTTAAGGCCCATTGGCTCCATGCACCGCTGGCAGATCACCTGCAGCGTTGCATGCAGTTTACCCTTGATACAGGGGACACCAATATCATCCATCTGGAACATCAGATCAATCTCCACCGCCCCCGCTGATGACACCAGTGAGGGGGCCAGACGTTGCATCTGCTCCAGAGGCAGCCGCCCTGCAATCTGCCGATCTGCCTCCGCCAACCGGAATGGATCGATATGCTCGGGAATCCGCCTCGACATAAGGCGCGAATAATAATGCCAGCCTTGGCCGCTGTCAAAGAAAATCCTGAGAAATCCGGCTGTTCCAGTAATATATTAGGCAATATATTCGCTAATTAATCGGCCATGAACAGACATATGCCGGGGAAATCAGACTAAACTGTCAGACCGGACTGGCTTTATGCCTGTGAATACGTTGCCAGCAGGGGAGCAAATGGTAATATGCTTGATGAATTAAGCCGCTGGCCCTGAATTTTACTGTACTGGCGGCTATTTGTCCCTATAGTTATCATGGATATTAACATTGATAAAAAAAATATTAATCGCTAATCGTGGTGAGATCGCTGTCCGCATCATTCGCGCCTGTGCCGAGATGGGGATCACCTCGGTGGCCATCTATACCGACCAGGATCGTCATGCCCTGCACGTTAAAAAGGCTGACGAGGCCTACAATATCGGTCCTGACACCGTTGCCGGCTATCTGAACGCCCATCGCATCGTCAATCTGGCGGTGGCCACAGGCTGCGACGCCATCCACCCTGGCTACGGATTTTTGTCAGAAAACCCCAAATTTGCACAGATATGTAATAACCGCCATGTGATCTTTATCGGTCCCAGTGCCGAAGTCATTCACAAAATGGGCGACAAGACCGAGGCCCGCCAGGCGATGATAGCGGCCGGTATCCCGGTCACCCCCGGTAGTGAAGGGAATCTTGAAGGTGTCGAGCAGGCACTGACGATGGCGAGTGATATCGGCTATCCGATCATGCTGAAGGCCAGTACCGGTGGCGGTGGGCGCGGCATACGCCGATGTGATGACCCGGAAGAACTGACTCGTAATTATGATCGTGTATTATCCGAAGCCACCAAGGCCTTTGGTAACGCAGAAATATTTCTTGAAAAGTGTATTGTCAATCCACGACATATCGAGGTCCAGATCCTTGGTGACAGCCATGGGAACGTCATTCACCTGTTCGAACGTGATTGCTCTATTCAACGTCGTCACCAGAAACTGGTAGAGATAGCCCCGTCACCACAATTGACGCCCCAGCAGCGGGAATACGTTTGCAATATTGCCGTGCAGGCCGCCACTACAGTAGGTTATGAAAATGCCGGCACGGTAGAATTTCTGTTGGACAGTGATGACAGCTTTTATTTCATGGAGATGAATACCCGTCTGCAGGTTGAGCACACCGTTACCGAACAAATAACCGGTGTGGATATCGTTCGCGAACAGATCAATATTGCAGATGGCAAACCGTTGCAATACAAGCAGGATGAAATCAGCCTTAGGGGTTTTGCTATCCAGTACCGTGTTAACGCGGAAGATCCCAAGAATGACTTTCTGCCTTCTTTTGGGCGCATTACCCGTTATCTCGCCCCAGGTGGCCCTGGCGTCAGGACAGATGCGGCCATTTACACCGGTTATACGATCCCGCCCTATTACGATTCCATGTGTGCGAAACTGACCGTATGGGCCCTGACATGGCAACAGGCAATGGAGCGTTCGGTACGCGCGCTAAAGGATATCGGGGTGTTTGGCGTCAAGACCACCATCCCGTATTATTTACAAATACTGGATACCGAGAGTTTTCGTACTGGACACTTTGATACCGGGTTTGTAGAGTCTCACACTGCGTTGACTAATTATTCCGAACGTCGCCCGCCACGAGAGCTGGCGGCTGTTATCGGAGCAGCTGTCGCCGCACACCTGGGGATATAAGGTGCTGGCGATAATCCATGTCATGTAAGCCATGTAACGGCCACAGGCAATCACTATAAAAAGGATCCGGCATATGCCAACGGTATTTGTCACAGATACAATCTTACGAGATGCACATCAGTCGCTGATTGCCACGCGCATGCGAACTGATGATATGTTGCCCATCTGTGAGCGCCTGGACAAGATCGGATACTGGTCACTTGAAGTATGGGGCGGCGCCACATTCGATGCCTGTGTCCGTTTCCTTAAAGAGGATCCCTGGGAACGTTTGCGCAGTCTCAGAGAGGCCTTGCCAAATACCCAGTTACAAATGTTGCTCAGGGGCCAGAACCTGCTCGGCTATCGTCATTATTCAGATGATGTCGTACGTGCCTTTGTACGACGTTCGGCTGCCAATGGTATCGATGTGTTTCGTATCTTTGATGCGATGAATGACTTGCGTAATCTTCAGGTATCCATCGATTCAGTCAAGGCTGCCGGCAAACACGCACAGGGGACCATTTGTTACACCATTAGCCCGGTGCACAATATCCCGCACTTTGTAAAACAGGCTAAAGAACTGCAGACCATGGGATGTGACAGCGTCGCCATTAAAGACATGGCCGGGTTACTGACACCCCACGTGACCGGTGAACTGTTCAATGCTTTGATCGATGCATTGACCATACCGGTGCATTTGCATAGCCATGCAACAGCCGGTCTTGCCGCCATGTGCCAGATCAAGGCCATCGAAAAAGGCTGTCGACATATCGATACGGCTATTTCATCATTTGCCAATGGGACTTCCCACCCGCCGACCGAAACCATGGTCGCGGCCTTGCGAGACAGCGATTTTGATACCGGGCTGGACCTGGTCGCATTGCAGGAAATTGGCCTGTACTTTTATGAGGTTCGCAAAAAATATCATCAGTTTGAGAGTGAATTCACCGGTCTGGATACCCGGGTCCAGGTGACCCAGGTCCCGGGCGGCATGATGTCAAACCTGGCGAACCAGTTGAAGGAACAAGGTGCCCTGCATCGCATGGGAGAAGTGCTGGCAGAAATCCCACAGGTCCGGGCAGATCTGGGCTACCCTCCCCTGGTTACCCCGACCTCACAGATCGTTGGCACCCAGGCAGTGTTTAATGTCGTCACCGAAGAACGTTATAAAACCATTACCAATGAAGTAAAGCTTTACCTGCAGGGCCGTTATGGGATGCCCCCGGGAGAGGTCAATGCCGGCATCAGGCAACAGGCCATCGGCAATGAAGATATCATCGATTGCCGTCCGGCAGATCTGCTCAGAAATGAACTTAAAAAATTACAGGACGAAATCGGCGACCTGGCTGAAACAGAGGAAGATGTCCTGACCTATGCCATGTTCCCTGATGTCGGCAGGGCATTCCTTGAAGATCGGCGTAACAATACTCTGCTACCGGAACCACTGGATCCCATCCCCGGTGAACCCGTTCACCAGGCAACCCCCACCGAATTTAATGTCACCATGCATGGCGAGGTCTACCATATCAAGGTGACCGGGACGGGCCAGCCCGCCGCCACACAACGCCCTATTTATCTTTCCATTGATGGGGTCCCTGAAGAGATCCTCATTGATACACTGGATGAAGTCCTGCTTTCCGGCGATGATGCCCCGCTACCCGCCGGCAAGCGACCACGGGCAACCGAAGAAGGCCATGTGACCGCCTCCATGCCTGGCGTGATAGTAGAGATCCTGGTCTCCGAAGGCGATACTGTTAGTGCCGGTGACCCGGTGTTGATCGTGGAAGCCATGAAGATGGAAACAGAGATCCAGGCGCCTGTTGGTGGTGAAATCACTGCAGTGAATGTTGTCAAGGGCGATAGTGTCAATCCTGATGAAGCCCTTATTGAAATAGCCTGAGCTGCAGGCTTGCAGACAAACATTCTTATGACGCCACCATCCAGTCAAGCAAAGATCATCCTTGCCTCTACTTCACCCTTTCGAAAAGAAATCCTTTCACGTCTGGGATTGCCCTTTGAGACTTGTTCCCCTGATGTGAATGAGACGGCGCTGGCTGATGAGTCGGCTGAAGCACTGGTCGCGCGCCTGGCGGAGGCCAAGGCGCGTACGATTGCAAAGCAATATAAAGATGCGCTGGTCATTGGTTCCGATCAAGTCGCCGTTCTGGATGGCGCGATCCTGGGTAAACCGGGCAACCATGAGAAAGCAATGGCACAATTAAAGCAGGCGTCAGGCAAGAGCGTAATATTTTACACCGGGCTGTGCCTGATAAATTCAACCAGTGGCAACACGCAAGTCGATGTCATTCCTTTCGAAGTGTTCTTCCGCGACCTCTCGGATCAACAAATTGAAAATTATTTGCAGCGTGAACAACCGTATAACTGCGCCGGTAGTTTTAAGTCGGAAGGGCTCGGGATCAGCCTGTTTGAAAAGTTGAACGGGGATGATCCGAATACATTAATCGGCCTGCCGCTGATCCGGCTCGTGCGTATGCTGGAGAATGAGGGTATTGAAATTATTTAAACGAGTAGTTACCTGTATGCAATGCAGTTTTCACAGATTGTGCCCTCCACCTTTTTTTCCAGGTGGGCCTGGCGCAAGTTGCAAAATTTCTCGGAGTTCCACGCATCCATAAAGCTACTCTTGGTGAGATCGCCCATCAGCCACTCGCCACTGGCATCAAAGCAGCAGGCACTCAATCCACCGTCTGAGCGTACATGGCCCTCGGTAAAGGCACTCCAGCAGGGCAAAGGTTCACGCAATGCATCAAACCGGCCCTGGTTACCGGCAATGGGCTTGTAACCCAGTTGTTCTTCACGCTGGGTTGCGAATGCCCCCATCGAATATAGCGGTAGCCAGTAACTTTCATCGACATAGGGCTTTACACGGGAATCGATGATCTCTTGCATAAGTTCCTGCTGCTTACCGTCATAATGGATGGATGAGGCATACAAACCAGTCTTATAGCCGCCACGCTCACGTACTTCCCAGGCGGCTTTAATGTTGTTGAGCGCCCTCTCATACCAGCGCGGATTCACGCACATGATATCGGCAAACTGCTCAGGGGAGGCGGCATTCACGGACCATTTCAGACTATCCAGCCCTGCCGACATACAGGCATCTACATGTTCTGGTGTGGAGAGTGAGCCATTGGTGGTAAGAAAGACATAGGGCATCTCGACGTCCTGCTTAAGATAACGGATTGCCTCTTCCAGCATGATGGGATTCATAAATGACTCACCGAGAAAGAAAACCCCTAT
Source organism: Gammaproteobacteria bacterium (assembly GCA_036986115.1). GTDB lineage: Bacteria > Pseudomonadota > Gammaproteobacteria > BTQY01 > BTQY01 > BTQY01. The sequence continues at coordinate 5,371 of BTQY01000033.1, read as the reverse complement.
CTCTTCAACCCCGGCGTCACGCATTTCACGGGTAATTCGCTTGAACAAGTCCATTTCCATATCTATCTTTGGCTGTTTTTCCCGCATACGCAAGGCGCAGAAACCGCAACGGTAATTACATCGGGGGCTCAATTCTATTTTTACCGCCTTTGGAGCAGGAAGCCGAGCACTGAGGTACTCTGCGGGTATCTTTGTAATTGCGTCAATACGTTCGGTAATGGTCATATCATCATCCCATACTGTACAGCGTCAATGCTGCAGAAGTTTAAAGAGCGGTTTTCGGTCTTGCATTGACCTAAGTCAAACATCTTTGCTGCGGATATCGGACAGTCAGTACCTGTTGGGCCGAACCTGTGGCAAACAGAAACAGATTTAGAACGTGTCTAACCATCAACAACAAAGCACAACATTTATGCACGAACAGAAAATTCACAGATCAGAGTCTTGCGGATCATTGGCCTTATTGCAACTGCGGATAACCAAGACCCAGGGTTTCAACTAATGTCCTGGCCATGATCTTGCCAATGCGATCGGCAAAGCGATCAAAATAGCTCGGCCTGAAGGTGAAATCGACAATCTTTTCCTCAAGGATAACTTCTCTGGCAACATAGCTGCTGCTGCCCAGTTCATCTACCAGCCCCATCTGGATCCCCTGCTCACCCGTCCAGATATATCCAGAAAACAGATCCTTGTTATCTGCCAATTTCTCACCTCGACCCTGTTTCACAACACTAATAAACTGCTCGTGGATATTGTCCAGTAAGGTTTGTATGTGTGCGACATCTTCCGGGTTAACCGGGCTAAACGGATCCAGAAAACCCTTGTGTTCACCCGCTGTCAGTAATCGGCGCTCAATGCCCAGTTTGTCGATCGCGCCAACGAATCCGAACCCATTCATTAATACACCGATAGAGCCTACCAGGCTGGCCTTATCTGCATATATTTTGTCGGCGGCGACGGCAATATAGTATCCGCCCGAGGCAGAGATATCCGAGATCACGGCATACACAGGTATGTCCGGATACTTCTCCCGCAGGCGCAGGATTTCATCATTGACATAACCAGCCTGTACCGGACTGCCTCCAGGGCTGTTGATCCTTACGATCACGCCAACAGTGTTTTTATTTTTAAAGGCAGCTCGAAGGCCCTGAACAATATTGTCAGCACTGGCCTCCGCATTGGCTGCAATCACACCGCTGACTTCAACCAGTGCCGTATGCTTGCCAATCTCAAGGGCGCTGCGACTCTGCCCCAGTGAGGATAACAGCACCAGTACCAGAAAAAGTAAAAAGGTACTTTTGAAAAAGATACCCCAGCGGCGACTGCGGCGTTGTTCATTCAGTGCCGCAAATGCCAGCCGGTTGATCAGGTCGCGTTCCCAGTCACCTTTGTCCTGACTGTCATTTGAAGGTCCTGATTGTTGCTCGCTCATACCACTGCTCCTGATTCAATCTATCCTGGCATGCCCATATTAGGCCACATTACAGGCTTATGACAGGGAGTTTTTAGTCCCCTGGCAGATTATGCGCCAAATTAAACCAGTGGCCCAGTTCTTCAATACTGTCTACACACGCCAGCGGCTGCTCTGACATCAGGCGCTGTTTGTCATGCACGCCGTAGCTCACTGCCACCGCGGATGCCCCGGCATTATGGGCCATTTGAATGTCATATTCAGTATCACCAACGACCAGTGTATGTCCGGATTCTATGCCAAGATAAGTCATGATGTCCTGCAGCATTTCCGGGTGCGGTTTTGAACGTGCCTCATCCGCGCAGCGGGTGGCATGAAACAGATGGCCTACGCCAGTCTCCTTCAGTGAACGCTCGAGGCCGCTGCGGCCCTTGCCCGTGGCCACTGCCAGGAAATGTCCCGTTTGTTCCAGGCCATGCAATAATTTACCGGCCCCGGCAAACAAGGCCGCTGGTAACACCCGCTCTGATAAAAAATGCACCCGATAACGGTCTGTCAGCTGTTGAGATAAATCAACCGTTGCTCCCGGGTACAGGGTCGAACACGCCTCATGCAACCCCAGTCCTATGATATTTTTTATGGAATCACTGTCCCTGTACTCAAGCTGCAGGTCCTCGATGGCCAGCTTCATACAGGCAACAATCTGTGCCTCGGAATCCATCAACGTGCCATCCCAGTCAAATACGATCAGTTTGTACTTGTTATGCATATCTTAGCTTTTTCAATACTGTTTCAAGTGCCTTATCCAGTGGCGCCTGTACCCTGACCCTTTTATTGGTATCTGGCACCACAAATTCAAGTGAGGCTGCATGTAAAAACAGGCGCTTCAAACCCCGTTGCTGCATTTGCCGATTAAACTCGTCACTGCCATATTTTAAATCCCCTGCGACAGGGTACTCAATATGGCCTGCATGCACACGGATCTGATGGGTACGCCCGGTCTTCAGGGTGATTTCCATCAAACTGGCATCCGCAAAGATTTCCACCGGTTCAAATATGCTCAGAGAGGCCTTGCCGTTCTCAGAGACGCGCACCAGGCGTTCACCGGAACGCAGTACGTTTTTAAACAACGGCGCATCGATCCCCCGACGACCTCCTTGCCAGCACCCCTTCACTAAAGCCATGTAACGCTTATCACTGTCACCGCGTCGCAACAAGCGGTGCAGACGACGTAATTCACTGCGTTTCTTTGCAATCATCAGGCAACCGGAGGTATCGCGATCCAGACGATGCACCAGTTCAAGATAAGCGGCGTCGGGCCGCAATGCGCGTAATCCCTCGATCACGCCAAAGCTGACCCCGCTGCCGCCATGGACCGCCATGCCGCTGGGCTTGTCCAGGATCAGTAACTCGGGATCTTCATACAGGGTGGCGTGCTCAAGGGCCTGCAGCATGCCCTTGCCAGGGGCGCCGCTGGCTTGTCGCTGAGCAGTGCGAACGGGCGGCACCCTGACCATGTCGCCGGTCTGCAGACGATAGGTTGGCTTGATGCGCTTCATGTTGACCCGGACCTGGCCGGTGCGCAGCAGTCGATACACGTGGCTTCGCGGCACGCCCTTTAGCCGGGTGAGCAAAAAATTATCCACGCGTTGGCCTGATTGTTCCTCCCGGATATCAACCATTTCAACCCCTGAAGCGGATTTATCGGCTAAACCATTCATATCGCAGTATAATAACAGTTTGCAGTGCCGTTGATGCATACCGGTAAGGCTGATATAGTGCACCTATGCGGCGGGCCACAGGCCTGATTATGCACTTAATTCATAACGTTACGTTAATGATTGTGCAATTATTGCTCAGTAGTTGATATCTCTGGGCCGCATCGAAGACAATTTTTTCGTCATCGAACACCGCATGACCATACGAGATTAAGGGTATTAACATCACCCCACCCTGACAAAGGGGTGATAAGTAGAGCGCTCCCGACCCGGCTGTCTGAACAGCCCACACGGCCAGAAGCATCGCCGTTTGCGTCGCCCTAACGATCAGGAATACATCGGATCGTTACAGCCTAGCCGCACACCGGTTGAGCGCCAGAGAGTTGTTACAATGAAACGCATGCTGATTAACGCGACTCAGCCTGAAGAGTTGCGTGTGGCGCTGGTCGATGGCCAGCAGATCTATGACCTTGATATTGAACGACCGAACGCTGGTCAAAAGAAAGGCAATATCTACAAAGGTACGATTACCCGAATTGAGCCCAGCCTTGAGGCGGCCTTCGTAAATTACGGAGCCGATCGACATGGCTTCCTGCCGCTCAAGGAAATTTCCCGCAGCTACTTTAATGACAATGCCAACTTGTCAGGCCGCATCAGTATTGGTGATGTCCTCAAGGAAGGCATCGAAGTCGTCATACAGGTCGAGAAAGAAGAGCGTGGTAACAAGGGCGCAGCCCTGACGACCTTCATCAGCCTTGCGGGCAGGTACATGGTATTGATGCCTAATAACCCCCGTGCTGGTGGAGTTTCCAGACGTATCGAGGGTGAAGAGCGCAATGAACTCCGGGATGCCATGAGTAAACTGGCCATTCCCGATGGTATGGGTGTGATCATCCGTACTGCAGGGGTCGGCCGCGGAGCTGAGGAACTGCAGTGGGACCTGGATTATCTGCTGCAACTGTGGCACGCCGTCGAGGACGCAACATCGCAGAAGTCTGCCCCATTCCTGGTCTACCAGGAAAGTAACATTATTATTCGTGCGATCCGTGATTACCTGCGCAAGGACATCAGTGAGATCCTCATCGATGACCCGGAGATTTATCGCCAGGCACATGATTTTATCAAGCTGGTCATTCCGCACAGCCTGAACAAGGTTAAGCTCTACGAAGATACCGTGCCACTGTTCAGTCGTTATCAGATTGAAAGCCAGATTGATTCGGCATTCCAGCGCGAAGTTCGTCTGCCCTCGGGTGGATCAATCGTCATCGATCATACCGAGGCGATGATTTCCATCGATATCAACTCCGCCCGGGCCACCAAGGGCAGTGACATCGAAGAGACCGCATTGAATACCAACGTTGAGGCCGCTGTGGAAATTGCAAGACAGTTACGTCTGCGCGACCTTGGTGGCCTCATCGTTATCGACTTTATCGACATGACGCCCAGTCGAAATCAGCGCGAAGTGGAAAACCGCCTGCGTGATGCCCTTAAAGAAGACCGTGCGCGTGTGCAGATAGGTCGGATCTCTCGTTTTGGCTTACTGGAAATGTCACGTCAGCGCCTGCGGCCCGCCCTGACTGAATCAAGCCATGAGGTATGCCCCCGTTGCAAGGGACAAGGCAGCATTAGCGGTGTTGAATCGCTGGCATTGTCTATTTTGCGCCTTGCCGAAGAAGAGGCCATCAAGGACAACACGGGCAGGATCGTCACACAGGTACCGTTAGAGGTCGCCACCTTTTTATTAAATGAAAAACGCAGCAGCCTGACTGACATTGAGAAACGCCATTCGATGCAAATTGTTGTGGTGCCCAATCCGCATATGGACACCCCTCACTATGAAATACAGCGGGTCCGTGGAAACGAAAAGATTGAACTGGACAAGACCAGCCATGACATGGTCATCACTGATATGCCGCAGGAAACACTCGACCAAATAACGCCACAGGGAAATATCAGGGCAGAAGTACCTGCGGTCAAGGCCATTACCCCTAATGAACCACCGCCACCACAGAAAGTGGTGAAACCCGAGGGCCCCGGTTTCATCGGCAAGCTGTTCTCCAGTATCTTTGGTAATGACAAGGAACCCGAAGAAGAACAAAAGAAACCGGCAAGACGTCCTGCCAGTCGCGGTGGCCGGGGACAAGCCGGTCGCTCCAGAGGCGGACGCAACCAGGGACAGGGACAACGGCGCCGGACCAGCAAAAAGAAAAAGGCCACATCAAAGGCGGCCCCGCGCAGTTCC
>BTQY01000032.1:0-25042 GCA_036986115.1 Gammaproteobacteria bacterium | reverse complement strand
GAACGTTTTTCCCGACGAGCGCCTCGCCAGGGAAGGCGAGGCCGGTGATGAATATATCACCATAGTGACGCCATGGATGGCAGGTAAAGTATTAAGAAATATGCGCCCGTAGCTCAGCTGGGCGAGTCGGGAGGAGAAAAACGTCCAGTGAACGTTTTTCCCGACGAGCGCCTCGCCAGGGAAGGCGAGGCCGGTGATGAATATATCACCATAGTGACGCCATGGATGGCAGGTAAAGTATTAAGAAATATGCGCCCGTAGCTCAGCTGGATAGAGTACTCGGCTACGAACCGAGCGGTCGGGAGTTCGAATCTCTCCGGGCGCGCCATTTTCTTTAACCTACTATTCGTAGGGTTGTACTATTCAAACGGCTTTTGACTACTCAAATGCCACCCCAGGCACTGCAACCACAAGTATCATGGCATCGTGATCAACATTGGGGTATTCCAGTTACCATTCCCAGGGAGTTCGTGGCCTTAACGAATGCTTTGCATATGTGAGGGTAAACTATTGCTTAAATAGTATGTAGTTTGACGCGGAGCATTACAAAGAACGATGTATTTGTACAGATTTATACCATGAAATATTTAACGCGTAGCCGATTTTTGAGACTATTCCCTTTTTTGCTCTGGTGGCCGAGGGTCAATTCCGGCACGCTGCGCAGTGATTTTATGGCCGGGCTGACCGGGGCTGTCGTGGTGTTGCCCCAGGGGGTGGCCTTCGCCACCATCGCCGGCATGCCGCCGGAGTACGGGCTGTATGCGGGTATGATCCCGGCAGTGGTGGCGGCCTTGTTCGGTTCCTCCTGGCACCTGGTATCTGGCCCGACCACGGCGGCCTCCATTGTGCTGTTTTCGGCGTTGAGTGTATATGCCGAACCGGGTACCGCCGGTTACGTCACCATTGCCCTTACCTTGACGTTCATGGTCGGGATCATTGAATTATTGCTGGGGCTGGTGCGTCTGGGCGCCCTGGTCAACTTCATCTCTCATTCTGTGATTGTGGGGTTTACCGCGGGTGCCGCCATCCTGATCGCCGCCAAGCAACTCAACAATTTCTTCGGCGTTGTCATTCCTCGTGGCGGGCATGTGCATGACGTTCTGATTTATTTTTATTATCAAATTCCGAATATCAATATCTATGTGACCATTGTGTCATTGACTACGTTGTTGTCGGGCATCGCAATTAAACGCTGGTATCCGAAGCTGCCATACCTGATCGTGGCTATGCTGACCGGCAGTCTGGTTGCTATGCTGCTCAACACACTTTTTGGTGCGGAAACAGCCGCCATTGAGACGGTCGGCACATTGCCGAGCACCCTGCCACCGTTATCAACACCGGATTTCTCGATGACGACCATCAAGAACCTGGCACCTGCCGCACTCGCCGTGACGCTGTTCGCCCTGACCGAGGCGGTGTCCATTGGCCGTTCTCTGGGCGCGCGCAGCGGGCAACGTATTGACGGTAATCAGGAGTTCATCGCTCAGGGGTTGTCCAATATCGCCGGCAGTTTTTTTTCCGGCTATGTTGCTACCGGTTCGTTCAATCGCAGTGGCCTGAATTACCAGGCCGGCGCAAAAACCCCGTTGGCTGCGGTGTTCGCCGGGTTGTTGCTGATTATTGTTGTGCTGCTGGTGGCACCACTCGCCGCATGGTTGCCGGATGCCACCATGGCCGGCATTCTGTTTCTGGTTGCCTGGGGTCTGATCGATTTCAAGGAGATCGGCCACATCTTCAAGAGCAGCCGCCGCGAGACGGCCATCATGGCAGTAACTTTTTTCGGTGCCCTGTTCCTGGAACTGGAGTTCGCTATCTTTGCCGGCGTGATTCTGTCGATGGTGCTGTACCTCGAACGGGTTTCCAAACCGCGTATTGTGACTCGTACTCCGGATCCGCGCCTGCCAAAACATGCCTTTTCCAGTGATCCGACGCTGCCACAGTGTCCGCAACTACGCTTCACGCGTATCGACGGCTCACTGTTTTTCGGCTCAATCAATCATGTGGAAGAGGCCTTTAGCCGTATCGAAGCCAGACACCCCGAGCAAAAACACCTGGCGATTGTCGCCAAGGGGATCAATTTTGCCGATCTGGCGGGTGGCGATGCACTGGTCAAGGAGGCCAGGCGGCGTAAGGCCCGTGGTGGTGACCTCTACCTGGTCGATGTAAAGCAGGGATTGTGGGATTCGCTGGAGAAATGTGAGTGTATCGATGGTGTCGGCGGAAGAAATATCTTTCACTCCAAGAGGGTAGCGATTACCGCTATCTTTCAGAAGCTGGATAAATCCATTTGCCGCACCTGTTCAAAGCGGATCTTCCGGGAGTGCGCAACCGTCAGAGATGTGGAGAACTGATGTCAGGCACAGAAGTCGAATAATATTGGGTTCCTCGTCCCTGCAGGGTGTTACAATTTATCGCTATGTACATACTGGTCATCGAAGATAATCTGGATCTAGTCGCTAATCTATACGACTTTCTCGGGCCACGAGGCTACGTGGTGGATGCGGCCTATGATGCCCGGAGCGGATTGCGTTTCGCACAGGACAATGACTACGACGCCATCATACTGGATCTGATGCTGCCGGACATGGACGGTCTGGAAGTCTGCAGCCGCTTGCGTGATGCAGGACACGACAAACCGGTGTTGATGCTCACTGCTCGCGACACACTGGATGACAAGCTGGAGGGCTTTGCCAGCGGGGCCGACGATTATCTGGTGAAACCATTCGCCATGCAGGAACTGGATGTACGCCTGAAGGCACTGGTGAGGCGGGGGCGTGGTGAGCATTCCCGGGAATTGCTGCGGGTAGCCGATCTGGTGTTCGATCCCGCCACCTTGCATGTGCAGCGTGCCGGTAAATCCATCTCTCTGCCACCGATACCCCTGAAGATCCTGGCTTTGCTCCTCCGGCAATCTCCCCGCGTGGTACCGCGGCGGGAGATCGAACGGCGTATCTGGGGAGATACTCGACCTGACAGCGATGCGCTGCGCGCCCATATGTCCGTATTGCGCGCCGCCATCGATCGGCCTTTTGACGAACACTTGTTGCGAACTGTGCACGGCATAGGTTATCAACTGGCGGTGCCCGATGAGATTCAGGACTAGCCTTCGCTATCGCGTTACCCTGGCCTTCGCCCTGTTGGGTATGGTGATAAGTCTGGGCCTGGCCGGGACCCTTTATGTGCTCACCGTCGATATGGAAGATCGCCTCATCGCTGAAACGCTCTCTGCGGAACTCGAAGATTATATTACACGCTATGAGGTCGATGCCGAAGCGCCACCACCTACCAGTACTACGATTCGCACCTATGTGATCCAGCCCGGAGCAAAGAGCGCACCTGAGGTGTTGCGTGAACTGCAAGCCGGCCTGCATCAGGTACAGCTGGAGGGAAGGAACTATTACGCCGAGGTACGAGTGAGCGACGAGCGGCATTTCATTGTGCTGTACGATGACAGGCAGATTCGCCATCGCGAGAATCAGTTCAAGCTCTTCCTCGGTATCGGTATTCTGCTCATGACGCTATTGTCCGCGTTTCTCGGTTTCTGGCTGGCGGGGCGCGTCATTGCTCCCGTGAGGGAACTGGCCACGCGTGTCGCGGGCCTGCACCCCGAAGATCATGGTGCGCCCCTGGCCGAGGATTTTCCACACGACGAGGTGGGAATACTGGCACGTGAGTTCGATGCCTATCTGCGGCGGCTGGCTGCTTTTATCGAACGTGAACAGGCCTTCACGGCCGATGTCAGCCATGAATTACGTACACCGCTGGCTGTCATTGAGGGAGCAACTGAAATATTGCTTGACGAACCCGGTCTGGATGAAGCCCGGCGCGCGCGGATCGAACGAATCGCCCGGTCTGTGCATGAGATGACCGAACTGGTCACGGCACTGTTGCTATTGGCCCGGGAAGAGAAAGGTAATGTTTCAGAATCCGGCTGTGCGGTGGGCGAGGTGCTGCAGCAGGTAGTAGAGGGACACCGACACCTGTTGCGTCATAAACCAGTGGAAATCAAACTGGATATCCAGGTACAAACTATCCTGCCAGTCGAATGCACCCTGTTACGTGTCGTGCTCGCCAATCTCATCCGCAATGCGTTTTCCTATACAGAACGTGGCCGCGTGTGCATCAGCCTGGAAGAAAACGGCATCACTGTGGATGATACAGGTATTGGTATTTCTCCAGAGCAGTTGCGGCGGATATTCGAGCGATATTACACGGCTTCAACTGACGGAGAAGGTATCGGACTTTCTCTGGTGAAACGCATCTGCCGACGCTATGGATGGAATATCGATATAGACAGCCGCGAAGGCCGCGGCACACTTATTCGGTTGTCCTTCCTGCCGTCGGTGACCGGAAGTCGAATCTGAATTCAGCCGCTGACTGTCAAGGTGATGCGTTAATTACTGGAAATATATAATGTGTTATCGCCTGACAGGCCATCCAACCGATGATTTCAGGTTGAAATGTCATGTGGTGATTTTCCTGTACCCCGTTTCTCACGAATCCTTAGCACTTTCTTAGCCTTCTCTTAACCTACATCCGGTTAGCATGATGTTATCGCCAAAGCCTGTTTTTCGACGGAATATTCCGCGATAGCAAGCAGTTGCCACTGGCGTTCCTCCCGGGAGGCCGCGTGGAGATCACCCTCTCTCTGCGCGGTTCTCCTGGTCACGAAGTGAATTTTACAGCGTATGTGTATTCACCGGAGCAGGGCGGCGGATGTGCAGTGGTTTGTACCAGCTGTTTTTCGATGAACGAATTTAAGGAGAGGGACTTGAATAATCTGAATTTCTGTAGAACACGGCCCATCGCAGTCCATGAATTCTATTCTGGCAGTATTCAATCATTGCGTCCTGCTGACCTGGCTAAGGAGAAGCGACCTTGATCACGTTAGCCGATGAAGATCGCGTGGTTGCACCATCAAAAGGTCTGAACCGCAAGCAGGGGATCGCTGTTGTGATATTCGCCGCCGCTGCCCTCTATGTGGCCACAGTGGTACCGACCATTGAGATCGCCTGGGTAAGCGCCATCCTGTTGTTTACCATATATCTGTTTGTCTTCGAAGTGGTCGGGGTAGATGTGGCCGCCGTCACGGTGATGGTGTTATTGGGGCTCACGTCCCTGCTGGCCCCGCTGATGGGACTGGAGCAGGGCCTCATCGACACCCGGCATTTGTTTGACGGCTTTTCATCCAATGCAGTGATCTCAATCATTGCGATAATGATCATCGGCGCTGGCCTCGACAAGACCGGCATTATGAACAAGGTGGCGGCCATTATTCTGAAGATCGGTGGTAGCGGCGAGACACGCATCATCTCCATCATCTCCAGTACCGTCGGTATCATCTCCTCATTCATGCAAAACGTTGGCGCTACCGCCTTGTTCCTGCCGGTGGTCTCGCGTATCTCCGCACGTTCCGGGTTGCCCATGTCGCGCCTGCTCATGCCCATGGGTTTCTGCGCCATCCTCGGCGGTACCATCACCATGGTGGGATCAAGTCCTCTGATCCTGCTAAATGACCTGATCCTCACCTCCAACAAAGCCCTGCCTGTAGAACAGCAGATGGATCCCTGGTCACTGTTCTCGGTAACCCCGGTAGGTCTGGTCCTGGTGGCCACCGGTATCATCTATTTTGTGCTGGCCGGCCGCTTTGTTCTGCCCCCGGCTGGCAAGAAAGACGGTAGCACCGGCAGCAACACCATGAGCTACTTCCAGGAGGTGTACGGTCTGAATTACGCCCTGTTCGAGGTTTTTGTGCCCGATGGAAGCTCACTGGTGGGCAAACAACTCGATGATATTGAACACAATGAACGTATCCGGGTTGTCGCTGCCTTGCGTGGCGGTGACAGTATGAAAATTGGCCCCGGCAGTCTCGCGCGTGACGTGGGTATCGGTGGTGGTACGGTACTTGGTGTATTGGCTGCACCAAAAAATCTGACAGCGTTTGTCAGCCATTATGAACTTAAGTTGCGTAAGGGTATTGAATCTTTTACAGAGGCCCTGTCAGCCACCAAGTCTGGTATTGGTGAAATTGTTATCCCGCCCGGCTCCAACCTTATTGGCAAAAGTGCTCGCGATGTCTGGATGCGCAAGGTCTATGGCGTCGCCATGGTAGCACTGCATCGTGACGGAGAGACCTTGCGTGAGGGCGATGGCATCCGCGATCTGCCGCTGCAGGCCGGCGATACCCTGGTGGTGCACACCACCTGGGATGCGTTGGCGCGGCTGGAGCAAGATCGCAACTTCGTGGTGGTGACTACCGAGTATCCCCACGAGGAACTGCGTCCGCAAAAGATTGGTTATGCGCTGTTTTTCTTCGCCGTCGCCCTGGGCCTGGTTCTGTTTACGGACCTGCGTCTGTCGGTGGCGCTGCTCACCGGTGCCATGGGCATGGTGCTCTCCGGGGTGCTTAGTATTGAGGAGGCCTACGCAGCAGTGAGCTGGAAGACGGTATTCTTGCTGGCCTCGTTGATCCCATTGGGCATGGCGGTCGAGCAGACCGGCACCGCCAAATGGATCGCCGAGCAAGTCCTTGTGGTGGTGGGGCACATGCCGGTATGGGTCATCCAGTCTGCTGTGGCGGTGTTGGCGACATTCTTCACTCTGGTGATGTCCAACGTAGGTGCCACCGTGTTACTGGTGCCACTGGCGGTGAACATTGCCATCGGTGCGGGCGCCGATCCCGCGGTGTTCGCCCTGACCGTGGCCATCGCCACCTCCAATTCCTTCCTCATTCCTACCCATCAGGTCAACGCGTTGATCATGGGGCCGGGCGGCTACCGCGTGCCGGACTTCATGCGTGCCGGCGGTATCATGACCGTGCTTTTCCTGGTGGTGATGATGCTGATGATGAGTCTGGTCTTCTGAGCGATCGGAACGTTTGCTAATGAAACACATGCAGCCAGCTACAGGTAACACGGGGTTCGCGGGTGAAAAAGGCCACGTAGCCCTGAATCTGGCCATATTTACACAGGGTAGTTATTCATCACCCTCATTATTCAGGTCGTGTCGGTGATGGCCAGGAAATTTAAGCACCTGCGCAGGCCAATGATCCTGGCAGCAGCGGCTATCTGGATTGGCTACATATTTCTGGCCAAGGGCATTGTAAATGGTTTCATGACAATAGTTTTGCTGCTCGTGATGCTCATGGCAGTGAATGTCGGATTATAACTGTATTGCCATCAATTTGTTTGTACGGGGCTGAATTATTTCAGCTCAGGTTACAGGAGAAAAGCCATGTTAAAAGGTATCAGAGATATATTGAAGACTATAGGTGAGGCGCTGACCTTCGCCGATGCCGGGGAGATGCTCAGCGAAGAACAAAAGGCCGAAATTCTGGACCGGCACAAGGGCCCCTGGCCGATTGCACCTAACAAGGTACCTCACAGGGTAGTTCTGGCTGGCAATGAGGCATTTTCCCCCGAGGCAGTGGAGCACGCCATTGCGCTGTGTCGGGAAAACAAGGCAATGCTGGATTTGCTATACGTATCACCGGAAGGTAGCGAGGCGGATGTTCCTCTATCCACGGTATTGCCACGACTGGTAGCCGAGACTGATCTGGATTTCCAGATTACCCGAAGGCATGGCGATCTGCTGGTCGTGACCGACACCTATCTCCATGCCCGGCAGGACACCCTGATGATAGTAATCAATGTCAGCAAGTGTTTGAGGGACCGGGCTGAGCGGTACCAGCGCACGGGAAAATGGTTCCAGACAGAAAGGCTTCCGGCAGTGAAGTTGATTGACGATGTGATTCATGCATGACTATCTGGAAACAATGGACAAGATTTTCTGGTCGTCTCGAAAAGAACTGCTGCCAGGTTGTGCAGAAGTGCTTGCCGAGCATATTAAGGGAATGCACGAAGCAATCAACCCCGGAGTTGGCCCATGATATTGCGTAATGAATTCAATATTCCTCCGGCTATTTTTAACGTTGATATTCATGCTTATGCCATGGATTACGCCAGGTTCATCCCCCGACTGTATAACTTATGTCAGTCGTTTGATCTGAAGGCCAGGCGAATACGTCTGGCCAGCGCTTTTTGTATGGACGAAGATCAGAGTTACTGCCAGCTCCTGCTGGCCAAGCATTTTGGCCGATTTCCTGCGGATCTGAGTTTTATCGACGGCACCCTTGATCGCGAAGCATTTAATGAATTTAGCACTCATGCCGGTGATATGATTATTATTCAAGCCAGCCATATCGGTTATAATCCGCTTAAATCAGCTTTTTGCACATTCCCCGATCCCACAAGTGATATTGTGGCAGGTGAGATCAGTTGCCATTCATTATGTACTGCCATTGAGTGGTGTCAACAGGAATACAATTTTGCCCAACAACAAATCCAGTTAGAAAGAAGTAATGGAAATACGATGATTATTATTGATAATGGGCTGCTGAATAATGATCGCCAACACGGACTGTTTCTGAATCTCGAAAATTTAGTCGCCAGAGAAGAGGGGCTAAAAGAAAACGAATTTCTGGAAACCAGAAGCACGGCAAAAGTATTCAGGGCGTCGCGTCGACTTGCGGAGCAAATGACGCAAACGCAAATGCCTATCGGCCATCTGCTCAGTCCAGGTGATTTCTATTTTCGCTTTCCTGATATAGAAAGAAAAACAGGGAACGCAATTGAGAACCTCTCGGAATATATGCCTTTAATCGTGACCTCTGAAGAACCCGGCCTGATGGCTGCGCAAATCAATACAATGGTGGAGTTCGATCGCAACAGCAGATATATAAAGAAAAGAGATAACTTTCGTGGTCGGCGAATAGTCTATCTGGCAGGTCTTAACGTCGACATTCAATCGAGCAAGCCTGTCCAGTTTCAGCAGACCCGCTTTATACCATGGGCAGCTTATATCCGGGTTGGTGAAGGAGTCCATAGTACCCTGGAACAGGCAGCACTAACCAATAAGTTATTTAGCCAGAGCCATAATAACCCCGATCAACTCGATCTTGATCGGGTGGCCACGTCGACCTGAGAACCAGTCAAATATATCGTCATACCGGCGCGCCCAAACAAAGTGCGGAAGTGCCCTTGGGGTGCAGGCCGGAATCCAGTCATCCCATAGAAAAACTGGATGCCGGGTCAGGCCCGGCATAACGAGTCTACGTCCTTCCGGTCGGACAGGCCGGATACCAGACTGGACAGGGCAACTACCCGTTCTTCCATGGCCGTACTCGATGCGGACAGCTTGCCCACCAGGGTGGCATTTTGTTGTGTCGTATCATCCATGTGTGTGACCGCATTGTTGATTTGTTCAATTCCAGTGGCCTGTTCACGGCTGGTGGAGGCGAATGCCGAGATTAGATTGCTCACGCTGTTAACGCTCTCGACAATCTCCTGCAGAATTTCACCTGATTTATTTACCAGTGTCGTTCCACGTTCGACCCGTTCTATGCTTTCATTGATGAGGTTTTTGATTTCCTTTGCCGATTCTGCACTGCGCCCGGCCAGGCTCCCGACCTCTCCCGCAACCACCGCAAAACCACGCCCTTGTTCACCTGCCCTGGCTGCCTCGACAGCGGCATTCAAGGCCAGCAGGTTGGTCTGAAAAGCAATGCTATCTATAACACCGATGATTTCCGAAATCTTGTTACTGCTGGCATTGATTTCATTCATTGCTTCCACTGCCTGGCTTACAACCCTTCCGCCGTTCTCGGCCTGGTTCTGGGTGTTGGCCGCAAGTTCCTCAGCCGACTTTCCACTGTCGGCATTGTGCCTGACCGAAGAGGTCATCTCTTCCATGCTGGACGCTGTTTCCTCCAGGGTGGCTGCCTGTTGTTCAGTGCGTTGCGAAAGTTCATTATTTCGACGAGCGATATCAACGGCATCTTTAGCAAGACTCCGGGTTGATTCCTTGACCCTTCCCATGGCCGTTCTTAATTTTGCCTGCAACAGGATCTGTGCGTGTTCTATCTGCCCCAATTCATCTGTTCTACCGGTATAGATCAGGCGTGCAACCGGGTCATTCGTGATAGACCTGCTTTTTTCTGCCAGTGTTTCCAGTCCAGCGAGTCCAGTACGGGTTACTGTATAAATTAGCAGGGCACCAATAATTGCGCCCAGGGCAAATCCCGTTAGTGACAAATGGCCTGTCAGATATAACCCTGCCATCAGCAGAGTGAGAGCGCCACCAAGCGCCAGAGACAGTTTGCCGGACAGTGTGTTTGGAAATTTTTCAAGCTTTACAGTGGCCAGCGTGGAACGGCGTTTATCCTGATCTGACTTACCGGACATTATTTTTTTATACAGCTGATCGGCCCGTTGAACATATTCCTTTTTAGGTTTAACCCGTACCGATTGATAGGCAACGATCTTGTCTCCGTTATATTGGGGGACTACGTAGGCATCAACCCAGTAATGATCACCATTCTTGCAGCGATTCTTTACTATCCCCATCCATGGTTTGCCTGCCTTCATATCTTCCCAGAGCATGGCGAATGCTTCAGGGGGCATATCGGGGTGACGAACCAGGTTGTGGTTTTTATTGCGTAATTCTTCGCAGCTATACCCGGAAATTCTCTGAAACTCATCGTTAGCATACGTGACCGCTCCCTTAAGATCGGTGGATGAAACGATCTCGACATCATCATTATATTGAAGCTCTTTTTGTGTGACTGGCTGATTGATCTTCATGATCTTACATCTCCATAAAAATACTACGGTATTCTGGTATGTCGAAGAATGATCGGACTGACCAGGAACTAATGTTAGGTATTGGATAAACAATGCAAAACTTTAGATAAATTTCTATCGGGCTATTATGGTGCAGACATGTGCTGCATGGTGGTGCACTGCCGCTATTAGTGGTCACTAACCAGTTGTCTGAAGGAGGCATGAATGGGTGACGACTCTGATTCCCGGTTTACCAAACGCTATCATAAGGTCAGCATTTCTATCTGCAATGTGTCCCTGAAAATACAGAAACAGCATACCAATCAACGAGAGTTGTTGCTATTGTTGTAAACTCCCGGGGTAAAACCAGATAGTATTTGTCGAGTATTATGCCTGTCACAGAACAAAAGGTCACAAAACAAACGAATCCTGCTTCCACCCCGATGTTGCATGTTGTAAATGCCGCAGGTGGCCTGGCGGTACTGCTGGGCCTGATGGTGATGATTGGCTGGTTCATTGATTCCAGCCTGCTGGTACAACTGCGATCTCAGCTGGTCCCGATGCAATTCAATACCGCCCTGGCTTTTGTGTTGTGCGGGGCAGGTCTGCTGTCACTTGTAAGGAATCGACCGCCGCTGGTGATGCTGTTTGGCGGCTTGTCGGCGGGGCTTGCCCTGATAACACTGCTGCAGTATTTCCTTGGCCTCGATTTAGGTATCGACCGGCTCCTGTTTGAGCCCGATATCACCACCAAGACGGCCCACCCCGGACGCATGTCACCGGTAACAGCGCTGGCCCACTTGTTGAGCGGGCTTGCCCTGCTGGTGCTGGCCAGGTCATGGTGGCCACGGGGACGTTTGTTGGTGGGCCGGATCTTTGGCATGGCTGTTCTGGCCCTGGGGCTGGGGAACCTGCTGGGATATGCCGCGGGCGGGGAGACGCCTTACGGGTGGTTACATCCGACCTACATGGCGGGGCATACCGCGGGTGGATTCATGCTGCTCGGGGCCGGGTTGCTGGCCTTCATCTGGCGCCAGATAGCAACGCAGGGGAAGCACAGCCTGGCACTGGAGAGCGGTTTCGGCGTGGCCGTGCTGGCGGTGGTGCTGTGGCAATCGTTGCTGGCCCAGGGACGCGAGCATATCATGCAGATCATTGCGGAGCAGGCCGTGAGCCTGAGTGCGGAGATCACCAGTGCCATTAATTCCCAGGTGCTGGCGGTGGACCGCATGGCCCGGCGTTGGGAGCAACAAGGCGGTACACCACAGGGTTCCTGGAAGGCAGATGCCGCGCACTATCTTGAAGATAACCCGGGACTTCAGGCGATGTCGTGGGTGGATCCGTCAATGGTTGTGCGCTGGATCGAACCCTTGCAGGGTAATGAGGCGGCCAGGGATCTGTATCTCGCCTTTGAACCGCGCAGGACACAGGCACTGCAGAGCGCCAGGCTCGAGCGTGTGATCACCGCGACTCGCAACATCGAACTGGTCCAGGGAGGCAGGGCCATTATTGTCTATGCCCCCCTCTATATCGATGACCGCTTTGATGGTTTTATCGGTGGTGTATTTCTTCTCCATAAACTGCTCACGCCCATTGTCGTCAGACTGGCAAGCCAGGATTATGCACTCGAGCTATTTGAGGGCAATGAAGAAATCTATCGGCGCGTCGGGCCTGGCGCAGTGTATGAGCCCGGCATGGGCCGGAAGCAAACCTTTACCATCGTTAACCTCGACTGGCGTTTGCAACTCCAGCCCAGCCAGGCACTGCTGGCGTCACTGACGTCGCCGTTGCCGCTGATAGCGTTGATTGTCGGCCTGTTGCTGGCACTACTAATGAGCCTTACCATGCACTTTGGCCACGCAGCGCGTCGTCGGGCAAACACGATGGTCACACTCAACCGCGAACTGGCTGATGAAATCAGCGAACGACAGCGGGTTGAACGTTCCCTGAAAGAATCCGGCCTGTGGATGCAGGGCATTTTCAATGCCCTGGAGGAAGGGGTGGTGGTAACCACACCCGAGCGGATAATGGTCAACCTGAATCCAGCTGGCCAAACCATGCTGGGTTATTCACAACAGGAAATTGCCGGTCAGCCGACGGCGATGCTCCATGTGGACCATGATCATATGGTGGAATTCGGCAGGCGCATCAAGGCGACCTTCGATAAAGGCGAGGTCGCCCGGTTTGAATTCGAGCTAAAACGCAAGAACGGCGAGATTTTTCCAAGCGAACACACGGCCTCACAGATTCATGATGAGCAAGGGGAATCCATTGGCATTGTCAGTACCCTGCACGATATCACGGTGCGCAAGCGCTCCGAGGAGGAACTGAAGCAATACCGCGAGCACCTGGAGGAACTGGTAACGGAGCGAACCGATGAATTGCGGGCACGCAATGAGCAACTACAGGATGAGATTGTTGTGCGCAAGTGCTCGGAAGATCAACTAAAGAAGCAGGTATTGCATAATGAAATTATATTGGCGACCACGCGGGACGGATTCTGGATGGTCGACCTTGAAGGTAATATATGCGATGTGAATGAGGCCTACTGCGAGATGGTGGGCTACACTCGGGAGCAGTTGCAGACGATGACGGTGGCGGATCTCGAGGCGAGTGAAAACTCGGAAGAGGTTCAGCTTCACATTCAAAAGATATTCTCCCAGGGTCATGATCGCTTTGAATCACGACACCGGTGTAAAGACGGCACACTCATCGATCTGGATATCAGCGTCACACTGGCAAATTTGGGGGAGACGCAAGTTTTTTTCACCTTCTTCAGGGACATCCGCGAGCACATACGGACGCAACAGGAACTGCAGGACTCCCGCCAGCAACTGCGGGATCTGGCCGACCATCTGCAAGCGGTGAGGGAGGAGGAACAGGCGCGAATCGCACGGGATGTGCACGATGAAATAGGCCAGATATTAACGGCGCTGAATATGGATATACACTGGCTAAGCCAGCGTATCCCCGGGGAAGAGCAGGAAATGCAAGAGAAGGTCCTGTCGATGCTGTCTGTGATTGAGACCGCGATCGGGGTGGTGCAACGCATCACCTCGGGTCTTCGCCCCGCCATGCTGGATGAACTGGGCCTGGGTCCGGTAATACAGTGGTATCTGGAGGAGTTTCAGCATCGCACCGGCATCGAATGTGAGTCGACGATGGAAATCGGTGATCTGCCGCTCGATTCCGGGCGCGCCACTACGGTATTCCGTATCCTGCAGGAGGCCCTGACCAATGTGGCGCGGCATGCCGGGGCCAGCCGGATCAGCCTGATAATCAACAGTGGTGAGGTGTATATTGATATGCGCCTGACAGACAATGGCCGGGGAATAACCCGGGCAGAGATATACCGGGATGATGCGTTTGGCCTTATAGGTATGCGGGAGCGCGCGCTCGCCTTTGACGGTACCATCCTTATCAAGGGGCACCCGGGTGAGGGGACCACCGTATTGCTTCGCCTGCCACTAGGCAAAACTTCCAGTAGCGGATGAGGGCCCTGATGAGCAGATATTCAATATAGCCGGGATCACTGGCGGACGTGCATTCATTTTAAGGGGTTAACCCGCATTAAATAGGGCAAACTCCTATATCCAAGATAAGCCACAATCGAATAGATTGATGCTACAGATATCGTAATAATCGGTATTACTAATGACTCTCTTCAGGGAAGTATGAAGATTGTCAAGGAGATAGTAGTGGGAAGGACATCAACGGAAGTGGAGAACTCGGGACAAACCGACAGCAAGCGGTTGCTGACGCACGAGAAATTCAGGGTATTGATTGTCGATGACCATGCCATTGTGCGTGCGGGCCTGAAACAGCTACTGAACGATTGCCCGGATGTGGTCGCGACGGATGAAGCCACCAATAGTCACGAGGCATTAAAGAAAATTCGTGAACAGGACTGGGACGTGGTACTGCTGGATATTTCCATGCCGGGGAAAAACGGTCTGGAAATCCTGAAACAGATCAAGCGCGAGCGGCCGAAGGCGGCGGTATTGATCCTGAGTATGCACGCCGAAAACCAGTATGCCCTGAGGGCGCTCAAGGCAGGCGCGGCGGGGTATCTCACCAAGGGCTGTATCCCGGAGCAGTTGCTGGCGGCGGTCGCCAAGGTCGCCAGGGGTGGCAAGTATATTACCCCTGCGCTGGCGGAGAAGCTGGCCAACGCGCTTGACCCCAATGTTGGGGATGCGCCGCATGAGGCGCTCAGTAACCGGGAATTGCAGGTATTTCAACTGCTGTCCGCCGGTAAGCAGGTGAGCCAGATCGGCGAGGAATTATCACTCAGCAGCAAGACCGTCAGTGCCCACCGGGCCAACATCCTGAAGAAAATGCGCATGAAGAACAATGCCGAACTGATGTTTTACGCCATCGACAATGGCCTGGTTAATCGGGAGCAGGTCTCGAAGATGGAGAAAGAACCGCACTGATAAACCGTGCCCGCCGCGCAGTCCGATAAATACCGTAGCCAGTCACGCTATAAAACGCACCCTACAGGCGCTCCAACGCCTTTTACACAGCGACCTCCGTGTTCTCTGCGGTTAACGGGTTTTCTTTGATTATCGGTTCGATGTTGTTATTTACCGCAGAGGACGCACAGGAAGGACGTAGACTCGTCATGCCGGGCCTGACCCGGCATCCAGTTTTTCTATGGGATGACTGGATTCCGGCCTGCACCCCAAGGGCACTTCCGCACTTTGTTTGGGCGCGCCGGTATGACAAAGCGGAGGGGCACTTTGTCACTTCGTTCGGGCGCACCCCAAGGGCACTTTGTCACTTCGTTCGGGCGTTCCCGTGTGACGTGATTATATGAATACCCAGCCTGCTTGCTGCGGGCCAGTCAAGTCGTATTCCGTATTACCCCCAGACATATTCTCAGCCAGATACCAGCAAAACGCCTAGCCGAATTGGTGACAATGTCCTATTCATTGTCCGGCACATAACGCCGATGACATTAAGTGGGTGAAACAGCATGGCCACATTAATAAATGCGGTTATTCAATAATGTTATCGGGAGCCGGGTGGCATAGCATTATGGCAGGCAAACAGAGCGTCAGAAAATGGATCACGTTGATGATTGAAGCCATCAACAAGCAGCGGCCTTTTATTGTGGAGATCTTCAGCCACCTGGCATGGAAGGGTTAACAGCCTGTTACGCATTCATTGATGTTGAGCTGGCATGGCATCAGGTAAACACCTATTGAATGTTCAGACTGATACGGAAGAAATAAATAGCATTCCGCTGATTAAGTTCTATGCCAGGCAACCCGTAAAGCGGTAACGAATAGCAGTAAATATGATCCTGGTCTGCAAGAAATGCATGGAAGGAAATTATGGACACAGCAATAAACAACCATTGGATTAGTTATAAGCGTTTCTGGATTGCTCCTGCCCTGCAGGGGATAGTGGCATCATTATTACTCGTAATTCTCATCCCGGTTGATGCCGGGCTGCTTGCCGCAATTGGCGCCATTTTGGTGCTTACAATCGCCATTTCGGTCTGGTTGCCAAAAACAGTCTCGCAACTCATCGACGAGAATCAGCAAGCTCCACTGGCACCGGCATCGGAAACAACCTATAAAGATGTGGCCGCACGAGAGGAAAGGGAGCTATTGCATAAATCCTTTCAGATCTGGGAAAGACAGATTGAAACAGCGCGCGGTCAAACCCAAACGGCCATTTCGGATTTGGCCACGAAGTTCTCAGATCTGGCGCTGGACCTTGAAAAGGCAGTGGCGGCCGCACGCAGATCAACTGAAGAAGTCGATACAGGTGACAATGTGGGAGGTATCGTTGACCTGTTTCATCTGAGCGAAACCGAATTGACATCGGTGTTGCGTGCCTTGAACGTGGCTCAGCAGGCGAAGCACCAGATGGGGCAGGAAATTCGTGATCTTAGTGCACACATGGAGAAACTGGTGGTCATGGGCGATGGGGTCGGCAACATTGCCCGACAAACCAACCTGCTTTCACTGAATGCGGCCATCGAGGCAGCACGAGCGGGTGAATCCGGACGTGGTTTCGCCGTAGTAGCAGACGAAGTGCGCAAACTCTCGACAGAGTCAGCAGACACCAGCAAGAAAATCACCGAACTCGTGTTGAACGTAACCAGTTCCATGAGCACAGTGGTCGATCTAACGGATAAAACTGCACAGCAGGACAAGGAATCAGTAACAACATCTGAAGAAATTATACACAATGTTATGGGGCGTTTTCAGAAAGTCACCACGTCACTAATGGATTCAACAACAGAACTGGCCCATACGGGTACGGGCATCTCAAGTGAGATCTCTGATGTGCTGGTGTCATTGCAATTTCAGGATCGTGTCTCACAAATTCTAAGCCAGGTGATACAGCACATAAATGCACTGCGTGAGCGGCTTGACCATTTGGATAGCACAGCGGGTGACCAGGAAGCCACAGTGATCGATGTGCAATCATGGCTGGACGAAATGGAATCAACCTATACCACGTTCGAGCAGAAGCAGAATCACAGGGGAATCGCACAGCACGCCCCTGCCAAAGCACAGGTGGCATTTTTTTGAGGACCTCTTATTCAGGACAAATACTATGAGCAAGACCATTCTAATTGTTGATGATTCATCCTCTATCCGCCAGGTCGTTGGGCTTGCCCTCAAGCGCGAGGGTTACGAGGTGATACAGGCCGAGGATGGCGTGGACGCACTCAGTAAGCTCAATGGCGTAAAGATTAATCTCATTATCAGTGACGTCAATATGCCCAACATGGACGGCATTACCTTTGTCAAGGAAGTCAAGAAACTACCTGACTATAAATTTACACCCATCTGTATGCTCACCACGGAATCGGAACAAAGCAAGATGGCTGAGGGCAAGGCGGCCGGCGCCAAGGCATGGGTGGTCAAGCCTTTTCAGCCACCACAACTTCTGGATGCCGTCTCTAAACTGGTTTTGCCATGACTGCCAGCAATCACCAATCACCAATCTTCAGTCACGGGGCAGCGCAATGGGCATAAAGGCACGAACATACAAGGGCACATGCAATGCAAAAATAGATGGCGACATGACCATCTATACGGCGGCCGAGATGAAAGACAAGTTACTGAAAAAGCTGGGCGGGTGCCAGGCGATGGAGCTGGACCTGTCACAGGTGACGGAACTGGATACCGCAGGGTTCCAGTTGCTGGTTATGCTGAGGCGTGAGGCGGAACATAGTGAGACGTCCCTGTTAATGAAAAACCACAGCTCCGCCGTGCAGGATGTCTTTGGGCTTTATCACGTCAGCGAACAGCTCGAACGGGAATTGACTGGTCATGACAATGCAAAGACGATTACGGGAGAGCCAGGGTCATGATTCAGGATGAAGGGGTACAGTTATTTGAAACGGAAGCCAATGAGTTGCTTGATGATATGGAACAGTCATTACTGCAACTGGAAAACGATCCAAACGATATGGATCACATCAATTCCGTTTTTCGTGCGGCTCACACCATCAAGGGATCGGCCGGGTTGTTTGCCTACGAAGCGGTCATCAGTTTCACCCATGGGGTGGAGAGTGTGCTGGATCGTGTGCGTGCAGAGGAACTGGAGATTTCACATGACCTGTTGTCTCTGTTGCTGAATTGTCGGGACGTCATGGGGCAGTTGGTGGATGCTGCAATCGCCGGAAACGATGGCGGGGACGCCGGGGTGCAGCAAAAAGACCATGCCCTGACCGATCAGCTGAACACCTATCTGGGTGTCGCCCCGGCGGGTGAGGAACAGACCCTGGCGGGGACTGCCGCAGACGCAGCGGAAGAATATGTGCCAACCGACATCAGCCTGGGCGATCACTGGCATATCTCCATCCGTTTCGGTCATGATGTTCTGCGCGACGGCATGGACCCTTTGTCCTTCATTCGTTACCTGGGCACCATGGGTGACATCGTCAACCTGATCGCCCTGTGGGATGAACTTCCGGATGCCGCTGAAATGGATCCGGAGAGTTGCTATCTGGGCGTAGAAATCGAGCTTGATAGCAGCACAGACAAACAGGCCATAGAGGATGTATTTCAGTTTGTGCAGGATGACTGCCGCCTGCGCATCCTGCCGCCGTTGACCCGCCTGTCGCTGTACCAGGGCCTGATCGAGGAACTGGTCGAGGACGGCTCGTTGCGTCTGGGCGAGATCCTGGTGGAGAGCGGCGCCGTTACCCGGCGTGAAATCGATGAGGCCCTGCAACAACAGGCAGCCACACAAACTGGCTCCGGGCCTGGTGAACCCATCGGCAAGATATTGCAACGGGATGGGGTGGTCTATCCCGAAATGGTTGAAACCGCAGTGAAAAAACAACGGCAGGCCAGGGAAAAACAGGCCCTTGCCAGCAAGTCTATCCGGGTCAGCGCAGATAAGCTGGAGCAGTTGATCGATCTGGTCGGGGAACTGGTGATTTCCAGTGCCAATACCAAGTTATTGGGCAACCGTACCCGGGACACGGCACTGATTGAATCGCTGGAGAATATGTCGCGTCTGGTGGAAGACATCCGCGATACCGGACTGGGCCTGCGCATGGTCCCCATCGGCGAGACATTCAGTCGCTTCCGTCGTGTGGTGCGGGACCTGAGTCAGAGTATGCACAAGGATATCGAGCTGGAACTCAACGGTGAAGACAAGGAACTGGACAAGACCGTGGTGGAAAAGATCGGCGATCCGCTGATGCACCTGGTGCGCAATTCTATCGATCATGGCATTGAAGCGGCAGAGATCCGCCAACAGATCAACAAACCCGCTAAAGGCAAACTGAAACTCAACGCCTACCACGACTCCGGCAGCATCGTTATCGAGGTGCAGGATGATGGTGGCGGTTTGTCGCGCGACAAGATCCTCGCCAAGGCCGAACAGCAGGGCCTGATCAATGCTGGTCAGACCCTGTCTGATCAGGAAGTCTACCGGCTGATATTCGAACCGGGGTTTTCTACCGCCGAACAGGTTACCAACGTTTCAGGACGGGGCGTGGGTATGGATGTGGTGCGGCGCAACATCGAATCCCTGCGCGGTCAGGTAGATGTGGAAAGCTGGCCAGGCAAGGGTAGCCGCTTCAGTATTCGCTTGCCATTAACGCTGGCGATCATCGACGGTTTTTTGGTGCGTGTCGGTGATGCTTCCTACGTCATTCCGCTGGACATGGTGGAAGAATGTGTCGAGCTGCCTGCACCGGCCAACGGAGAGTGCTCCAACGATTACATCAATCTGCGCGGCGAGGTATTGCCCTATATTCGCCTCGGTGAACTGTTCCGCGAGACAGGCAGCCGCAGCCGGCGCGAAAACATTGTTGTCACCAATTTCGCCGGTCAAAAGGCCGGCCTGGTGGTGGATGAGCTGCTGGGCGAATACCAGACGGTAATCAAGCCCCTGAGCCGGATTTTCGCCCATCTGGACGGCGTCAGCGGGGCGACCATCCTTGGCAGCGGCGAAGTCGCCATGATCATTGATGTCCCGGAACTGGTACAGCAGGTTGCCATGAATGGCAGTCGGCGGAACGATACGACCCTGAGGTCGGCAAGGGTTTAACAGATTAATCTAACTTAAGGAACCTCTGATCTATTCATGAACTTGCATCTCACATCTAAAATATCCAGCTTCTGCGTTGCGAACCTTCGCAATAGCTGGCTATTACGTGCGATTCGCGCCTTGAATCTGAACATTTTAGATACAATCTGCTTCGCCCAGAATAAATCAGAGGTTCCTTAAACATTTACTGGTGGCCATACCGGCCTGGAAAGAGGAGAAATAATGTCATGAAAACCAACATGCCAGTCACTAACAATGAGGTTCAGCTGGAAGCCGGACAGTTCATTGTCTCCAAGACGGACTTGAAAGGCATCATCACTTATATTAATCAGGATTTTATCGATATCAGTGGTTATTCCTCGCAGGAACTGATCGGTAAGAATCACAATATGATCCGCCACCCGGAAATGCCGGTGGCGGCCTTCCAGGACCTGTGGGATACGGTCAAGGCCGGCAGGCCGTGGATCGGTGTGGTCAAGAACCGCTGCAAGAACGGTGATTTCTACTGGGTGAACGCCAATGTCACACCGGTCTGGAAGGACGGCCGCGTGGTTGAATACATGTCGGTGCGCACCCAGCCCAGCCGTGACCAGATCACGGCGGCTGAGACCTTATACCAGCAACTCAATGCGGGCAAGACCCCCAAAGTGGGACTGGCGGCGCGGCTCAACGTCTTCCGCAAACTCAAGATGGGGTACAAACTGGGTTTGGCAGGGTTAGCATTCTTGCTGGTGACAGCGCTGGTGTCAGTGAATCTGGTGCTGATAGAGAATAAGGACATTACGCTTGCCGAGAAGGAAATCAGCGGGTTGAAATACCTGGAACCACTGAGAAAGATCCTGCAAAACCTGCCCCAGCACCGTGGCATGACCAACGCCTATCTCAATGGCAACAGCGCCCTTAAGCCTCAAATTCTGCAGAAGCGCCGCGAGGTCGATGTGGATTTACAGGCCATCACAACAGTGGATGGAGAACTGGGCGAATTATTGGGCACCAGTGCGAAATTACAGGCCATCACAGATAAATGGCAATCCCTGAAGGGCCAGGCCTTTGACGTGCCAGCCAAGGAAAGCTTCAGTCGCCACACGGCGCTGTTGGAAGATATTATTGCTCTGGCCGCCCACGTGGGGGATAGCTCCAGCCTGATCCTGGACCCCGAGCTGGACACGTATTATCTGATGGACCTGCTGGTAAACCGGGTACCCATCCTCACTGAGAAGATGGGGCAAAGCCGGGGGTTGGGGGCCGGTATCATAAACGCGGGCCAGTTTGGTGATGGACAAAAGGAGCGCCTGTCGGTACTCCAGGCGGCTGCCAAGGTTACCTCGGAAGGGCTGGCTCACGCGCTGGAACGCGCCTTTGGCGTCAATCCTGCCATCGAGACACGCATAGGCGCCCAGGCGCAGGTTGCGCGCCAGTCGCTGGATGCCTTCGGCTCGCACGTAACCAGCCTGCTGCAGGGCCGTATCACCGGGATGAAATCAACTGCCTATTTCGGTGCGGGTACCCAGGCCATCGATAACACCTTTGCCCTGTACGATGCAGCATCGCCGCTGCTGAAGGAGTTGTTGCAGGCGCGGGTGGATCGCCTGCTCCGTGATGTTCTCATACTCGGTGTTCTGGTTGCCCTGGGTGTGCTGGTGGCGGTGATAATTGGTGTTGTTGTGGCGCGCAACGTCTTGCGTGCATTAAAGCAAACCATCGGCTACTTTGACGAGATTTCCGGGGGCCAATATGACAGTGCCATCGAGATCGACCGCCACGACGAGATCGGCGATGTGATGCGTGCCCTGAAGTCGATGCAGATCAAGCTGGCCTTCGAAGTCAACGATGCCAAGCAACGTGCCTCCAATTCGCTGCGCATCAAGGTGGCGCTGGACAATGTCAACACCAACGTCATGATGGCGGACACCGACTTAAACATTATCTACATGAACCAGGCGGTGCAACAGATGTTCAAGACGGCAGAAAGTGATATCCGCAAGGATCTGCCGAACTTTGATGCCGATAATCTGATGGGGGTTTGTATTGATGATTTCCACAAGAACCCGGCCCACCAGCGCGGTATGCTGGAGCGACTGGCAACCACCTATGAGGCTAACCTCAGTGTTGGCGGACGTACCTTTGCTGTAATCGCCAACCCGGTACTGGATGCGGACGGTGAACGGCTCGGCGCGGTGGTGGAGTGGAAGGACCGCACCGACGAGGTGGCGGTGGAGAGCGAGATTGCCGATATTGTGACAGCGGCGGGCATCGGCGACTTTACCCAGCGTATCGATATGAGCGGTAAAGACGGCTTCTTCGAGCGTTTGGCCAAGGGCATCAATACCGTAATGGAGACCACCGAGGTCAGTCTCAGCGATGTCGTGCGGGTAATGCGCACCCTGGCACAGGGCGACCTGACCAAGACCATGGATGGCAATTACTACGGTATCTTTGCGCAGCTCCAGGACGACGTGAACAGCACCATCAATAAATTTTCTGAAGTCATCACCGATGTCTACAGTAACGCCAACAGTATCTCCAGCGCATCTGAACAGGTGAGCGCCACTGCAGAGACACTCAGCCAGGGGGCCAGCGAACAGGCCTCCAGCGTGGAAGAGACCTCGGCCTCGGTAGAGGAGATGAGCG
Organism: Gammaproteobacteria bacterium; assembly: GCA_036986115.1. Classification (GTDB taxonomy): domain Bacteria; phylum Pseudomonadota; class Gammaproteobacteria; order BTQY01; family BTQY01; genus BTQY01. Next base: position 2,258 of record BTQY01000032.1, on the reverse strand, counting down.
CCTCCATCAACCAGAACAGTGAGAACGCCAAGGTCACGGACGGCATCGCCAACGAGGCGGCAAAATCTGCCACGGAAGGCGGCCAGGCGGTGGCGGAGACCGTGGATGCGATGAAGAACATCGCCGAGAAAATCAGCATTATCGAGGACATCGCTTACCAGACCAATATGCTGGCGCTGAATGCGGCCATCGAGGCGGCACGCGCCGGTGAACATGGCAAGGGCTTCGCGGTAGTCGCGGCCGAGGTGCGCAAGTTGGCCGAACGCAGCCAGGTAGCTGCGCAGGAGATCGGTGACCGCGCCAGCAGCAGCGTCAAGATTGCCGAGAAGGCTGGCACCCTGCTGGAGGAGATGGTCCCCAATATCACCAAGACCGCTGACCTGGTGCAGGAGATCACCGCGGCCTCCGAGGAGCAGGCCGCCGGTGCAGGGCAGATCACCAGCGCCATGACCCAACTCGATCAGGTCACGCAGCAAAGCGCTGCCGGTTCTGAACAACTGGCGGCGACGGCCACCCAGCTACAGGGTCAGGCCGGATATCTGCAGGAGTTGATGGGCTTTTTTACCCTGAATGAACAGACCGCCAGCAAGCGCCAGGCGACCGAGGCCGGTTCTCCGGCGAACAGGTCCAGTGCTGTCAGGAGCGGCAATGGCGATGCCCGCAAGGAAGCAAACAAGGTCGCGCCGGTGCCGGAATCCACCGATGCAGGCGAGGCTGATTTCGAAAGTTTTGTACAAGGGGGCTAGACGGTTATGGCACAAGTCGCCGAGCAAGATTATACCGAACTGGGCCCCGATTCCGACCAGAACCAGTTTTTGACCTTTACGCTGGGCGGCGAGGTGTATGCTATCGAGATCCTGAGAATTCGCGAGATCATCGATTACGGTAATCTGACCACAGTACCGATGATGCCTGACTTCATTCGTGGGGTCATCAATCTGCGTGGTAGTGTGGTGCCGGTGGTGGATCTGGCGGCCCGTTTCGGTGACCAGCCGGCAGACATCACCAAACGCACCAGCATTATTATCGTCGAGCTGGTTGATGACGAAACCACCATGAACATCGGCGTGGTCGTGGATGGGGTCAACGAGGTACTGGAGATCCCGCCAGGCGACATCGAACCCTCGCCCAGTTTCGGCGCCAGGATCCGCACCGATTTTATCAAGGGCATGGGCAAGGTGGACGGCAAGTTTCTGGTGTTACTGGATGTGGCCAATGTGTTGTCGGTGGATGAATTGTCCTTGCTTGATGAGGTACAACACCAGGCACAGGCACCAGCAGAAACCCCGGCAGAATCCGATCTGCCGGCGCCAGCGACCGGGGAAGGTGCTTGAGTTGGCTCAGCCCCTGCCAGCACAGGATATGCACCCGGTAGTGCAGGGAGGGGAGCCTGCTGATGCGGCCGGGCTGATCTTTTCCATATCTAATGAAGATTTTTTTCGCATTCGCGATTACCTGCAAAAACAGGTCGGTATTCAACTGACCCTGGCCAAGAAGCAGATGGTGGCCTCGCGGCTGGCCAGGCGGCTGCGGCATTTCCAATTGGCATCCTATGGGGATTACTTTCAGCAGGCGATCGATGGGACCCTGTTGAATGAACGTCAGGTCATACTGGATCTGCTGACCACCAATGAGACCTACCTGTTTCGTGAGCCCGCCCATTTCGAATTCCTGCGCGAGGGTATCCTGGCCGACTGGAAGCGGGGACGCCTGTTCCGCGCCTGGAGTGCGGCCTGTTCCAGTGGTGAAGAAGCCTACAGCATGGCAATGGTGATGGCAGACAGCCTGGGCGAGCTGCCGTGGGAGGTCATTGGCTCCGATGTCTGCACCCGGGTGCTGGCAACGGCGCGTAAGGGACATTATTCCCGGGAACGGACCCAGTATATCCCCGATGCCTATTTGCAAAAATACTGTCTCAGGGGGGTACGTGCCCAGCACGGGACCCTGTTGATCGACAAGCGCCTGCGACAGCGGGTGCAGTTCCGCCACATCAATCTGAATACGCTGCTGCCGGAGGATACGGGCCAGTTCGATGTCATCTTTCTGCGTAATGTACTGATCTATTTCGACGCGCCGACCCGCCAGGAGATCGTCAAGCGGCTGTTGTTGTGCCTGAGGCCGGGCGGCCATTTTTTTGTCAGCCACACAGAGACCCTCTCCGGTATCTTCAATCAGCTGGAACTGGCCGCCCCCAGTGTGTATCGGAAGAAGTGAAAAGTGAATAGTAAAAGGTGAATGGTGAATGGTGAATGGTGAAT
>BTQY01000031.1:0-25531 GCA_036986115.1 Gammaproteobacteria bacterium | reverse complement strand
AATTGGCTATTTGTTTATGGCTGCGCTGGTAATTGGTTATTCCATTGAAATGATGGCGGCATGAACCTAACAAATCATTCAAGTACGCCCCTTCGGGGCCGGACGCGCTGACGCGCGCCGATTAATTCAAACGTTATGTAACAAAAACAAATAGAAAGAGTGGAATATGAGTCAAGACTTAAAATCGATAATTGACGGTTATAAAAGCGACGAGGAGACAGTTTATAATAGCTGGTTCGTAAATAATGATGAGCGACTAAAAGCATTCCGAACTATCCGAAGGGGCGTTTTTGATGTAATACAGGATATAAAGGATGGAAGTTTCGGAAATGACTTCAAAGGCTCATCTTTAGAATTTGTTTTAAATTGTATCACGGAACAAAAGCAAGTATTTAAAGGTGCGTCGCATCCATTTTACTGGAAACCAAAACTACGAATACCTGACATATATGAAAATGAAGAAAACAAAATCGCATTTGGTCAATTCCTGGAAAAGTGCATAAATGCCACAAAAGAAGAACAAATAATTAAGGAAATAATTTTATTAGATCAACGAAAAATTAAAGGGTTAGGCCCAGCAGTTGCAAGTATTCTTTATTTTTTGCACCCCACCATCATCCCTCCATGCAACACAGCTATTGTTAATGGATTTAATTCTCTTTTCAAAGATAAAGTAAAGCTTGGATCATGGTCGGAATATCTCAGAATGAGAGAAGTTATAATAGAGAAAAATGATGAACTAAAGTCTGAGTTATCAAACGATTTAGGTGCATTTGTGGGACTTCTGTTTGATATTGGTGAAAAGAAATTATTGATAAGTGACGACCATCTTTCTGATGAAGAACGAACAAAAATCGAAAAGAAAATTAAAAAACGGCACAAGGAAGTTGTGAGTGAAATGGAGGAAGAGGATCTCCACACTGAAATGCAGCATCACATTCTCACTATCGGAAACTCAATTGGTTATGATGTTATTGCCGCAGCAAATGACAGATCAAAATGTCACAATGGCAGTAGTCTGTCTTTTATCTGTGTAGATAAGTTTCCAGAAATAGATGTTGACAAAGACACTTATAAAACAATAACTCTTATTGATGCAATTTGGTTTGAAAAAGATTCAAATAAAATCACCTGCGCTTTTGAAGTAGAAAAAAGCACATCCATCTATTCTGGGATATTAAGACTAACCGATCTTTATTATTCTTTCCCAAACAACCTACCATCTTTGTACCTTATTATTCCTGATAAGCGGGAAAAAGAAGTAATATTGCAGCTACAGAGACCATCAATTAAAAATAGTGATATTGAGATTCACTATATACTGTTTAGCGATTTAAGAAAAGATTGTGATGCAATTTGCAAATTCGGAGAAGATAAAGACATTCTCAAAAAAATATCAAAGGTGGTAAATTGAAATTGTTACATAACAAACTCATCCAGAGGACTTTCAGGAGGTTCACGATTTTTGCATCCGCAAAAAATCGTGAACCTCCTGAAAGCCCCTGATGAGGGCGTTTTATATTTACAATTACAGGGAGTGATAATATCTTATCGCATGACTAAACCACATACGGTGGCGGTAACCTGGTAATCGTTGGACTGTTCACCAAATGGTGCCAGTGGCCATTGCCAGCAATGCCCGCTTTGCGGAAGTTGCAGGCCACACAGCATGTCTTCCTGGTGTAATACCTTTCCTGCCCTGTCCAGGTAATCATGGCGTATGTCGGTCACCAGGCAGGTAGTGCAGCGGGCATTGGCAAGAAGCTCCAGGTGATGATGAATAATTGTCTGGCTCCAGTCGTGTAGCAGGGCAGGATCAAAACCGGCGTGCCTTTGCAGATAGTCACAGGGGACCACCGGCAGCTGTGACAGCAGGTTTGCCGAGATCAGCAGGTCGGTATCGTGATCGATCAGATCAGCGCAGCTCTGTGGTATCGGTAACTGCTCCTGACTGGTGGGGATAGCATCATGTAATGCACGTGCCACGCCGCTAATGTCGTCACAAACAAATTCAAGATTATTCAAGTGGTGCCACTGGCGCCGGCTGCCACGCAGATGGAGCACATCGACCAGCACAACTTTTTCAAAAGTATCGGAGAGAAATTCCAACGGGATATCCAGCAACATGCCGGAGCCGAGCACGACTGCTTTACGGTGTCGCTGACATTGGGAAACCGCGTCACGAATAACTCCACGGGTGTGCTGCAGGTGTTCATCCCATAGTACCTGATGACGCGAATATCGCCCGCCGATACCGATGATCTCGCCCAGATAGCCCAGCCGTCGCGCATAGGGCTCACAGGGGGTGCTCAGGTATTGAAACGCTTCACGCAGCATAGCCGTTCACAGTGTGGGGCTCAGTCGTCGTCTGAGGTCTGCTGACTGATTTGATGCAGACGGTTACTCAACGCAACAAAGTCCTTCAGGCCGAGCACCTCGGGCCGCAGCTCTGGATCGATCCCGAGATCAACGATGTCCTGCTCTGTCAGTAGACCCTTGAGGCCGTTTCTCAGCGTCTTGCGCCGCTTTGAAAACACCTGTCTCAATAGCAGCGACAGGCTGGCCAGGTCATCGGCCGGGCAGGGCAGCGGATGGTGTGGTTGCAGGCGCACGATACTGGAGTCGACCTTCGGTGGCGGGTTAAATGCACCGGGCGGCACATTGAATAACTGTTCTACATGGCAGTAGTACTGCACCATGATGCTCAGCCGGCCATAGCTCGACGTTCCCGGGTCTGCCGCCATGCGTTGCACCACTTCCTTTTGCAGCATGAAATACATGTCCTGAATGACGTCGACCTGTGACAGCAGGTGGAACAGCAATGGTGTGGAAATATTGTAGGGCAGGTTACCGACCAGCCGCAGCTTGCCGTTTCTGACGAGTTGCCGGAAATCAAACTTCAGCGCATCGCCACTGTGGATATGAAGCTTGCCGAGGTGGCCAAATTGCTGATGCAGTTTCGCCACCAGGTCCCGATCCAGTTCGATGACATCCATACTGCCAGCAAGTCGCAGCAGATGGCTGGTCAGCGCCCCCAGTCCCGGGCCGATCTCAACTAGCTGTTCACCAGGCCTGGGATCGATGGCCAGCACGATCTTCTGGATGATGCCGGGGTCGTGCAGGAAATTCTGGCCGAAGCGTTTACGGGCCCGGTGCCCTGATCTGTGCCCTGGCCTGGGCGGGGAATGGTGTTGGTCATAGGCCATCGGCAAGTTCCTTGCCGAGGTCGGCCGCCAGGGTATTGATGGTCTGTTGCCACTGCCCGATGATGGCCTGTCGATAGATCCTGACAGAAGGGTACCAGGGCACACGGTTACCCTTTAGCAGGTAACGCCATTCCGCGCTACCGGGCACCAGCACCCAGGCCTGTTGTCCCAATGCACCGCACAGATGTACCAGCGACGTCTGGATGCTGATGACTTTATCAAGCGCGGTGACCATCGCCGCGGTCTCATCATAGTCGTCGATGGCCTCTTGCCAGTGGTGAATGCTGATACCATGCTGTTGCTGCAAGTGTTCAATTTCATCGGCACATGCGGTGTACTGCAGACTGATAAAGTGGGCATCCTGTCCCAGGATTGGCAGCAGTTGTTCAAGCGGGATCGAGCGCAGATGCATGCGTGTCTGCGGTGTCCCGCCACGCCAGGAGATGCCGATCTTTTTTCCTGCCCCGAGCGCATCCAGGCGATCCTTCCAGTGGTCCACCCGTTGTGGGTCGGCCTGCAGGTAACCATCATGTTGCGGGAAATCATCCAGCCTGTTTCGAAGCGTGAGGGGCAGGCTTCCTACCGGGATCTGGTAATCAATGTTGCTATCGCGACACCAGTCATCGTCGCCACTGCGCACACCGCCATGCACTGTGGCGGCTGGAAATGAGCGCGTATACAGGCTCGCGAGGCGTGGATCACAATGGATCAGACACTGTTTTGCCTTTTCAATTATATCAGGCAGACAGGAGGCGAACATGATCTCATCACCGAGTCCCTGTTCTCCGTGTATCAGGATGGTTTTGCCCTGCAGGGGTTCGTTGTTCCAGCGCGGGTAGCGGAAGCGATGTGCGTGCGGTTTGTCCTTCAGACGCCATTCGTATTCCTTCCAGCCCTCGGCATAATTACCATGCACAAGCTCTGCGGTGGCCAGATTGTTGTGTCCGGCCTCATAATCAGGATCCAGCTCAAGCGCCTTGCGACAATAGTCCAGTGCCACGTCCATGTTGCCGATATAGCGATTCGTGATACCGAGGTTAGACAGCACGATGGGAGACTCGGGCTTCAGCACCATTGCTTTCTGGAAAGTGGCAATGGCCATATCGTATTGTTCGCTATCTTTATAGGCCACGCCCAGATTGATCAGGCAATCGGTATTCGATGGATCCAGCGCATGTGCCTTCTCGAAATATTTGATGGCGTCAATATTGTTTCCCTGGGCCTGGTAGGTACACGCCAGATTATAATAAACGACCTCATCTTCTACCGATGCGTTTGCCGCCCTCTGTAAGTACTGTTGCGCCTCATCGATGTGATCCTGTGCAAATAGCGCCACCCCAAGGTTGGTCATCGCATCCAGATGATTCGGATCGAGGTTAATGATGTGCTGGAAACACTCGATGGCATCACCGAGCTCGTCGAGCTGAGCATGGATCATGGCCAGCGTAAACCAGCTGTCCAGATCTCGTTTATCCTTTGCGCAAATCTCCGTCAGGATCCTGGCCGCCTGTGGCAATTGACCGCCTTGCAACAGTGTCTGGGCCTTGTTCTTTCTGGCGCGGGTCAGGGGATTTGTTTTGGACATCGGTATGCTTATATCGAATTATTCCTGAACAAAGATATTACAGGTTCTATGGCGGTATTTACACGTTGTTGTATGCACAGGCTTATGGGACAGTGTTAGTGATCATATGCAGTGCCGTATCCATCGCGGTATTGATACTGTCGATGTCGGCCTGGCCGGTACCGGCCAGCGTTAATGCGGTCCCGTGGCCTACCGAGGTGCGGATAATGGGTAATCCCAGGGTGATATTGACGGCCTTGCCGAAACCGGCATATTTTAGCACTGGCAGTCCCTGATCGTGGTACATCGCAAGGACAGCGTCGGCATTATTGAGTACGCCGGGCGTGAACAAGGTGTCTGCCGGTAACGGCCCTACCAGATCCAGGCCTTTTGCCACGAGTTCTGTGAGCACCGGGGTGATGATCTCGATCTCTTCCCTGCCGAGGTGACCGTCTTCACCAGCATGAGGGTTCAGTCCGCATACCAGGATGTGCGGTGAAGCAATCGCAAAATGACGTTGCAATTCATCGTGCAGGATCTGGATGATGTTACGCAGGTCATTTTGATTAATCGAATCGCTGACTTTGCGCAAAGGCAGATGGGTGGTGGCAAGAGCCACCCGCAGGCCGGTGGTGGCCAGCATCATGACGGGTTGCCTTGTCGCTGTTATGTCGGCGAGAAACTCGGTATGCCCGGTGAAGGCGATGCCAGCATCATTGATGACGCCCTTGTGTACCGGGCCGGTGACCAGCGCATCGCAATATCCTTCAGTACACAGCTCGGTGGCACGGCGCAGCGTCTGCAACACGTATTCGCTGTTGGCCGGGTTCAATTCACCTGCATGACATGGTTTCGCCAGCGATACTGGCAGGACCAGCAGCTGACCGGCTTGCATGGCAACCGGGCCATCCTGATCAGCTGTCGATGAATATTCGTGCAGGGTGAGTGGCATTCCCAGTTGTTTGGCACGTATTTTTAACAATTCAGGGTCGGCGACGGCCAGCAGTTGATAGTTGCGTGAATGCTGTGCCAGCTTTACACACAGGTCCGGACCAATACCAGCAGGTTCCCCCGGGGTCAGGGCAATACAGGGGAGTTGCCTGTTTACATGATGGGTCATGGGTCATGGGTCATGGGCCAGGTGTTCATCGTGACTATGGTAACACTGACCATAGCTGTATCATCAGCAGGGTTAGTACTCTTCGGGCGCGCGAATATTCACGTAGGCCTCATCCCGCAAGCGTCGCAGCCAGTTCTCAGTATCTTCCTCAATACGACGTTCACGCAGATATTGCCTGGCCTTACCCTTGCGGAATGCCTGGGTGTCATCTTGCTGACGTCGTCCCAGTACCTGCAGGATATGCCAGCCAAAACTGCTTTTAAATGGTTCACTGATGTCGTTTAGCGCTATCTCGTTCATGACCTTTTCAAATTGTGGTACCAGGTCACCCGGGCTTACCCAGCCGAGCATGCCGCCCTTGATGGCAGAGCCAGTATCCTGTGAATGGGAGCGGGCCAGCTCGGAAAAATCATCACCACCCTGAAGACGGATCCTCAGTTGCCCGAGTCGGATCCTGGCATCTTCATCTGAGGTGATCTCATTGGTCTTGAGCAGGATATGGCGTACCTGGGTCTGTTTCACAAAGTGTTGTTCGCCGCCACGTACCTCGAGGATCTTGATGATATGGAAACCGCTGGGGCTGCGGATCAGAGGACTGATATCACCAGCCTGCATCTTGGCCACTGCGTCGACAAACAGCGAGGGCACCTGCTGTAGCTTGCGCCAGCCAAGGTCGCCACCTTCCAGTGCCTGGCGTCCATCAGACGTTGACATGGCCAGTTGCTGGAAGAATTCACCAGCCTGCAGTTTTTTCAGGATTTTGTTTGCTTTTGCCTTCGCTTTGGCAATTTTCTCTGGTGAGGCGGCCTCAGGCACAGCGACCAGGATCTGGCCAATACGGTATTCCTGTGCAGTCTTGCCGATAGACAGGTTTTGCTTGATGAAGTTTTCAGCTTCACTGTCGCTAATGGAAATGCGACTGACTACCTGTCGCTGACGCAACCGATTCAGGGTCATTTGTTTGCGGACCCCTTCACGATACTCTTCGAAATCCACACCATCTGTCTCCAGGGTACTCCTGAGAATTTCCAGAGTAACGTTATTGCGTCGAGCGATACCCGCGATGGCCTTGTTCAGGGTATTGTCATCAATCCGGACACCGGTTCGATCGGCAGCCTGCAGTTGCAGGCGCTCCAGGATGACACTTTCAAGTACCTGCTTTTGCATGGCCTGTTCCGGTGGGAAGGGCTTATTTTCCCTGGCCAGGCGCTCCTTGATATTGTTGATACGGCCTTCCAGCTCGCTTTGCAGGATCACATCATCGTTGACCACAGCGACGATACTGTCGACATCAGCGACGCGCTCGGCATTTGCTATTGATGTGGATGCGGCCAGGACAACCATAAGGAACGCAGGTAGTAGTGAACGATGCAACAACGAAATGAACCAATAATCTGTAGTCATACTAATAGCTTTGAAGGTTTAATCCACTTCGTATCCCAGGATGCCATTTTCCAGGAGTTGGTCCACCTTGTTACCAAAGTTGGTCAGGCCCTTGAATTCGATCTGCACATAGATGGCACTGTTATAGTCGGGATTATCATTGATAAAGTCAGCACTCTTAATGCGGCGACGGCCAACCAGGCGCAGCGCCCAGCAGCAGTTATCATATTCTATACCGGCAAAGCCTTCCAGTGTATTGTTATTACGTAGTGAATAATTCCAGCGCCCCACTGCATACAGGTTCTCGGTCATCGGCCAGCGGGCCGAAACATCAGTCTGCTCCAGTAAGTCCTTGTCGTAACGATAGGCGGCATTCAGGATGTGCTTGCGATCCGGTTTGTAACGGATCTGTGCGACACTCTTGTCGGTCTTTTCATCCTCGGTATCATACTGATAGGCGAAGTTTGCCGTCCATGCATCGTTCAGACGGGAGGCGAGCTCGGCAACAATATCGGAGCTACTACTGTTTCTACTGGCATTGCCGGGAAGAGTTACTTCACGATCCCGGAAATAATAGATTTGGCCAATACTGGCACGCAGACGCTCATAACCGGTACCCGATTCCAGCAGGCGAGTGGTCAGGGCAAGGGTCAGCTGGTTGGCATCACCAACGCGGTCGGCGCCACTGAAGCGGTCTTCACGGAATAGTGAAGCAAAGGTAAAGTCAAACTCACTGCTATCGAAGACCACCGAGTTGTTGTTTTTATCCACGATAAGGCCTGACTGATCTTTATACGGAACGTTCAGATAATAGGCCCGTGGCTCCAGGGTCTGGGTAAATGAGTTGCCGAACAGGTTGCGGTCACTTTCCAGATAGATACCGCTGTCGACACTAAAGATTGGCAGGGTACGTGACTGGGTATCATCGCGACCAGCGGCCTGGCCGCTAAGATTGTAACGGGTATGGCGTACGCTCAGCTTCGGTGTGATGTAACCCCAGGGGTTGCGCAACGGCAGGCTGATGCTGGGTAACAGGTCAAAACGGGTACCGGTGACAGAATTATCACGATCGAAGTACACCAGTTCACTGCTGAGCGCATAGCTCAGGCCCAGGTACTGATCCGGATAATAGGCATTTAGTGCCAGTTGCGGCAGACGATCATAGGGCCTGTTCCTCTTCAGGATAGTAGGGTCTATGGTCTGGTATTTATCGACTCTGCCGGAGAAATTCCAGTAATCACCCCGGTAGCTGATACTGCCACGGCCCGGCAGGTGGGTAATACTGGAGACACTCAGGCTATTACCAAAATCATCAAAGTAATCATTGTCTGATACCCTGTTGATATCCAGTGCAGCAGACCAGCGATCAGTCAGACGCTGGTTATGCCGGACTATCAATGCACTACGGTCATCATCATTGCGTTCGTTGTCGCCAGGTAAATATTCGCCACGCAGGAAACCCTGGTAGCGGCTACCAAGATAGCGGTATTCACCCGCAAGCTGGAGGCCGCGATTCTCATAGATAGCAGGCGTCAGCGTGGCATCCCTGTTAGGTGAGATATTGAAATAGTAAGGGGCCTTCACAAAGGCACCGGAGGCGTTCTTGGTACCGAAACTCGGTGTCAGGAAACCGGACTTACGTTCGTCGTTTAACGGGAAGCTCATATATGGTGTGTAGAAGATCGGCACGTCCATAAAGCGCAGTATCACATTACGTGCAACGCCAATGTTCCTGGCGGTATCAAGCTCCATGGTATCCACCTTGAGTTCCCAGTCTTTCTTCTCCAGTTCACAGGTGGTATATGTCACTTGTTCCATGCTCAGTATATTGGGTTTGTCCTTGCGAATGATGGCCGCCTTGCCACGGCCATGCTTGGCAAACAGGCGGTACTCGGCATTCTTGAAGTCACCCTTGTCGGTATCCAGATTCAGGCGGGTGGAGTCACCCGTGATAGATATGTTTTCGTCGGTGTAGGTGACATTGCCACTGGCCTCTACGGTATTGGCCTGCTTGTCGTATTGAATCTCCTGTGCCTCCAGCATGCGACCTGGCTGGGAGATTCTCACATTGCCCTTGAAGGTAGATATGCCTTGCTTTACCAGTTCGACCTGATCGGCGGTCAACTCGGTGGCCTGAGTGCTGCTACCTGGCAGTGGTGGCGCGCTGGCCGGTGTGGCACATAACCCCCATTTGTTGTTCGCAACACTTTCCCTGCCGAGATAATCAAAACCCTTGTTGACCGGGGTACGCGAGGTAGCTTCTCTGGCCACGCGTACCGGGGCGGGTTTCTGTTCGGCCAGTACTGGCTCGGCTAGCGGCGTCTCAGCGACGGCTTTACTGGCAGGTTTGTCGACTTCAGTGGCAAGCGGTTCTGCGGCTACCGGCTCAGCTGTTTCAGGTGTCTGGGGTTCAGCCGTGGCGGCGGTCCTGGCGGTGGTGGGTGGCTCTGAGGCCGGTTTGTCGACTTCGGTGGCGGCAGGCTCGGCTGGTTTTTCAGGCGGGATTGTTGCAACGACATCCTGGCCCCGAAGGGGTACTTCGACGATCTCTGCGGATTTGGGTATGGCCTTCGGTGAGGCCATGACGTCGGCCTGTTTAGGCACACCATTACACACCCAACTGCCATCGGCCGTATTACCACATTCCCAGGCCATCTCCAGTTGCTGTGCGGCAATCACCAGGCTGCTGGTGAATAACAGGCACAGAGCAAATATGCCTGTGAGAAATTGCGGCGGGGACTGTTTAATCGAAAACTTCACGGTTTTATTATGTTTTTACGCGTATTACGCCGAGCGCGCTAAAATCGCATAGAATCGGAAGATCTTCAATTCCTTTTTATATGGGCGCCACGGCTAAGTGATTGATGCTTATTAATAATTACCTTGTTTTACATTTACATACGAAGCATACTTGAGATCTGATCTTATGATTAGTTGTTAAGATGTTATTAAAATTAAATCAATAAAGGCATATGGATGGAAAGAATTCAGGCGATCGAGGCATGGCTCAGGGCCAGCCAGGGGCTGACGGATTTTGAGCTCAGGCCGGCCTCCAGTGACGCCAGTTTTCGTCGTTATTTTCGCATCAGTTATGACGGGCAAACCCGTATCGTCATGGATGCACCACCGGACAAGGAAGACAGTCAGGCGTATATCCATGTGTCCGGACTACTGGGCAAATTGGGGCTGAATGTGCCAGAGGTGCTGGCAGTGGATGCCGGGCAGGGTTTTTTGTTGCTGACCGATCTCGGCAGTCGATGTTATCTCGATGAATTGAATGTTGACAGCGTTGAACGTCTGTATGGCGATGCCCTGGGTGCGCTGATGGTGATACAGGCCTGTGGTCCGCGCGATCATGCCGGGGAGACGCATCTGCCTCCCTATGATGCCGCCTTATTGCACCAGGAGATGCAATTATTTCGCCAGTGGTTCCTGGATCAGCAACTGAAAACCCCTGCAAATACAGCACAAAATGACATGCTCGATGAGGTCTTTACACTGCTCACGGCATCTGCGCTGGAGCAGCCTCAGGTGATGGTGCATCGTGACTATCACTCTCGCAATCTGATGCTAAGGGACTCAAATAATCCCGGGATTCTGGACTTCCAGGACGCGGTCATCGGCCCGGTTACCTACGACCTGGTATCGCTGTTACGTGATTGCTATGTCGCCTGGCCTGACGCGCTGGTGCAGGACTGGGTGCTGGGGTATCACGAACTGGCGACACAATCCGGGGTGTTACGGGGCCACAGTGAGGCGCAGTTCCTGCGCTGGTTTGACCTGATGGGTGTGCAGCGTCATTTGAAGGCAACCGGGATCTTTGCGCGTCTGCATATCCGTGATAACAAACCCAGCTTTTTAAAGGATATCCCGCGTACCCTTGGTTATGTACTGGAGGTCAGTGGGCGCTATCCGGAACTGGCGGCATTCCATGAATATCTGCATGAATTGTTTGATTCGGCGGCAATACAGTCGCTGGAGAAGGTCTGATAACATGACGGATATATCCGGGATGACGGCCATGATCCTGGCGGCAGGACGTGGACAGCGTATGCGACCGCTGACTGATACCATACCGAAGCCGTTGTTGCCGGCCGGTCAGCAGCGTCTGATTGAATATCATTTGCTGGCGCTGGCGAAGGCAGGTGTTAAACAGGTAGTGATTAATCATGCCCATCTGGGGCAAATGATCGTCGATATTCTTGGTGATGGCAGTGCTTACGGGCTGCAGATTCAATACTCAAAGGAGCCGGACGGCGCCCTGGAGACCGGTGGCGGGATCTGTCAGGCGTTGCCGTTGTTGATGTCCGATCCGTTTGTGGCGGTCAATGCGGACATCTGGTGTGAATACGATTACAGTCAATTGCCGCAGACAATTGAATCACTGGCCCACCTGATCCTGGTGGAAAACCCGGCCCACCACGTTGACGGGGACTTTGTGCTTGAGCATGGCATGCTGCATGGCGGTGACGGTGAACGGCTGACATTCAGTGGCATAGGTGTCTACCATCATGCATTGTTTGCCGACTGCCAGCCCGGTGAAAGCTTTCCACTGGCGCCGTTATTGAGACAGGCGATGGCAAAAGATCAGGTCAGTGGTGAGCAATTCTCCGGCAACTGGTGGGATATAGGTAGCCTTGAGAGGCTTGAAGAACTGCGACAATTTTTATCTTCCCGATAAGGTTTAAGATTTGTCTCCCTTATTCAATATAATTTAACCCCCGTGTCTTCCCTGTGTTCCCCGTGGTTGTTTTTTACTTCATCAGCGCAATCCCGCATATGTATTAGACTTTAAACTGATGTCATCAGGATCAGGGTGCTATGGGTCAGGAGATCGACACAAGTCATTTTAAAAAACAGGATTTTGAGGCATTCAGCAGCCGTCTCGAAGAGGAGACCGAATACCTGTCACAACTGTTCCATGAGCATGCGCTGAGCAACAGTCACGAGGTGGCGGGTTTTGAAGTCGAGGCCTGGCTGCTGGACCTGCAAGGTCACCCTTGTGCAGTAAATGAGACCTATCTGGAGCGTCTGAACAGTTCGCTGGTGGTGCCGGAACTTGCCAGGTTCAATGTTGAGTTGAATAGCAGTCCGTTGACCCTGCAAGGAGACGTGCTTTCCAGAATGCATCAGGAGTTTCAGCACACCTGGCAACGGTGTCTAAGTACAGCAGCTGACATGCAAATCCGCCTGATGATGATTGGCATACTGCCGACGCTGCGCGATTCAGAGCTGAACCTGGAAAACATGTCGCGTATGACCCGCTATCGGGCGCTGAATGAGCAGGTTCTGCGTCATCGGCGTGGTAGACCATTGCAATTCAATATTACCGGTCGCGAACACCTGTCGGTAAAACACCGTGATGTGATGCTCGAATCTGCAACCACCTCGTACCAGTTACATCTAAAGGTTCCGCTGGACAAGTCGGTACGTTATTACAACACCTCGATTGCACTGTCTGCGCCAATGGTCGCCATCACGGCAAATTCACCGTATTTATTTGGCAAGGACCTGTGGGATGAAACCCGTATTCCGTTGTTCGAGCAAGCCGTCGAGGTTGGTGGTGCTGACGGTGCCGCATTTGGGCCAGTGCGACGGGTAACATTTGGTAACGGTTACGCGCGCGACTCCATGATGGAGTGTTTTACTGAAAATATTGAACATTATCCGCCACTGCTACCATATGAATCTGAAGGCGGCATCGGGCAACTCAATCATCTGCGGTTACATAACGGCACTATCTGGCGCTGGAACCGGCCATTGATAGGCTTCAGTGCAGATGGCTCACTGCATTTGCGTATCGAACACCGGGTGATCCCTGCCGGCCCGAGCCTGATTGATGCGATTGCCAATGCTGCATTGTATTTTGGGCTGGCATGTCATTTCGCCAGTGCACCGATACCGCTGGAATCCCGGATCAGCTTTTCAGAGGCGAAACAGAATTTCTATGAGGCTGCCCGGCTCGGACTGTCGGCAAATATCCAGTGGGAAGGGGCGACACGACCGATAACGGCCCTGCTCGACGAGTTACTACTGCCTGCGGCACGTCAGGGCCTGCAGCAACTGGGGATCAACCCGGCAGATAGTGAGTTATATCTCGGTATTATTCAGGAGCGCCTTGCTAATGGGCAGAATGGCTGTGCCTGGCAACGCCGTTTTATCGAGATTCATGGGGCGGATATGCAGGCCATGACCATGGCCTATCTTGAACATCAGGATTCGGGTCAGCCTGTGCACGAGTGGGGTGTATGAATGTTGACCGTGCTGGATCACCTGCCGGAAGAATTACTCAGCGTTCAACCCGAGGACATCATGCAAGTCCTCAATGGGCCGACGCTGATCAATCTGCAAGGTCGCCGTGATGATGTGCTGGTAATGTCAGTGTTATTGCATGGTAATGAGACCACGGGCTTTCTTGCGCTGCAGTCATTGCTGAAAAAGTACCGGCAACATGAGTTGCCTCGCAGTGTCAGCCTTCTGATTGGGAATGTGTTTGCCGCACAGCAACTGCAACGCCGGCTCGAAGGGCAACCGGACTACAATCGCATCTGGCTACCCGGAGATCTGCCGGAGCATTCGATGACCCGCGAAGTGCTGGAGCATATGCGGCAGAAAAAGGTCTTCGCGGCGATCGATGTGCACAATAATACCGGCCTGAATCCACATTATGCCTGTGTGAATCGCATCGACCACCGCAGTATCTACCTGGCATCATTGTTCTCAAATACGCTGGTGTATTTTACCCGGCCGGAAGGCGTGTTTACCTCGGCGATGGCAGATATCGGGCCCTCTGTGGTGCTGGAGTGTGGTCTGCCCGGTGA
Organism: Gammaproteobacteria bacterium; assembly: GCA_036986115.1. GTDB lineage: Bacteria > Pseudomonadota > Gammaproteobacteria > BTQY01 > BTQY01 > BTQY01. Next base: position 11,437 of record BTQY01000031.1, on the reverse strand, counting down.
ATCTCATGGTGTAGATCATGTCCTTGAGTATCTGCAGGCCTGTCTGCACATGGAACATATTCCGACTCGCGATATCCCGGCGCAGGAATTTCACCTGTATCACACCGTGGCGACGGTAAAAGTGCCGTCTGGTCTGAGTTTTGGCTTCGGCGATGATCCGGCCGACATCCGTTTCGAATGCGATCTGGATCACCTGAATTTCCGGGAATTACCCGCCAATACCACCATTGGCCGGTTTAACATCGGCATGAATATCTGGCTGGATGTCCAGGATGAGACCGGTAGTGAGGTCGGAGGGCGTTATTTTTGTTACCAGGATGGCGAGATCCTGACCACGGTCCCGTTGATGCCATCCATGCTGACACTGGATAAACGGGTGATCCGACAGGACTGTCTGTGCTACCTGATGGAGAGTTATCCGTTGTCTGCACATCGAGCTGATACTGCGCCCGATGCCACTCAGGGGCCTGAAATGCTACCCAAAAGCTGATTATTGGCACTAAATTCGGCTATGATTTCGGCTTATCAAGAATTCTTGTTATACTTTTTGGCATGCAAGCAGATGGTTAATGAAATGATGAACCTGGTTTGGCGGATCCTTCGGCCGCAGAATATGGCAGATCTTTTTCGTATCCTTGTCCTGGCGACCCCGGTAGTCTGGCTGTCACAGGCTGGCGCGGTCGAACTGGATAATATTCAACGACTTATCGACAATGGTAAACAGGTACAGGCACTCAAGCAGCTGGATCAGGTCCTGGCCGAGTATCCGGATGACCTGCGGGCAGAATTTCTGAAAGGAACTGCATTGGCCCAGGCGGGCCGTGCCGATGATGCCATCATCGTTTTCAAACGTCTCATCCGGGTGTCGCCCAGGACTCCCGAAGCCTATAACAATCTTGCTGTCCTGTACGCGGCCAAGGGAGCGCTCGGAAAATCGCGTCAGGTGCTGGAGCAGGCCATGGCCACGAATGAAGGCTATGCAACAGTGTATAAAAATCTGGGTAGTGTGTATGCCGACATGGCCCGGGACTCCTATACCAAGGCCCTGCAGTTGAAGGGAAAACATGTGGCGCCCAAATTGCAGATGCTCACCGATATCAGTACCACATCAGAGACTCCACCCGCCACGACCACTGCGTCCGCGAGGGCGGCTGCTCCCAGGGATACTCCCAAGACCGTTTCCAGGGCTGTTCACAGGGATACTCACAAGGCGACTCACAAGGCGACTCCCAAGGTTACTCCCAGAGCCATGGTGGTTAAATCTGATGTTCCAAAGCCAAAGCCAAAGCCAAAGGCAAAGACCCGGGCCCCGAGTGTGGTGACATCACAACCGGTCAGGTCGGTCGAGGCCAGTAATGTCGTGGCGCCTAATGTGGTGGCATCGGCCAAAGCCGTGGTTATCGCACCCATCAAACGAAAAGATAACATTCCTGCGGATGTTATCGCGACACTGCGGTCCTGGGCACGCGCCTGGGAGGGCAAGAAGGTGGATGAGTACCTGTCATATTATGCCAGGGGCTTTGTTCCCGCTGGCAACATGGGCCGTAAGCGCTGGGAGAAGCAGCGGCGAAAAAGACTGCGGCGGCCCAAAGATCTGAAGATCACCCTGAACGAGATCCATGTATCTGTTCTGGCAGAAGACAAGGTCCTGGTGAAGTTGCAACAGGGTTATAATGCCAGGCATTACAAGGATAGGGGGCAGAAGGAATTTACCCTGGCAAAACAGGATGGTCGCTGGCAGATATTGAGTGAAGTGAATGTGAAATGATAAAGCACCGTTATCATATATTGATGGTTACCCTGATGGTCACGTCCTTGATGTTGTGGCAGGTGGCCGGGCTGACTAAGGTGGATCAACGCGATGATGTCTTTGATCTCCACTATACTGGCACCGACCTGACGATAGACACTTCTTCTTCGCCGTCAGTCTATGCCTTTGAGGACCTGAACCAGCGCCTGCAGCTATTTCCAAATGATTATGAGGCACGCCTGCTGAAGGGTCTGTTGTATATCCAGCGGGGGAAACTGGATACCGCCTATCAGGAGATGCATGAGCTGGTCAAGCGGGCGCCGAAGTTTCACCTGGCGCAACTGGTTCATGCCGACCTGCTGATGTCCCGTGCCAGTACTGTCAGCGATATTGGCAGCGCTCCGTTACTGGCACGCCTGCCGAAGAAAAAACAGCAACGTTTGTCGGAACTGCGTGCCGAGGCCACGGTCAGGCTAAATGCCTATCTGTCACAACTGGAAGGCAGTCTACTGCCCAGTGAATTATTATTGCTTGGCCCCTCAATCAAGAACGCCGTGGTGGTGGACAAGACCAGACAACGCCTGTACATCTACCAGAATCAGGGTGTCGGCAAGCCATTAAAACTAATGCGTGATTTCTACGTCACCACAGGCCAGACGTCAGGAAATAAAGCCCTCCGTGGTGACCTGAAGACCCCTGAAGGTGTGTACTTCATCACCCGCTATATCCCGGATGCAAAATTACCGGACAAGTATGGCAATGGTGCCTTTCCGATCAATTACCCGAATGCATTTGACAAGCACCTTGGCAGGACCGGTGATGGTATCTGGTTGCACGGTACCGGTACGGAGCATTACAGTCGGCCTCCTAAGAACAGTGAAGGTTGCGTCGTGCTTACCAATATGGAACTGGATATACTGGATAAGTATATGGAGCCCGGGACGACCCCGGTAGTGCTCACGGAGACAATATCCTGGATCAGTGAACGCGAGTGGTCGGCCCGGCGTCTGGAACTGATGACGGTGCTGGATCGCTGGCTGGCGGACTGGGAGAGTAATGATGTTGAACGTTATCTGTCCAATTATCATGCTGATTTCTGGAGTGGTAAACTCAATCTGCGAAGCTGGTCGAATCGCAAGCGGCGCGTTAACCGCGGCAAGACCTATCAAAATATCGATCTGAAAGACGTTTCATTGTTCTCCTACCCCTCTACGGCCAGTCAGGGGAAGTCGATAGTGGTGGCAAGCTTCCAGCAGTTGTACCGTTCTAACAACTATAGCGGTGACGTGCGCAAGCAGTTATATATTGTGCGGGAAAAAGGCAGCTGGAAAATCCTCTACGAAGGCAGGCAGTAACCCGAAACACCGCCCTGGCAGTCAGGGTTGTTGTTCCCTGGTAGTTTGTAATCCGATGCTTTTATCTTGCTTGCTCTTGATGTTGGTGACCTGGCCGGCACCTGGCAGTAACTGGCCGTGCACCACCGCACCCGCGGTGATCTCGATGTGATGATAAATCACGTTACCGATTAAATGTGCATGGGCGTCCACCTTCAGCAGGTTGTTTGCCTGTACATTTCCCTCAACGGTCCCGGTAATGATCACGTTGTCGGCGAGGACGTCGCCAGCGACACGGGCCTTGGGCCCGATGATGAGGACCGTGGGACTGCCAGGCTGGCCTTTGATGCTCCCCTGTATCTCACCATTGATTTGTACTCCGCCACTGAATAACAAGTCGCCCTTGAACAATGTCTGTTCAGAGATGAGACACTGAAAATCAACTTTTGAAATGGCATTTGACATCATGATTCCCTGTATTTAATTAATCAACAATCATACTGAAAGAACATGGGCTTACTATGATCGCATTATGGCAGGCAGGTCAAGGGGTTATTGTGATCCAGTTCACCTTAAGGAACCTCTTGATCTATTCATGAACTTGCATCTCACCTCTAAAATATCCAGCTTCTGCGTTGCGAACCTTCGCAATAGCTGGCTATTACGTGCGATTCGCGCCTTGAATCTGAACATTTTAGATGCAATCTGCTTCGCCCAGAATAAATCAGAGGTTCCCTAAATATCATTCAGCGGCATCAGGATTGGTCGGCTCTGGCGGCCTTTTCTGCCTGTTCATCGGCATGGTAGGATGAGCGCACCATCGGACCGCTGGCAACGTGACTAAAGCCCATTTGCTTGCCCAGTTCCCCGAGGGCGTCAAATTCTTCAGGCATCACGAAGCGTGTCACCGGCAGATGATGTTTACTCGGTTGCAGATATTGTCCCAATGTCAGCATGTTCACATTGTGTGCACGCATGTCTGCCATGACCTGCTCGACTTCATGGATCTCTTCACCCAGACCCAGCATCAGGCCTGACTTGGTCGGGATATCCGGGTGCGCGGCCTTGAATATTTTTAGCAACTGCAATGACCACTCATAGTCGGAACCGGGACGTGCCTGGCGATACAGCCGTGGTACGGTCTCAAGATTATGATTAAACACATTCGGTAAACAGATCTCAAGTCGTTGCAGCGCCACTTCCATGCGACCACGAAAATCCGGTACCAGGATCTCGATACGGATCCCCGCGACCTGTTCTCGTACTGCAGAGATACAATTGGCAAAGTGCTGTGCACCGCCATCGCGCAGATCATCGCGATCCACTGAGGTGATGACCACATAGCGCAAATTCATCGCGGCAATGGTACTGGCCAGGTGTGCCGGTTCATCTTCATCCAGTGGCAATGGCCGGCCATGGGCCACATCACAAAACGGACAGCGGCGGGTACAGATGCTGCCCATGATCATAAAGGTGGCCGTACCCTTGCTAAAACACTCGCCAAGATTCGGGCAGGAGGCCTCTTCACAGACGGTAAACAGGCTGTTTTCGCGGAGGATGTCCCTGAGTTCGTTGACCTTGGGGGTGTTCGGTGAACGTGCCCGGATCCAGGCAGGTTTGCGAGCGACTTTTTCCGTGTGTTTGATCTTCACCGGAATGCGGGCGGTCTTGGCCGCACCACGTTGCGGGGCGTGTTTGTCTGCGGTGCTGTCATTTTGTTTGCTCATCACTTGTTCACTTCAGGCTACCGCCAGGTCCGGGCCCTGTTCGGTGATCTTGATACGCTGGTAGCCAAACAGCCCGGCAAACGCAGCAGAAAGTGTCAGGCCTGCCTGGTTGCAGTCCGTCTGACCGGTCAGATCCGCCAGTTGCGTTACCATCAGTCCCGGGATACCGCATGGATTTATGCCGTTAAACGGCGTCAGATCCATGGAGACGTTCAAACTCAGCCCATGGTAACACTTGCCCCGGGTGACCCGCAGTCCGAGGCTGGCGATCTTCTGATTGTCTACATACACCCCCGGGGCATCGCGCCTCGGCACGGCCATGATATTGTCTGTCGCCAGCAGCTGGATCACCGAGTTTTCCAGTGCCTTGACCAGCTGGCGGATCCCCTGATGGCGGCGTTGCAGGTCCAGCAGTACATACATGACCACCTGGCCAGGGCCATGGTAGGTGACCTGACCACCCCGGTCCACCCGCAGCACCGGGATGTCGGCGGTATCCAGAAGATGTTCCTGCCTGCCGTTACGTCCCAGGGTGTATACCGGGGCATGCTGCAACAACCACAGTTCGTCGATACAGTGCTGCTCTCGCGCGGCAGTAAACTGCTTCATCGCGTCCAGGGTTAACTGGTAATCACACTGCTCCAGCTGGCGAATGATGAGATCAGGGGGCATGTCTACAGCGCCATGATGATTTCATTACAGGCGCTCAGATCCCTGTAGATGGCATCCAGTTGTTCACGACTGCGGGCGGTGATGGTGACCGTAATGGAAACGAAATTGCCCTTGCTGCTGGGGCGACAGCTCACCGCAGACTCATGCAGGCCCTCGACATGACGATTCATGATCTCCATGACAATGGTGTGCAGATTATCCACGGACTTCCCCATGGCCTTGATGGGGAACTCACACGGAAACCGCATGGCGCTATCGGCTTCCTCGTTCATTTGGGTCATTACCTGTGTAATAAGGGTAGATTATACCAGCGACAATATGGCTAATTATATACCATTGAAATATAAGTGGTTTTTATTGGCTGCTGGGGCGACCGAGTGGCCGTAGCGCCCGCAGATACCGCCAGCATTATGGCCGCCACGGGAATGTGCGAGAACCGATGTCATTTAGCCGTTAGCCGCTGCGCAGGCCTTGCTTGTAGCGTTCATATATCCCGGTGATCCGTTGCCAGTGAGGCCCGGGGCGGCCGTTGCCGACCGGCTGATCATTCAGCGTGGTGATCGGCAGGATCTCCCTGGTCGAGCTGGTCACCCAGATCTCCAGTGCCTCATTCAGCCAGGCCTCCGGGATCAATACCTCTTCAAAAGGGATGCTATTTTCATTGGCGAGCTCGATCACCAGGTCGCGGGTGATGCCCGGTAACAGGTGTTTCACCGCCGGTGGCGTAAACAGGGTATCGTTTTTCACCAGGAACACATTGCTGGCAGTGCCTTCGGTCACCATTCCGTCGCGCACCAGGATGGCCTCGCTGGCATCCTGATCCACGGCCTGTTGTTTCATCAGGATGTTAGGCAATAACGCGATGGTCTTCAGATGGCAGTATTGCCAGCGGATATCATCGAGTGTGATGGCCTTGATGCCATTGGCAAGCAACGCTGGATCGGGCGGTGCAATCGGATTGCACATCGCAAACACAGTCGGCGTGACATTTTCCGGGCAGGCATGATCCCGTGGCGCAACACCGCGCGTGATCTGCATATAGATATAGGCATCACCCTGGTATTGTTGCCGCGAAATCAGTTCTTCCAGCATTGCCTGCCAGGCGGCGTTATTCATCGGCTCGCTGATGCGTACCCCGGCAAGGCTGTTGCCAAGTCGTCGCAGGTGCTCATCGAGGCGAAACAAGCGGCCGGCATACACCGGGATTACTTCATAAACACCATCACCAAATATAAATCCGCGATCGAGTACCGGTACCCTGGCATCTGCCAGTGGCAGATAGTCACCATTGAGATAGACCGTGGTGCTGTTGTCCATGCTGAGGTTTTCAGGGGCCATTAGCTGAACAGCTTGATAAAGAATAACTTGATGGTGTCGATGATGGTCGACCACAGGCTACCTTCTTTAGCATCATGCAGTGCTACCAGTGGTCGCGTGGCGATCTCCTTGCCCGCCAGCGTGAGGGTCACTGTGCCGAGCCTTTGTCCCTTGTTGATCGGTGCGATAATATAACTGTCATAACGGATAGTGGTCTTGATGCGTTTGAACTGGCCACGTGGAGAGGTGATATACAGATCATCTTTTAGTCCCATGGCGATGGAATCACTTTCACTTTTCCACAGATCTGAACTTACCAGAGTACTGCTGCCACTATGCAACTTTTGCGTCTCATAAAAACGAAAACCATAATTCAATAATGTCAGGGTGGCCTTTTCCCGGGCTGACTGGCTGGTGGCGCCAAGCACCACGGAGATTAAACGCATGTTGTTACGCCTGGCCGAAGCCACCAGGCAGTACCCGGCGGATTCGGTGTGGCCAGTCTTGATGCCATCGACAGATTTGTCGCGCCACAACAGGCGATTACGGTTGTATTGTTTGATCTTGTTATAGGTGAATTCCTTTTCGGCATACCATGCGTAGTGCTCCGGAAAGTTACGTATCATCGCCCTGGCCAGCGTCGCCAGATCGGTCGCGGAGCTGTAATGATCCTTGTGCGGCAGACCGGTACTGTTGACGAAATGAGTGTTTTTCATGCCGAGCATCTTGGCGTACTGGTTCATCGTAGAGACGAAGGCCTGTTCCGTCCCGGAGACATATTCCGCCAGTGCGATAGTGGCATCATTACCCGATTGCACAATAATGCCACGCAGCAGGTCTTCGACACTGACGTCGGTATTGACCTCGACAAACATCCGCGAACCGGGGGCACGCCAGGCCTTTTCACTGATGCGCACCTTGTCATCGAGTTTGATGTTACCGTTACGCAATTCACTCGAGATAATATAGGTAGTCATCATCTTGGTAATGCTGGCTGGCTCCATACGCTCATCAGCCTTTTCGGAGACCAGTACACGGCCACTGTCGTAGTCCACAAGAAGGTAGCCTTTGGCAGGGATGGTTGGTGGTGCCGGAATAATCAGCGGGGCCGTGTGGCCTGGCAGGCTAATGCCCAGAAGCAGTAGCAGGCCCAATACACCTGATAGTTTGGGGGATTTCAATCGTGTAAAGATAGGTGGCTCCTTAAGGTTTTGGCTTGAATCTTGATTGGGGCCCTATGATAACAAGAGCGGCATGATTTTTCCCGTAGCCGAAAAAAACAGGAAAAACAGGGGTGGAAAAACAGGGGTCAGGTCTTGCATTGCCACATTTAGTTGAGATGAATCCAATGGTTTGCCATTGGCTCTGAAAATAAATGTGGCAATGCAAGACCTGACCCCTGTTGCTTTTACCCGCCAATAGTGAACTTTTCAGCCGAAATTTGTCCTATAGGATCATTGTATTCTGACTGGGGTTAGTAGTAGCTTGCGCGCTGATGATTAATCAAGTGAAAAAACCATTACTTTTTGTGTTGGTACTCGCCTTGTTTCTGGCTCCACTGCAATCTGTTATTGCCAGGGCCGGCTCGACTGGTGTAGCCCAGGACGCCTGTGGCAGGGCCTATGATCAGGCTGACAGCTCTGTCGATCATGTGTCGGTGGCAGGCTCGGATCAATGTGTGAACGACAGCCAATGCACGAACGGGGTGTGCCCCCAGAGCCATTGTGTGCCCCAGGCATTTTCTGCGGTGATGGATTTGCCGGCCTCTCATGCGATGGCGGCCAGCGAAATAACCTCCCATAGCAACTTAGACCTTCCCGACTCCTTACATTTTTCTCTGTATCGCCCCCCGCGCGCTTGATTCCACTGTACTTTACCGCTTCTCCAGGGAGAACCGGTTTAACATCGATTTATTAATTTACTTGATTGTTGCTGGCGTCAGCCACAGCAAGTTACAGAGGAATAATTACATGAAACACTTTTTACTCCCTCAGGATGGTGAATTTTCACCGTCACGTCGCCGCTTTGTTAAGGGTGTAGCGGCCAGTGGAGCACTTTTGGGAATGGGAATAGCATCCAGCAGTGTGCTGGCAGCTGCCATGAAACAGCAAGAAGTAAAAACACTCACTGGAAACCGTTTTGATCTGACCTACAGTCCGACTCCGGTTAACTTTACCGGCAAAGACAGTTTTGCCACGGCGATTAACGGCTCGGTGCCAGCACCGACGCTTCGCTGGAAAGAAGGCGAAAATGTCACTCTGAATGTTATTAATCAGCTGGCAGAAGATACTTCGATTCACTGGCATGGCATCATCCTGCCCAGTGAGCAGGACGGCGTGCCCCATGTCAGTAATGGTTTCACGGGCATCAAGCCGGGTGATAGTTTTAAATATAGTTTCCCGGTACTCCAGAGTGGAACCTACTGGTATCACAGTCACTCCGGTTTTCAGGAACCCACCGGTGCCTATGGCGCTATCATCATCGATCCTAAGGAGCCGGAACCCTTTAGCTATGATCGTGACTATGTCGTGGTGCTTTCCGACTGGAGTGATGAAAACCCGGTTAATGTTTATTCCAAACTGAAGAAAATGTCTGACTATTATAATTTTCGTGAACGCACCATCTTTGATGCGATGAAGGAAGTGGGCGAGAAAGGCTGGGATGGTTTCTGGGCCAGCCGTGGTATGTGGAATAAGATGCGCATGTCGGATCGTGATATCTCCGATGTTACGGGCTATACCTATACCTATCTGATGAACGGCCAGAACCCGACTACAGGCTGGACTGGTGAATTCAAACGCGGTGAGAAAGTGCGCCTGCGTTTTATCAATGCGGCAGCCATGACTTTCTTTGATGTGCGTATTCCGGGTCTGAAGATGACCGTGGTTGCAGCAGATGGTCAAAACATACAGCCGGTTACAGTTGATGAGTTCCGTCTTGGCGTAGCTGAAACTTACGATGTCATCGTGGAACCCAGCAGTGAACAGGCCTACTCTATTTTTGCGCAGTCGATCGATCGCACGGGCTATGCACGAGGCACTCTAACACCAGATCCAGCAATGACCGCCGCGCCCCCTGAAATGGATGCACCACCAATCCTGAGCCATGGGGACATGGGTATGGATATGAACATGACGGGTATGGGTCACGGTGGCCACGATATGAGCGGCGGTGGCAGTATGAAAGGCATGGACCACAGCAAGATGGGTGGTATGAGCAATGACAATGCCATGAAAGGTATGAAGGGCATGGATCATAGCAAGATGAATATGGCTCCCAAACCAGAATATGGTTCAGGTGGTGCTGGCTATGGTAGTAACCGGCCAGTGACACATGTCAAAGCCGAATACGGTCCACATGTTGATATGCGCGCCGATGCGCCACAGTATCGGAACGATGACCCAGGTATTGGTCTGCGCAATAGTGATCGTCGGGTGTTGACCTATGCAGATCTAAAAAATCTCTACAAGACACCTGATCCGCGTGAGCCGGGAAGGGAAATTGATCTCCATCTGACGGGGAATATGAGTCGTTATATGTGGTCGATGAACGGAGTCAAGTTTGCCGATGCAAAACCACTACAGTTTAAGTACGGTGAACGGCTGCGTATTAACTTTGTCAACGACACCATGATGAACCATCCGATGCACCTGCATGGTATGTGGAGTGATCTGGAAACCGGTGACCCCGACCACATACCGCGTAAGCATACGATTATCGTGCAGCCAGGTTCAAAGGCCAGTTTTTTGGTGACAGCTGATGCCATGGGTGGATGGGCTTTTCACTGCCATCTGTTTTTCCATTTGCTGGGCATGTTCCGCAAAGTAGAAGTGAGTTAAGGAGACTATGATGAAAAAAATATTTGTAACTTTAGTGTCCCTGCTTGCTGTAACCAGTAGCTTTGCGGGTGGGCGAGGTGATGATCCAACACTAACAAAGGTCATGATTGATCGGTTTGAAACACGTACTACCGGCGGTTCTGATCCTTTTGTCATAGAGGCGCAAGGCTGGATTGGTAAAGACCTGCACAAGCTGTGGATCAAGGCCGATGTCGAAAAAGTCGGTGGAGACACGGAAGACAGTGAGCTGCAGTTTCTCTATAGTCGTGCTATCGCACCTTTCTGGGATTTTCAGGTGGGGTGGCGTACCGACATCCGCCCCAAGCCGGATCGAAATTGGCTGGCAATTGGTTTCCAGGGTCTGGCACCTTACTTCTTTGAAATCGATGCTGCAGCTTTCATCGGTGAAAATGGTCAGACAGCGTTTCGCCTGGAAGCGGAGTATGAGATGTTATTTACCCAGAGACTCATTCTGACACCTGAAGTTGAAATGAACTTCTACGGCAAGAACGACAGAGCCAGAGAAACGGGTTCAGGCCTTGCAGATGCGGAATACGGACTTCGTCTACGCTACGAAATTCGCCGTGAGTTTGCGCCCTATATCGGCGTTAACTGGAGCAAGAAATATGGCAATACCGCAGATTATGTCAGTGACGCAGGCGGTGATACCAGCGATGCCCAGTTTGTTGTGGGCTTTAGATCCTGGTTTTAGGAAGCAGCAAGGTGGTGGTCAGGCCGGACAGGCCTGACCACTGTTCCTAACTAAAGACTACTAAACTAAGAAAACTAAAAACTAAG
>BTQY01000030.1:0-26764 GCA_036986115.1 Gammaproteobacteria bacterium | reverse complement strand
TAACGAACAACGGGGTCGGACCGAGCCAACTTGTTGATAAGATAGAATAATGGAGTTAGAATTGGCCATCATCAGGTCTTAAAAGGCCCATTTCCCCAGCTAAATAACAACTTTAAGGATGAAGTGTTATGCCAAGAGCCCATTTATTCCTAATTAGGTCACACGAACTATGGTTGTTTTCGTAAGCTCAGGCCGAGAACAAGCAATCCCAGGCCCATCAATAAATAGGTGGAGGGCTCAGGGACCGGGGTGACGCTCAGGGAGGAGATATAAAATTGCTCTCTGTCATTTAACACACGGAATTCGAACAGGCTTGCTGTCAGCAGGCCAGTAATATCTAGCGCATTCCAGCCCAGGCCATCAATATTGATCTCAATGCTCGGGTTGAACACACCGTGACCGCTATTTCGGAAGACGCTATCACTAAAATCAATCGTCGCTATTTTATCGAAGCTAAGATACAGCACTTCATTGAGCGTCACATTATCATCACTACTGGGAGAACACTGATTTGAGCTGGTAGCATTCTGGCAAACCCCTAAACCGGCATTGCCTTTATCGAGATAGGCATAGACCGAGGTGTCGGTCGCGTGCGATCCGGAGGCCGTCAGTGAGAGGTTATCGACATTCCAGGTGAAGTTGCTAAAGGCCGCTTCACTGGGGTTCCCCGAGAAGACCGTGCCGTTTGCCAGCGTGCCGCTAATGCTGCCATTACTGGTATCGACCAGATTCGCGAAATCAAAGATGGCCGCATGGGCGACCTGCGCACTAATCGCGAGTAAACTGCTCAATACAATGGATTGTAATCGAATGCTCATGGACAGCCCCCCTCAAGGTTGTTCCGCATTGTTTGTTTTTATTCATAACAACGTCCGCACACTTTAGCAAATATGGCCTGTAATTAACATAGTTAATCCTATATTATTGTATTTATTGAGAATTTATACACATTTTATGGGGATAAACGAATCAGGGATTATATGATTTGTTAACCTGTGCTATACCAAGGTATCAGGAATATACCCGTATATAGTATGAGCCGGAATGATCTTCAAAACTCAATGGATGAATAAAATCAAACGTCACGTGATGTTCTGGAGACTTCCGCCAGAGCCGCATACCGAGGCAGAAAAGGTACGCGTCGCGGTTGAAACGGCGATTGCCATGACCCTTAAGGAACAACGAGGCAGGCGAAGACGTGGCCGATGGGTTATCGGGTTGTTATTGGGATATCTGTATTTGCTGTTGTTCGTCAGCAATATGCCGAGCTATCAGACGATACAGCGTTTTTTTACCGCAGAACACACGGCGGTGATAGATGTGGATGGCAGGATAGGCGCAAACAACACCGCCAATGCCGACAGTATTGTGTCGTCACTGCGGGATGCCTTTGAAGAAGACGATGTGGCCGGTATTATTGTCAGGATCAACAGTCGCGGCGGCAGCCAGGTACAGGCGAATATAATACGTGATGAGATCCTGCGGCTTCGTGGCAAATATCCACAGACCCCGGTGATCGCTGCAATTACCGAAAATGCCCTGGCGGAGGCCTATATGATTGCGGTGGCCGCACAGAAGATCTATGCCGACAAGGCCAGCACCATTGGCATGTTCCTGAAGACCCGGAAAGGCTTTGGAGCAACAAAGGCGATGCAGGACATGGGCATTGAGCGACGCTTGATGCGCACCGGTGAGTATAAGGATCTACTGGACCCCTACAGCCCGCTGCGCGCCTCCCACGTGGCCATGATGGAAGGATTGCTGGCCAGTCAGCAGCAACAATATCAACGTACTATTGTGGCGCAACGGGGCAGCACGCTGCGGGACCCGTCTGTCCTGTCCGATGAGCGGGTGTGGATCGGCGAGCAGGCGCTGGCACTCGGGCTGGTCGATGGCCTGGCCAGCCCGGGGCAAATTGCGCGAGATATCATCGGGGCAGAAAAGACCCTGAAGTATCGCGGCCTTTCGGCGAAGTATTAGCAATTACAAATATTATATTTAGTATCAGGTAGTTCTCATAACTCTATGAAAGAACGAAAATAATGTTCAGGCAGATATCGTGCTGATGGGGGAATATTGGCTCAGTGTACTGCGGTGGTAAAACGTGAATATTACATCTGACAACCGATAATAGGTAAGGTAATATTATTATTATAAGGCAAAGGTAATAAACGAGGTTGGGAATCGTCTGTTACTCCAATAAAAACATCAACAATGCTATCGTTATTTTCTGAAAAGAGGGTCTTACATTATGTTTAAATTACGCAAATACACATCCACGGGAAAACGTCGTAGCCTGGGGCAGGGCATGACCGAATACATCATCATCGTGGCCTTGATCGCGCTGGCGGCCATTGCGGTGTACTCACTGTTTGGTAAGACCGTGCGTAGTCAGGTAGGCGGTATGGCCCAGGAACTGGCGGGCACTACAAATACTGGCAGGGCACAGGCCAAAACAGCAGCCGATGCCTCGGTAACCTCGGCGGGCACAGAAAAGGGGCTGGGTAACTACGCGGACGACGCCGTCACCCAGTAAACTCAGGATTCGATACAGTGTCGGTCGCTATTTCTCCGTACTCTGTACTATTGAAATAGCGTCGGCACGTATTTCTGTCATCAGCTAACAAAATAACACTGATGGGGAGGCCTTGCGGGTGATATCCAGTCCCCGACAACCAGGCGGTCATATCTGTCCCCGGGCACTACCCCGGGTGCAGCCCAGGACACAAAATGGGCAGGCCATGGTGTTTGTGATCTTCATGCTCGGCATGGTGTTGATGAGCCTGGTCTTTATGTATAAGGCGGGCCAGCTGACCAGCGAAAAAATGCAGCTGCAGAATGCGGCTGACGCCGGTGCCTATAGCGTCTCGCTGATCGAGGCCCGTGATCTCAATTTTCTCTCCTATGTGAATCGTGCCAAGGTCGCTAACGAAGTGGCGATAGCACAATTCGTCGGGCTGTTATCCTGGACCAAACACCTGGAGTCTGTTGGTTACCATATTGGTAAACTGGCCAATTACTTTAATGCCATCCCGATCGTGGGTAATGCCATTGCGGCGGGCCTGAACGTTATCGCCGCGCCGTTCAAGATAGCCGGGCCTATAATCTTCAATGTCCTGAATGTCGCCACCAAGATTGCGGTCAAGGGCATTGATGTCCTGAATACCGTTTATGGTATCGCTACCACCGGCTTCCATATCGCCAGCGTGGGTCTGTCGATGAACAGCCTGATCGACTTGATCAGGCAAAATGATCCCGGTGCAAAGCTGTCGGATGCGGGGATCCTGTCGGCGTTGTTACATATCGCCACCTACCACGGCATTTTCTCGCAAACCCGCGATGGCTCGTTTACATTGACACACGATCCGAAAAAAAATCCTGAAGCCAGTGGCAAGAATAATTTTGGAGAATATGCGGCGCTGGTGTCGGATGGCCGGGATCGTTTTAGCAAGGCGCGTAGCTGGGGTTTTGACCTGAGCACCCCGAGGATCGATGAAGGCATCAGTTTTATGGGGTTTGAGATCATCGGCTTTGCCTTCGAATTTGGTTTCTCATTTAATCGCGATGGCGGCTCGGAACTTCGTTTCAAGGGAAGTCAGCCCAAGGGTAACAAATTCAGCTGGTCGGCCGCGGACGTGACCCGCATGGCCTATGATCTGTTTTTTCAGATAAGGTCAATCATCGGCGGTGGCAGCCTGACCCTGGATGATAATTATGCGCAGTTTATCTACAACTTCCCGGTGTGGTTTCCTGCCCCCGATATTAAATCGCCAAAGTTACCGGTACCCACCACCTTGCCGTTTGGTACCGGCGGTGCGCAGGCCTCCAATACAATGACAACCAATAAATTATCCCGCAGGGACATGAACCCGCAACAGGCTTCGCCGCCATACACGTTGATGCCCGGCCCTGTTCCCAAACCGGCCTATGGTAATGCGGCGGACAATGCCAGTGCCTGGCTGGGGGCTTCCGGACCCTTCCCGTTTGCAATAGAAAAATCCGTGCCGAGGACGGCGGCCAGCCTGGCGGTGGTCAGGGGCTACAAGGGCTTGCCGCAATATACCGATACCAATACCACCATCACCAATGGCAAGGTGGTCAAGCCCGGCGAAAAAGAAGGCTTCGGTGCGCCCTATATCCTGATCGGCGTGGTCAAGGATGAAGGCGATTTTGCAGACGAGGTCACGCCGACAGGCGATCTGGCGCTGACCGACAAAAATGCCGATGGTGAACTGGGTGTCATCGCCAAGGCCGAAGTGTATTTCGCCAGACCATCGGTATTGTCCTATTTCAAGCGTGACGATGGTGCCACCGAATATGACAATGCCTTCAACCCCTATTGGCAGGCGAGACTCGTCGATACCAATAAATACGATCGAATTTTTATGCTGTTGATACAGCAAAAGACACCGTGGGTGGCGAATCTGTTATCACCCATTGGCGCAATCGGGCAGAGTATTCTGGATATATTTGATATTTTCTGATGAGAACGAATAAAGCCATAAAACCGGGCAACAGACAACGCAGACAGTACGGTCAGGCGATGACCGAGTTTGTGGTGGTGGCCGCCTTCGTCCTGGTGCCATTGTTTTTGTTAATACCATTACTTGGCAAGTATATTGATATCAAACACCAGACCATCCAGTCCGCCCGTTATGAGGCATGGGAATATACTGCCTGGAATTCGGATAACACCAGTGACCGTTTTATGGGCTACACCAGGGCCATTCCACTGAAGACACCCGCAGACGTCAAGAACGAGGCCAACAACCGTTTCTATGGCGCCCCCGACAATCCGCTGAGCAGTGCCGATAGTGCGGCCTGGTCTTCCGCCAGCATGAACCCGCTTTGGGTCGACCATAGAAATGATGACATCCTGTCCAGCCTTGGGGGGGGGAATGTGACCGAGAGCAATACCCCGGATGTGACGGGCATCATTAGCAACATGATTAACACCTTTGGAAGTGTTGCCGGTTTTGTGGCCGGGATATTAAAGGCGGTCGGCGTGAATGCCGGCTTTACCCAGCTGGATGCCACCGGTAATTTCCGCTCTACCAGCGCGGCCAGGGTTGCCAGTGTCGACTGGGTAGAGAAAGGACAGAATTTATCAGGGGCAACAGAGAATGACCTGGGCATTAACTCCTTCATCAATGGGCTGACATTCAGAAGCCAGGCAGCGGTCATGTCTGAAGGCTGGAGCGCCGGAGGCAAGGACCATACCACCTATCAGGTACGTGGGCTGGTACCCACCGCGATACTTGATATTCAGGCGATCAGTGCCGCACGGGATGTAATTGCTCCGTTCCTGCTGATGCCGGAGCTGGCTGGCAAATGGCTTAAATTCGGTTATGTTGCCCCCGATGCTGTTCCTGCCACACGTGTCATTCAACAGGGGAAGACCGATCCTGGCACGGTGTCCTGTAACACTACGATCAAATCCTATAAATATCGCAGCCCGGGCGATGCCAATAATGCCAATGTCCAGACCTTTACCGGTATCTTTAATCCCGATACCGCGATTGAAGTAGTGTCAAGGACACCGTTATCAGGCTCCGCGGCAAAATTTGGTACCTGTACATCGACACCATAACTAATAACACTCTAATGAATTTAAGCGTAAAAAACATACTATCGGTAATTCTTCTGCTCATGCTGATGGCATCAGCCTCACTGGTCAATGCCATGCCACGATTCCCTGCACCGCCGCGTTCCACGGTATCCTGGGTAGCTGAAGATGTGGTATTAAACACCATGCCAATGAGTGTGCGGAAATTTAAATCCGGAGACGGAGTTGAGGCCGTCAGGGGGTTTTACCGTCGTTTGTGGAAAACGCCGGTCGGCGAAGGCTTGCCAGGGTTTATTGAGCAGGATTTCCAGGACTGGAAAATGATCAGCCGCTTTGACAAGGGTTTTATTATGGTGGTGCAGGCCATGCCAGACCTTGGCGGTGGCTCGTGGGGTTATCTTGGTATCAGCCAGCTGGATAAAATAAAAGACAAGGTCGTATTGGGCAAAAATGTACCAAAGATGAATGGCAGCAAGGTGATCAGTGATATCAAGCACAATGATACCTTCAGGAAGGCCAATACGGTCACCTTGCAGAACAAGTTTTCGGTCAGCAGTAATGCCAGTTTCTACAAGAACCATTACCTGGGCAGAGGCTGGGACGTCGCTATGAACGGGCCTGCTGCCAATGACACAACAAGGGCGATGGTCTTTAAAAAAGGCAGAGATGAAGTGTCGCTGACGATCATTAAGACGGACAAGGGTAGCCAGATTGTCATGAATGTGGTGAACTAGGCAGGGGGAATAATGGGTTATACCCGGCAACGTAAACAGGAAGGCCAGGCCATGGTGGAATACGTGGTGGTGGTGTTCTTTTTCGTGTTGCTGCTGGCAGCGCCAATCTATGACCCTGATGACCCGAACGGTGACGATACATTCAAGGATTTTGAGTATGCAAAACGAAAGAATGCGGCTGGCAGGAACCTGAACTCAATAGAAGTTGTGCGGGAGGTTCTGCAGGATAATTACAATGGCTATACGTTTGCCCTGTCAATCAGTGAATATCCTGACTATCTGCCTCTTCAGGAAGAACAACAAATGCTGTATGACCTGAATGATCAATTACAGGACATTAATAATATTAAGGAGGGGGCCGTGGATTTTGTAAAGAATAATTTACCACCTTCACTGCCGTCGATCGGCTTGCCCGGAGGTTTCTCGCTATTACCGTAACATCAGTAAATACCATTTGACATATTTCTAAAATAAAGAATAACAGGACTAGGATGAGAGATTATGGCTGTTACCGTTAAATCATCAAAGAAAAAGAACACCACCTCACTGTTGGTCGGTGCAATAATTTTCGGCGTTATTGCGGCGCTGGGCTCCATTCTTTATCTAAAGATAAAGGAGAATGCCATCAGAGATGCATTGCTGAAGAAAGAGGAGCAAATGATACAGGTGGTAGTTGCCAGGGGTGACTTGCCCAAGGGGACACAAATCGGTAATAACAACATGGCCGTGCGCAGTCTGCCGAAACAATATGTCTATAAGGCCTCGGTGCGACCGGGAGATTTTGGCCTGTATCAGGGGCGATATCTGACAGAGCCTCTTGGCAAGGGTACGCCACTGCTCAGTACCATGGTCAAGGCCGAGTTCAGCAAGGATTTCTCAGATATTATTGGTGATGGCAGACGCGCCATGACTATCCAGGTGGATGAGATCAACAGCATCTCGGGATTCATTCGCCCGGGAAACTTCGTCGACATATTCGTCAAGATAAACTCGGACATCGGCGTTGATGCCAAGCAGGCCATTGCTGCCAGGGCCGCGTCACTCAAGAGCTTGTCGACCGAATCCCTGGCCAAAGAGGCCCAGGCCATGCTTGCGTCACTGTCGCAAAATTCATTACCTGCCAAGTCCATTGTCCCGGTATTACAGCGGGTGATGGTGCTGGCCACGGGCAAGACAGCTACCGGGGATTTCCAGGAGAAATACCGCTATGCGAAGCAACAAAACCCGTTTTCCTATAACAACCTGACACTGGATGTATCACCGAGGCAGGCGGCCATACTTGCCACGGCGCGTGACAGTGGCGATCTGCTGGCACTGTTGCGTAACAGGAGAGATGAGAGTGGCGCCACGTTCACCAAGATAACGCCGGGGGATCTGTTGTCGAACGCGTCTTCTATTGCCTCGAATAATCTGCTGCGTGCCAGGGCAAACTCGGCAGATGATTATTGTGAAATCAAGGATGGTGATATCAATATCAAGGACGGCTCTGTTTATAACAAACAGGGCAAGCTGGTGGATAACCTGGTGGCCAGACCAGATGGCTCTGTTGTCGCCAGAGACGGGCGCGAAGTCATGAGCGCCGCCGGTGCCATTACGCCAGGGTTTGGTATGAACCGCCACGGCAAGATGATTACCGATCCGAATGTGGTCGTGAAAAACTGCATCATGATGACCAAAGATGGACAAATATTGTCCGGGCGCGGACTGACTGTCGACAAAAATGGCCGGCTCATCACCAAAGACGGCAAGGTCATTGATGCCGGCAATATCAGGGTCACGGCCGATGGCAAGCTGATCACTGCCGATGGTACGGTGCTGGATGACACCAACATCGTCGTTGGCAAGGACGGCAAGGTAATGACGGCCAATGACATGAGGGTCACCAAGGACGGGTTTATCGTTGACAAGGACGGCAATGTCTATACCAAGGATGGCAAGCTGCTGAAGGGCGTCACCCTCGGGGCAGATGGCAGGGTGCGCTCGGCCGACGGCACGGTGCTGAAGGCCGACGATATCGTGGTCAATGCAGATGGTTCAGTGACCACAAAGGATGGCAAGCCCATTGCCGGTGTGAGCGCAGTGGACAGCCCGGCCGCGGCAGCACTCATTAAACAGATGTTGGCCAAGGGCATGCGCAGGACCGAAGATGGCTTTATTGTGGATGCAGACGGTTATATCTACACGGCGGATGGCATACTCCTGAGGGGCGTCACCCTCGGCGCAGACGGCAAGGTCCGTGCCCCCGACGGGACTGTGTTAAGCGCGGACGACCTGATTGTCAACAAGGACGGCACGGTCACCAACTCCAGGGGTGAATTAATCGCCGGGGTAACTGCCGACTTCAACAGCCCCAGGACAAAGGCCATGCAGGCACTACTGAAGTCACAAAGCGTGGACGATTTCCCTTCCGCTACCTATGAGTTCATTACCGGTGGTAGCAGTGATGGTGTATCAAAAGTGACCGAAGTACCTATACGTGAATAAGAATTAACATAAGGTAATCACAATGAGTTTGATAAATATAATGAAAATGAGTGCCGGCAAAGCAGCGTGGCTAGTCTTGTTAGGCCTGTCCATTAGTAATATCAGTTACGCAGAACAGGAACTGCTTCTCTATGAAGGCGAAGTAAAGGTGATGCGTATCGGCGGAGTAGACCGGGTGGCTGTCGGCAACAGCAAGGTCATCAGTACCTCCATTGTCAAGAATGGACAGCTGGTCATGATTGGTGAGAGGGTCGGCATTACCTCCATGCACATATGGAAGAAGGGCGGCCAGGAGATGGACTACAAGGTGGTCGTGACAGATGGAGACAGCGAAGGTGATATTGCCGATCTGGAGGAGCTGTTAAGCACCATTCCGGGTGTTTCGGTCCGCAACATCTCGGGTAAATCCGTGATTAATGGCGTGGTCAGCCCGGAACAAAAGAAGGTCATTAAAGTAATGATCAAGGCCTATCCGAACGTACTGGATATGACCCGGGTATCGGCGGTCGCCGGTGATACCCGCATGATATTGCTGAACGTTAAATTTACCGAGTTCAAGACCAATAAACTGGAAAAACTCGGCATCGTCTGGTCGACAGATATCCCGGGACCCGGTGCCGGTTATGCGAACCTTGGCCGTAGCGAACTTAGCGCTTCCGACAACACACTGGATAGCCTTTTCAGTGGGGCAGGTAGTGCGGCCTTTGATGTCGTTTTAAATAATCCCCCTATCGGTTATTTTGGCATCCTGACCGAAATCACCTCGAGGATTAATTTCCTCGCCAGTAGCGGTGATGCCATTATACTGGCGGAGCCGAGACTCAGCGCCCGAAGTGGTGGCACCGCCGAGTTTATCGCCGGTGGTGAAGTGCCGATTCCGATGCAGACAAGAGATGGTATCCAGATAGAATATAAGAAATACGGCATCATTCTGAATATCTCACCCATTGCGGATGCAAATGGCAATGTTCAGGCAAAGGTCGAGGCCGAAGTGAGCACCATCGATACTGCGGTAACGGTCAATGGCGCGCCAGGCTTTCTGACCCGAAGTACCTCAACCGATATCAGCCTGAAGAGCAAGGAGACGCTGGTCATCTCGGGACTGGTCAGTAATGAAATCTCAAATGCCGTAGACAAGGTCAAGTTTCTCGGTGATTTGCCCATCCTCGGGCCGCTATTCCGTTCCAAAACATTTAATGCCAAAAAGAGCGAACTGGTCATTTTTGTTACCCCCACCGTATATGATGCCAACTCGGCGGAAAACAAGAAGAACATAAAAATACGCGAGCGGCTGATGAATACTTTTACGAAGAATGTGGATCAAGGCGATAATATCCTGGATTAGGAAAACAACATGTTTGATATTGTAATTAAAGAAGTCGATGAAGATGAAGTGCTCGCCAGTGTGCACTGCGAGACGGACACCTGCACCATCGGCAAGGGACGCGGTAACCTTATCCGCCTGCAGGGCTGGCGTATCGGTGGTGTGCATGCCGAGTTGTTCCAGAATGAGAAGGGCATCTTCATCGAAGATAAAGGCAGTAATCTCGGTACCACGGTAAATACTGCCAGGATCCAGACCTATGGGCCGTTGCGTGCGTCAGACACCATTATCATTGACTCGTATCGATTACAGGTAGGTGCCGCCAGGCAGGAAAACGAGGCCGCAACAGAAGCCGCGCCAGAGATAGCCGAAGAACCACCACAGGCGGAAGCCCCCAGGGAGCGTATCGAACCAACCATGGGAGGGGCCCCCGAAAGCCAGGCAGAACCCCGGCCTGAGCCGGCACCGGCAGCAAACCCGGCCCCAAAGCCGGCGGATCCGCAACTGGAATCTGTGTTGTCATTCGATGAAATGAGCGACGAAGACCTCGCCATTCGCGAAGAGAAACAGATGTGGCGTGGCCGTATACATGGCCAGTTGTTGCGCATGATGGATCTTCGCCGCACTGATATCGAAGGCATGGATGAGGCCACGCTGCGTGAAAAGACCCTCGAAATCATCAACGAGATCATCGATCATATCGGCGAGCGATTACCCTCAACGATTGGCCGGGAAGAACTGTCCAATGAAGTATTAAACGAGGCCATCGGCCTGGGACCACTGGAAGAATTGCTCTCGGATACCTCTATAACAGAGATCATGGTCAACCGTTTTGATGAAATCTATGTCGAGCGCAGCGGCAAGTTGACCAAAACAAACGTGCAGTTCACCAGTGATGCGGCGGTTTTATCGGCGATCGAGCGAATTGTCTCGCCGCTCGGACGGCGTATTGATGAAAGTTCGCCGATGGTGGATGCGCGTCTGAAAGATGGCTCCCGTGTCAATGCCATCATCCCGCCATTGGCATTGCGGGGATCCTGCCTGACGATTCGTAAATTCTCTGAATTTAAATTGTACGATACCGATATCATCAATTTCGGTGCGGCGGAAGAACGTATGATGGCCTTTCTGAAAATGGCCGTGGTGCAGCGTAAAAACATCATCATTGCTGGTGGTACCGGCAGTGGTAAAACCACGCTGTTGAATGTGTTGTCAGATTACATCCCGATAGATGAGCGCATTGTTACCGTTGAAGATGCCGCCGAGCTGAAGCTAAGTCAGCCACACGTGGTATCACTGGAGGCCAGGCCGCCGAATATGGAAGGCAAGGGTGCCGTGACCATTCGCGACCTGGTCAAAAACTGTCTGCGCATGCGGCCTGACAGGATCGTGGTCGGTGAGTGTCGTGGTGGTGAGGCGCTGGACATGTTGCAGGCGATGAATACCGGCCACGATGGTTCGTTGACCACGGCACACGCGAATACGCCACGGGATACGATCGCGCGTCTTGAGGTGATGGTGATGATGGCAGGCATGGATCTGCCGGCACAGGCCATTCGTGAACAGGTGGCCTCGGCGATAGACCTGATCGTGCAGCAGAGCCGGTATAGTGATGGGAGTCGAAAGATCACCCACATTACTGAAATCACTGGCGTCGAGGCCGGTATAGTGCAGCTACAGGATATCTTTAAATACAGACAAACCGGCCTGGATGAGAATGGCAAGGTAAGCGGATACTTCGAGGCGACCGGGGCGGTGCCGGAATTCTATGAAGACCTGAGATCCCGTGGTATTAATATCGATATGAGTATATTCAAGAATTAATTATGTTTGATTCGCTGATAATGATCCTGGTCGCCCTGTTCACACTGGCATCGGCGTTTTGTCTGTATTGGCTGCTGGGGCAACGTGGCATCGCCATGTTCATGGAATACCGGGAGATGTTTACCAATTCTGCCAGGGCCAATCTGTCAGATTCTGTCATGGTGGCCGATACCGGCCGCCTGTTTTACGCTAATGTCGTTGCCATGGTCGTGGTGCCTTTGCTGGTCTGGGTGATCGTCGGAGACTGGATGATCGCCCTGGTGCTGTTTGGTCTGCTGGCGGCCTTGCCGCAATACGCTTATCGCAGAATGCGTAAGAAGCGCATGAAGAAGTTCGAAATACAATTACCTGATGCATTATCAATGATGTCGGGTTCGCTAAAGGCGGGCGCGAGTCTGTCTATCGCCATTGATAGTATGGTCATGGAAATGCCTGATCCAATCAGCCAGGAGTTTGAACTGTTCAGGCGCGAGCAAAAGCTGGGTGCAGATTTTGAGACGGCGATGAAACATATGGAGCATCGTATTCCCGTGATTGATTTTCAACTGGTGGTTTCGGCATTGCGTATATCAAGGGAAGTGGGTGGTAACCTCACCGAGGTAATGGAATCAATGGCAGACACCTTGCGTAAGAAGGCCATGATGGAAGGCAAGATCCAGAGCCTGACCGCACAGGGCACCATGCAGGGCTATGTGATGGCCTGCTTGCCGATAGGTATTGGCGCCATACTGATGTTTATGGAGCCGGTACACATGGGGAAATTATTCAACACCGATATTGGCTATATGACACTCGGGGTCATTGTGGTGATGGAATTTCTTGGTTTTATGACAATACGAAAGATCACGAGTATTGACGTCTGATGGACAGCATTGTTTATTATTCCAGTGTCATCAGTAGCGGTCTCAGCGGGGCCCTGTTTGCCCTTGTTGTTATCTATTTAAACGAAAGGCTGCCAGAAGAAGACCGCAGCTATATGGATCCTCTGTCGCCGAAGCTGAAGCTTATCTGGCCATTTATCCGAATCATTGCCTATTTTGTTTGCAGTAATATTTCTGAGACAACACTCCTCAAGGTCGAGAAGCGACTGCAGAACACCGGTGTCTCCTACCTGATGTCGCCAGAACAGTTCATCGCCTTTCGCCTGATCATGAGTATTATCGTGCTCGTGTTTACACTCATTGTCATGTTGACGGTGGATTTCTGGGAGCCAGTCATACTGTTGGTTGCACCCTTGCTGGGTTATATGCTGCCGGAATTGTGGCTGAGGGATACGCGTAAGCGACGTGAATCAGCCGTGATACGGCAGATGCCGGTATACCTGGATTTTATTACCATGTCTGTTGAAGCCGGTCTGAACCTGTCCGGCGCGCTGGCGCAGGCCAGGGAAAAGGGCCCAATAGGCCCATTGCGCAATGAATTTGGTATTGTACTGCGTGATATCCGTGCCGGTACCAACCGCGCAGATGCGCTGCGACGTATGGCAGATCGGCTTAGTATCAACGAGATCACCAGCTTTGTCAGCACCATCGTACAGGCGGAGCGCATGGGCTCCAGTATGGGACTGGTGTTGCGCACCCAGTCCGAACAGCGGCGTACCGAGCGATTCCAGCGTGCTGAAAAGACCGCCATGGAAGCGCCGGTGAAGCTGGTCGCCCCACTGGTGATGTTTATATTCCCGGTAACGTTTATCGTTATTGGATTTCCGATTGTAATGAAATTTATGGCCGAGGGCCTTTTTTGATCCCCGGTTCGATATATCGTCTGAATATCGGTGAATGCCTCATTCGCAATGCCAACAAAACCCAAACATCCCTGGAACGCATGCGGGGCCTGCTTGGTCGGCCGAAGTTGGCAGACGATGAGGCGCTGTTAATATCGCCATGTTCATCGATACATACAATAGGGATGGGTTATCCACTGGATATCGCCTATCTGGATAATACAGGCAGGGTATTAAAGACAGTGTCCACACTTGTTACAATGCGTTTTTCATCCTGTTGGTCAGCCGCCGCAACGCTGGAGATGCCAGCGGGTAGCCTGCAACGGTTATCAATCAACCTGGGCGAAATACTGGAATGGAGAGCGACACATGACGACTAAACCATTACGCCTGTTTATTACGGCCATTTCCTTATTGTCCGTTCTGGGATTATCCGGTTGTATGCTGGCTGCTAATAATGAGGAGAAGACAGAAGAAAGTATTGACTACCTTGCAATGCAGGAAGAGGCAGCGGCAGCGTACAGGAAAAAACAATATGATGTGGCTGAAAAAAAATATATCAAGATCGCCAGGGCGGTACCAAAGGACGCTGACGCATGGTTTAAGCTCGGCAATATTTATGCGCGGACCAATCGTCCCTACTTGTCCATCAAGGCATACCGTGAGGCAGTGATACGAGATCCATCGCTCTCAAAAGCGTGGCATAACATGGGCATAATCCATATCAGGCTGGCGACTACGGCCTATATTTCATTACAGGAACACGCTGGTCGTAATGAGCCTCTTAGAGATCCGGCAATTCAACGGGTAATGCAGTTAAATGAATTGCTGGCAGGAAAGAAGAAGGATGATATGGTGGAACGTGTCGGATTGACACCGGACATGGTAGAGAAAGATGATGCCCGGCCTGACATGGATTCTGCTGATGGCGCAGCGGCGGAGAAGCCACTCCCATGAGCCACATTTTACTGCCACGTAACAGATCAGCGCGGCGGCATGAGCAACGTGCACAGACGGTCATCGAGTTCATCCTGATATTTCCTGTGATGCTTCTGTTACTCTTCGGCGCACTTCAGTTTGCGTTGATCTATAAGGCCAAGACAACTCTCAACTATGCAACCTTTATCGCGGCGCGCGCAGCCACATTAAATAATGGCAAACGTGAGCAGGTTAATCAGGCCTTTTCCCGTGGACTCTCACCTTTGTATGTCAGTTTCTCGAGTGGTTCCAACGTACTTGAGAAAGTCGAGGCAGTGCATGCGGCAAGGGAAAAAGTCCTGGGGGAAATACAGGCAGGCGGGATCGTCTGTATGGAGCGCCTGAATCCGATCAATGAGGACTTTGGTTATGAAATCCCGAATCACCCGGATGTTGGCGGACCGGCCATACCCGTAGACAACCTTGTTTACCGGGAAAGTACGATAACCAGTGGTGCGCATGTCTCGATACAGGATGCGACACTATTCAAACTCAAGGTGACCTACTGCTATCAGCTATATGTGCCGTATCTGAATACCGTGATCCCAAAATGGTTCCTGGGGGATCCGGAAGAGTACGCCAATGACCCTGATGCCACCTATCAACCCCACCTTGCCGGCATCGGCAGCTTTAAGCAGAGCTGCATCGCCAACAGAAGCATCCCGTTGACCAGCGTTGCGATAATGCGGATGCAGTCCGCTGTCGTCAATGAGGCCTATGTGCCCGCCGCAAGTGGCTCCCCGGCAATCCCGGGAGAGGGCTATGAAACCGCTGCGCAGTGCAGTTAACAGTGCCCCTCCACCTGATTAACTAAAGTAAGTGTACCTGCTTGTCATGCCAGCGTAGGTGCTTCGTCATGCTGGCGTAGGCACTTCGTCATGCGCCGGCGTAGGTACTTCGTCATGCCGGACTTGTTCCGGCATCCAGTTTTTATATGAGATGGCTGGATTCCGGGTCTGCGCTACGCTTCGCCCGGAATGACGGGTGGGGGGATTTAGAATTGTTCTAAATTGATTCAGGCATTTCATCCCGTATTGACAGATTCAAAACCTTAAGGAACCTCTGATTTATTCTGGGCGAAGCAGATTGCATCTAAAATGTTCAGATTCAAGGCGCGAATCGCACGTAATAGCTGGCTATTGCGAAGGTTCGCAACGCAGAAGCTGGATATTCTAGAGGTGAGATGCAAGTTCATGAATAGATCAGAGGTTCCTTAAATAGGACAGGTTAACTACCAGCAGATCAGCTAATATAATAACTATTGAGTTAAGCAGCAGATATTGATGCCGTTTACAGTCATGTGATGACGGGGTCGCATCAATCAACATACAGGAACAAACAATAATCAAGGACACATAAGAATCAGCATGAATCGTTACAAGGCTTCACTAATACATTTTGTCTGTAGTGCGACAGTCATCGCCATATACCTCGCCATCGTCTATTTCGTCTGGTACCCCGAACCATTTTTCACCATCGAAACTGCCTTCGGCGTGATCATCATCCTGATTAGCGTTGATGTCGTGCTCGGGCCACTGCTGACATTTATCGTATATAAACCTGACAAGCCACGTTTGAAAATGGACCTGTCCATCATAGTCGCCATACAACTGGCTGCTTTTGTATGGGGCCTGTCGATAACCTACAGCCAGCGGCCTGTGTATGTTGCCCTGGTGGGGGAGTATTTCAGCGTGGTAGCGGCCAGCGATATCAAGACCAGCGTACCTGAGGCCATCGTCAGTAAAAAAAAATATATCGGCCCGACTCTGGTTTACCTCGATCTCCCCAAAGGAGATGAACTTGTTGCATTGATAGAGAAGGCACGTGCCAGTAGCAGACAGATCAATACCATGACCGAGCTTTACCAGCCTTATGAAGAACATATTGCAGATGTTGCCAGGCAGGGTGTGGACCTTTATCAACGCGCGGTACGCTATCCTGAGGTGCTGGAAAATTTAAATAAATTTTTAACCAGGAATGCCGCAGCATATAATGATTATATTTTCGTGCCCATTGAAGGGCGAAAGCACATTTATTTTCTGGCGTTGAATCGTAGTGATGGCATGATAGCGGGATTTCTTGAGAATGAATGAAATTATTCAGATATATAGCCTGTAGTTTGTTGTTATTTCCTTTGATGGTAACGAATGGTGCTGCTGGTGACAGGATCCGGATTGGCTGGGTATTTGCAATGGCAAATGCGCCACTTATCATTGCCATGGAAAAAGGTTATTTCAGAGAACTGGGCTACATCAACAAGCGCCTCAGGGCAGATCAGCTGGTCGATTCCAGTTACCTGGCGGCCGCTCATTAGCCAGTCACGCCAATACCAGCAAATACCTGTAATATCTTTATAAAACAATAAGATATATTGACTGGCAGGGTGATGCCCGGGTATGATGGGTTCCTGCGGGCAGGCAAATAAGCTGAATCGTTACTATATATAAGGATAGTTTGGCCGAGATGATTGATCGGCTGGCACAGCAGGGATATAATCCTCGCGATTAATTAATGGAAAGATTCAGAAGTGGGCCAACGGCCCATTTTTTGTTTCCGGAATAAAGTGATGCGCCCGCAAGTTGCCAATTTACAGGAATTGCTGGAACCGGCGGTTACCGCGCTCGGATATGAATTACTCGGTATAGAGCACCTGCCCCAGGGCCGGCATTCGCTACTGCGGCTCTATATCGATACCGAAGAGGGTATCCAGGTGGCAGATTGTGAGCGTGTCAGTCATCAGGTGAGCGGTATCCTGGAAGTGGAGGACCCGATCAGTGGCAACTACACCCTCGAGGTGTCGTCACCTGGACTGGATCGTCCGTTTTTTACGCTGCAACAGGCGCAGCGCTACATTGGACATCAGGTGAAGTTGCGGCTGCGGCTGGCCCCGGGCCTGGACAGGCAGCGTAAATTTACCGGCAAGCTGATGGCCGCGGATGATGACAGGCTGGTTATCCAGCTGGATGAAGAAACGCTTGATATACCCTGGAACAGTGTTGAGAAGGCCAACCTGGTGTCAGATATATAGAACAGGCTTTACAGAAAGTGAATGAGCTGTAGTAAAAGGGAACTGTAGAATGAACAAAGAAATTCTCATGGTTGTTGATGTAGTGTCCAATGAAAAGGGCGTTGAGCCCGACATTATTTTTGAGGCCATTGAAGCTGCATTAGCGACCGCGACCAAGAAGCGACATGGTGGCGAGATTGACGTGCGTGTCTGCATTGATCGCGAAGAAGGCAGTTATGAGACATTCCGACGCTGGACTGTAGTCGATGATGAAGAATTCGATGAAGAGTTTGCTGACAGTCAGATCAAGCTGAGCGAAGCAACCGCGGACGGGACCGATATCAATGTGGGTGACTATATTGAGGAACCGCTCGAATCAGAGGCCTTTGGACGTATCGGTGCACAAACAGCAAAACAGGTCATTATGCAGAAGGTGCGTGAAGCTGAACGCGCCATTGTTGTTGAGGCCTACCAGAATCGCATTGGCGAGCTTGTGGGCGGCGTGGTCAAGCGTGTTGAACGAGGTAACATTTACATGGATCTGGGCGGGAATGCCGAGGCCGTGATCCTGAAGGAAGACATGATCCCGAGAGAAGCGGTCCGTCCTGGTGACAGGTTGCGTGGTTATCTGAAAGATGTGCGTTCCGAACCGCGTGGGCCACAGCTGTTTATCAGCCGTACCATGCCACAGTTATTGACCGAGTTATTCAAGCTGGAAGTGCCTGAGGTGGGCCAGGGCCTTATCGATATCCTGGGGGCCGCGCGTGACCCCGGTCTGCGGGCAAAGATTGCCGTCAAGACCAACGATCAGCGCATTGATCCTGTCGGCGCCTGTGTCGGCATGCGTGGTTCACGTGTACAAACCGTCTCCAATGAGCTTGGTGGTGAGCGCATCGATATTATCCTGTGGGATGACAATCCTGCGCAGTTTGTTATTAATGCTATGTCACCTGCAGAGGTGAAGGCGATCGTTGTTGATGAAGATAATCACAGTATGGATATCGCCGTATCAGAAGAGAACCTGTCACAGGCTATTGGCCGTGGTGGACAGAACGTACGCCTTGCCAGCGAGTTATCCGGCTGGGAACTGAACGTGATGTCTGAAGAACAGGCCGATCAGAAGAGTGATGCTGAGACTGAATCTACGCAGTCGATGTTTATGGAAAAACTGGATGTCGACGAAGAAGTCGCCGTCATCCTGGTGCAGGAAGGATTTGCTACCATTGAGGAAGTGGCCTATGTTCCCCTGAATGAAATGCAGACCATTGAAGAGTTTGATGATGATATGATCGAAGAGCTTCGTGCTCGCGCCAAGGACGTCATTATGATCCTTGAGATCTCAAAGGAAGAGGAAATAAGCGAGCATCAGCCTGCCGAGGATCTTCTTGGCATGGAAGGCATGACCAAAGAACTGGCGTATAAAATGGCAGCGTCGGGCATTATTACCATGGAAGATCTTGCCGAGCAATCAGTGGATGAATTGATCGAAATCGACAGCATTGATGCCGACCTGGCAGGTGTGTTGATCATGAAAGCCCGCGAGCCCTGGTTCGTGGAAGAGTCCTGAGTTTTAACTGGAGTATAAGTTTACGTGGCTGAAGTGACCGTTAAACAGTTTGCAAATGATGTTGGAATTCCTGTGGATCGCCTGCTGACACAACTTGGTGAGGCCGGCATGGAATTAACGGATGCTGATCAAACCATCACGGACAAGGAAAAGATCCGCTTGTTGAGTCATTTACGCCAGAACCGTGGCAAGGAATCAGAAGATACTGGCGAAGTAGAGCCAAAAAAGGTCACACTAAAGCGCCGTGTTGTCAGCGAGCTCAAGCAAACCGGCAGCCAGGGCAAGGGCAAAAGCATTGTCAATGTCGAGGTGCGCAAGAAGCGCACCTACGTCAAGCGCGGTGTGATCAAATCCGAAGCTGAGGCAAAAAAGGAAGAGGAGCGCCAGCATCAGGAAGCTGAAGAACTCAAGCAGCAGGAGGCCCGTGAGGCCCTCGAGCGAGAGGCCCAGGAGAAGGAAGCGGCCCGCATCGCCGAAGAAGAGGCCAGGACAAAGGCAAAAGAGGCGGAAAGTGCCAGGGCTGTAAAAAAGGCGGAAAAGAAGGCCAGGACGCCAGCTGCCACCCCTGCCGATATTGAAGCCGGGCTGAATAAAGATTCCCACAAGCGTGGGCATGGCAAGGAAGAGGCCAAAGACGGCCGAAAAGACAAGAAAAACAAGCACGGTCGTCGTGAACTGCACGTGGCGGCGAATAAAACCGGCCGTCGCAGAAAGAAGAAGCAACGCCCGTCAACACCGGTACTCGGTGGTGGTGAGCATGCCTTTGAAATGCCAACGGCGCCGGTGATCCATGAGGTTGGTATCCCTGAAACCATTTCTGCCGCAGAGCTTGCTGTAAAGATGTCGGTCAAGGCAGCAGAAGTCATCAAGACACTGATGGGCCTTGGTACCATGGCGACGATAAACCAGGTGCTGGACCAGGAAACGGCCACTATCGTAGTGGAAGAAATGGGCCATATCGCCATACCGCTGAAAGAAAACGCCCTTGAAGACGAGTTGCTGGTCCCGGAACAGGAAGTCGTCGGTGATGCCGAGCCGCGTGCCCCGGTAGTCACCGTGATGGGACATGTGGATCATGGCAAGACCTCATTGCTGGATCACATTCGCGCCAGCCGAGTGGCGTCGGGCGAGGCCGGTGGCATCACCCAGCATATTGGTGCGTACCATGTACAGACCCCCAAGGGCATGATCACCTTTCTTGATACCCCCGGGCACGCCGCATTTACTGCCATGCGGGCACGTGGCGCCAGGGCCACCGATATCGTGGTACTGGTCGTGGCTGCTGACGATGGCGTGATGCCACAGACCAAAGAGGCGATCCAGCACTCCAGGGCAGCAAAGGTGCCGATGATTGTCGCGATAAACAAGATAGACAAGCCCGACGCAGAGCCCGATCGGGTCAAGCAGGAACTGTCAAATGAACAGGTGGTGCCGGAAGACTGGGGTGGCGACACCATATTTATCAATGTCTCTGCGCAGACCGGTGAAGGTATCGATAACCTGCTGGAGGCAATTTCCTTACAGGCCGAAATCCTCGAGCTGACCGCCGTGAAGGATGCCCCTGCCAGCGGCATTGTGGTCGAGGCACGACTGGATAAGGGCCGAGGACCGGTGGCCACCGTACTGATACAAAACGGCACCTTGAGAAAAGGCGATATTGTCCTGACCGGCCAGGAGTTTGGCCGAATCCGTGCGTTACTGGATGAGAGCGGCAAGCCGATTGATGAGGCCGGCCCATCGATTCCGGCAGAAGTGCTCGGACTTTCCGGTGCGCCGAATGCCGGTGATGATGTCGCCGTCGTCAATGATGAACGCAAGGCGCGGGAAGTGGCCTTGTTCCGCCAGGGCAAGTTCCGCGAAGTAAAGCTGGCTCGTCAGCAGGCCGCCAAGCTGGAGAATATGTTTAGTCAGATGGAAGAAGGTGAAGTCTCGACGCTGAACATTATGCTGAAGGCCGACGTGCAGGGTTCTGTAGAAGCGATCAATGATGCACTTGCCAATCTGTCTACCGATGAAGTGAAGGTCAAGGTGGTCGCCAGTGGCGTTGGCGGGATCACAGAATCTGATGCCAACCTGGCACTGGCATCCAGTGCCATTATCGTCGGGTTTAATGTGCGTGCCGATGTCTCGGCCAGACACATTATCGATGCCGAGGGCATTGAGCTGCGTTACTACAGCGTGATTTATGACCTGATTGATACCGTCAAAATGGCATTACAGGGCATGCTCAAGCCGGAGTTCAAGGAAGAGATTGTCGGGCTGGCCGAAGTTCGTGACGTGTTCCGCTCCTCGCAGTTTGGTTCGGTCGCGGGTTGCCTGGTCATCGATGGCACCGTCAAACGTGATAATCCGATCCGTGTGTTGCGTGACAACACGGTGATCTTCGAAGGTGAACTCGAATCACTGCGCCGCTTCAAAGACGATGTCAATGAAGTAAAGTCAGGCGTGGAATGTGGTATCGGCGTCAAGAACTACAATGATATCAAGCCCGGTGACCAGATAGAGTGTTTCGAACGTATAGAGATCAAGCGTGAGCTGTAGGGAAATATTCCTGGTAAGTAGCCAACACAGTTCTGTCATGGAAAAGTCAGTCATACCGGGCTTGTCCCGGTATCCAGTATTTCCATGAAGATGCTGGATTCCGGCCTGCACCCCAAGGGCACTTGTCACTTCGTTCGGGCGCGCCGGAATGACGAAGAAGGCTCGCCCCGTCATACCGGGCTTGTCCCGGTATCCAGTATTTCCATGAAGATGCTGTGTGATATTTAAATGCCCAAAGATTATTCCCGTTCTTCCCGAATCGCTGATCAGATCCAGCGTGAACTCGCCGAGCTGATCCATCGTGAGGTCAATGACCCGCGTGCGGCCATGGTCACCATTACCGGTGCAGAAGTCACCCGGGATCTGTCTTATGCAAAGATCTTTATCTCCACGCTGGACAGCCGTCACAGCATCGAAGAGGTCGTCGATGCCCTGAACAAGGCTTCCGGTTTCCTGCATCACCTGCTACGCGACAGGATGACCTCACACTGTGTGCCGCGTTTGACGTTTTACCATGACAAGAGCATCGAGGAAGGCATGAAAATAGATGCCCTGTTGTCAGGACTGGACAAAGACAATGGCTAGCGGCAGACAACGGCGCGGACGCGGCCGCGGTCGCAACAGTGGTCGTGACATCTGCGGTTTCCTGCTGCTGGACAAACCTGCGGGCATCACCTCCAATGCCGCCCTGCAGGAGGTCAAACGGTTATTAAAGGCCCGCAAGGCCGGCCATACCGGTAGTCTGGATCCCCTTGCCACCGGCTTATTACCCATCTCGCTGGGTGCCGGCACACGATTTTCCAGTTTTCTGCTGGATTCCGACAAACACTATGTCGCCGTCTGCCAGCTGGGAGTCAAGACCACTACCGCCGATGCAGAAGGCGAGGTCATCGCCACGCGCCCGCTAGAGGGCGTCACCGGGCCGCGGCTTGAGCAGATCCTGGACAACTACCGCGGCGATATCATGCAGATCCCGCCGATGCACTCGGCGCTGAAGCACCAGGGGCAGCCGCTGTACAAGCTGGCCCGCCAGGGCATCGAGATTGAGCGCGAGGCACGTCCGGTCAGCATTTATCACCTCGAGCTGCTGAGGCTGGACGGTGACGCCATGGAGCTGGAGGTGCATTGTTCCCGGGGGACCTATGTCCGCACGCTGGCAGAGGATATTGGCGAAGATCTGGGTTGTGGAGCCCATATTACAGGCCTGCGACGCACCGGGGTCGGGCCGTTTTGCGACCCGTCCCGCTGGGTCACCCTGGAGACGCTGACCGAGCTGGCCGGGCAGGGTGTCGAGGCGCTGGATGACTTGATTCTGCCAATGGAACAGGCCCTGACACAGCATCCACAGGTCAAATTGTCCCCGGATAGCGCCTATTATCTGCGCCAGGGACAGCCGGTACTGGTGCCAAACGCGCCGACAGATGGCTGGGTCAGGCTCTTTGACGCAGAACAGTCGTTTCTCGGCATGGGCGAGATCCTCGACGATGGTCGGGTGGCGCCAAGACGCCTGCTGGGTTCGGCGAATTAAACGTATAAATCGGCCCATTAGTCAGCCGATGATAGCGGCCATAATTATGCCCGCTATATTTCTTAGATAGGCGAATTTATTGACTTTTTTCTTGTTCCGCCGGGAGTTGCAGGGTACAATTGCGCCCCTCAAAAACAGCTAAACAGTGAATAACAGGTTTTGTGGAAATGGCAATAAATACCGAACAGAAATCGAAGATTATTGGTGAATACAGCAAGGGCGACGCCGATACCGGCTCCCCCGAAGTCCAGGTGGCGCTGTTGTCTGCCCGGATTGTGGACCTGTCTGACCACTTCAAGACACATAAGCACGACTTTCATTCACGCCGTGGGCTTCTGAAGATGGTAAACAAGCGACGCAAGTTGCTCGATTACCTGAAGAGCAGGGATCAGGATCGTTATCGTGACCTGATCTCCCGACTCGGCCTAAGACGGTAATACAAGAGTTCCCGTAACAGTACAACGTGGCTGGGTGTTCAAGGGAATACCTGGTCGTCATTATGGCTAACGTATGGGGTGACACCCTGGGCCAACAAAAAAGCAGGTAGCAATGTGAACACAAATCAGGTGAAAGTATTAAAGAAAGAATTCCAGTTAGGCCAGCACACATGTTCAATTGAAACCGGCGAGATAGCCCGTCAGGCAGACGGTGCCGTCATGGTCTCCATCGGAGACACGGTCGTCATGGTCACCGCCGTCACCATGAAGACAGAGAGAGAAGGGCGTGACTTCTTCCCGCTGACAGTGAATTACCAGGAACGTACCTATGCCGCAGGCAAGGTCCCCGGCGGCTTCTTCAAGCGCGAAGGCCGTCCCTCCGAAAAAGAGACCCTGACCTCGCGTTTGATTGACCGCCCCATCCGCCCGTTATTCCCGAAGGGCTTCAAGAATGAAGTCCAGGTGATCGCCACCGTTAAATCCATTGACCCGGAGATTGATCCTGATATCGCCGCGATGATTGGTGCCTCCGCCGCACTGGCACTGTCAGGCGCACCATTCAACGGCCCCATCGGTTGTGCCCGGGTGGGTTACATCGATGGTGAATATGTATTGAACCCGACCGCCAGCCAGTTGCAGGATTCACAACTGAATCTGGTGGTCGCCGGAACAGAACACGCCGTGTTGATGGTGGAGTCCGAGGCCGACTTGCTGAGTGAGGATGTCATGCTTGGCGCCGTGATGTTCGGCCAGGAACAATTCCAGGTAATCATCAAGGAGATTAACGCACTGGTCGCCGAGGCGGGCAAGCCGAAGTGGGACTGGGCTGCGCCGGAAGAAAATGTCGCCCTGACCGATGCTGTGAAGGCGGCTGCACAAGACAGCCTGACCAGCGCTTATGGTATTAAGGAAAAACTGGATCGTCAGGACGCCGTTAGCGCCGCCAAGAAGGCCGCCATCGAGTCACTCGTCAGCGAAGACGGTGAATACACTGAAGCTGACGTGTCTGGCGCGCTGTACAAGCTCGAAAAGAGCATCGTTCGTGGACGTATCCTCGCCGGCGATCTGCGCATCGATGGTCGCGATACGCGCACCGTTCGTCCTATTTCAGTACGCGTCGGTGTGCTCCCCAGGACCCATGGTTCGGCGCTGTTCACCCGTGGTGAAACCCAGGCGCTGGTGGTTTCCACGCTCGGTACCTCACGCGATGCACAGATTATTGATGCCATCGAAGGTGAGCGCAAGGAACACTTCCTGTTGCATTACAACTTCCCGCCATTCAGTGTGGGTGAAGCAGGGCGCGTTGGTAGTCCGGGCCGTCGTGAAGTCGGTCACGGTCGCCTGGCCAAGCGCGGCATCCTGGCCGTGATGCCAGATGTCGAGGAATTCCCGTACACCATTCGCGTGGTGTCGGAAATCACCGAATCCAATGGCTCCAGCTCGATGGCCTCCGTGTGCGGCAGCAGCCTGTCACTGATGGACGCCGGTGTGCCAATCAAGGCGCCAGTTGCTGGCGTGGCGATGGGCCTGATTAAAGACGAAGAAAAGTTTGCCGTGTTGTCTGATATTCTTGGTGATGAAGATCACCTGGGCGATATGGACTTCAAGGTCGCCGGTACCGACACCGGCATTACCGCACTGCAGATGGACATCAAGATTGAAGGTATCACCAGGGAGATCATGGAAGTCGCGCTGGAGCAGGCCAAAGAAGGCCGCCTGTTTATCCTCGGTGAGATGGCCAAGGTCATCAGTGCGCCGCGTGAAGAAATGTCTGATTATGCACCACGCTTCACCATTATGAAGATCAACCCAGACAAGATCCGCGATGTCATCGGCAAGGGTGGCGCAACCATCAGGCTGATCACCGAAGAGACCGGTACCAGCATCGATATTACCGATGATGGTTCCATCAAGATTGCCGCCGTTGACGCGGCGGCGGGCGAAGAGGCCAGACGCCGTATTGAAGAGATCACCGCGGATGTCGAAGTCGACAAGATTTACGAAGGCAAGGTCGCCAAGATCATGGACTTCGGTGCCTTTGTGACCATCCTGCCGGGCAAAGACGGACTGGTACACATCTCGCAGATCTCCCAGGAGCGTGTTGAGAATGTCAGCGACGTCCTGTCAGAAGGCCAGGTGATCAAGGTCAAGGTACTTGAAATAGACAAGCAAGGCCGTATCCGCCTGAGCATGAAGGCCATTGCCGAAGGCTAAATAACCGCTTCATCGGCATATTTAAAAAAAGCCCCGCAAGGGGCTTTTTTATTGGCCGTATATTTGTCTATGTCAGGTTATATAATCTGCCGGAAACGTGCTGTGCACTTATTCCGGCCTACAAGGGAGTAAGTAGGCCGGATTAAGCGCGTAGCGTGTATCCGGCGAATTACTTGTGTTGTTGGAGCAACTAATGCCACAATCTGTTGTGTTCAAATCTAACCATATCAGGCAGGGAGGCTATATATGGGGAATTACAAGCGTTTATATATTGAAGGATCATGTTATTTTTTCACTGTGGTAACGAAAAATCGGGAAAATATATTAACCACCCCCAAAAGCATAGAGATTCTTAGAAAGTCATTTTCGAGCATTAAAAGAGATCGGCCATTTATAATTAATGCCATTGTTGTTCTTCCTGACCATTTGCATTGTATCTGGACACTACCTAAAGACGATTCAGATTTCTCAAATAGATGGAAGATAATAAAAGGAAATTATACCAGGAGTATTAATAGGATAGCTGGAAGGAATAATGCCAGATCTGTGTGGCAGCCTAGATTCTGGGAGCATCGCATTAGAGATGAGAATGATTACCTTAACCATGTAAATTATATTCATTTCAATCCAGTCAAGCACCAATATGTAGAAAACCCGGCAGACTGGCTGTTTAGTTCATTTCATGCGTTTGTAAAGGAAGGCTACTATGAAATAGGTTGGGGAAATAGCATTTCTAATGAGGTGATGAAGATGAACTTTGAATAAGGGTGCCGGAAACGTGCTGCGCACTTATTCCAGCCTACAAGGGAGTAAACGAGGAAATACGTGTGCCGGAAA
>BTQY01000029.1:0-27869 GCA_036986115.1 Gammaproteobacteria bacterium | reverse complement strand
AATGGTACCATATAATGGTACCATGTCAAGACCTGGGCATAGACACGGCAGCAATGCCGATCATCTGGCACCTTCCCCCGCACTACCAGGTTTAAGATACCCATAATACTCAATTGGTCAATAAAACTAAGTAATTCATATAGATAACAACGCGGATTCAAGTTGCTAGTGCAACAGTTGGTTTAATCCCGAAAAATACCTCATTTGGTGTTTTAAAACCAAGACATTTTCTGGGACGGTTATTTAATTTATCCATCACATGTTCAACTTGATGTGCAGTGATGGTAGTAAAGTCATGTTTCTTTGGAAAGTATTGTCGTATTAGGCCACGCTCCCAAGAAGCATAAGGATGTGCAAAGTAAAACTTGGCTTTTAACTTTTTTGCGATGTGCGCATGACCTGCGAACTCTCTGCCATTATCAGCGGTTAGCGTGTAAACCCAGGGCTTTAATGATGATAGCAGCCTGACGATGGCATCAGATACGTTCTCAGCCGTTTTACGGATGACCTTGGCTATAAGCGTTAAGCGAGATTTTCGTTCTACCAAGGTTACTAATGCTTGTTTATGGTTTTTACCAATGACAGTATCGAGTTCCCAGTCACCGTATCGACTGCGTTTCTCTACGATGGCAGGGCGCTGCTCGATGGATGTCTCGATACGGGGAATAGCCTTTTGAGCTCGCCTTTGTTGGCAAAATCGCTGGGCTTACTGTGGCCGATAGCCCCTCAGCCCACTATTGCGGCTAACCTCACGAGTAATCGTGGATTTATGGACACCAATAAAATCGGCAATGTCAGTTTTGTTATGACCTGCTTTCATTAATATATGAATCTGGTATCGTTGTTCCTGGGCAAGCTGCGTATAGCCTTTCATATGTGCTCCTCTTACTTTGGTCGGTTGGAAAAGCCATATATGCTAACGTAGCTTGCCCTCTTAACCAAATTGTTGAGTTGCACTTACAAGTTGAATTCACGTTATTATATACAGGAGTTAATAATGACTAATAGAATTAAAAAATATTTTTATATATTTACTGGTATTTTTTCTATAGTTGTTTTCACATTTGCAATGTGGAAATGCATATTCAGCCTCCCTGGTTGGAAGCTGGTCCGCTGATAATATATACGATCTGAACATCAACGACGCTGTAATCCCAATTAGAGAAAGCGCAGGGGTTTCGATTGTTGCTGGTGGCTCGCATGATCTAGTATTTTCTATTTCGGCCGCGTCTGGTACTGGTAGTTTTGAACTTGTACAATCTGGTCAAGTTGCGCAATTACCCTCTAGAAATACCTATTATCCTTTATATGACGCCATAATGGTTGATCTAATTATTTTGGGAAATGGAAACAACTATGTCTATGCAGGGATTGGTCAAGAAACATATAACCCTCTTGACATCTCATTTGGCGTTGCTGGATGGACTACAAATGTAAATTATTCATCTGTTGATGACTTTGTTGGAACCTGGTCTTTGGATATATATGGCAATCCTAATCTACGTGGTACAGCAAATGGTTTTAGTTATTCTTCCAGAACAGGAGCTGTGAGCAAAGTATCAGCAAATGAAATATCCATCGAGATAGATGGAATTCCAATAATCCTTGAGGTTAATGGTAATCAGGCCTCTCTGCTTGCGCCTGTTAATACAGGCCTATCAATGCTTCATGTATTAGAACTTGTCTATGGAGATCGGGGCATGTCTATGTACATGGTGGCTTCCGAATTGTTTGATCCAACTGATGTATCAGTTACGATCGGTGTAACAACAATTTCATCAGTCCCCGAGCCTGCAACGGTCTGGTTATTTGGTTTAGGTTTGGTAGGAATTTTTGGTTTTTTGAGACGTAAATTTATTATATGAGGCATATTTAATGGTGTCTGGCCCCATTGATTCCATTGATCATGACGCCGCTTGATTCAACCTGCTAAGCACCACTCTTGACAATAACTTTAACTACATAGATAAATACTGCAATTTATTTTAACAATAGAAATTAATTGATGTTGTTATTCATTGATGAGGTAGCTTAATGGCATACGCAATAATCCAGCCACCATTTACTCTCCAGTTTAGGAATATGTCTAAAGATGACATATTGGAATATGGAAAATGGTTTCACCAAGTAGTTCCAGATCGAATCAAAGAACTCACTAAATATGTTAATAGCACTCCAGATTATGAGAGCTGGACACCGGATTTATCTCCAGGCTCACTTGGAATTTTAGGCAATTGGTTTGAGGGACAGGTTGAGGATCGTGATAAAACTATAGAAGAAATTGAGGAGACTCGATCAAAACTTATATTTCCTGTGGATATTCCTGATAAGGAATTAACAAATGAAAGTTTTTCTCTTTCTATGGATATTGGGATGTACTTTGGCCAGGTAATTTTAAATAACATAGCTGGAGCAAAATGGGAGCAAGAGCTAAAAAATCAGAAGCTAGCCGATTATGGGCAACCAGTTATATTTGGCTCGGGAGTTGTAGCATTAAATCCCGTTAGAGTTATCATTATGACAGCTTATGGAATTCTAAATAAAAAACCAGCAAAACTAAAAGATCTATACGATATATGGGAACAGATGTTAAATCCAGTATGAGAAATAGAACATAGGGGGACTAGGGGCCAGACTGATTTACTGAGCTGCTTATGTTTATACAAACACTGCAATATATCAGACACCCACAAATTAGAACTATTAGTAGTCACCGAACAATTGATATCAATTTTCCTTAACCTCGGCCTGACCAATGCCGCGTTTATCACTGGCGGCAGTTATCCGATCGGTCTTTTTGTCCCAGACGACGGCCTGCATGTTGCCGTAGTGACTGCCATTCGCCACTTTCTGCAGTGTATGTCCCATCGCCTGCAGTGCCGCCTGTTCAGCATCACTGAATGACTCAGGTTCATAGAATACCCTGTCGGGCAGGTACTGATGGTGAAAACGCGGTTTTGATACCATGCTGGCGGCATCGCCGCCTTCATGAAATTCCAGTATCGCCAGCAGCACCATACTGATAATACGGCTGCCACCAGATGTACCGAGAATGGCGATGCCCCTGTCATTTTCCAGGAATGTGGGGCTCATGCTGGAAAGCGGCCGCTTGCCCGGCTCGATCGCATTGGCATCGTCACCGATCAGGCCATAGGCATTCGGTGTGCCGGGCCGGGCAGAAAAATCATCCATTTCATCGTTCAGCAACACCCCGGTGCCTTTCGGCACAAAACTGGCGCCGAATGGATAATTAATGCTCAGGGTGGCCGCCACCCGGTTACCCTGACTGTCGAGAATGGAAAAATGCGAGGTGTTGTTGCCAGCGCCCGTTGAGGTCTTTGCATCGATTAATTCATTGCTGTTTAGTTCGCTGCTGGGTGTCGCCTTGCCGCCATTGATACCACCATTGATCCCAGAATCGATGCTGTCACGTAATTGCCGGGCATGCTGCATTGAAGTCAAACGTTTTACAGGGACAGCAACGAAATCCGTATCGCCGAGAAATTCTGCACGGTCCCGATAGGTACGACGCATCGCCTCAATAATCAGATGGGCCCGTGCCACCGATGATAGTTTTGTCACATCATCCTGCGCCCGCGTGTTCAGCATGTTTAACATGGTCATGATGGCAACACCGCCGGATGACGGTGGCGCCGCAGAAATGATCCGGGTACCACGGTATTCACCGATGATCGGTTGCCGTTCAATCACCCGGTACTGTTTCAGATCATCAAGGGTCCAGATACCACCGGCAGCGCGCACACCGTCGACCAGCTTGCGGGCAATATCGCCTCCATAGAAGCCGGCACGTCCCTTCTGTGCGATAATCTCGAGGGTACTGGCGAGATCCTGCTGAACGATAGTGGTACCTGCGGGAGGCACGGCGCCCCACTTCAGAAAGATCTCCGCGGTCTGCGGATCTTGCTGGATCGCTCGCAGACGAAAATTGATATAGCGGCGATAACTCCTGTCGACCTTGAATCCCTGGCGCGCCAGACGAATCGCCGGGGCCAGTGAAATACTGAGCGGCAATTTGCCGTAGTTCCTGGCCAGGTGATCGATGGCCGCCGGTATCCCCGGGACCCCGGCCGCCAGTGGCCCAACCAGCGAGGCACCGGCGATCACTTCGCCATCATCACCCAGGTACATGTCCCGATGGGCCGCCAGTGGCGCCTTTTCCCTGGCGTCGAGCATGACCTGTTTGTCATCGCCATCCTTGCTCCTGGCTTGATGTAATAAATAAAATCCACCGCCGCCAAGGCCCGAAGCGTAAGGTTCCACTACCCCGAGGGCCGCGGTCACGGCAACCGCAGCATCAAAGGCATTGCCGCCCTTGTCAAGGATCTCCATTCCTGCCTGGGTCGCCAGTGGATGGGCACTGGCAATGGCGGATGCTGGCGGGCGCTCGCTACAACCCGCAGTAAAACCAAGCGCCAGGGTTAACAGCAGGAATCCTGAGAACGTCTTTATCATATTCGTCATTTTTACAACATGCCCTTAAACGAACAGGGCCCCGACATGGGGGCCCCTGCAAACATTGTTTGAAATACTGACGGCATCAGGCAGACTTTGCCATCAGCTGATTATATTTAAGCTGTAACGCATCTTTATCTTCGACCCGATCCGGGTTTTTTGGAATACAGTCCACCGGGCACACTTCAACACATTGCGGAGTATCATAGTGCCCAACACACTCGGTGCAAAGATCAGGATTGATCTCGTAGATCTCATCCCCCTGGTAAATGGCCTCATTGGGGCATTCTGGCTCACACACATCACAATTGATGCACTCGTCTGTAATCATTAACGCCATATTTCTGTACCTGGTTCGGACCCCGGCTAGCGAGGGAATAGTCTGAATATCAGGCC
The DNA here is from genome assembly GCA_036986115.1 of Gammaproteobacteria bacterium. Taxonomy (GTDB): domain Bacteria; phylum Pseudomonadota; class Gammaproteobacteria; order BTQY01; family BTQY01; genus BTQY01. The sequence continues at coordinate 23,000 of BTQY01000029.1, read as the reverse complement.
ATTTTAGCCTAATTTATCAGTTAACGCAGCCCTTACCCGGTGGTCGACGAAACTGCTGACATCTCCGCCCAGTGAGGCGATTTCACGTACCAGGCTTGATGAAATATAGGTGTATTTCTCTGCCGGCATCAGAAACATGGTCTCTATTTCCGCACACATTTTACGGTTCATTCCGGCCAGCTGAAATTCATACTCGAAATCAGACACCGCCCGCAGGCCACGCAGGATGACCTGGGCCTGCCGGCTGCGGGCAAAATCCACCAGCAGATTATCAAAGCTGCATACCTCGACGTTGGCAAGTGACGATAATATTTCTCTCGCCATCGATACGCGTTCATCGACATTGAACAGGCCGGATTTAGCGGAGCTGGTAGCCACCGCGACGATCACCTGGTCGTACAGGCATGCTGCCCGCTGCACCAGATCGGCATGGCCATTGGTGATGGGATCAAAGGTCCCGGGATAGACGGCAGTGATATTCATTTTTGGGCCCACAGATTACATCCGTTTGTTATACAGCAGACAAAGCATGAAACAATTATTCACGCACCGCAAGATAATAGCCCACCTGGCCGGCCTGTTTGGTCTTTTCGTAAGACCAGTTATCGGGTAACTGTGGCTCACCCAGATGGCTTCCCTCTTCCAGGTAAATGCGGGCATTGTTTGCCAGCCAGCCACCCGACTCGAGTTTCCGGCAACAATCTTCCAGCATGCCTTTACCATAGGGGGGATCGAGAAAAATAATATCAAATTGACGAACACCGCGTTGCAGATAATCATTGTAATCGCAATGAATTAGCGTGGTCCGTTCGCTATCAACTTCTTCGACTATTTTTCTAAGATTATTGATAGACCGCTTGTCTCTGTCCACGATTACGGCTTCGACCGCCCCCCTGGATAATGCCTCAAGGCTCAGGGCACCACTTCCCGCGAATAAATCCAGACAACGGGCGCCGTCAATGACAGGTTGCAGCCAGTTGAACAGCGTTTCCCTGATACGATCGGGTGTCGGCCTCAACCCGGGGATGTCCGGAAAACGAAACTTACGTCCGCCCCACTCACCGCCGATAATACGGAGCTGGTTGCGTTGACGCCCTCTTCTTTGACTGGGATGGACCATAAGACTGGACGCTACCTGGATGCCGGCTGTTTAACTTTGTCAGAGATCTCTGCCGGTTCTGCTGCCCGGGGCTTACCGCCTACGATCACAGTGACCATTTTGTCCGAATGAATTCGACGTTTAAATGCATCCCGTATATCTTTCACGGTAACGGCATCGACCCTGGCATTAAACTTGTCCAGATAATCCAGTGGCAATTGATAAAACCCGATCATGGCAATATATTCGGTGATCTTGCTGTTACTATCAATACGTAACGGAAATCCGCCGATGATATTTTTCTTGGAATCAGCCAGTTGTTTGTCAGTGATGCCATTCTCAACATAGGCATTCAAGGTCTCCTTGAGCACCTTCAGCGCCTCCTCAGCCTGCTCATTCTTTGTTTGCAGGCCAACAATGAAAGGGCCATCCTCGCGCATTGGTGAAAAATAACTGTAGACACTGTAAGACAAACCGCGTTTTTCACGGATTTCCTCGCTTAATAGCGACACCAGACCACTGCCGCCGAGGGCATGGTTACCGACATATAACGGGAAGTAATCCCTGTCGCCCCTGCGCATACCGGGTTGCCCCACGTAAATATGACTTTGCTTTGACGGGTGACTGATACGCTCGACTACAGGCGCCTGAAGCTGCCTGACCCTGTCAATGGCAGGCGCGGGTTCTCCGGCAGACAGTTTACTGAGCAGTTTATCGGCAATAGACCCGGCCTGCTTTTTATCTATTGCGCCGACAATGACAATAAGCGCGTTGCTTGCTACATAGTACCTGTTATGAAAATCTATCAGGTCCTGACGTTTGATAGCAGTGACACTTTCCTCGCTGCCGTTTATTGGCGATGCGTACGGGTGCCCCTGAAACACCTTACGATAAAATGCCTTGCTGGCAACTGTCCGGGGGCTTTGCTTTTCCTGCTTGATGCCGATCAACAATCGCTGCCGTTCACGCTCAAAGGCCTTCTGCGGAAACGATGGGCTGGTAACGAGTAACTCAAACGTATCCAGCGCCGTTGTCAGCAACTTCTCATCTGTCAGGCTGCGCATTGACAGGATCGCCATGTCCCGAAGGGAGCTGTTACCGTATCGCGCCCCAACACCCTCCATACGCTCGGCAATATCATCCGCGCTGAGCTTGCCTGCGCCCTCGGTCAGCAGGCCATTGGTCAGCTTGGAGAGCCCGGGCTGCTTGCCGTCGCGAACACTACCGGCATCAAACACCACCCGGATATCCACCATAGGCAGCTCTTTGGCCTGTACATAGTACACACGTGCGCCATTACTGGTGGTCCAGGACTGTATTTCAGGTGATGCGCCGGCAACGCCTGTAAACGAGCCGACAACCACAAGCAACAGACAACAAATGTATTTATTAACGACCATGTCCGCCTCCCGAAACTGCCGGTCTGGATGGCAATGGTTGCATCGATTGTGGATCCAGGGTGGCCACGGTCAGTGAGTCATCAATGAGATACTTCCGTGCCACTTCGCGGATCTTCTCCGGGGTGACCGCCTTGATCCTGTCTACATATTCATCGAGTACCGCTGAATCAATGCCGATAGTTTCCAGTTGCCCTATCTGCATCGCCTGGTAAAAAACTGAATCAAGCTCGTAGACCTTTTCTGCCACCACCTGGGCCTTTACCCTGTCCAGCTCCTGTTGCTTGACCAGGGTATCCTGCGTCATTCTGATCTGCTGCAGAAGGGACTTTTCAAGATCTTTTATATTGTGTTTCTGCGAGGGTGTGCCAGAAAACAAAAACAGGGTATCCAGTCGGGAATAGAGATCATAACCGGCACCCGCACTGGCCGCTACCTGGCTGCCGCGGACCAGGTTCTTCGGCAGACGGGCACTGTTGCCCCCATCGAGAATGCCGGCCAGTACCTCCAGTGCATACGCATCAGCCGGATCACTGACGGTCTTCAGTGATGGCACCAGGTAACCCATGTAAATAACGGGCAACTTGGCCGGCAGCTTCACGTTAATACGACGAATGCCACGCTGCTTTACTTCCCGTTGCGGTTTAAGGGTCGCAATATCACCCCTGGGGACCTTGCCATAATATTTTTTTGCCAACTGGTAGACTTCCTTTGGATCAACATCACCGGAGACCACCAGGGTGGCATTATTTGGCACATACCAGGCCTTGTACCAGTCAGCCAGATCCTTCAGCTCCATGTTATCAAGATCATTCATCCAGCCAATGATCGGATTATGATAGGGGCTGGTTTGAAACGCGGTGGCCACAAAATTTTCATAGGTCTGTGACTGCGGGTTATCCTCGGTACGCAGGCGACGCTCCTCCATAACGACCTTGATCTCCTTGGCAAATTCTTCGTCCAGCAACCGTAGCTGATACATACGGTCTGCCTCCAGTTCGAAGGATATCGGCAAACGGCTCTTTTCCAGGCGCTGGTAATACGCCGTGTAATCCTTGCCGGTAAAGGCATTTTCCCGACCACCGTTTTCGGCAATAATCCGTGAGAAGTCACCGGGGGCATGTTGCCTGGTGCCCTTGAACATCATGTGCTCCAGCACATGGGAGACACCGGTAATGCCACCATGTTCATAGCTACTACCCACCTTGTACCAGATCTGGGACACCACCACCGGGGCACGGTGGTCTTCCTTCACCAGGATCCTGAGGCCATTATCCAGGGTAAATTCGCTGACCGCCGCGATACTGCTGCTGGCGGCCAGTACGGCGCCGAGGGCAATGCCAGCCATTCCAAATGGTTTATAAAAAGGTTTCAACATGGGATTTCCCGTTAAATGTTTAATATATTGTTGCTTGTTTGCTGCTACAAAGGGGATCCTGTCGCCAGGATCGGGTAAAATAGATGAATAATTTCATACTTTATAAATATACACGACCATAACAGGCCTTTATACCTTCCTATTTAAGACATCCGCGATGATTTTCGGTTCCCAAAAACAAGATAACGACAAGCAAGACACTAATAATAGCGCTAACAAGAAAGGTCTGCTGTCCAGATTAAAGAATAGTCTGGTAAAGACCCGTAGTGGGCTGACGGATGCTGTTGCCAATCTTGTCATGGGCAAGAAATGCATCGATGATGAACTGCTGGAAGGCATCGAAATGCAGTTGCTGACGGCTGACGTTGGGGTGGAGGCCACCCGGACCATTATCGACGACCTGACCAGGCGGGTCTCGCGCAATGAGCTGACCGATACCGATGCCCTGATGGCCGCCCTGGCACAGGACATGACGCGAATACTGGAGCCCTGTGAGCAGCCACTTAAAACAGGCACTCAACAACCCTTTGTTATCCTCGTCGTCGGCGTCAATGGTTCTGGCAAGACCACCACTATCGGCAAGCTGGCCAGGCAACTGCAGGGTCAGGGGCACAGCGTGATGCTGGCAGCAGGTGATACCTTTCGGGCTGCCGCAGTGGAACAATTGCAGGTATGGGGACAACGCAATGATGTCCCGGTGATTGCCCAGCAGACTGGTGCGGATTCCGCCTCGGTTATCTTTGATGCGGTGCAGGCGGCCAGGGCCAGAAAGATCGATGTGCTGATTGCCGATACCGCCGGGCGACTGCAAAACCAGCTGGGCCTGATGGAGGAATTGAAGAAAATAAAACGCGTAATTATGAAACAGGACGATACTGCGCCGCACGAAGTCATGCTGGTGATAGATTCCACTACCGGGCAAAACGCCCTGGCACAGGCCAGTCAGTTCAATGCGGCGGTAGGACTGAGCGGGATCACCCTGACCAAGTTAGACGGTACTGCAAAGGGTGGTATCATCTTTGCTATCGCCAACAAGCTACAGATCCCGATACGATTTATCGGTGTCGGTGAGAGCATCGACGACCTGAGGCCATTTAATGCCAGTGATTTCGTCAGCGCATTATTTAGCCCTGACAACCAGGAATAATGAACCGGGATCACAATGGGAGAATGATTCAATTTCATAACGTCAGCAAACGCTATCCCGGCAGTCAGGAAGCCCTGAGTAACATCAATCTGCACATCGATAAAGGCGAGATGGCCTTTTTGACCGGACACTCGGGTGCCGGCAAGAGCAGCCTGCTGAAACTGATCACCCTGATTATCCGTTCCAGTAATGGCCAGGTCATCGTTAATAGCCAGAATCTCGAACGCCTTCCCCGCCGCAAGATCCCACAGCTGCGTCGCAGCATTGGCATCATCTTTCAGGACCATCGATTACTCAATGATCGCACGGTATTTGATAATGTCGCCCTGCCACTGGTGATTGCCGGGCAGGATCACAGGGAAACCGGTAAAAGGGTCCGTGCGGCTCTGGACAAGGTAGGCCTGCTGCACAAAGAACGAAAATACCCCGTCATGCTCTCCGGGGGTGAGCAGCAACGGGTCGGAATCGCCCGCGCAGTGGTTAACAAACCCCCGCTGTTACTTGCCGATGAACCCACCGGTAACCTGGATCCGGAACTGTCCCGGGAGATTATGGAATTGTTTGAACAATTCAACCAGGTAGGTGTGACCGTACTAATAGCCAGTCACGATATTGAATTGATTACCTCGCTGGGGCATCGACGCCTGATCCTGCACGAGGGGCAACTGATCAATAACGGGCAATCTGAATCATGAGCGGCTATCTGATCAGACATGCGCAGGTCTTTTTCTACAGCCTCGGCCAGCTGAGCCGTACACCGATCGCGACCTTGCTGACCTCGGCCGTGATCGGTATCGCACTGGCGTTGCCAATGGGGTTCCAGGTCATCCTGCAAAATGCCCGCCTGGTCACCCATAGCTGGGATGGTGCGGCACAGATCTCACTATTCCTGAAAGAGGGCGTCAGCGAACAGCAAGCCAACAAGATAAAGGGCTACCTGGAGGGCCTGGAAGAGATCAAATCCGTAAGCTACATCTCCAGGCAACAGGCACTGGAGGAATTCCGCAGCGAGTCAGGTTTTGGCGATGCCTTGCGTGCACTGGAGGACAATCCGTTGCCTGCCGTGCTGGTCATCTACCCGCGTAGCGAATACAGCGACCCGGCCACCGTTAACAGCCTCAAGGCCACGCTGGCCCTGCACCCGAATGTCGACATGGCACTGCTGGATATGCAGTGGCTGAAACGCCTGCAGGCGATCATGCAGGGGCTGGAGCGTGGGGTACTGATACTGGGTGCACTACTGGCACTGGCGGTGATCCTGATCACCGGCAATACCATCCGACTGGCCATCGAAAACCGTCGCGACGAGATTGTTATTACCAAGCTGATCGGTGCCACCGATACCTTCATACGTCGGCCCTTCCTGTACAGCGGCATGTGGTATGGCATTAGCGGCGGGGTGCTGGCATGGATACTCATCAGTGTGGCGTTGTGGTTTCTGGGCGAACCGGTCAGACGCCTGTCCTCGTTGTACCAGAGTGATTTCAGCCTCAATTACCTGTCCCTTTTCGACACCGGGATATTGTTTGGCGCCGGCATCGCACTCGGTCTGCTGGGATCCTGGACTGCCGTTGGTCGGCATTTACGTGCCATTGAGCCGACATAATACGATTCCCCGCCCTATCGCTTGACGTGTCTGCGTAATCACCTATAAATATAAGTACTTATTAGAATAAGCTAATATTTATAGTCGGTTAGAGGGATGTCAGCAGCTAATACATCAACCAGCATCATGGTGGTAGACGGATCCGAGGTGTCCCGTACCATCATCTCCCGGATCCTGAACAACGAATTGCCAAATGCCAACATCACCACCTGTGCCACCGGTGATGAAGCCATTGTACGTCTCGGTAACTGGGAAAAATTCAATTTGATCACCACCTCGCTAATGCTGTCAGACATGGACGGTCTGGATCTGTGCAAGCAGATCCGTAACTCCGAGCGCCACCATTACACCCCGGTGATTGTGGTATCCGGCGATGCCGACGAGCGTCTGCTGCGAGAGGGCTTCGCTGCCGGGGTCACGGATTATTTTGACAAGGCACGTGGCTACAAGGATTTTGTCGCCTTCATCAAGGGTTTTATCGACCGCAATGCCGGGCTGGTCGGCCGCATCCTGTATGTCGAAGACAGCCCGACCGCCGCCGCCATTACCCAGCGGATCATGGAGAAGCATGGTCTGAAGGTAGTCCACGTGACCTCGGCCGAAAAGGCCCTGGAGCTGCTGGAAGGCTTCGCCAATGGCTGGCTCGAAGAAGAGGATGGCTTTGATATCATCGTCACCGACTTCTTCCTCAAGGACAGGCTCACCGGTGGCGACCTGTTGCACGCCATCCGCACCCGTTTCCAGTACTCCACCCAGGAGATGCCGGTGCTGGTGATCACCGTCAGTGATAACCAGGACAAGCAGGCCGAGATCTTCCATGCCGGGGCCAATGATTTCGTCAGTAAACCCCTGTTTGAAGAAATTTTTATTGCAAGAATTCGCTCATTATTGTTGATTAAACAGCAATACATTGCCCTGAAGAAACAGGCCGAGGAAATGACCCGCCTGGCCACCACCGACGGCCTGACCGGGGTACGCAGCCGCCGTTACCTGCTGGATAATGGTGCCATTTATCTGGCCGCCGCGCCGCGGGGCAAGGCCTGTGTGATGATCATGGATATCGATCACTTCAAGAACGTCAATGATACCTACGGCCACCTGACCGGTGACCAGGTACTGGCGACCATCGGCGATACCCTGAACAAACGCTTCCCGAACGGCATGGTAGTACGCTTTGGCGGTGAGGAGTTCTCATTGATCCTGCCAGGCTGCACCACTGAGACCGGCCAGGTGCTGGCGTATGAATTGCGTCAGGTCATTGAAGACTTGCGGCCCGCGGACGTCCCGGTGACGATGAGTATCGGTCTGGTGTCGACATCGGATTATCCCAATGTGGGGCTGACAGAACTGCTGGGCATGGCCGACAAGGCCCTGTATCAGGCCAAGGAAAATGGCCGAAATCGCGTTTATACCTATACATCGAGTGGCCCACAGGTCTTCATGACTGCTCAAAATTCCTGATTAATCAATAATATATATACTTATCCACCGCCCTGGGGAACTATACAATGATTTGGCACTCTCATCCATAGAGTGCTAAAATGATCATATCAAACTTGAGGGAAACTCGACCCATATGAAGAATGCGTTGGAAAATATGCTGGTCCCCACAGGGAGCCTGCAAGCCTATCTGGGGGCCGTACAGGCAGTACCTATTCTGTCCGCCGAGGAAGAACACGCCCTGGCGGTGCGCCTGCACGACCATGGTGACCTGGAAGCGGCCCGTCAGCTGGTGGTCTCCCACCTGCGCTTTGTGGCCCACATCGCACGCGGATATAAAGGCTATGGCCTGCCACAGGCAGATCTAATCCAGGAAGGTAATGTCGGCCTGATGAAGGCGGTCAAGCGCTTTGACCCCAGCGTCGGAGTCCGGCTGGTGTCTTTCGCCGTGCACTGGATCCGTGCCGAGATCCACGAATTCATCCTGCGCAACTGGCGCATCGTGAAAGTCGCCACCACCAAGGCGCAGCGTAAATTATTCTTCAACCTGCGCAGTTCAAAGAAGCGCCTCGGCTGGTTCAGTCATGAGGAAGTACAGCAGGTCGCCAGAGATCTTGGTGTCAAACCCGAGACGGTTTTGCAGATGGAATCCCGTTTGAGTGGTCGTGATATCAGTTTTGACATGACTTCAGACAATGATAATGATAATGATCATACTCCACCGGCACCTGCTGCCTACCTGAAAGATATCAGCAACGAACCCGGTAGCATGCTGGAGGCAGATGACTGGGCAAGCCATAACAAGCAACGGCTATACCAGGCGATGGAATCGCTGGATGATCGCTGTCGGGACATTCTCGCCAAACGCTGGTTGGCCGAAGACAAGACGACCTTGCAAGAGCTGGCCGGTCAGTATGGGATATCCGCCGAACGCGTCAGGCAACTGGAAAAACGTGCCATGGCAAAGTTAAAAGAGGCCATTGGCGAAGAATAGGCAGCGGTAAAAATTAAACACAAAACGGCCTCATTGGGGCCGTTTTTTTTCGGCCGAAACAGCCTTCTCAAATTTGTCAATCACGGTAATGATCCTGATAATCGAGTCCGGACTCAGACTCAACGAGTCAATACCCAGACCCACCAGATATTCAGCCATCTCCGGATAATCTGACGGCGCCTGGCCACAGATCCCGACATGTTTGCCATTACGCTTCGCCCCCTCGATGGCCATCTTCAGAATTCTCATAACGCCGGGATCACGTTCATCAAAATCTGCGGCCACCAGCTCTGAATCTCGATCCACCCCCAGTGTCAACTGGGTCAAATCATTTGAACCGATCGAAAAACCATCAAAATACTGTGAAAATTCATCAATCATTAACACGTTATTCGGAATTTCACACATCACATAGATTTCCAGGCCATTGTCACCACGTTTCAAACCGTTTTCGGCCATCAGATCAATCACCTTCTCGGCTTCAGCAATACGGCGGCAAAACGGGATCATCAGCTTGATATTGTCAAAGCCCATGGTATCGCGGGCCGTCTTCATCGCCATGCACTCCATGGCGAAGGCCTCGGCATAATCGGGGTGAATATATCGTGATGCACCCCGGAAACCGAGCATCGGATTTTCCTCATCGGGTTCAAAATACTTGCCACCCAGCATATTGGCATATTCATTACTCTTGAAATCTGACAGCCTCACGATGACAGGTTTTGGATAAAATGCGGCTGCAATCGTCGCGACGCCCTCGGCGAGTTTACTGATATAAAAATCTTCGGCTCCCGGGTAGCCCCTGGTCAGGGCGGCCAGCTTTTGCCGGGTGTCACTATCGGTGATTTTCTCGGCATGCAACAAAGCCATTGGATGTGCCTGAATCACCTCATTGATAATAAACTCCACTCTGGCCAGACCGACACCATCATTGGGGACCATGGATGCCGCAAAGGCCGAACCTGGATTGGCCAGGTTCAACATCAGTTTTGTCCTGGTGCGCGGCACCTCATCCAGCACTATTTCTTCAACCTCAAACGCCAGTGCCCCCTGATAGACATTACCGGTATCACCTTTGCTGCATGACACCGTCACCGTGTCACCGGTCTTCAGGATCTGTGTCCCAATATGTGTGCCAACTATCGCCGGAATGCCGAGTTCACGCGCGACAATGGCCGCATGACAGGTCCGCCCGCCACGATCGGTAACAATAGCAGCAGCCCTTTTCATCACCGGTCCCCAGTCCGGGGTGGTAATTCTGGAAACCAGGACCTCGCCGTCCTGAAAATCTGATAACTGTGATACATCATCGATAACACGGACCATGCCCGACGCTATTCGTGTACCAACTGCCCTGCCAGACACCAGGATATCGCTTTTCTGGGTCAATATATATTTCTGCAACATGCCTGGTTGACGCTGCGACACCACGGTCTCCGGACGAGCCTGAACGATATACAATTCATTATCATCCCCGTCTCTGGCCCACTCAATGTCCATAGGTACATCATGATTTGATACACCACTATAATGTTCCTCTATCTTGATGGCGTAATCAGCCAGCGTAATCACATCGTCATCACTGATACATAGCTGGTTTCGCAAGGCCTCATCGGTTGGGATATTTTTTGTCGTCTCGCCATGATTATCCCGACTGTAAACCATGGTAATTTGTTTCTGTCCCAGTACCCGCCTGAGTACGTTTCGGAAACCCTTCCTGAATGTCGCCTTGTGTACATAGAATTCATCAGGATCAACAGCACCCTGAACAACATTCTCGCCCAGACCATAGGCCCCCGTAATATAGACGAAGTCACGATTGCCTGATTCGGTGTCCAGCGAGAACATCACACCACTGGCCGACTTGTCCGAACGCACCATTTTCATCACACCGGCAGACAGGTATACCCTGAAATGGTCGAAGCCGTTATTTATCCGGTATTGAATGGCCCTGTCGGTAAATATGCTGGCGAAGCAATGCTTGCATGCATCGATCAGCGCATCATCTCCGGCAACATTTAAAAAGGTATCGTGCTGGCCGGCAAAACTGGCGCCTGGCAGGTCTTCTGCGGTTGCCGAGCTGCGTACAGCGACACTCAAGTCGTCACCATACTGCGATTGCAGCTGCTGGTAAGCGGCAACAATCTCTGCAGTGAATTCATCGGGGAAGCGGGCCTGATAAACGATATCACGTGCCCGTTTGCCACATTCTGCCAGTGCCCCAATATCATAGGAATCATTGACATCAAGTGACGCAAATAACTGCTGCAGTTTATCCCAGGCCCCGGCATGCTCCAGCACCATTCGATATGCCTCGGCAGTGGTCGCGAAACCATTCGGTACCCTGACCCCTGTGGGTGTCAGGCAACGATACATCTCACCAAGCGAGGCATTCTTGCCGCCGACGATGGCTACATCTGTATTGCCTAATTCTTCAAACCAGCGAATATATTGACAGGTATTTTTCATCAGCTAATACAATATTGTTCAGCACATATCTGATATTAGATATATCGCTATATATTTAAATCATAGACCGGTACTGGAAGCAAGACTGGTTTAAACCTGATTGATCCACTAAAAAACGGATTGTATCATCGGGATGTAATGATCGATTAACAGGAAGGCGAACAGCGCCATCAGATACAGGATAGAAAAGCCAAAGGTTCGCATCGCAATGCCTTTCTCCTCAGAGCGATACAGCATGATGGCGTAATACAAAAACATCAGCCCCAGTGCCAGCGCGCCACCGAGATAGAAAATACCACTCATGCGGGTTGCAAATGGCAGCAATGTCACAACCAGCAGAATAATCGTGTACAGCAGGATATGCAGACGCGTGAACTCCTTGCCATGGGTCACCGGTAACATCGGGATCTTTGCCCTGGCATAGTCATCCCGGCGATGTACTGCCAGGGCCCAGAAATGTGGCGGCGTCCAGGCAAAGATAATCAGGAACAACAACAAGGAATGTGGATCCAGGGAATTGGTCACAGCCACCCAGCCGAGTACCGGTGGTGCGGCACCTGCGGCACCGCCAATAACGATATTTTGTGGCGTGGCCCGCTTCAGGTACATGGTGTAGATCACGGCGTAGCCGATCAATGAAATAAATGTCAGTACAGCCGTCAGAACATTGACCAGCAGCACCAGGATCAACATCGAGATCACGCCAATCGCCATCGAAAACACCAATGCCTGTCTGGCGCTCAACTTACCGGTCGGCAAGGGTCTTTTCTCGGTACGGGCCATGGCCGCATCGACCTTTTGATCAACCACGTGATTGATAGCAGCCGCAGATGAAGCGGCCAGAAAAATACCCAGGTTACCAAATATCAATACCGGCCACGGCACCATGCCAGCGGGGTGGGTCGCCAGAAACATACCAATAATGGCCGTAAATGAAATCAGCAAGACTACTTTCGGTTTACATAGCTCCAGATACTCGCGCCACAGGGCCATATCAGATGAGACCTTGTTCATTGTTCGATCCGTACCAGCCACTATGTCCGGTCCCTTGCGCTGAGGGTATGAATCAACGTTACCATAATCAACAATAATAATGCGGCCACGCCATTATGGGCATCGGCAACGGCCAACGGTAACGACAGCATCACATTCGCAATACCCAGTGATATCTGCACCAGCAACGCCAGCAACAGCACAACACCGAGACCGCGCACGGTCAAACCACTTTTAGACAATATCAATTTCAATGACAACCAGCCGACAAATAACAGGGTAATGAGCGCACCCATCCGATGCGTCATATGGATGGCGACCCGTGCCGTATTTTCCAGCACACCACCCTCATAATCGATACCCAGGCCACGCCACATCACAAAGGCCTCGGCAAAATCCATTGACGGCCACCACTGCTTCTGGCAGGCAGGAAAATCAGGACAGGATAGCGCCGCATAGTTAGCACTGGTCCAGCCACCCAGGGCAATCTGACTGGCAACCACGACCAGCCCGATGATGGCCAATGGTAATAATCCCCGCTGCACCGTGATGCCCCGGTTGGGGTAAAAATAATGACCGCTCCTCAGGGTCAGCCACCACAACAGTGCCAGTATGGTCATGCCGCCCAGCAAGTGGCCCATCACCATCACCGGTTTCAGTAACAAGGTCACGGTCCACATACCGAGCAGACCCTGAAAGATAACCAGTACTAGCAGGAACAACGGCAGCTTCACCGGCTGATCGGGCTCACTGCGCCGGCGCCAGGACATCACGGCCAGGATCAGGATCAACAGGCCAAGGCTACTGGCAAAATAACGATGGATCATTTCCTTCCAGGCCTTGGGGGCCTCAAACTTGCGCTCCGGGTAGGCGGTTTCAGCCGCGGCGACATCCTTTTCCACCTGGGTCACTGTCAATTGACCATAACATCCCGGCCAGTCCGGACAACCCAGCCCGGCATCTGACAGCCGCACATAGGCGCCCAGTACTACCACAAACAACGCCAGCAACGTCGCCGCCAGCGCAATCCGCGAAAATAATTTATTTCGAACCATGCCCCTGCCGCACCTACCCGGCCCTGGAAAATTTCAATAGTTTGATTAAATCACTGACGATCCCTTTCGGTGGCGCATCCGCGCCATAACTCATCATCAGATTACCTATGGGATCGATGATAAAGATCCGCCCAGGAGTTGTGGTGGCAGATATTCCGTTAATCTCGAACTGCGCCACAAACTTGTCCATGACCGGTTTGTCGGCAGTCGCCACAAACATACCCGGATATTTCTCTATTATTGCCCTGGTATCAGTCATCCCCGACTTGTCTGTGACTATAAATAGACGCTGTATGCGTTGCATTTCCTTTCCCTGTGACCAGCGTATCTGGCGCATCAGGTATATCTTCTCCTGACATATACTGTCACAACTGGAATCTCCGATATATACCAGGGTCCATTTGTGCTGGATGTTCTGAAGAGAAAATGGCCGGGCCTGTGCGTCAACAAATCCCTCCAGGACGAGCGGGCGTGCCGGGGTAATTAATTCGCCAGCATTTGTTGTCCTTTCAGGTTTGAGGCCATCTACACTATAAAATAAAATTGCCAGCACAACAGGCAACGAGAAGACGGCCACCAGCAATATCAATGTCTGACGACCACGATTTTTCTGCTTGTTTTGTTCCATTACTCTCTATCCTCACCTGCAATGCCCGCGGGCACAGGTTTCATGCGTCGAATGTTTACAACAAAGAAAATTATCAACAAACCTGCTGACAGACCAAACCACTGCCATGCATAGCTGATGTGTTTCTCAGGTGGCATCGGTAGCAACTTCCAGTCACGCACAAAACCATCCGCTTCCCCCGGGTTCAACAACAGCATAAACGGCATCACTGGATAACCCAGTATCCCGGCCAGTTCGCCGGTATTGATATACTGAACCACCTTTGGCCAGCCTGGTTCATAAGCCGCTTCCCTGGACACCTCAAATACCGGTATGGAGGGCAGCCTCGCCACCCCATGCAGCAGCAGTTCGGCAGTCCCGGTAGGCACATCGGGTAAATCCTCACGATTATTTCCCATCGGGATCCAGCCCCGATTTACCAACAGCGCACGCTCTTTGCCGGCCAGTAATAATGGTGTAATCACCTGGTAACCGACCCGGCCATTATGTACCCGGTTATCCAGCAGCAGATGCTGTTTGACAGCATAAATTCCAGTCGCCTTAACGGGGTAATGCTGCATATCTGCCACATCCCCGGGATCATTAATATCGGCGAGATCATTAATATCGAGCTCCGGCGATTGACGCCGTTGCTCATAGGTTTCCAGCACATGTACCTTTTCCTCGGCACGCTGCAGTTGCCAAAAGCCCAGTCGCAACAATACCGGCAACAGGATCAGGGTCACGATGGTCGGTATCAATCGTGGCCTGAAGAGCAGCCGGCCGATACGGATCCCCCTGTTATTGTCAGAAAATGTACTCATGTTTCATTCGCACCGTTCCACGGGGCCGAGGTATACTCAGCCATCCTGTCACCCAGCCCCGTCAAGGGAGAAAAACCTGTCATGTTGTGGTTCAAAATCCTGATAGTCATTCTCATGGCACTCATCGTGCTGTCACTGGGCGCGGGGCTGTTTTTCCTGGGCGAGGACAAGGGCAAAACCAGGCGAACGCTGACCGCCCTGAGCTTCCGCATCAGCATCTCCGTGGCACTATTTGTGCTGCTAATCGTCGGTTATTTAACCGGAATGATCCAGCCCCACGGAATCGTTGGCTAATAAAAAAAGGCGCTGCTTACGCAGCGCCTGAATCCTTTCTCTGTCTGCGTGCCTTACAGCCAATAGACAAATATAAACAGCCCCAACCAGACCACGTCCACAAAGTGCCAGTACCAGGTAACAGCCTCAAAGCCAAAATGAGAATCCGGCTTGAAGTGGCCCTTCATGCAGCGGATCAAAATGACGCTCAGCATAATAGCACCCAGGGTCACGTGTAAACCGTGGAAACCGGTCAACATAAAGAAGGTGCTGCCATAAATACCGGATGCCAGTGTCAGATCCAGTTCAGAATAGGCGTGAGTATATTCAGATATCTGGAAGCCCAGAAAGGTGAACCCAAGGACGACAGTGGCAAATAACCATATTACCAGTGGACCACGTTTATTGGCCTTCAGTGCATGGTGTGCCAGCGTCACTGTTACACCGGATGACAGCAGCAGCACGGTATTCAACGCCGGGATGCCCCAGGCGCCAATAACATCCTTAACAGAGGTATAGATACCAGTATCCGGGCTTGCCAGCATTGGCCACACCGCATCAAAACCAGGCCACAACAACTTTGCAGTCTCCGCGTTGTTGCCGGCACCACCCAGCCACGGAACAGAGAATTCCCGCACATAGTAAAGTGCACCAAAAAAGGCCGCGAAGAACATCACCTCGGAGAAGATGAACCAGATCATGCCCATACGGAAGGAACGATCCACCTGGTCATTATACTGGCCAGCTTCACTTTCGCGGATAACTGTCCCGAACCAGCCGAACAACATATAGATAATGACTGCCAGACCTATAAACATCACGGTCATGTTGCCCATAACACCATCATTGTGGGTCGGTAATGCCATTGCAAAACCACTCAGGGTCAGGAAAAGACCTAAGGATCCGATCAGGGGCCACCTGGTTGGCTCGGGTAGGTAATAACCACCGTTATTGCTGCTCATTATTACTGTCCTCTCTTTTTGTTACTGCCTAATATATAGAATCTGAATCTGTAAAAAATTCTAGCTCGGGCCTGCTTTGCCTGCAGCCCTGCCAACTGCCCCGGCCTTCCTGGCTACATTTTTCCTGTCTTCGTACTTGCCTGCATTATAGAAAGTGTATGACAATGTAATTGTATTGATGCGTTTTGGTAGCCTGGGATCAACCACAAAGCGCACCGGCATCTCCGCCTCCTGTCCTGCCTCGAGTACCTGCTGTGTAAAACAAAAGCATTCAGTCTTGCTAAAGTATGGCGCTACCTGGCCTGGTGCCAGACTGGGTATCGCCTGACCCACCATCCTCTGCTTTGACCGGTTCCTGGCGTAAAACAATGCCTTGCCCACCTCGCCTGGATGCACCTGTATTTTCTTCACCGCCGCACTGAATTCCCACGGTAAATTACTATTCACGTTAGTAACAAACTCGATGGTGACCAGGCGATCCTTATCCACTACCCGGGTCAGCTCAGCTTCATTGTTCGCCTGACCGGTCTTGCCATTCAACCCGGTTAAATCACAAATCAGCTCATACAATGGTGGCAATATGACTATCGCAAAGGCGAACATGCCTACTGACAAAAGCAACAACCTTATTGTTGTTCGTTTGTTCGCCTTTTCAGTAGCGTCATTATTCATTTCTTAGCCTGTTACAATTTACCAAAGATAATATATGCGCCGACATAAAAACCCGCTGCCAGTAACGCCAGGGCGGCAATGGTCAGATACTTCCTTACTGATCCCTGCGGGTTATTAATATTCATCGACAACTGGCGGCTCCACTACGTCCTGCAATGCGTTCCACAACGGAGTCGCCATGACCTCCTATTTGACCTCAGGTGCTGTAGCGAAGCTGTGATAAGGCGCCGGAGATGCGATAGTCCATTCCAGCCCATGATGGCCTTCCCATACTTCGGCGGTTGCCTTCTTGCCACCCCTGACGGCCTTGATCAGCACAATCAGGAAGATGATCTGGCCAAAACCAAAGATAAAGGCACCTATCGAGGACCACATATTGAAATCAGCAAACGCCAGGTTGTAGTCCGGGATGCGACGCGGCATACCGGCCAGACCGGAGAAGTGCATCGGGATGAAGGTCATATTCAAGCCGATAGTTGTCAACCAGAAATGCAGCTTGCCAAGACCTTCCGGATACATGTTGCCGGTCCACTTCGGCAGCCAGTAGTAGACGCCGCCCATGATGCCGTAGAGAGCACCGGATACCAGGGTGTAGTGGAAATGACCCACCACGAAATAGGTATCGTGATACTGGAAGTCAACCGGGGCCAGACCCAGCATCAGACCGGTCAGACCACCAAAACAGAACATCGCAACCAGCCCAATGGCCCACAGCATCGGGGTCTCAAAGGTCATGGAGCCCCGCCACATGGTCGCCACCCAGTTGAACACCTTCACTGCCGTCGGTATCGCAATCATTACCGTGGCAAACATAAAGTACAACTCACCGGCCACCGGCATACCGACCGTATACATATGGTGTGCCCAGACGATAAATGACAGGAACGCAATCGCGGCCACCGCATAGACCATAGAGGCATAACCGAACAGCTTCTTGCGGGCGAAGGTGGGGATGATTTCTGACACCACACCAAACGCCGGCAACACCATGATATATACCTCGGGATGACCGAAGAACCAGAACACGTGCTGGAACAGGATCGGGTCACCGCCGCCAGCAGCGTCAAAGAACGCCGTACCGAAGTTACGATCCGTCAGCATCATGGTCACGGTACCGGCCAGCACCGGCATCACGGCGATCAGCAGGAAGGCGGTGATCAGCCAGGTCCAGACAAACATCGGCATCTTCATCAGGGTCATACCCGGGGCACGCATGTTCAGGATAGTGGCGATGATATTGATGGAGCCCATGATGGACGAGAAGCCCAGCAGGTGCACCGCAAAGATAAAGTAGTCGGTGCTGGGTGGTGCGTAGGTGGTAGACAATGGTGCGTAGAAGGTCCAGCCGAATGCGGGCCCGTTTCCAGCAAAGAAGTCTTCACCCATAAACATGGTAGAAACCAGCATGATGGCCGCGAATGGCAGGATCCAGAAACTCCAGTTGTTCATACGCGGCAATGCCATATCCGGGGCGCCGATCATCATCGGGATCTGCCAGTTGGCCAGACCGACGAAGGCCGGCATGATGGCGCCGAATACCATAATAAGACCGTGCATGGTGGTCATCTGGTTAAAAAAGTTGGGATTCACTATCTGCATGCCGGGTTGAAACAGCTCGGCGCGGATAACAAGGGCCATCAAGCCGCCAATCAGCAGCATGATGAAACTGAACCACAAGTATAAGGTGCCAATGTCCTTATGGTTAGTGGTAAACAACCAGCGGCTTATGCCCTTGGGTGGATTGTGATGTTCACTCATTGCCTGACCTCCAGGTTAAATCAATTCTGTTAGCGTGCCGCTTTAACATCGGCAGGTTGTACTATGTCACCGGTATCATTACCCCAGGCATTACGCTCATAGGTAATAATCGCGGCCAGCGTCAGATTATCCAGCTGGGTGCCATAGGCGGTCATGGCTGGATTTTTCCTGGAGCCATTAATAACCATGTCCAGATGATCCTTGACCGGGCCAGTGGCAATCTTGCTGCCCTTCAATGCCGGGAACACACCTTTGATACCATCACCTGTCGGCATATGACAGGAGGCGCAGCTGGTGTTGTATGCGGCCTCACCCCTGGTCATCAGTTCATCCTTGCCATAGGTCTTGCCGGAGGCAACAACCGCAGCGGCCTTCTCCTGCTGCTTCATGGCCACCCAGTCGTTGTACTCGGCCTCCTGCTTGGCAATCACCACGATAGGCATAAAGCCGTGGTCCTTACCACACAGCTCGGCACACTGGCCACGATAAACACCTGGCTTTTCAATAATGGCCCAGGACTCATTGATATAACCAGGGACCGCATCACGCTTGACCGCCAGCTCCGGTACCCACCAGGAGTGGATGACATCATTGGACGTGGTAAGGATGCGGATCTTCTTATTGACCGGGACAACAATGGGATTGTCGACGTCCAGCAGGTATATGTTCTTGCCGTTCTCGTCGACATGATCCGCTGGATCCAGACCGGAATTCAGCTGCCGAATCTTGTTACTCCTGGTGTCCAGCGCACTGAAGAAACTGATGTCTTCATTCAGGTATTCGTATTTCCACTTCCACTGGTAGCCGGTAGCCTGGATTGTCACATCGGCATCGGATGTATCTTCAAGCGCCAGCAAGGTCTTGGTTGCGGGGATCGCCAACGCGACCAGGACCACGAACGGGATAATGGTCCAGATTACTTCAACAGTAGTATTTTCGTGGAAAGTTGCCGGTGTGGGGTTCCTGGACTTGCGGTGATTGATGATGGAATAAATCATCATGACGTAGACACCCACACCCACTATCACACTGATATACACGATGATCATATGCAAATCATAGATTTGGTGACTGATGGGCGTCACACCCTCTGTCAAATTCCATTGAAGCTCTGCATATGAACTGTCAGACACGAATAGCATCAAGCTGCCCAGCAGTATGGAGAATGCATTTCTTATCTTGTTAAGCGACATGCTAATCAATCTCCCGGTTACTTTAAGTTAAAAATGAAACCTGTATTAAATCTTGTTGTCCTTATCCTGTGTGCCGCATTCCACCACATCGCCCGGCATTTGCCGGGCAACGAATTTGTTATGCCTAACCGCAGATTCCTCAAGACTACAAAATTCTGTATTGGTATCCCCTTGTTTAGCGGGGCACCATGCGAAATCAAGTTCAGGGCATCCATTGGCATGCCATTCCAGCCTGATACCACGACATCCTGTCCTGACCCGAACATGACGAGCGGACGAGATGCTAAATGATGCTCACCAATATTGAAAAGCGAATCTTAGAATGAATCTATAAGACCAATTATATAAGTATTTTCTTATTTACTTATATAATTGGTCAGGTATTTAGCAGGCGCTATTTAGACTTAATCTACGTCTGAAGTCAATCATAAATTTTTTATAACTGATTGAATTAGTGTGGCATTTAGGAAATGACCGCATTTTGCCAGATTTGGCTGATGCATATAAGGAAATTCGCCAAGACACGGCAGCGTAAGACGTTCTTTCAAACCGATCAGGGTGTCCCGTGCGCGTGCCATATCAGGCTCGATGTTATTGGCCACCCAGCCAGCCAGCGTCATTCCCGAGGCATCAATGGCCGCAGAGGTCAGCAGTGCATGGTTGATACAACCGAGGCGCATGCCCACGACCATGATGACGGGATAATTCAGCGCGACGGCCAGGTCCGCTGTACTTTGATGCTCATTTAACGGCACCAGCCAGCCACCGGCCCCTTCCACCAGTAACACGCCCGCCTGTTGTTCCAGCTCGCGTGCCGCACGGACAATCGCATCAATACTGACATTGATACCCCTGTCGCTAGCGGCAATATGTGGCGCGATGGCCGGTAGAAATGCATACGGGTTGACCTGCTGATAGTCGCCCTGGTGAGTGGCACAGGACATCAGCCTGATGGCATCATCATTGCGCAATCCATCGCTGCTCTCATCACACCCACTGGCCACGGGTTTCATGACGGCAGTACTTAGTTGCATCTCCTTCAGCACACTCAGCAAGCCACAGGCAACCGTGGTCTTGCCGATACCTGTGTCAGTCCCGGTGATGAACAGCCCCGGCACTACGATTCTGTACCAATATCATTTGGACCAACATCTTCAGGCCCGTCATCACCAGCCCTGTCATCTTCAAGCTGTTTTTTGATACGCTGGTATTGTTCAAACTCCACTGACATGGCCTGGCGACGATGCATCATACTGGATGAGGCTTCAGACAGGGGTGTTGCCATCGCCTGCCTTCCCCAGGCGTGGCCATAAATTACTTCATAGGTAGCCGGCAGCCGTCCATCGTGTCGAAACTCCTCGTAGCTTTGCAGCATCTTTTGCAGACGGCCCTTGCCAGTCAGACTGCGGGCACGCCCGCTGTTGGCGTTGCTGGCGCCGAGCGCCTTCAGGTCCATCATCAGGCCATGCACGTCTTTATAGGTCATGACGATATGCTCGACATCCATGACCGGTTCACCGAGACCGTTGCGCATCAAGGCGTCACCGATATCATGCATATCCATAAAGGCATTCACATGCACATGAGCATCGGCCCTGGACCAGCTGATACGTAACTCCTGCAGGGTGTCAGGACCAAAGGTGGTAAACATCACCAGGCCAGCGGGCTTTAACACGCGGGCAAATTCAGCAAACGCCAGCTCAGGATCACTGCACCACTGCAATGTCAGGCTCGAATGGATCAAATCAATACTGTCTGATGCCAGCGGTAAATATTCCATGTCACCACAAACAACCTGTAACCGCTGTTGCAGGCCCTGACGTGACTTTGCGCGCATTAACATAGCCTCAGAAATATCCATCACCAGCAGTTGTGCCTGCGGATAGCGCTTGCCTAACAGCTCGCAACTAAAACCGGTGCCAACACCAAGATCAAGAATGACCTGCGGGGAAATCTTTACCAGCTGCAGGCGTTCATCAAGCCGGCTGGCGACCTCACGCTGCAGTAACGCGACCTCATCATAGCTATCTGCCGCCTTGTCAAAGGCAGAGCGCATGGCCGCCTTGTTGACACGATACCGTTCGTCGTTATTCATGATGCCTGCGCCCCGGCAGAAGATGCCAGCCGCATCAGGAAATGCCGGATCCTTTTTACCGCGTCATCAAAATGGGAAATAAACGGTGCATGCCCGGCGTGCGGTACCACGACCACACCGGCATTTGGTAACAATCGACGGATGTCCCCGGCGACAGCGGCGGGTACCAGCCGATCCAGTTCCCCATACACAAACAAACTGGGACACTGAAGTTCTGCCAGGCGATCCCTGAGATCCGTTTGTTGGAGTATTTCCAGGCCACATTCGAGGGCCGCCCGGTTCGGCTCACCATAGCGCAGCATATGTTCCTGCAAATAACGGATATGTTCACGCGCCCCGTCGGACCCGAGCATTTGCAAGGCGAGAAAATTTTTCAGCGTGCCCTGCCAGTCGCGTGTTAACTGTTCGGCGAAACCTGCCAGCTGCTCCGGTTGCATCGCATTGGGCCAGTCATCGCTGCGCACAAACCGCGGTGAAGTGGCAAACGTTATCAGGCCGCTGACACGCTGCGGTGCGGTCAGCGCCATCTCCATCGCCAGCATGCCACCAAGAGACCAGCCTATCCAGGTGGCCGTCTGCGGCGTGACTTCGGAGAGGCTCTGCAGGATCGACTGCCGATTCAATTCATCACCTGGCATCAGGCGGCTACGGCCATGCCCCGGCAGATCCACGATAGTGACCCGGTACGAACTCATCAGCTCATGCGCCAGCCCCTCCAGGATGCCGCCATGCAGGCCCCAGCCATGCACCAGCACCACGTCGGCCCCGCGACCAGCTTGCTGTACGAAGGTCATCGACATTGACCCGGCCCCTGCTGCTTGCCTGGCGCATGGCAGGACATTTGCCCTTTAAGCTGCGCCAGTGCCTCGAGTAATTGCTGCACCTGATCTTCGCTGTGCGCCGCGCTCAGGGTAATGCGCAGTCGCGCAGTACCTTTCGGCACGGTGGGCGGACGTATCGCCGAGATTAAAATGCCGCGTTGCTGCAACTGTTCGCTCAGCCTGAGGGCGAGCAAACTATCATCATCCCTGGCATCAT
>BTQY01000028.1:0-27951 GCA_036986115.1 Gammaproteobacteria bacterium | reverse complement strand
GTGCCTGGTACCTATTGTAGGCTAAAGGCTAACGTATCCCGATCACTTTAATGCTGATACACAGCGGTCCGCGGGTGGTGTCACCACCGATCAGTTGAACATTATGTTGCGCGCCCCATGCCAGTAATGCGCCGCTGAATTCCTTGAGCCAGGCCTCATCCACGGCCGGCATGGTCAGGGCAAGGGTCATCCAGGCGGGGCTTGCCCCCTGCTGGGCCAACTGCGCCAGGCATTTATCCGTCAGCCCCGTGGCGGTGTCTGCCCCCATCGGGGCACTGCAGGTAGAGGCACTGGCTTCAATCAGGTCAATGTCAGCCGTGACACGGGTTATTGCCGCATCATCCCCACAACCCAGTACAACATCATCTCGTTGCATTATTGTTGTAAAGTACTTGTCAATTAAATCAAATTCAGAAAGATTCATCGCCAAAATACCTGTCCTTGATGCAAGCGGTTATTCTATATTATTGGTGTGCGATATGCGCGTTGTCAGGTGAATGACAGCCAGTTTGTGACAGTCAACGGGTAATTTATGGGCATGTGGGCGGGTATGAAGCCAGTACGCCTTCTTGTCCTGGAAAAGGCTGTTGTCCACATGCGGAATGACTAGTAAACTGTCGGTAAATAGCCATTTATCGATAATAATGAAGCAACAGTATCCATTTAACGCATATGATAATTATCTCAGCCTGAGGCAGGGCATAGGCTTCTGGCTGGTGCTTATTTTTATTTTCAGACCCTATGTTGTCATGATCCTGTCCGTTGCAAACAAGCGCGACAAACTGGGCCTTATCAAGATGGTCTATACGGACCATAGCCTGATGGGGCTGGGGGCCCTGGGTGCCATACCCGCGATACTGTTGTTATATGCCTGGTTTAAACGCAAGCCAGACGCTGCCGAGCATGTCAAAAAGATCTGGCGCAATGGCAAGTGGATCCTTCTGTTGTCGTTGTTAATCAATGTTGTTACTGCCATTATGCCGGCAGTGATGGGCAAGGCAACCGGGTTGAATGTTATCGGGATGTTGCAAATATTTATCAGTGTGCTGTTTATCGGTTATGTCTTTGCCTCCCAGCGACTTAATGACGCCTTTGCTGATTTTCCGGAAAAGACTGAAGACGATAAGAAGAAATGACCGCCGGGGATATGGTTGCGGCTGAATCAGTTCCTTTATATTTACCTTTGGCGCCCCTTCACCCTTTCACTCTATTACTGGCGCCTGATGTCGTCAACCAATAAAATAGTAGCGTCAATCAATCCTGACACCGTTGTCCTGACAGCCAGCCAGCGTTTGTCACGGCATTTAGTGCACGAATTTACCAATAATCGCCTTGAGGCAGGGGAGAGCATCTGGCAGACGCCACAAATACTTCCCTGGCAGTCATGGGTACAATCGCTATGGATCTCTAACACAGAACTGATGACAGATACTCAATGCACGAACGAGGTCCTTCTGAATAAAACCCAGGAATTACTGATCTGGGAAGACATTATCAGCAACCCTGATGATGACACGTATCAACTGATGCACATACAGTCCGCGGCAAGGACCGCAAGAGATGCCTGGTTGCTATTAAGGTCCTGGGATATACAGGTGGCTGAATTAAGAGAAGCGTTCCTTGATGATGATGCCCAAATGTTTCTGAAGTGGGCGGAGAAATATGCATCCCGATGCAGGCAGCAACATTGGCTGGATAGCGCCGGGGTCATTGATGCCGTGACGGAGGCTATCGAAGCGGGCGGGACCTGCTTGCCTGAACAGATAATATTGGCCGGATTTGATGAATTTACCCCACAGCAGGACAGGCTCTGGAATCGCCTGAGGCAGGCAGGCGTTGATGTTGAGGTGCACCATCAACAGAAACTGGATTCGAGCGTCAGCAGGTTTGTCTTTGCAGATGCTGACAGGGAATTGCAGTCAGTGGCCCGCTGGGCCAGGGGTCTGCTGGAAAAGGGGGAGCCAGGACCCATTGGTGTGATTGTGCCGGATCTGAAGGCACGGCGTGATCAGGTTGAATACATATTTGAAGATATCCTGCAGCCAGGTAATGTGCTGCAATATGGCAAAGGCACGGACAGGCCATTTAATCTGTCACTGGGAAAATCATTGCAGGATATACCTGTTATATGGGATGCGCTGGCGGTACTGGCGCTGAGCAAACACAGTATCCCGTTGCCTGAAATAAGCCACATTCTAGGATCACACTATCTGTCCGGGGGAGAATCGGAGGCAATGGCCCGGGCCCGTGTTGATGCCCGCCTGCACCGTCATGGCGATGCCTGTTTTTCCCTGAATAGCATCAGGTATTTCCTGTCATATAAGGAAGATCCCTGCCCAGTCTTGTCCGAGAATCTTGAACAAACAGCAATATTGCTCACTGATGTCCCGAAGAAACACTATCTGGATTACTGGTCCCGCCTGATTATTGGGTTGATAAAACAACTGGGCTGGCCTGGTGAGCGCGGCCTGGATAGTCACGAATACCAGGCAACCCGCGCATTCCTTGATCTGTTGCAGAATCTTTCCACGCTGGCAAATGTTAGTGAAAAGATGTCCTTAGCAAATGCCATTGGCGTCTTGCGGCGTTTGGCCATGGAAACCGTATTCCAGCCGGAATCCCCGCTTGCGCCAATTCAGATTATGGGGCTGCTTGAATCATCAGGCCTTGAGTACCGCAGACTGTGGATCACCGGGATGAACGA
The DNA here is from genome assembly GCA_036986115.1 of Gammaproteobacteria bacterium. Classification (GTDB taxonomy): domain Bacteria; phylum Pseudomonadota; class Gammaproteobacteria; order BTQY01; family BTQY01; genus BTQY01. Next base: position 25,247 of record BTQY01000028.1, on the reverse strand, counting down.
TGAAACCTGGCCCCCGGTATGCAGGCCAAATCCTTTCTTACCCGTCAGCCTGCAACGTGACAATGACATGCCTCATGCCAGTACGGCGCGTGAGCTTGAGTACAGCAAACGCATCAGTGAACGACTCCTTCACAGTGCAACAGAGGTCATTGTCAGTCATGCGGAAAATAATAATGACATGTCCCTGAGGGTCAGCCCTGTGTTTGCCGACATTCCTGAAGCCGACTACATGGCCCTGGGTGTCTCCGCGATTCCTTTATATATGGACGTGATGAATACCAGTCATCCTGAACTTGAGGCGTTAAATGACAGCCAGGCCCCGGCATATGTCTGTGACGAGACAAGCCCGGGCGGGGCAGGTGTTTTCAGGGACCAGTCGGCATGCCCATTCCGCGCCTGCGCCATTCACCGACTTGGAGCCATGTCACTGGATAGTCCCTCACCCGGCATTGATCCAAGGGACAGGGGAATCATGATGCATAATGTGATGGGGTCACTCTGGATGGACATAAAGTCTCAGCAGGAGTTGCTGACTATGGATATTCCAGAGCGGGCCTCGCGCCTGTCAACGGCTGTGAATATTGAGCTGGACAGATATCAGAAGTCGCATCCTGACTCATTAAGGCCGCGTTTCTATAAACTGGAGAAACAACGGCTTGAAGATATCGTTAGTGAATGGCTGGAGCTTGAATCACAGCGGCCAGCATTTGAAGTTATATCACCGGAAAAATCACAACATGCCGAGATAGCGGGCTTGCCCGTCGTGATCCGACCAGACAGGGTGGATCGACTTGATGATGGACGAACGGTATTAATCGATTACAAGACAGGTTATGTCAATCTATCTAGCTGGTTCGGCGAACGCCCCGAGGAACCACAGATGCCAGTCTACTGTATAGCAAATAAGACCGGGGTGGCCGGCCTTGCTTATGGTGTCCTGCAACGTGGGAATATTCAGTTTCAGGGGGCAGCATCTGACGATGATGTGATACCGGGTCTGCAGGTTCCCGGAAAAAACAAGCGACAGAGTATTTCCAGGTTTAAGGACTGGCATGACGTTGTGCACGGATGGACCCAGAGTCTGGAAGCCCTGGCAATGGAATACATTAATGGGGATGCGCGCGTCAGGCCAAAAACACCTGCGGTCACCTGCAAGTATTGTGATCTTCAGCCCTTATGCAGGATCTACCAGGCAGACCCATGGTTGGGGGACGAGTAGCCGATGTCTGTCAGCAAGCTACCAGAAGACCAGGCAGTCCGCGTTCAGTCACTGGACCCATCTGCTTCCTGTATCATCCAGGCACCAGCGGGATCGGGCAAGACGGGGCTGTTAATACAACGATATTTGCGTCTGTTGTCTGTTGTTAGTGAACCTGAAGAAATTATCGCCATTACCTTTACCCGCAAGGCCGCTGGTGAAATGCGGCAGAGGATTTTATCTGCGCTGCATGAATCCCGGGGTGATGCCCCTGAAGAACCACACAGGCTAAAGACCTATGCACTTGCCTGCGAGGCCATGGACAGAAGCAGGGAATGTGGCTGGTCGCTTGACGAATTCCCGGCGCGCATGCGCATTCAGACGATTGATTCGCTCTGTATCAGTCTCGCCAGGCAGTTACCCTGGTTGTCTGGCTTCGGGGGTGTCCCCGCGATAACAGAGGATGCCTCGTATTATTACCATCAGGCATCTGTGGCGACCATCCAGTTACTGGAAGAGGGCGGGCCATGGGGCGATGCCGCCGCCGATTTGCTGCTGCATATGGACAACAATGTGCCGCGATTATCAACAATGCTGTCGCTGATGTTATCCAGACGCGATCAATGGTTGCATAGATTAATGAGTCCGCATAATGATGCCGACAGGCGAAGATCTCTGGAAGCGGCATTAGAGAGGGCGGTAACAGGGGTTCTGCAACAATTAGCGGCGTTAATACCCCCAGGAATCAAAAATGAGCTGGCGGAACTGGCCGCCTGTGCAGGGAGAAACCTGAAGGAAAGCGCCTCTGCATCAGCTATTGTCAGCTGCTCAGCCCTGGAGGGCTTACCCGGTACCGATGTAACGGCAGTCAGGCAGTGGCAGGGCCTGGCAGAGTTGTTGCTTACAGACAAGGATAACTGGCGAAAACAATGTAACAAGAGCCTGGGATTCCCGCCAGGGAAGGGCGATGCGGCAGACATGAAGCAAAGAATGGCATCTGTATATGCGGTGTTGAGTGATCATGATGAACTTCGCGAGCAACTTGCTATGGTACGGATCCTGCCTGTCAGCAGATACACGGATGAGCAGTGGGACGCATTGAGGGCATTGGTGGTCATATTACCTGTCGCCGCGGCCCAATTACGGCTTGTCTTTATGCAACATGGCCAGGTGGATTTTATTGAGGTGTCAGCGGCGGCATTACGGGCATTAGGGGATCCGGATAACCCTACTGATTTGTCGCTGGCACTGGATTATCGCATTCAGCATATCCTGCTGGATGAATTTCAGGACACCTCCTATTCGCAGTATTCCTTACTGGAGTGTTTGACGGCAGGCTGGGTCAATGGTGATGGCCGGTCATTGTTCCTGGTGGGTGATCCCATGCAGTCGATATACCGTTTCAGACAGGCTGAAGTCAGCCTGTTCCTGCGTGCCTGGGAGCAGGGCATTGGTACTCTTCAGTTGACTCCTCTGAAACTGTCGGTAAATTTCCGTGCCTCATCACGTCTTGTTGAATGGATAAACGAGACATTTAGTTCCGTGTTGCCGGAGAAGGCGGATATTTCATCTGCCGCCGTACCATATAGTGAGTCATATGCCTGGCATGATGAAGGCCCTTCTGACGGGGTGACTGTGCATGGCTTCCTCGATAGCGATATGCAATGCGAGGCAGACAGGATTGTTGAGCTTGTTAAACAGGCCCAACAACAGAGTCCGGCGGATGATATAGCCATCCTGGTCAGGTCAAGAGGGCACTTAAAGGCAATCTTGCCAACCTTGAAGAGGAAGGGACTTCGTTTCTGCGCGATTGATCTGGACCCACTGGATAGCCGTGCTGTTATTCAGGACCTGCTGTCTATCACGCTGGCCTTGTTACATCCTGCAGAACGCACCGCCTGGCTGGCGGTATTACGGGCCCCGTGGTGCGCCCTGACGTTATCGGATATGGTCAGCGCCTTCCAGCATGATAGACGTAATGTCTGGGAGATCATAAACGACGAAAATAAACTTGCCTCGTTATCCGAGGAGGGCAGAAACCGGGTGGGACATGTACGGGATGCCTTTCAGAATGCCCTCGATAATAAGGGCAGGGTGAATTTGAGGAGATGGGTCGAAGGTTTGTGGATTTCACTCGGGGGCCCGGCATGTGTTAACGCAACGGACATTGAAGATGCCAGGGTATATTTCTCACTGCTTGATGAGCTCTCTGAGGGATGTGATTTGAGAGAAAAGCAGGCCCTGCTGGACAAGGTGGCGACGTTAAGGGCCCTGCCTGATATGGAAATGGATGGGGTATCCAGATTACATATCATGAGCATACATAAAGCGAAGGGGCTGGAGTTTGATATGGTGATTATCCCCGGGATGTCACGCAGGCCCAGGCCGGATGACTCGCCATTACTGGCATGGTCTCACCGTGCTGCCGGTCCACACGCCTCTGATGTGCTGTTGGCGCCCGTGCATGCCTTTGGCGCAGAGAAAGACCCGGTGTATCGGTTTATACAGGCCCTGGAAAAGACCAAGAGCCATAATGAAACAGCGCGATTACTCTATGTTGCAATAACTCGTGCAAAGCGCAGATGTCATCTGCTTGGCTACGCCAGTCCAGGCAAAGACGGTGATGCATTGCGACGCCCGCTTAAAAATACTTTTCTCGAGATGCTATGGGACAGGGTGCAAACACAATTTGATGTTGCAGGCAATGACGATGAGGCGATTAAAGACGATACTGAAAATGAATCTCCTGCCGTTTCGCTGTTTAGGTTGCCAGCCACCTGGGAGAGGCCGGTAGCACCTCTTGCTGTGGAATACAACAGCGGCACTGGTAATCAGCCACATGGGGATGAGATTGAGTTTGAATGGGTCGGTGATATGGCGCGACATGTGGGTAGCGTTGTACATCGATATCTTCGGTTGTTTGCAGAACAGGGACTTGCCCATTGGGATATTGAACGTATTGAATCATGCCGCCCGTCATTTAGAGCGTTATTATTATTTTTTGGCGTCACCGGCAGAGATATTGACGCCGCCACAAACAGGGTAGTGGAAAGCCTGTCGTCAGTGCTTCAGTATGACAGGTCAGGCTGGTTATTTTATCGTTACAGGGAATCTGCCAATGAATTGCCCCTGACAGGCGTGCTTGACAATAACGTGATTAATGTCGTCCTTGACAGGACGTTTGTCGACAATAATGATGTCAGGTGGATTATAGACTACAAGGCCAGCCGTCATGAGGGCGGGGGGCTCGAGGATTTTCTGGATCAGGAAGCAGATCGTTATAAAAACCAGCTGCAACGTTATGCCAGGTTGATGGCATTACAGGAAGACCGGTCTATCAGGCTTGGGCTTTATTTTCCGTTGGTCGATGGCTGGAGAGAATGGGAATACTGAATAAACTACCCTGCCGCAAGCGGACGGGGCATTAACATCACCGCGTCACATCGGCGAATGTCGGTGTCCACAAGCAAACCACTGGATTCCGGCTAAAAACATGCCGGAATGACAGCATTCGCCGCAAGCATGATTATCTCGATTCCTTTTCGATCATGTCCATATCTCGTTTCTTCTTATGTATCTGGGCATCATATTCCCTGACGCAGTCATACCATTTAGCTGGTTTATCGCCAAATCCTTCGGGCCTGGCACCACATTCCTGTTTGCGCCTGGCCGTTAATTTCTTTATGTCGCCTTTTAGCCTGGCGTAATCTTCATTACTCTCCAGGCTGTCAGAGTTTCGGCCCGACTGGAAGTCCATTGCCCAGTCTATCAGACAGCTATAAGCAGCCATGCGTTTGTTCAGTCCATCTATATAATTATTATTCTGGCTTTTCCTGTATCCCTTGCTCTTGTCCTGTACCTCACGCAGCGTTCGCTGTGCAATCTGTTTCCGCAGATTGTTTCGTGTTTCGATCCAGCCGTCATACTGGTTATTGATATTGGACAGGATACGCCCGGGTTTGTTCGGGTAATAGGGTACACGGCGGTTCCCGCAGTAGTATCCCCGGCCTTTTTTCTTCACCTTGTAGGTGACATTTGATCCGCCGCTGGTCTTTATCTTCTCTTCGCTTACGGCCGTTTCAGGTGGTGGCGTGGAGGTGTAGTGGGTATTACCTTCACTGTCGACCCATTTATAGAACTTGCCAGCATGCAGCGGCTGAGAAAGGAAAATCAGGGCTGAAAATATCAGGATCAGTAGTTTACGCATGGGGTTACTGGTATAAGTGTGTGTAGATGAACCTGTAGTATATGTACAATCAGTGGATTAGACCAGTCACATATCCAGGTCCGCCCCTGTATAAACTATTACCGGGTGTGTGACTGATCCTGAGTAGAGTGTGCGTCACCAGATCTATCTTGAGGTATATTGATTTCTATGCGGTCCCTGCCAAGCTCCTTTGCCCGGTAGAGTGCATTGTCTGCCCTCTCAATCAGGCTGGCCATGGTTTCATCGGAAGTATAGGTTGCTATTCCAGCAGAAAAAGTGGGGACCTTGATTCGGGTGCCATTATGTTCGTAATAGAGTGCGGATGCCGCCTGCTTGACCTTGATAAGGGCGCGCATCGCACCGTCTTTATCAGTATTAGCGAGTAGAACGGCAAATTCCTCACCACCATAACGGGACACCATGTCATGCCGGCGAAAAATAGATAATATATCCTGAGCATATATTTTCAGTATTTCATCACCAATCGCATGACCATATTGATCGTTGATCATTTTAAATCCATCTATATCAATAACTGACATGGTCAGTGGTGTATTATAGCGTCGAACGCGACCAACTTCATCTTCGAGACGGCGCATGAAGGCCCGCCTGTTTGGCAGGTCTGTAAGTTCATCGGTCAGGCTTAAAACTCTGACCCTGTTCAATTCGTCATTTAATTTTTTACTGTTAAGGCCAACCAGATGAAGGAAAGAATGTGTTTCATTCAGCATGGTTGATAATACCAACTGTGCTTCTTTCATCTTTTCTATCTCTGTTGCAACGGTGTATCTGAGTTGTTCGAGATCTACCATATCCTTGGCATGTTCCAGTTCGTCTGAAACAATTTCAAGCAATACACCAAATTCCTGGTTTTTTGAAATCGTGCGCTGTACTTGCTCATCCAGGCTTTTTTGCAGGTCCTGAATAGTACGGCGTTGTTCATTGAGCTGATGACGATATATGGAGGATATACGCTGCTCTACGGCAGGCGTTATATGACCATCGTCGCCTTCATCTTTATCTTCAAAACCGGGAGGTGGTTCACTGATATCGGGAGCCAGAGATTTATTGTCACTATCAATACGATTGGTGGCAACGCCTTCTGCGGGAGCCTGCTCGCTGACGGCAGGGTTGCTGACCGTCGATTCCCCTTCATTCAGTAAAGGTGAGAGTGCATCGCGTATAAATTTCACATCAAGCTTGCCAGATTGCTCCGTCCTCTGCATCATTTTTTCAATGTATTCTTCAAGTGCGGATATCTCGGCACCCGAAAGTGGTGGTTGCAGGCGCTTCTGGATAAGTTTTAATTCCAGATGCAGCGGAGAATCGTTGCTTAATTGCTGACAATAGGCATCCAGCAGCTTCTGTAATAAAGCGGCATAGCCGAGTAGCATGCGATTGTTTTCTTGCTCAACAAATGTGAGAACACGCTCGGCGTGCCCATAGATAATAGTTCCTGCTGGAGTTTCCTTGATGGTCTCCAGAATATCGAGGACTTTTTTTGTTCCAGAACAGGGGATATTATATTTTTGATCGGTCACGACGATATGTCAGACCCAAACCTATATCGATCAATCCAGAATTACTCCATTGTTACATACGGCACTGCATACGGCTGATCATTATGATAATTATTATTGGGATCGCAGCTGTTTTTTCAGCCATTCCGTTGAACTGCCTGCTTTGGATATAGATGTGGATATTCCCCCCCATTATTAGTTTTGTTAAAAACACCTTACCTGATATGTCTGCTACAATGCAAGGTTAGAAAAATGCATTAACTTATTGATATATATAAACATTAATCTTTGTTCTAAAAAACAAATGTGACAAATGCCGCGTAACCCTGAAAACCATACAGAAATGTAACTTATTGTAAAATAGGGATATATTATTGGCAGGGCAGGTTGGATATACATTTACAGACAAGGCGGGGACCCTGGCCAGCGAATTTTGTTACTATAGTGCCAGTCGTGTTATGCCTGGCGCAGGCATCAAGCCAGGGCGGGGACAAGATGTCGCCGGGTCAGGAACTAACCACCTATAAATGTATCAAAACTGTTTAATGATTGACTTTAATATAAGAAAGACCAGCGTCCTGGCCCTGACGACAGCGTTGTTGTATGTATTTTCGATCCTGGTAACGGGCAGTATGGCTATCGCGGCATCCCTGGATAATGATGCACACACAAATCGCAGCTATATAACAGATTCCACTAATATAGACTGCCACGCTGATACCCCGTCAATACAGGTTATGGAACTGTTTGACGCACTAGTCTGCCAGGATAGCCCTGATGCTGAAGACTGTTCTTTTTGCGCCCAGGCCCAATTCAGTGTCCCCGCCAGGATGCAGCTGTTTACATTGGGCCCGAGAACCTTGACCGGCCATGGTACCCCCAGGCTGACCAGTCTCGAACGAACCCTTGTACACCGACCCCCCAAATAATTCCATAGCTAATATGTTCGTGCGCTGATGCGTGTATTTAATTTCGCTCGCCTGTCTTCAGGCGTGCCTGATAATGTGGTATGGGGTCATTTCAATGTTTGAGAATATGATTTGCAGAGACACTGTTTTTACAGGGGATGATTACCATTATGGTTGCTATTCTTGTGTGATATATCATCTTCACGATTACTTTCAGGCGTTAAGGGGGTAGTACAGCATGACACAGCAGACTGCTATCAAGTCCGGAATAAAATCGCGGCTAAAATCCTTCTTGCCGCTGCTGATTTTTCTGGTATTCATCGCGTTCCTGGGTATTGGCCTTACTTTGAATCCACGCCTGGTTCCTTCGCCGTTGATTGGCAAGCCCGTTCCCGTGTTCAGCCTGCCCGCGGTAAAAGGCCGTGAAAAAGCACTCGCGAACACGGATCTTGTGGGTGAGGTATCATTGGTAAACGTATTCGCTTCATGGTGTGTTTCGTGCAAGGAAGAGCATCCGGTATTTATGCGACTCGCTGCATCAGGTGTCGTTCCCATCCACGGTATTAACTACAAGGATAACCCTGATGATGCTGCGGAGTGGCTGGATAGACTCGGTGATCCCTATACCAGGACGGGCGCTGATATTGATGGACTGGTCAGCATCGACTGGGGCGTATATGGTGTGCCTGAGACATTTGTCATCGACCGGCAAGGAAAGATCGCCTACAAAGTTATCGGTCCGGTTAGGGAATCTGTGCTGAATGAGACTATTCTTCCCCTGATTAAAAAATTACAACAGTGATTAAAATGCAGAAAATAATAAAAAGATTATTTGATTACTCAATGCTCAATATAGCATTGAGTCTGGTTCTTTTCAGTATGCTTATGATACCCGCACAAAAGAGTGTCGCAGAAGCAGAAACTGATGATGATAGGCTGGTGCAAAGAATAACGCAGAAAGTGATAAAGGAAATGAAGCGCACAGGGGCGCTGCAAAAAGAGATTGATGCAGGCATCGATCGATATGTACAAAAACAACAGCAAGCCAGGGCACGTGGAGGAAATAACAAGGCAAAAAATGTCCGGCCAGTCTCGGTGAAAAGGGACCATATCAGGGGTAACCCGGATGCCGAGATATCACTGATCGAATATTCTGATTTCGAGTGCCCCTTCTGTAAACGTTTCCATATCACCATGAAAAAAATCCTCAAGGACTATAATGGAAAGGTCAACTGGATATATCGTCACTTTCCGCTAAGTTTCCACAATCCCGGGGCAGAAAAAGAGGCTGAGGCCACAGAGTGTGCTACTGAATTTGGTGGCAATGATGCCTTCTGGAAATACAGCGATTTGATTTTCCAGCGTACACGATCAAATGGTAAGGGTTTCCCGGTAGATAATCTGGTCCCTCTGGCGGTGGAGATCGGCCTGAAGAAGAAGCCATTCCAGACTTGCCTTGACAGTGGTCGTTACGCTGCACGGGTGAAGGAGGATGCGGATAATGCTATCCGCAGCGGTGTCACCGGTACCCCGGGTAATTTCCTTGTAGATAACAAGACAGGGGTGATCAGTGCCATACATGGTGCGGTACCTGTGGAAAAATTGAAGGCAGTGATTGAAGTCATGCTAAGAAAATGATGTGCGGGCATGAAAACGATCATCACCATAGTTTCTCTTATCGCAATAGCCTGGCTGGCCGGCAGCTATCTTGACCTGGGCCCGGGCAAGGATGGAACCACTTCCACCGGACTAAAAACATTGCGTAGTAATAGCGCGGTGCGGTTGCTCGATAGACCACGCGACCTGCCTGATCTTCGTTTCGTGGATGTCGCAGGGATGCCCTACAAGCTGTCAGATTTTCAGGGCAAGATTGTACTACTGAATATCTGGGCGACATGGTGCCCTCCCTGCCGTGAAGAAATGCCGGCACTGGATCGCCTGCAGGCCAGATTGGGTGGTCCGGATTTTCTGGTGTTGCCTCTTTCGGTTGATCTGGGTGGTCTCTATCTGCTCAAGGAGTTTTATGATGAAATGGGTCTGAAATCACTCAAGCTGTTTTATGATGCCAGCCGCAAGGCGGCTGTGGATCTGCAAATCATAGGGTTGCCCACGACATATTTACTGGATCGCCAGGGCCGGGCTATTGGCATAACCGTGGGGCCTGCAACCTGGGACAATGAAGAAATCGTCTCCCTGATCCAGGATCAACTGCGAAAGGTGTCTGTTGATTCAGGGGCAGTCTCTGGCAGTGCCCCCTAGTGTGTATGACAAGTATTATTTTATTAATTAAATAGTGAGGATCAAAAATGAAAATAAATATTACATTATTCACCATCTTTTTATATATTTTTTCCGCACAGGTGGCATTGAGTAAACCGCTGGAAGTGGACAATATCCGCAATATTTACGCTATAGCGGTTCACCCACAAGATTCTGCGCGGCTTCTTCTGGCCACCAAGACTGGCTTGTATGTAACAACAAAAAATAACGAGGCTGAACCCCTTGCGCGTCTGGGCGACAGGCTCATCTCCCTGGCGGTAAGTCCAGGCAAGAACAGCACACTGTATGCCAGTGGTAGCCCGGCCATTGGTGGTAACCTGGGCCTGTTGTCCTCCAATGACAGTGGAAAGACATGGAAACAGCTATCCCGTGGGGCCAATGGACCCGTGGGTTTCAGACATCTGATTATTAGTCGCTCTGACCCAAAAACGATCTATGGTACCTATCAGGGGCTGCAGGTCAGCCGCGATGGTGGAAAGAACTGGCAGCAAGTTGCCCCGTTGCCACCCAATCTCTATGCTCTTGCAGTATCCGCAAAGGATCCACTACTTTTGTATGCGGGGACGAAGAAGGGTTTGTATGTCAGCCGTGATGGCGGTAAAAGCTGGAACGATCCCTACGGGTTTGATCTACCCGTGACCATGGTGAATACCCTGTCCACTGGCAGAGTATATACGTTTGTCGTGGGGAGGGGACTATTGCGTGGACAGGAAGGGAAAACAGAATGGGTACCGGTCAATAATAAGCTTGGGGCGCAGGTGCTGACACAACTGATAGCGACACCTGATAAAAAAGATCAACTCTATGCCCTAAACCACGTGGGTAAGATTCTGTCATCACAGGATGGCGGGAAGAACTGGCAGCGAATAGTTAGCGGACAAAAAACGCTAACGAAGGCAGCAGAGCGCGGCAAGACACTCTTTAAAGCCAACTGTCAAAAATGTCACGGTATTAACGGTGTGGGCGAAAACTACAGCAAAGAATCATTAGCAAACAGAAAATACCGCATGGCCCCACCATTGGATTATTCCGCCCATGGTTGGCATCACGCTGATGTTGACATCATGAAAACCATACTTAATGGCGCCCCCGAAAACAAGCGGATGATTGCCTGGAAAAAGACCCTTTCTGAAAAGGATGTCAGTGATCTGCTTGCCTATATCAGGAGCTTATGGGACAAACGTGCGCTGGATTGCCAGGGGCCAAAGCATATGAAGTGCGGCTAGCGAGGCCACATTCTTATGTTTGATATATCCGGAATTGGCATCATGGCTGCTTTTTTTGCAGGCATTGTGTCCTTTCTATCGCCCTGTGTGTTGCCGCTGGTCCCTGGCTATCTTTCCTATATCGGTGGCCAGTCACTGGATGATCTGCAAGGCAAGAGGTCGGCGCGGGAGAAACTTTCCATCCTGATTCTGAGTGTGTGTTTTGTGCTTGGTTTCACCACTGTGTTTATGGCCTTCGGCGCAAGTGCCACTGCTATTGGCCAACTTTTGTCCACCTACCGTTACGAAGTAAACATTGTTGGTGGGAGCATTATCATTGTGTTTGGACTGTTCTTAACAGGCCTGCTGCGCATCAACTGGCTGCAACGGGAGTTCCGGATCCATGGTAATATGGGCGGCGGTGGTCGACCATTGGCTGCCTACGTTCTGGGGCTTGCCTTTGCCTTTGGCTGGACGCCCTGTATCGGTCCTATTCTGGGTTCTATCCTGATGGTGAGTGCAACCACGAGTAGTATGGGCAGCGGTCTGGCCCTGCTTGGGATCTATTCTCTTGGTCTGGGTCTGCCCTTTATCGCCGCAGGCCTGTTCACAGATCACTTCCTGCATCATACTCGCAATATTCGCAAGCATGGTCGGGTACTGCATTTAGTCGCCGGGGGACTTATGATCATTATGGGGATTGCCATGATAACCGGCTATTTGAGTGACTTCTCCTGGTGGCTCCTAAAGGCATTTCCGTGGCTGGCCAAGATCGGATGATTGCCGGAGGTACAAATATTATCTAAAAGCTGATGCCATCGTAGCGAGGATTGTCGGCAAGTATCTGGATCACTACCCGATTAGGCAGGCTTACTGCCACCTCACCTCCATAACGCATCCAGCCGGCGCGTTGACAGATACGGTTTGGCCCGGGTGATGCGGCGCATCGGATGGCCCCATCGCGTACCTCCACGACCGTGATTCCTGCGGGGCCAGGTACCTTTATTATGCGATCTTCATACAGTGAGACAACGGCATATTCTCCGTCCTGTGACAGTATCCTCGCCTTCGTGGAGGCTTCCCCGGTACGCCACAACTGGCTGTATAAACCCAGCAGCAGTAGCAAGGCAAAAACTATCACGATCATGTCACCGCGTGTAATCATCGCAGGGAGTGATCTGTCCTCAGGTAATTTTTTACTCATGTAATTTCCAGATATTACGATATATTATCTGTAGTGTACTCAGGATCTAATATTACTCCAATTTGTAATGTAATCTGAGCTATAACATGCATAGTATATGCATGTTATGTATAATGCATGTCAATCTGAATCTGATGCCAGAATAAAGGAGAACACAATATGGCAAGTTTATATGAACGTATCGGTGGTGAAGCAGCGGTAGATGCCGCCGTAGATATTTTTTATCGAAAAGTATTATCAGATGACCGTATCAACCAATTCTTTGATGCCGTGGACATGGAAGCACAAGCCGCAAAGCAAAAAAGCTTTCTGACCATGGTATTTGGCGGCCCCAATAATTACAACGGCAAAGACATGCGTGAAGGCCACAAGCATCTGGTTGAACGTGGGTTGAATGACAGTCACGTGGATGCTGTTATTGAAGACCTGGGTGCGACGCTCAAGGAACTTGGTGTGGCGGATGCAGATATTCAGGAAGTGGCCGATATTGCCAACAGTGTTCGCGATGATGTGTTAAATCGCTAAACGACAATAATCATGGCGCAGCTGAAGTATAAAGATGAAGTTTTTAATGTGTCATCTGGCAGCTCTGTGCTCGATACATTGCTGGAACATGGGCACGAGATCCCCAACAATTGTCGAGCTGGTGCCTGCCAGTCCTGTGTCATGCAGGTCACAAAAGGAAGTGTGCCTGAACAGGCGCAAATAGGATTAAAAGACTCACATAAGACAAGAGGTTTTTTTCTTGCCTGTAGTTGTCGGCCTGAAGAAGATATTGATATCTGTCTGCCTGATGCAGATCAAACAAGGATCCCGGCATGCGTCAGCAAAATTAGTAAACTCTCCAATGATGTGGTTGAATTAAAAATCGTAACGGTAGAGACTTTTGCATACCATGCAGGGCAGTATGTCACATTATGGCGTGACGAATATTTAGGACGCAGCTATTCATTGGCAAGCCTGCCGCAACCGGATGAGGCCCTGACCTTTCATATCAGGCTCATTCCCGATGGTATGTTTAGTGGCTGGGTGCATAAAGAGTTGCGCGTGGGGGATACTATTTTCGTACAGGGACCAATCGGAGACTGTTTTTATACTCGAGGAAAGCCAGAACAAAACCTGCTGCTTGCTGGTACAGGCACGGGGCTGGCCCCATTGCTTGGTATTATGCGAGATGCATTAAACAGCGAGCATACAGGAGAAATTCACCTCTTTCACGGTGCGTTGACATTATCGGGGTTATACTTACATGATGATATCACGATGCTTGAGGGGGCATTCAGTAACCTTAGCTACTATCCTTGCGTATTAAATGCAGAAAAAAATATGCCGGATAATGTTATTGAGGGTGACATTAGCAAGATCATTTCAGCATCAGTGCGCCACACGTGTGGCTGGAAAACATTTTTATCTGGTAATCAGGGGCTGGTTGAAACAATACGCAAACAGGTTTTTCTCGCTGGTTGTAATATGAAAGATATCTACGCAGATCCATTTATACATTCCTGAGATAATTAATCAGGATCATCAGGGAGGGTAACGAAAGGAAATGCAGCTCACGCGCCACACTGACTTCTCGTTACGCGTACTTATATTCCTGTCTCTGCAGGACAATAATTCGCTTGTTACCATTGATGATGTTGCAGCACATTTCAATGTTCTTAAAAATCATCTGACCAAGGTCGTTCACCAACTTGCAAAACATGGTTATGTGAAGACGGTGCGTGGTAAGCACGGAGGCATCTGCCTGGCGCAATTACCGGCTAGCATTTGCCTGAGTGAAATCATTCAGGCAATGGAAGCCAACATTGAGGTGATAAATTGCAGGGAACCTGCTTGCCCGCTGGTCGATCACTGTGAGTTAAAAGGTATTTTGAATGAAGCACAACATGCATTTTTTACTACGCTGGAGAAATACACACTTGCAGATATTGCGAGACAACCCCAGGAAATCAAAACTCTACTGAACTGGTCATAGGTAAACAGGGGCCAGTGCCCGATGCCCCCACAAAATAGTGATCAAAAACAATCGTTTAATGACACTCATCATTCGCGACGTCATAGTAATATCTCAAAATCACCATACCGGCGCGCAATGATGGGGTACGTTCGAAGGTAGACCTTGAGACGTTAAGACTGGGGAGGGTGACTTTTCCCGACGACTTTACCAGCCACGTTTCTTGTGGCTGGGCGGAGGAGGGAAAAGATACCGGAGCCAGTCGACACTTACGCGGCGCGACGCCGATCCTGCAATAGAGGCTATGATCGCCTTTGGTTTTTGGCGGATACCCACGGAACAACGCCTGTTGTTAATTCTTATCAATCTCCACTTTAAGAAAAATACTGCTGTTACGCTTGCTTCGTGACTGGGTCGAGTAGGTATAGCCGCTGGTGTTTGATCGTCTGTTTGTTGAGCTGCCACCAATGTCTATCCATTCACCAAGCTTTCCTGACACTACGGTCTGTGCTCGACGTATATTAATAGCGCCACCACCACGGCGGCTCAGTGTTTCATTACGCGGGCTAATTTCCAGAGTGACTATATCATTATTAACACGCGCAATAACATCAAAGCCGCTGGTAACATCCTTGTATTGAATGCTCTGCTGCACTACGGTGCCACCAGGCCCGGTGGTGGTGGTCGACTGGGCCAGGGGCACAGATACGCCAACCTGGATAAAGGCTGGCTGTCCCTCAAGCACCCTGATTTTCTGGTTCGCCTGACTATTACCACGGTCGTGAGTACGTCTGAGCTTGATCCTGCCGGTGCTGTCTGAAGATCCTCCACTGATAGTTACGCCACCACCGCCTGAACCCGGCACACTTATTTCAGCATCACCAGACCTGATGTTGCCAGATACCTCCGTGGCTTCTCGTATATCATTGCGTTGCTGGCCTTGTCGTACCTGAATAATCAGGTTATTAAGCCCTGCGTCGATCTCGGTAAGGATGTTCTTTACCTGCCGCATATATTCAGGTGTAGCACGTACAATCAGTTTGAAACCGGTACCACTGACAGCACCGCCCGGACCGACAAAGGGCTTGATTAAAGGGATAATTTCCCTGGCGGGCCGGTGTTTCAGGTAGATGACCTCCAGATTGGTCGGGCCGGCATAAACAGCATGACTAGCCAGCATCAACAGCAGAAGAAGACAGGAGGTGAGGAGACGGTGCGGGCCAATGTTCATATATGCAAACTTCGCAGCTGGGGATCTGTTTCGCTTTCATCCCACATTTCCTGGAAGGCCTTGATCATTTCGCGGGCAGTGAGGGGGTCATTGAAATTGGCAACAGCGTCATATCGATCGGCATTCTTTCTCTTGATATAGCCACTGCCATCGATAATTAAAAAGGTCTGGTTGAAGTTTTTATATTCCTTGCTGAATTTCCGTATCTCCATGAAGCTGGTAAGACGCCTGGTCAGGTGCAGCAGGCAGTGGCCATCGCGTACCAACGAGGTTGAATCCTGCAGCAGCATTCGGATGTGTGAATATTTACTGTGAGCGGCCAATTTTGCAACCGCGTCACAGAATTCATTGTTGTTATAAAGTGCGGCGTCCAGAGTTTGTCCGGCAATGACCAGAGTGCGGGTTGCCTGCTGTACAAGCTTAAGGGCAACTTCGCGGTTTTCATCGCTGCTTTCCAGGGTTAACGGGTCAGAGGACTCGCCCAGGACCAACCGGTCAAATTGAGACTGATGCTCTTCAGCCACAGACATTTCCTCGAGATCTGAATATTATCCTTGCACTATATTATAGTGTGGATAATCAGAGATTAAAGCCACAATTTCGTACGCTGGCAGGGAATTCCTGCCGCTCCGAAAATATCCCCCTGGGCGGCGAATCCGTGGTGCTGATAAAAATCCACGACAATCGTCCGGGTGTTCAGGAAAACTTCTGTAAGGCCTTAATTTATACCGGATTCCAGTAATAACGGCAACAGACTACTGGCGACACCCTGGCGGCGGTATTCAGATGTCTTTGGCCTGTTTAGTCGCATTCCCGGTGTAGCTGGCGGGGGTCAATTCACGCAGCTCCGCCTTTGCCGTATCGGGGATATCGAGACTGTCCACGAAATTCTGCATTATTTCCCTGTTGACGCGGTGGCCGCGAGTCAGTTCTTTTAGTTTTTCATAGGGTTTCTCAATGCCGTAACGACGCATAACAGTCTGCATGGCCTCGGCGAGGACTTCCCAGTTGCTGTCAAGATCTGCCATCAGCGAAGCCGCATTGATTTCCAGTTTACTGATCCCACGCAGACTGGAGTGCATCGCAACAATAGTGTGCGCAATGGCGACACCCAGGTTGCGTAATACTGTGGAGTCAGAAAGATCCCGTTGCATGCGAGACAGTGGCAGTTTAGCTGAGAGATGGTGAAATATGGCATTTGCAAGGCCAGCATTGCCCTCTGAATTTTCAAAGTCTATTGGATTGACCTTGTGTGGCATGGTGCTGGAGCCAACCTCACCCTTGACAGTCTTTTGCCTGAAATAACCCAGCGAGATATATGTCCATACATCCCTGTCAAAATCCATTAATATATTGTTAAATCTGGATATTGCATCAAAGTATTCGGACATATAATCATGCGGCTCTATCTGGGTGGTGTAGGGGTTCCAGGTCAGATTCAGGTCCTCAACAAAAGATTTTGCGAATGCGGGCCAGTCCACCTTCGGGTAGGCCACAATATGAGCATTATAATTACCCACAGCGCCATTTATTTTTCCCAGTATCGGCACATCTTTTAATTGATTCTGCTGGCGTGACAGCCTGGCAACAACATTGGCCATTTCCTTGCCCATAGTTGTTGGTGTAGCGGGTTGGCCATGTGTTCTGGATAACATGGGTTGATCAGAATACTCATGGGCCAGACGACGTATGTTGTCAATTATCTCATCCATTACCGGCAGTAATCCCACGTTACGACCTTCTCGCAACATCAGGGCATAGGAAAGATTGTTTATGTCTTCTGATGTGCAGCTGAAATGAATAAATTCGCTGATGGACTCCAGTTCATCATTACCCTGGATCTTTTCTTTCAGGAAGTATTCGGCTGCCTTGACATCATGGTTGATGGTTTTCTCAATATTTTTGACCCGGTGTGCGTCGCCTTCATCAAAATCCTCAACGATCTTGTTGAGTATCTTATTGGCGTGTTTGCTCAGGGCCGGGATTTCAGGGATTTCCTGTTGTTCTGCCAGCGCCTGTAGCCAACGCACCTCAATCAGTATGCGATGACGAATAAGCCCGTATTCGCTAAAGATGGCGCGTAATTCCTCGAGGCGACCAGCATAGCGTCCGTCGATGGGTGATATTGCCGTTAGCGAGGTAAGCTCCATGGAAACTCCATAATTTCAATTAGTTAAGAATGCTGCCTACAGGGCATATTCTACACCATTCCACTATTGATAGGATATATTGGGGATGGGATATATTTGCCAGGATGGCGCCTGACGGCCAGGGTGAGTTTGAGCGATGGGCCCCTGGATTTGACCTGTTCAGGATTTGTACGAATAATAATTACAATCAGGCCACGGAGTCTAACATGTACATAAATTGTTATCGTGAAACAGGCATGAATTCTTATGCACGTTGAACATCCCTGTATTCTGGATATTGAAGCCTCGGGATTTGGCCCATTCAGCTATCCCATTGAGGTTGGTATCGTCATGTCATCGGGCGAGAAATATTGCAGTCTTATTCTGCCTTCACCCGACTGGACATACTGGGACAAGGAGGCAGAAGAGGTGCATCATGTCAGCAGGGAAATACTTGAGGAGCACGGCAAGCCCATGGCGGATGTTGCCAATCAGCTCAATAAACATCTTGCCGGGCAAACTATCTATAGCGACGGCTGGGTGGTCGACCAGCCCTGGCTGACTTCATTATTCTACGCCGCGAATATCAGCCAGCAATTCAGGTTAAGCGCGCTGGAGATGATTCTTTCAGAAGATCAAATGCATGTCTGGCATGATACCAGGGACATCGTTACCAGGGAACTTGGGTTGACACGACACCGGGCCAGTACTGATGCGGTGATTATCCAGCAGACTTATATCCGGACGCATACGAACACGAATGGAACCTGATAAAGTTGAGGCCGTTCATCTGTAAAATAAGATATTTCACCACAGAGGACACGGAGGGCACAGAGAAAATATTCTGTAGTACAAATAGTTTTAATATCCCCGTGTCTTCCCTGTGTTCCCCGTGGTGCTCCTTTTTGCACCAGGATTTTTTATCACAGAAGGCACCGAGAAAATAACATCAGGTTGCCAGCTGGCGTAATACGTAATGCAAAATACCGCCATGCTGATAATATTCCACTTCCTTCGGCGTATCGATTCGGACCCTTGCGGTGAAGCTTTTGCTACTGCCATCCGCCGCTGTTGCAGTTACCGAGACTTCCCTGGCAGATCCGTCACCGAGACCCTCTATGCTGAAGACTTCTTCACCGCTCAGGCCCAGAGTGGCCGGGTTTTCACCCTCATTGAATTGCAGCGGCAGGATACCCATACACACCAGATTGGTGCGATGGATACGTTCATAACTTTCGGCGATCACCGCGCGCACTCCCAGGAGCCGGGGGCCTTTTGCTGCCCAGTCCCTTGATGAACCTGATCCATATTCTTTCCCGGCAATGATAATCAGTGGCGTCCCCCCGGACTGATACTGCATGGCAGCATCGTATATGGACATTTGCTGTCCATCCGGAAGATGGCGCGTGACGCCGCCTTCGGTGCCGGGTGCCAGCTGGTTACGCAGACGAATATTGGCAAAGGTGCCACGCATCATGACCTCGTGATTGCCGCGCCTTGAACCATAGGAATTGAAGTCAGCCGGAGAAACCCCATTCGATTGCAGGTATTCGCCGGCCGGACTTTCGGCCTTGATGGCCCCGGCAGGGGAGATATGATCGGTGGTGACTGAGTCGCCCAGTAATGCCAGTACCCGGGCGTCCCTGATATCACTAACTTCTGCAGGATGGATACTCATACCCTCAAAATAGGGCGGATGTTTTATATAAGTGGAGTCGGCCTGCCAGTCGAATTGTTTACCCTCTGGCGAGGTGAGGGCTGTCCACTGCCGCTCACCCTTGAAGACGTCTTCATAGGATCGGCTAAATTGATCGCGCCTTACGTGGTTCGCCACGATATCCTGAATCTCATGCTGACCTGGCCATATATCTTTCAGGTAGACAGGCCTGCCTTCATTGTCTGTGCCAACGGGCTCATTGAACAAATCGATATCCATCCGGCCTGCAATGGCATAGGCAACCACCAGCGGTGGCGAGGCCAGATAGTTCATGCGTACTTCGGCATGGACCCGGCCTTCAAAATTCCGGTTTCCTGACAATATAGAGCAAACGGTCAAATTGCCTTCGCTGATTGCGTTACTGACTTCTTTGGGTAGCGGGCCCGAGTTACCGATACAGGTGGTACAGCCGTAGCCTACGACGTTAAAACCCAGGGCGTTCAGCGGATCCATTAATCCGGCATGCTTTAAATATTGTGTTACGACCTGTGAGCCGGGGCCCAGCGAGGTTTTTACCCAGGGTTGAACACTGAGTCCTTTTTCTATGGCCTTCTTTGCGACCAGCCCCGCACCCAGCATGACAGACGGATTCGAGGTGTTGGTGCACGAGGTAATTGCGGCAATAACAATGGCGCCATCTCCAATGCTAATGTCGTTGCCATTAATATTGACCGTGACAGGGCCATCCGAAGCAATGCTCTGCTCCTGCTTTAATGCGGACAGAGACGCTGCAAATTTTTCTTTTGATTCTCTTACTGTGACGCGATCCTGCGGACGCTTTGGCCCAGCCAGGCTAGGCTCCACCGTAGACATATCCAGCTCCATAGTATCACTGTAATCTGGATCTGCCTGGCCGGGCTCGTGGAACATACCCTGTGCCCGTGCATAGGCTTCTGTGATGCTGATTTGTTCTTCACTTCGGCCAGACAAACGCATGTAGTTCAAGGTTTCACTATCTACAGGAAAGATGCCGCAGGTGGCACCATACTCAGGCGCCATATTGGCCAGGGTGGCACGGTCAGCCAGGGGCAAATGATCCAGGCCTTCGCCATAAAACTCAACAAACTTACCGACCACACCTTTGTGGCGCAACATCTCCACAACAGTAAGTACCAGATCGGTTGCCGTTGCGCCTTCAGGCAGCTGTCCGTTCAGCCTGAAACCAACAACCTGTGGTATCAGCATGGACAGCGGTTGCCCCAGCATGGCGGCCTCGGCCTCGATGCCACCGACACCCCATCCGAGTACCCCCAGGCCATTGATCATGGTGGTGTGCGAATCTGTCCCGACTAATGTGTCCGGGTAGGCAACATCACTGTCATTAACGAAAACAACGCGGGCCAGGTATTCGAGATTGACCTGGTGAACAATCCCCGTGTCCGGTGGCACTACCTTGAAGTTGGAAAATGCAGATTGTCCCCATTTCAGAAAGCTGTAACGTTCCTGGTTACGTTGATATTCAAGCCGTGTATTGATGTCCATCGCCGTATCACTTCCAAAGGCATCAACCTGCACTGAGTGATCGATGACCAGCTCAGCCGGAGACAGCGGATTGATCCTGTCCGGGTCACCACCCAGATCCTGCATGGCATCACGCATGGCGGCCAGATCAACGACGGCCGGGACACCGGTAAAATCCTGCATCAATACCCGGCTGGGGGTGAAGGCAATTTCATTGTCTGGTGTCGAGTTGGGATCCCAGTTGGCCAGAGACTCTATGTCGTCACGCTTGACGCTGATGCCGTCCTCATGCCTGAGCAGGTTCTCCAGCAGGATCTTCAGCGAATAGGGCAGTCGGGACACCTTGTATTGCTCTTCAAGGGCATTAAGGCGGTAGTAACTCAGGGTACGTCCGTTGACGCTCAAGGTATCTTTGCAGTCGAAGCTGTTGCTCATCAGGTATTCCCGTCGGTATGTGTATTTTTTTGCTAAACAATCAAGTCTGGATGCTGACATCCACTCGCGGCGGGCATTATCGGTTATTTGCTGCCATTAGAACAGTTTGATATAGAAAGGATATAAATAATACAATATAAACAATGAGATATGGATTATACTTAATGTATAAGATCACATTATATTAGTGCTGGAATGGTTGTTTTATGAGCATTTCTGCCATACCCAGCAATTTTTTACGAGACCAGAACATTGTCCAGCGGGTACCGCCTTTTTGTCGCCAGAGTACCGCTGAACGGATGCAGGCCAGCAGCAAGGCGCGGATCCTGGCCGCATTATCCTTGTTAGCCAGCTGCTGAGGCTCGCCATTGATCATGATCTGCGGCCTGATTCCGCTGATGTTCTGTTCATAAATACCGGCAAGACGCTGAATTACGCTCATATCCAGCAGTGAGGTCTGATCCCTTAGTGATGACGCCTGTGTGATGCCGTCGGCGATCCTTGCCAGTAGCTCGGGACGACGACTGATCTGACGCTCCAGCATCATCACGGAGATGATATAGCGACTGATCTCCATGTCCTTTTGTGGGGCCTTACCATCAAACAGCCTTGTTATCAGCCGTAAGCCGTCCATGACACCACCGATGCCGCCATAGACCTCTTCAGTGGTCTTCGCATCGAGCATGAAAATACTGTACAAGCTGGAATCCATCGCTGCACTGTCTGCCATGCCCGTGCGTGCAATGTGCTGCACCAGTTGTGTTGCCTGAAACATACCGCCAAGGGCGATGGTTTTGTCACGTAGTATGTCAGTCATGTTTGAGGATCTTGTCTATGACCCCTCCACCCAGGCATGTTTCAGCATCATAAAACACAATGGATTGCCCGGGGGTGATGGCACGTTGCGGTTTGTCAAATTCAACCGTGATTATACCATTTGTGAGGGAGTCAATGGTACAGGGCTGGGCCCGTTGCCGATAGCGGACCCTGGCAAGACCGGTGAATGGTATCGGGGGAGGGTCGCCGGAACACCAGCTTAACTGATTGGCTTCGAGGCGTTGGTAAAACATCGCGGGATGATCATGGCCCTGTGCGACGACGAGAGTATTATTTTGCATGTCCTTGTCGACAACAAACCAGGGCTCACCTGTGCCCTGTTGGTGCCCACCGATTCCAAGCCCCTGTCGCTGTCCCAGTGTGTAATACATAAGACCATCATGTTTACCCATCAGTTGATTGTCAATGCTGATGATATTCCCCGGCTGGGCTGGCAGATAGCGCTGCAGAAATTTCCTGAAATTGCGTTCACCAATAAAACAGATCCCGGTGCTGTCTTTTTTGTCATGTGTCACGAGGTTGTTTTCTGCGGCTATTCTTCTGACCGTGTCCTTTTGCAGTTCACCGACCGGGAATAAGGTGTGGCTGAGAGGATATTGCCCCAGGGTATAGAGAAAATATGACTGGTCCTTGTTGTGGTCCAGCCCCGTCATCAGCCGGTGACCTGAAGAATTCCTGGTGATGCGGGCATAGTGGCCTGTGGCGATATAATCAGCGCCAATCGACAGGGCATGATCCAGAAAGGCCCGAAACTTGATTTCCTTGTTGCACAGGATGTCAGGATTGGGCGTGCGGCCAGCCTTGTACTCATCAATAAAGCAGGTAAAGACCCTGTCCCAATATTCACTTGAAAAATTAATCGTATGCAAAGGGATGCTAATGAGATCACAAACCTGCTGCGCATCGGCCAGGTCTTCTGATGCAGCACAATGGCCTTCAGTGTCATCTTCCTCCCAGTTTTTCATGAACAATCCTTCAACACGATATTTCTGTTGCTGAAGGAGCAGCGCCGCAACTGATGAATCGACACCACCAGACATGCCGACGATGACCTTATGTGTGGTTTTGTCGCTCACGGCCCTTTCTGCTGACTGCGGCCTGCTTTCTGACGGGAGTTGCCGATGCCAGGTGGGTTCCAGCCATCATTCCACATATCGAGAGGAACAATATGCGGTTGTTCGCCATTGTCTCCGAACCATGAGTCGACCACAAATTTTTCCTTGCTTTGCCTGTCGCGGATGACGGCTGTTGTATGTGGCCAGCCAAATATGAAGAAGCCACGGGTTTCCCGGTCTTCAATGGAGTGCCATTTGAGCAGGCCATCATTCAGCATCATGGTCAGATATATGGTGGTATTGATAGACTCATCAATACAATCGAGCTGACCCTCAAGCCCCATATACTCAAAGGTCATTGCCTTGTCTACGTAAGTACCGGTAAGTTTTCCTACCATGTTTTCCATCAGGGCAATGGCCAGTTTGATTTTCTCTCTTTCCTCTCCCGCATCGGGGGACGGTGTCAAAAAAATATCTCTTATCTTTTGCCACTGCGCTTCCTTCAGACTGACCTGGGCGAGATCTTCGCAGGTACCGTTATAGCAGATGTCGAACAGGGATGGTTTGGGATCTGTGATCATGTCGTCGCGAATGAAACTATCGGCGTGCAATGGCGCTGACAACAAAAGAAGGCAGATCGGGACTATTCTATACATGGCCAAAATATGAATGCCTCTCTAACTGAACGGTTGTGCCAGCCATAGCGGTCAGCAATTCTGGACTCGTATTCAGACATGGCCCAGGTCATGAAGTATCTCAAGCGGATAGTGCTGTCCGGAGAGGAAATCGTCGATGCATTGCAGTACCAGGGGACTGCGGCAGTAATTCCGTTCACTTTTCAGCTTCTGTCTACTTAACCATAAAGCCTGGATGATGCCAGAGTCCAGTTCCCGATCCGGTTCATGGCCATGAACACCACCGGAAAAACAAATTCGTAAATACGTGGTATCAGCGGTATCCACATGCATGCGATATATGCCGGTGACTGATTCAGGAGTAAAGTGCCAGGCAGTTTCTTCCAGAACTTCGCGGATCACGGCCTCGACAAGCGTCTCGTTTGCCTCCAGGTGTCCGGCTGGCTGGTTGTATACCTGCCGTCCTTTGCTCATTTCCTCAACCATAAGAAAACGATCATCTTGCTGGATGATGGCGGCGACAGTCACATTTGGGGTCCATTGCATAACTGTAGCTTAACATTTCATGGTGATATCTTCACGAAATGATGCCCCGCTCAATAATGCTGGCCTTTAATTTCCTGAGGTCTGTTTGCTCCAGCATGCGCCATTCGCCCGGGGCCAGACCATCAATTGTCAGTGGACCTATCGCGTATCGAATCAGTCGCAGGGTCGGGTAACCCACGGCGGCCGTCATGCGCCGGACCTGCCGGTTCTTGCCTTCGGATATGATGAGTTCAATCCATGAAGTGGGAATGGATGCGCGATATCGAATCGGAGGGGTACGATCCCATATTTGCGGATGCTCGGTAACGGTAACTTTTGCTGGCCTGGTTTTTCCGTCTTTTAGCATAACTCCGCGTTCTAGTCTTGCCAGTGCCCCCGGATCAATCTGGCCTTCTACCTGGACCCAATAAGTCTTGCTTAATTTGTGTCTGGGATCGGCGATGTGATGCTGCAACGTTCCGTCACTGGTTAATACCAGCAACCCTTCGCTGTCCCGGTCGAGTCGACCGGCGGCATATACGTCTTTTACGTTAAAATAGTCGGCCAGCGTTTCACGACCATCACGATCTGTAAATTGTGTGAGCACGCCAAAAGGCTTGTTCAATAAATACACATCACTCATATGACGCAGATCTCAAGGGCATCGTATGTGACGGTCATAACAGTTCGGTATCTTCATCGGAGTAGGCAGGGGAACAACAACATAGTAACTGAAGTTGTTG
>BTQY01000027.1:2500-28369 GCA_036986115.1 Gammaproteobacteria bacterium | reverse complement strand
CCGCGCAACTCGGCAACCACCACGCCATCTTCGCCAGAAATCAAAGCGATTATGCGTCCGATAGGTAGACTGGCGTACTCGATACGCTCGGCAAGATATCGTGCTGCCAAGTATTCGGCCACGTGACGGTGAACTGGTGTGATTCTACCCTCGACAGGTGCCTTGAATAACTTTGTACGAGCGGCTTCGTTAAGCAGTTTCATGTTAACGAAAACGGCATTGTTCAACTCAGGATACTCGGTGTTCACCATGTCACGTGACAAGGCGTAACCGGCATTGCCAGCGATGAGCTGTACAGCACAAAGAAAACCTGCGGCATTAAGCTGCTGGTTCTCATCGACAGGTTCTGTGCGTGTAGCGTCGATATGTTCCTGGTTATGTTCTCGGATGATGGTCTGACAGGCAAGCTCAAATGTCTGCTTTCGGGAGTCGGGCCAGTTATCATCAGCGACGGCATTGACTAGCATATCGAGGATTTGAGGATTAGTCAGTAATTCATCTAAGCCTCTTTTATTTGCTTGTTTCCAGAACTCTTCGGCATCTTGTACTCGTGGGTTATGCTCCAGGATTTCTAGAATATTCTCTTCGTTTAAGGGGTCAAGGTGCAGTATTGTTACCTGACCATTTGGTGACACAGACTTTAGGCGTTCCTGATCTGCCGCACTAAACCAGTCGGCCTCGCGGCATGACAGGCGAAAACGAGGGCGTCCCAGTTTATCCAGGCGGGCGCGGATCGCATCAAATGGTGTTCGAGCATCCAGCGACCCGGCCCGTATTTCATCCAGGCCATCAATGAACAAGGTTTTATCATGCCACTCGGGACGATCTTCGAAGGTGATCAGATCTCGCGCAGTGACGTAGAAAGCGTCTTCTCGATTAGCCTCTTGTTCGAATGTAGTGGTCTTTCCGGCACCGGGGTCGCCGAGCAACACGTAGGCAGGTAGGTTCTGATAGGCAGAAAGCGGCTGCGGACGGACGTGTATCTGATCGTTAGTTCCATCTGACGGGATTTCGGTGAATGTGCGTTTGACGAGGTGCATCAGGATGAATCAAACCAGTGAGCCGCGGGCTGAGTCAGAAATTCTTCCAGGGGAATGCCTTGCCCACCTACCAGTAGACTACGTTCAGGTGCGAAGCGTTCCTGGAAGGCAGCCAGTCCACTGGAATTATCGCCTCGTGGAGTGCTCTTGACTTCTATGCTAACTAACCTGCGTCCCAGTTCCAGGACAAAGTCCACTTCATGTGACTTTTCACGCCAGTAATGCAGCCTGATGTCTGGCATGCCGGTGTTAAACAAGTGTGCGCCTACGGTGCTCTCGACCAACCTACCCCAAAATGTCCGATCTGCCTGGGCTTCTTCAAAGGAATATCCGGAGTTCACCGCCATGAACGAGGTATTGAGAACGTTAAGTTTTGGGCTGGAACTCTTGCGCCGGTGTCGTTGACCAGCGTACTTTGGTAGCCCCGCCAGCAGGCCAGCATTTGATAGCAGATCCAGATGGCGCGCTACTGTTGTAGTATTCCCAGCATCCTGCAGTTGGCCCACCATCTTATTGTAAGATAGGATCTGTCCGGAGTAGTTGCTGCCAAGTTCAAAGACGCGTTTAAGCAATGCAGGTTTGTCCACGCGGGTCATCGAAAGAATGTCTCTTTCAATATTAGGCTCTATCAGCGAAGAACGAATATATTCACGCCAACGTGGTTGATCTTTTATCAGGTGTGCGGACCCGGGGTAACCACCGAAATAGATATAACTCGGCAGGTCAAAACCGAACGCGTCAACCATTTCGCGGAAAGACCAGTGGTTAACACGAATCAGTTCGAAACGCCCAGCCAGGCTCTCGGTCAGTCCCTGCTGCATAAGTAGTGGAGCCGAGCCGAGCACCACTACATGTAAAGTGCGACCAGCATCGCGGTCTGCGTCCCAAAGTCCCTTAACCGTTTCTGACCACTTGGGGACTTTCTGTATCTCGTCCAGCACTAGCACGAAACCGCGCTCGGAATGATCGTCGTCCCTGCGGGCCTCTTCCCAAACATGGGTTAACCACTTTGCATCACGCTCGTCGGTGAGGGTGGTAACCTGCTCCTGTTTGTCGAACGATAGGGAAGGCGCGCTTGGTTTTGGCTCGTCGACAGAGAGGTAACGACCCTCTAGGTTGGTTTGGTCAAGGGCCTGTCGGACAAGGGTGGTCTTTCCGGTCTGTCGTGGACCGGATACGACGATCAGCTGCTCCGGTGGCTCTGCTAAGCGAGCCAGGAGGGTAGTGACGTGGTGGCGTTGGTAGCCTGACATATGGGGAGTTTACATTATTGAGTAAAAATACTCAATGTAGTAACTAAACCCCATCTTTATGAGTACCCTTTTTAGAAAATGATTATATTTGGGTTGCAAAAACTTATCAATTGATAAATAATTAGCATATGCGGCCGCTACATATTTGGGAGGGATTCAGTGTCCATCCAGGAAGTTCGGGATTTCCTGTTGGAATTCAAACAGGTAGCCACAGGCGGAAGTGGGGTGGATATTATCCCCCGCGCCGAGACGCGGCCGACACTCGCCCAGCTTGGGCTGACCATGGCCAATCTGGAGGAACTTCTGCTCGGGCTATCGGTAGCGGACTATTGCAAGGGGCCGTTGCCCGATCACGACCGGCCCGGCAACATCTGGGTTTTCGGGCGCGAGATCGAAGGTCACGAGGTATATATCAAGCTGAAGGTGGCACAGGCAGGCGATCGACGCATCGCGAAATGTATTTCGTTTCACATTGCCCAGTATCCATTGAAGTACCCACACAGGTAACGGTGCCTAAACGGCCAGTGGAGGAATTGTCATGAAAGGTATTTGCCCAAATTGCGAGAAAGAGACCGAGCTTGAGCTTGTTCGCGCCAAGGAAGTGGTGGAGGTTCGTGGTGAGCCGATCGAGGTGGAGGCCGAGTTCTTCAAATGCACCGAGTGTGGGGCGGACTTTGAAAATACCCGGGGTCCGGACTCCCTTGCGCTTGCCTATAGGGAATACCGGCACCGTCACGACATGCTCCAGCCAGAACAGATTCGTGACTGGCGCAAGCAATACGGTCTGACGCAAAAAGAGCTTGGCCAGCTTCTCGGCTGGGGCGGCGTGACCCTGAGCCGGTATGAAAACGGTGCGTTGCAAGTCGAGGCGCATGAAAAGATCCTGCGCCTTGTCATGGAACCACACAACCTGATGACGCTCATCGAGGAAACTCCAGAGGTGCTTCCCGACGACAAGCGCGCACGGCTCCTTGAAGTACTGCGAGTGGCTGATGATGAGGCATGTTCCTTTGAGCGATTGTTTGAGGAACGTTTCGGACACTATGCACAGGATGAATTCAGTGGATTCTGCAAACTGGATGTCCGGAAGCTGTTTAATGTGATCCTGTTTTTCTGCGATGGTGGCCAGCTAAAGACAAAACTAAACAAGTTGCTGTTCTATGCGGATTTCAAGCACTTTAAGGAAAATACAATCTCAATCACCGGTGCGCGCTATTTTCACCTTCAATATGGTCCTGTGCCCGATGATTATGACTATTACTTTGCTGAGCTGGAAAGAGCGCGTTTGCTAGACATGGTAGAAGAAACCTATGGGGACTATACGGGGTTTAAGTGTGTTACCCGTAATCAACCAGACTTAAGCATCTTCGAACAATCAGAGCTGGATTCACTTGTTGGAGTGAAGGAATACTTCAAAGATTTTGGCTCTGCCCGGATCATGGCATTCTCGCATGATGAAGTTGGCTATGTATCGACGAATGAAGGTGAGCCAATTTCGTATCTGCATGCGCAGAATCTCAAGATATAAGCATGGTGGCGCCCGCTGCTTTTTCTCCTTGCAGCACGAGACGAGTTGCCCCAAGTGATATATATTCCTCACAGGAATATTAACATCTATTAATTCATTTGAAGTCTATCCGCGTGTGGTCCAATATCACGGCTAATTAAAGAGGTTTTACGGCTATCCTTAGTACTGGTGATGCCCCTGTTTCTACCATATCGCTAATTTTGTAATTCCAATTGGTAATATTTCCGGGCCAGTAAATAACGACTGCTTGTTCGTCGGCTATCCGTATAAGTAATTAGCGCCTTTTTTTACCTATAAATCAGTCTGTTACATTCCTGTAACGGACTGATGCCAATGCAGGTATTGCCAAGGAAAAGAAATATGACCGCCCTAGCCGATGAAGAAACTATTCGCGCGAAACCCGCGCTGCCTTATTTGAAATGCGCCATCGCCGCCAGCGTGTTCGTACTGATGGCCATTTATCTGGCCTGGATCGTGCCAACGGTGGAGATTGCCTGGGTCGGTGGCATCCTGTTGCTGACCATTTATCTGTTTGCGTTCGAGGTAGTCGGCGTCGATGTGGCGGCTGCCACGGTCATGGTATTGCTTGGCCTGACGTCGCTGTTCGCCCCCTGGATGGGTCTGCAACAGGGCCTGGTGGATACCAATCACCTGTTTGATGGTTTTGCTTCCAATGCGGTGATGTCCATTATTGCCGTGATGATTATCGGTGCCGGCCTCGACAAGACCGGTATCATGAGCAAGGTGGCCGCGTTCATACTCAGGGTTGGCGGTACCAGTGAGGGACGCATCATTCCGATTATCTCGTCGACGGTCGCCTTTATTTCTTCATTTATGCAGAACGTTGGTGCGGCCGCACTGTTCCTGCCCGTGGTCAGTCGAATCTCAGCGCGCTCCGGTTTGCCGATGTCACGCTTGCTGATGCCGATGGGTTTTACGGCGATCCTGGGTGGCACCGTCACCATGGTGGGTTCAAGCCCACTGATCCTGCTCAATGATCTGATCCTCACCTCCAACAAGGCCCTGCCTGCGACGCAACAGATGGAGACCTGGTCATTGTTTTCAGTCACGCCCGTCGGCCTGGCACTGGTGGCGACAGGTATTATTTATTTCCTGATTGCGGGCAAATATGTACTTCCGGTCAATAAAGCCAAGAACGGCAGCGAGGGCAGTGATGCCATGGCCTATTTCCAGAAGGTTTACGGTATCGACTATGTCCTGTACGAACTGGTGATTCCTGAAGATAGTCCGCTGGTCGGCAAGACCCTCGATGAGGTCGAAGGACCACATCGGATCCGCGTGATCGCCGGTAAGAGGAGTGGTGAGGAGAGTCGCATTGGCGCAGGTGTGATGGCACGTGACACCGGCTTACAGGCGGGTATGGTGCTGGGTGTGATTGCATCACCCACTGATCTGGGCCGTTTTATTGCCACTTACAGCCTGAAAAAACGTAATGAACTACGCAGTTTTGCCGAATCACTGGCCCCCACCAGGGCAGGTATCGCGGAAGTGGTGATACCACCCGGTTCACAATTGATAGGCAAGAGTGCCCGCGACATCTGGATGCGCAAGGCCTATGGCCTGGCCATGATCGGCCTGCATCGTAATGGTGAGACCCTGCGAGAAGGTGATGACATCCGCAATATACCTTTTCAGGCGGGTGACTCTCTGGTCATACATACCGCATGGGATAGCCTGGCACGTATCGAGACTGACCGGAATTTTGTGGTGGTAACGACCGAATATCCACACGAAGAGGTGCGTCCACAGAAACTGGGCTGGGCAGGTTTCTTCTTTGCCGTTGCATTAACGCTGGTGTTGTTTACTGACTTACGCTTGTCAGTCGCCCTGCTCACCGGTGCCATGGGGATGGTCCTGTCGAACGTGCTGACCATTGAAGAGGCTTATGAAGCCGTCAGCTGGAAGACCGTGTTTTTACTGGCGTCACTGATCCCGCTGGGGCTTGCAGTCGAGACTACCGGGACCGCCAAGTGGATTGCCGAGCAAGTGCTTTTTGTTGTGGGTGATCAGCCTGTGTGGGTGATCCAGGCGGCAGTAGCAGTGTTGGCCACATTTTTTACGTTGGTCATGTCCAACGTCGGTGCCACCGTGTTACTGGTGCCGCTGGCAGTAAATATCGCGATTGGTGTCGGTGCGAGCCCGGCCGTGTTCGCGCTCACCGTTGCGATTGCCACTTCTAATTCGTTTCTCATCCCCACCCATCAGGTAAACGCCTTGATTATGGGGCCGGCAGGATATAGTGTGCCTGACTTTATGAAGGCAGGTGGTATTATGACCATCCTGTTCCTGATAGTGATGATATTGATGATGAATCTGGTCTATTAAAGCTCAGGTAAAGCTCAGGTAAAGCTAAAGGCGCAATTATGAAAAAGTTACCCCGCAAAGTAATCACTATGCTGTTCTCGCTGCTGCTGCCACTGCTGGTACCGATACAGGCATTCGCCACCGAGAAGGGCAATGAGGCCCTTGACCTGACCAATAGCGGCGTTGGCTATGCCGCGCTGGCGATCTTTGTTATTGCCTACCTGTTCGTGATGGCGGAAGAATTTACCCACCTGAGAAAATCCAAACCGGTGATCATTGCCGCGGGGGCCATCTGGGGCATGATCGGTGTGGTTTACATGAACAACGGCATGTCTGAGCTGGCCGAGCAGGCCGTGCGGCATAATTTTCTGGAGTATTCCGAACTGATGCTGTTCCTGCTGGTGGCGATGACTTACATCAATGCCATGGATGAACGTCAGGTATTTAATGCCCTGCGCGCATTTTTAGTAAAGAAAGGATTTGGTTTCCGCAAATTATTCTGGCTAACGGGTTTCCTGGCCTTCTTTATCTCTCCCGTGGCAGATAATCTGACCACTGCCCTGTTGATGAGCGCCGTGGTGCTGGCCGTGGGTGGGGGCAATGCGCGTTTTGTAGGCCTGGCCAGTATTAATATTGTTGTGGGTGCCAATGCCGGCGGGGCATTTAGCCCCTTTGGCGACATCACTACCCTGATGGTATGGCAAAAAGGTGTGGTGGATTTCTGGGAATTCTTTGCACTTTTCATCCCGTCACTGGTGAATTTCCTGGTACCCGCCGCTATCATGCACTTCGCGGTGCCGGATGAGAAACCCGCTGCCTGTGAGGAAGTGGTGATAATGAGACCCGGCGCACGCCGCATCATGGTGTTATTTCTGCTGACCATCACCACCGCCGTGATGTTCCATAATTTCCTCGGTTTACCACCGGTAATTGGCATGTTGACGGGACTTGGCTATCTGCAGCTGTTCGGTTTCTATCTGAAGAAGAGTGGGCTCGGTAACGAGAGGACAGATTTGTACCCGACCAAGCCTAATGGCCAGATGGGTGACGTTGTTCCCTATGACATATTCAATAGGGTGGCCCGGGCAGAGTGGGATACGCTGCTGTTCTTCTACGGGGTGGTGCTGAGTGTCGGTGGTCTGGGTTTCCTTGGCTATCTGGGGCTTGCCTCGGAGGTCATGTACAACCAGTGGGGTGCTACCAGTGCCAATGTGTCCGTCGGTGTGTTATCTGCGATCGTGGATAATATCCCGGTAATGTTTGCTGTGCTGAGCATGCAACCGGAAATGAGTCATGGACAATGGTTGCTGGTGACCCTGACCGCCGGGGTAGGGGGCTCGTTGCTATCCATCGGTTCCGCGGCAGGCGTCGCCCTGATGGGGCAGGCACGCGGCATGTATACCTTCTTTGGCCACCTTAAGTGGACGCCGGTGATTGCCCTTGGTTACGCGGCAAGCATCTGGACGCATTTCTGGATCAACGCGGATTTGTTTGCATAAGCCTTGAAGAAATATCCGGTGGCGGTGTATCAATCTCAATGAGCCGGGGGCAGGGGACAGCAATATCACCAGGAGTGAATCATCGTTATGGGTGCCAGGACCGGCTAGCACATCCATGCATGTCATGATGCAATATATGACAGGTTTTAAGGCAAGGTATTGATGAAACGAGATTCAGAAAGCAGGCAGTCGCGGCACCTTTCCTTTTTTATTAGCCCCAGGCTCAGTCTGTCCTGGCTGACCTTGTTGTCATCAGTGTTTATGATCAGCTTTGCCAATTCCGCTTTCTGGGATTTGGTGCTGGGTATCTTTCGCCCGGACAATTTACACAATACTGCCTTCGTCATTTCTGTGTTTGTCTTTTTGGTATTTTTTGTCAATATCCTGTTGACGCTGGTTTGTCATAAATATCTGGCCAAACCAGTGATCATCTTTTTGCTGATAGCGGCATCTCTTATCGCGTATTTCATGGATTCCTATGGAGTCATGATTGACAGGACCATGCTGCGTAATGTCATTGAGACAAATCCCCGCGAGGCATTTGATCTGGTCAGTCCGAAGATGTTTGTTTATCTGCTCTTGCTTGGCCTGATTCCGTCAGCGTTTGTCTACCGGACAGAGATCCTGTATCGACCTGTTATCCGGGAGATTCTTGGCAAGCTTGTGGTGATTGCTGTCGGTATCGCCGTTATCGGTGGTGCCACCTATTTATTTTTCAAGGACTACGCATCACTGGCCCGCAATAACAAGCAGGTCACGCACCTGATTAACCCGGTAAATTTAATTCATTCGAGTATCCAGATTATAAAGCGCGAAATTCGTGCGGGTGACAGGACCATCCGGCCTATTGGTACCGATGCGGTCCTTGAGCGGCAATCCGTGGAATCAGGTAAACGCAATCTGGTCATACTGGTGATTGGCGAGACAGACCGGGCCAGCAACCATTCTCTGGATGGCTACAGGAGAAACACCAATCCGTTGCTGAGCAAGGAAGATATAACATACTTTAGTAATTATTATTCATGCGGCACGGCGACAGCCACCTCGCTGCCCTGTATGTTTTCACATCTGGATCAGGACTCTTTTAGCGTTACCGAAGCCAGGAAATATGAGAACCTGGTGGATATATTCAGGCGTGCGGGTCTGGATGTCTTGTGGCGTGAGAACAATGCCGGTTGCAAGGGTATTTGCAACAGGATCGAGACAGACGATCTGTCTACCGAAAAAGATCCGGAATTTTGCACGAGTGATGGATGCTATGATGAAATCCTGCTGCGTGGGCTTGATGTCTATTTGCAAAAGACCAAACGCGATGTCGTCATCGTTTTACATATGAATGGCAGTCATGGTCCTTCGTACTATAAGCGCTATCCCGCCGAATTCCAGGTATTTCTGCCGGAGTGCAGAACCAACCAGTTACAGGACTGCAGGCAACAGGATGTAATAAACACCTATGATAATACCATTCTGTACGCAGATTATTTTCTGTCAAAGGTAATTGGTTTTCTTCGGCAACAGTCGAATGACTTCAATACCGCCATGATTTATTCTTCTGATCATGGTGAATCCCTGGGTGAGAACAATGTGTATTTGCACGGATTGCCATATTTTATGGCGCCAGAGGAACAAACTCGTGTGCCTTTTATCAGCTGGCTTTCACAGGACTTCAGGCGTAGCGCAGGTATTGATGCAGCATGTCTGACTGCCCGCGCGAATACTAAATTGACACATGACACCCTGTTTCATTCGATGCTGGGAATTACCGGGATAAAGACCAAAGAATATGACCCGGCACTTGATATGTTCAGGGGCTGCCGGGTCAGGTTAGAATAGCCTTAATCCGTGTCCGGAAAGGGACTGCATCCCTGGCCGGAGGTGCTGCTAGCGTACCGATCAGGGCATCGTAGATCGCGGTAAGCAAGTGTTAATACAAATCATTATCATCTACAATCAGTGCTCTGTACGATAAACACGGACAGAATTCGGGGTTGAAGCAATCTCCCCGGGGCCTTATATAATGGGTATAATTCACACAGCTTTGAACCAGAGAGGTCGATATGTCACAACCAGCCTACCAGTATGAACTCAGCGAGACAGAAGTCGCGATTACCCCTGCTGCCACGGACAAGATGAAAGAATTGCTGGCCGAGATGGAGGAGGACGAAGTGGAGGCCATTCGCGTATTTATTGCTGGCGGGGGCTGCGGAGGCATGTCCTACGGAATGACCTTTACCAATGAACGCACTGATTATGACAGTGTTCTCGACCATGATGGCATGAAGGTCTATGTCGATGCGGTGGCGCTGAACTACATGCGTGGCGTAGAGATAGATTTTGTTGATCAACCGATGGGTGCCAGCTTCGTCTTCAATAATGTCTTTGCGGCTACCGGTGGTAGTGGTGCCTGTGGTGCCTGCGGTGGTGCTGGCGGTGTCCCTGGCGGGGGTTGTGCCTGACAACGTTTATGCTCGTCTTTCTGCGTACAGGCGATCACGAATTCGAAACACTTGTTTAACATGAATGCCCGCCCACGGGTTTTACTCATTGCCCCCCACGAGAGTTACCGCATCGGTGCATATTTATCGGCCGCTGAGAAGATGCACATCGATGTGCTGGTGGCGTCGCAGGGTGAATATTCCCTGGTCACGGCCTGCGCCGACGGCCTGCATATCGATCTCACCGCCCCTGCCGCTGCCCTGTCCCTGATCAAGCAAGCCGCCAGCCAGCAAGCCTTTGACGCCATCCTGGGTACCGATGATGCCACGGTGGCGCTGGCCAGTAAGGCGGCACAGATGCTGGGATTGAGGCATAACTCACCGGCGGCCGCCGAAATATCACGTCGCAAGGACAAGGCCCGTCAGTGTCTGAAGGTGGCCGGGATCCAGATACCTGATTTCTGGCAACTGGATCTCGAGTCGGATATTACGGCCCAGCTCGAGGCCCAGGTTGATCCGATCAAATATCCCTGCGTCCTGAAGCCGTTGGCACTGTCTGCCAGTCGCGGGGTGATCCGGGCCAATAACCGCGAGGAATTGCTGACCGCGGCGAAGCGCATCTTGCCTGTCATTACCTATGCAGACGATGCCGAAGAACGCAGCCAGGTATTAGTTGAGACCTACATCCCGGGGAGGGAATACGCAGTTGAGGCGATATTGTATGATGGCGAGCTGGACATCCTGGCTATTTTTGACAAACCTGAACCGCTGGAAGGGCCCTTTTTTGAAGAGACTTATTACATCACCCCGACGCAATTATCGACTGACCGTCAACAACAGCTACGGCAATGCATTAGTGATGCCTGTTCAGCCTATGGACTGCATCATGGCCCGGTGCACGCAGAATTACGCATTGATGATCAGACAGACCCGGGGATCTGGTTACTCGAAGTGGCCGCCAGGACGATCGGTGGTGAGTGTGCCAGGCTGATGCGATTCAGCACCGGTTACTGTCTGGAAGAGCTCGTACTGGCCGAGGCCACCGGTCAGCGATTACCCCGACAGCCGTTAGAGCAGGCGGTGGGGGTATTGATGCTGCCGATCACCCAGCGAGGGATCTTGCGACGTATTGAAGGTGTTACTGCTGCACAGCGGGTGAACTATATAGAACAGGTGTTGATATCGTTTAACGAAGGCTATGAACTGGTCCCGCTACCGGAAGGGGCCAGTTATCTCGGCTTTATCTTTGCCCGCGGGCCGACGGCGTCTGCGGTCGAAAAGGCATTGCGCGAGGCCAACGCCTGTCTTCGTGTCGTGACTGCACCCCTGCTGGATATAGTGGATCAGCGAGGCTAAAGACGGGATTACTTCTTGCCACCCTTGGGTTTGAAGCCTTCCGGCATATTACCGAAATCGCCTTCGTTAAACAGGAACCCCAGCATGTGCTGTTCGATGACCTCCAGACTACGCGGATCCGAGGTATTGATGGAATTTTCATTGATGATCATGGTCAGGCGTTCGAGCCATTTCTGCCAGCCTTCGGCGGAGACATTGTCATAGATCCTGCTGCCCAGATCGCCGGGATGGGGCGGGGCCTCAAGGCCTTCAGCCTCACTTTTCAGGACAACACATTGAACCATTCTTGCCATAACATCTTCCTCAAATTCGCATTCTGACGATTTATCTGGGGGCTGATTCTAGCATTACAATGTCCGTACGGCGAGATCCTTAGCGACTAATCCTTAATATCTCTAATGAAGTCCGCGAATGCACGCAAATAAATACAAATGACAGCATATAAAATAATTTGAGTCATGGGTTAAATTAGTTTTAAGTTAGATTTTATTTGCGTGTATTTGCGGACTAATGTTTTTATCCGCGACGCGTCGCCGCACCGACAGACTGGCCGCGAGCTGTAATTCGTTAGTAAGGTTTGACCACCGCCAGCAGGATAATGCCGATCAGGGCAATGACCGGGATTTCATTTATCCAGCGGTAGAATTTGTGGCTGTGAGTATTCCGATTATGACGGAAGTCTTTGAGCAGCTTGTAACAGTAAACATGGAAGCCAATCAGGCCGGCTACCAGCAGCAGCTTGGTTTTTAACCAGCCGCTGTCCTTGAAGGTTTCCCAGGCATAGTCGACCAGCATCCACGCACCAAATACAACGGTGAGTACGCCACCAATGGTCATAATGATAAATAACTTGCGCTCCATGACCTTGAAGCGCTCACTGCCTTCAGTGTCTTTACAGTCGACGTGATACACAAACAGCCGTGGCAAGTAGAACAGCCCGGCGAACCAGGTCACCATAAAGATCACATGCCATGCCTTTAACCACATCATGGTTCAGGACTTTAGCATAGATTGAATCGGTAGCTTTAATGCCGCCATTGGTCATCAATCGCCATCAGGGTGATGTCAGGTACTTGTTTGGTCCCATCGGGGGATAACCAGATATCGGTTTATTTAGTCGATTCTGCAGTGGCTTCCGCGGCAGTATTTTTGTCCGGGGTTACTGGCGGTGGTGGTGCAGCGGTGCTGGTTGGGCTGTCCGGGGTTGCCGCTGGCGTCGATTTGGTACGATCACACAGGCCAAACAGGCTGCCGATGAAACAGATCACACGCTTGATGCCCCGCCACAGCTTTGGCAATAACCAGATGACGACCGCGATGAACAGTATCAACAGACCGAGGAAGATCCATGGGTGATTCAGTGCGGTCCACAATCCGCCGAATACGGCGAGGTCTTCTGCAATGGAAGTTGTCCAGTTTGTCACGGGTTCCGGTGAAGTATTGATCAGCACACGGCTGCCAGACTTGGTCAGATGGGTCCCTGCGGCCAGGCCACCACCAAGGATTAATGCCGTCAGCTGGATGGCCTGGTTGGTATCGCCGACCGCACCGGCAGCCAGCATGGCGCCGGCAGGGATGCGGATGAAGGTATGGATACTGTCCCAGGCGGTATCCACCCCGGGGATCTTGTCGGCAAAGAATTCGACGATGTACATCAAGCCGGCCGCAATGATCACCAGGGGGTTTTGCAGGATCTGCAAATCGGGTGGCAGGTCGATCTGGCCCTGCCCGCCCAGGTAACCGAGTACAAAGATGGCCGCATACAGGTTAATACCACTCGCCCAGGCGGCCCCCATACTTAAGGCAATAATCTCTACTGTATCCATAAATGTCCTGTCAATTTGCGACGAATAGCTGTTAGCTCAGACAATAGTAACGTCATCGGGTTGCAAATGAAAAACTGAAATCGCTATGTATCTGATTTTCTCGAATCTTTTTCATTAATTTCATCGGATTCGTGATCCTCTGCTAATGATTCGGCCAGCGTCGAGGGGGCTCCACGCCGCAGGAACGGGGTCGCCAGGGCACGATAAATTGGATCCGGGCAGACCAATCGGGATGTCCCATGAGCAATCAATGCAGTCAGCATCAATGGCAACAACATTTCATTATTGCCGGTCATTTCCATGACGATGACAAATGCCGTGATCGGGGCCTGTACCACACCGGTAAAATATCCAACCATGCCAAGCAGCACGATGGCCGGGCCATAGGCGCCGCCGAACCAGTCCGCGATGAGGGCCCCCATTCCGGCACCGGTAGCCAGCGAAGGTGCAAAAATCCCGCCGGGGATACCGCTCAAATACGATATCACGGTGGCGAGGAATTTCAGGATCGGATAACTGGCGTCGAGTTGACCTTCACCGGTGACTAATAATTTGGCCTCTGCATAGCCAGTACCATAGGTGGTGCTGCCTGAGAAATAGCCGATGCTGGCGATACCCAGGCCACACAGACCGGCGATCACTAACGGATGCTTCAAATGCAACGGCGCCATTAACCGGCTACCGAGAATCAGGAGACGGCTGAACAGGCCACCAAAGGCGCCACCGACGACACCGGCCATCAACACGGCAAGCCAGGTAGCGCCGAGTGGCAGATTGGCCTGATTGGTTCCGAAGTAGGTATAAGGGCCCTGGATCGCCATGGCAGTGATACCGGCAACCACCACGGCAGTCAAAATGGTGCCGCTGGTACGCTGCTCAAATGAGCGACTCATCTCTTCAATGGCAAATACAATACCGGCGAGGGGTGTGTTAAAGGCGGCGGCAATGCCGGCGGCACTGCCAGCCAGGATCAGACCACGATCCATATAATGGAACGGGAACCGCACCAGGTTGCCAAGTGAGAACATGATGGCCGCACCAACGTGTACCGTGGGACCTTCGCGCCCGATGGAGGCACCCCCCAGCAAACCCAGCACGGTCAGCAGGATCTTGCCAACCGCCTGCCGTAACGAGATCAGTGCGGTACGAAAGCCATGGTCACGCAATTCCAGTGCGGCAATTGACTGTGGGATACCGCTGCCTTGCGAACCCGGAAAAAACCGCCGTGTCAGCCAGGCCACCAGCATTAGCATCAGTGGTGCGACCAGGAAGGGCAGGTACGGTGAAATCGCTACTAGCTGGCGGAACATGCCATTGGCATGTTCGCTGGCGATCGCAAACAGGATGGCGGCCAGACCAACCAGTATGGCACCGCTCCATAAGACCAGGTGGATCCTCCATACCTTGGTGGATAATAATC
This sequence comes from Gammaproteobacteria bacterium, assembly GCA_036986115.1. Lineage (GTDB taxonomy): Bacteria > Pseudomonadota > Gammaproteobacteria > BTQY01 > BTQY01 > BTQY01. Next base: position 13,687 of record BTQY01000027.1, on the reverse strand, counting down.
GTTTCATGAGGTGATTGCCGTCATTATGTTGTGACCCCGATTATCCCGGGTATTTTAGTTGATCTGATTTCGTGGATCAGAAAGCGGCCATGATAGCATTTCTGTGCATATAAATATAAGGGAATACTTATATAATCCAGGTAAATCAATAAGTTGACAACGGCCAGAGGCTAAATTATAGTTCCCCTAACAGATTGATATGCATTACCGGGTTGAAGTCCTCTCTGGCCAGCACACAGGGGATGACAGACAAGCTAAGAACAACAACAAAGTAACGATACCTAAGCGGCTAATAGCCGCTTTCTTTTTTTATGCCCAACCTCGCCTGGATACACGCTCGCACAAAACCGCTGCTTATATAGAGAGATAAATAAACGCAAACAGCGCAAAGGCGCGAAGTATGCAGAGTAAAACTGCGTATAATTTTGCGACACGCTGTGTCCTGGTGTTCTTTACGTTATCTTCCAGAGCACTGAAAAAGGAATATTTGATGTTATGGGCAACACTGCCTATCATCCCAGCTCTTGTATCAAACAATCATGGAGCAAGTCAGGTGTTAAAGGCAGGCGTTGTTGGTGGTACTGGATATACCGGCGTCGAATTATTAAGGTTTCTCGCGGCTCATCCCCAGGTTTCGCTGGAGGTGATCACCTCGCGTGCGCAGTCCGGATCAAAGGTCGCCGATCTGTTTCCGAACCTGCGTGGTGTCATCGACCTGTCATTTTCCCCACCTGATGCCAGCGTGCTGGATCAGTGTGATGTGGTGTTCTTTGCGACGCCAAATGGTACCGCGATGCAAATGGCGCCGGCACTACTGGATGCCGGCGTCAAGGTCATCGACCTGGCAGCAGATTTCAGGCTGAAGGATGCTGCCGAGTGGTCACAATGGTACGGTATGGATCATGCCTGCCCGGACCTGCTGGAGCAGGCAGTCTATGGTTTACCGGAAGTGAATCGGCAGGCCATTGCCGGGGCATCACTGATAGCCAACCCGGGTTGTTATCCAACGGCCGTACAACTGGGCTACCTGCCACTGATTGAAAAGGGTTTACTGGAGACAACATCGCTGGTGGCTGATTGTAAATCCGGCGTTAGTGGTGCCGGGCGCAAGGCCGCCACCGGGATCTTGCTGGCCGAGGCCAGTGAAAGTGTCAAGGCCTATGGCGTTGCAGGTCATCGGCATTTGCCTGAAATCAAACAGGGTCTGCAGCAGCTGTCCGGCAGCGGGGTTGGCATCACCTTTGTACCTCACCTGATGCCAATGATCCGCGGTATTCATGCGACCTTGTACGCAACCATGAAAGACAGCAGCGTTGATCTGCAGGCATTATACGAATCGCGTTATCAATCTGAACCCTTTGTTGACGTGATGCCGCAAGGCAGTCATCCTGAAACGCGTAGCGTCAGGGGTGTAAATCATTGCCGGATCAGTATCCATCGTCCACAGGGCGGTGATATTGTGGTGATCCTGTCTGTTATAGACAACCTGGTGAAAGGGGCGGCAGGGCAGGCCGTGCAAAACATGAATATTATGTTTGCCATGGATGAGACACTGGGCCTGGAAAATATAGCGTTGATCCCATAAGCCTGTCACAAATAATGTTTAAACGTTCCAATACAGTTGTTGTTACCTCCCGTAATCCGTGGCTGGAAAAGTTGATGGTCGTGGTAGTTATCATCCTGTTAATTGCATCAAGCTGGTTCTTTTTTCATCGGGGCAGAGACCAGGCCGGCTACGACTTTGAATCATTAGGTCGCAGGCATGCCCAATTAGAAAGGCAGCTGTATGAACTGAAGGTGGAGAACAAGGCCCTCAGTGAGCAGAAGGTGATACTGGAACGTTCGAAACAGATCCAGCAGCAGGGCGAGCTGGAAGTAAAGAACTCATTAATTGAATTGCAAGATGAAATCCTGGAACTTAAGGAAGAAGTGGCTTTCTACCGCAGTATTGTCTCACCCAATGAATCATCAAAGGGTCTGCGCATCCAGTCATTCGATTTGACCAACAATAATACAGAGCGTAGTTACCGGTATAAGCTGGTGTTGACACAGGTGATGAAAAACAACCGGGTGACTTCCGGAAAAATTGATATGCAGGTAGAAGGTTTGCTATATGGTGAACACAAATTGATATCACTCAGTAAGCTCGGTACCAGCAAGAAGCAGAACCTTAGTTTTAGATTTAAATATTTCCAGAACCTGGAAGACGATGTATTACTACCGGAGGGGTTCGTTCCCCTGAGGGTCCTGCTAAGGATTACATCCCCGCTGGTCAAACTGGAAAAGACATTTGAATGGCCGCGCGATGATATATCAGGCTAATGATCAAGGGTAAAATATTTTTCAGTTTTATGGCAGGTATGGCTGTGCTGTTATTACTGATGAATATTCCTGCACAGGCCCAGTCATATTATTCCTTCATGCAAAATCCGGCCCAACAGATTGCGGATCTTTGCAGGAAAGTGTCGACCAAGCTGGCAAGCGTGGCATACAAGGATTGCCTTGGTATTGGTTTACATATCACTGGTTCCGAGTCGATAAAAAAAATACCTATTGCGATAAAATCCTATCCGCCATACAAATCACGCAAACCGCTTGGGCGGGTGCTGATGATCGGTGGTATTCATGGTGATGAATATTCCTCTGTGAGTATTGTTTTCAAGTGGATGAAGAAGCTGGACAGATATCATTCGGGAGCGTTTCACTGGCACGTGGTGCCATTACTCAATCCTGATGGGCTGTTGAGGCGAAAATCGCAACGTATGAATGCACGCAACGTTGATTTGAACAGGAATTTTCCGACACCTGACTGGAAGTCACTGAGCATGGAATACTGGGTACGCAGAACCAAAAGAAATCCACGGCGTTTTCCGGGGCTGGTCGCGCAAAGTGAGCCCGAGACCGACTGGCTGGTAAAAGAGATCAATGCCTTTAATCCTGATGTAATAGTCTCTGTACATGCCCCACATGGCATTATTGATTTTGATGGACCAGAGGCAGCCCCCAAAAAACTCGGCCACCTGTTTTTAAATCTGCTTGGAACATACCCTGGCTCACTGGGTAACTACGCCGGTATCCAGAGAAAAATCCCGGTGGTAACGATCGAATTGCCCCACTCCGGAATCATGCCTAGCCCATCACATATTGATGCGATATGGGGTGATCTTGTGCAATGGTTGAAAACCAACCTGCCAAACAGCAGGGCCAGGCAAGAGTCCGTACCAGAATCACTGGGGCAGCAGACGGATTCGTCATCTTAGTCGGAACACTTGATGGTTATTGGTTATTTGTGAATGGTGAATCACGAATCACGAATCACGAATCACGAATCACGAATCGCGAATCACAAATTGCGCTTTCTCCTAGATGTTAAGGCCGCCCAGTTTTTTCATCGTATAGCGTTTGAACCATTGGGCACCAAGAAAAAATCCCGCCACGATTGATATCAGGATGACCAGGGGCACCCACCAAAGGTCAGCGGTTTGCGATTGGGCGGCGGCCAATGAAGTCGTTGATAGTTGTTCAGCCTGTTTATCCGCCTGTCGTTCCATTTCCTGTTTATAGGTGACGCTTGCGTTACTGGCTTGTTCCAGTTGCTGCGTGAGATCAAGGATTTGATCACGGTATTGGCTGCTTGCTTCTTTTAGCGAGCTTATCTCTTTTAATAACGACTTGTTCTGCGCCTGATCCTGCTGCACCGGTTGCCGGGACTGCAGTTGTTGTTGCAGCTTCTTCAGGCGCACCGCAGCAGGAGCCTGTGTTGTGGTGTAGGTTTTTTTGACCCAGCCTTCTTTACCTTTATCGGTACGTATGCGCAGGTAGTTGCCGCGTTGTTCGAGGATTTCCAGGCGCATACCGGTGGTGACCACCGAGGTGGCACTACCTTGTCTGCCAGGGTTGGGGCGGACACCAACCCGCAGTTCATCACTGACATAGACATAATCTGCGGCGGAGACTATGGTGGAAATCATATTCAACATCATGATCATGATCATGATTTTTGTCCCGGTATTTCTGATCCAGTGATCCATGAGTAGTCATCGTCCCTTGAAAATTGAAAATCTTATAAATATCTAGAACTTATCGATACTAAGCATATACGTTATTCGATAAATGTAAAATGCGATGATGAGCAGATGCCAATTAAATAATGGGGAAACCGGGGGTAACACTGGAGGAGAGGTAGCCTCACATACTATAATAGGCGGATAACGGCTAAGCACTTGTTATTTATCAGGCTGATTTCTGCCCGGAATGAGGGCCCGGAACAGGAGATGGAACCGGCGCTGCTGATGCCTGAGCAAACAGATTCGAGGAGAGGTTACATGTTAGGAAGTGGTAAAAGCAGTAAATCAGCCAGGGTACAGACGCTGATTGGCGCGGAGACTGAGCTCCATGGGGATATCTATTTTCATGGCGGTATCCATGTCGATGGGCGTATCAAGGGTAATGTGGTGGCGGATGATGGCTCGGCCTCGTTTCTGAATCTCAGTGAGACGGGCAGTGTTGAAGGTGAGGTCAGGGTCCCCAATATTACCTTGAATGGCACGGTAAAGGGTGATGTCCATGCCAGTGAAAAGGTGGAGCTTGCCTCGCATGCGCGGGTCATTGGCAATGTGTTCTATAACCTGATCGAGATGGCCATCGGTGCCGAGGTCAATGGCAACCTGGTACATCGCTCTGAATCCAGTGAGCCAAGTCCAGTGGTGCCGCTGGATCTCAAGGAAAATGTCTAATAATTGACCAAAATAGTCAGGTATGTTAGTTTTTAAGGATATCCTGATGCCGTTCTGGAGTGAATCCTATGTCAGCCGATGTTGAAGCATCTACGCAAATGGAATTTACCGACAATGCCGCAAAAAAGGTCAGGCAGCTCATTGCCGAGGAAGGCAATGACAATCTGAAACTGCGTGTATTTATTACGGGTGGTGGTTGTTCCGGGTTTTCCTATGGCTTCAAGTTTGATGAGGCCATCAACGACGGCGATCTGGTGCTGGAAAATGGCGGCGTACAAATGGTCGTCGATACCCTGAGCATCCAGTACCTGATGGGCGCTACTGTCGATTTTGTGGAAAGTCTCGACGGTGCCAGATTTGTCATCGATAACCCCAATGCAACGACTACCTGCGGTTGTGGTTCCTCCTTTTCTGTTTGAGCCAGTCATGTAAATTTCGGCTATATTTAGTGTGTAGTCAGGTGCAGCTTGTATTGTTTTGATTGTTCGGGGGGATATGCCCCCTGTTTTAATTGCACCGTATTTTTTCCACATTAGTACATCCTGAACTGTTCAGGGATCCCGCAAGAATCAGGAAGGATGAAGGAAATTTAAGGACATTAAAGATGAGTGAATATTTACCAGGTCTTGCCGGTGTCCCGGCAACCAAGTCAAATATCTCCGATATCGATGGTGAGAAGGGGGTCCTCTACTATCGTGGCTATCCGATTGAACAGCTTGCGCAGCACAGTACATTTGAAGAAACAACGCTGTTGTTGCTGGATGGTCACCTGCCATCACAACCAGAATTAATCAGCTTCGATCTTAAATTACGCCATAATCGTGACGTTCAGTATCACATCAGTGACTTGATGAAGACCTTCCCCGCCACCGGTCACCCGATGGAGATGTTGCAAACCAGTGTCGCGAGCCTGGCGATGTTTTATCCTGGCAGCGAATGCCTGACCGGATCCGAGGTATGTGAAGACCTGGATTATGTTCATCAGATGACTGTCAAGATCATTGCGCGCATGGGCACCATGGTGGCGATGTGGGAACATATACGACGCGGCTACAATAGTGTGTCACCTCGTGACGATCTGAATTATTCCGAGAACTTTTTGTATATGTATACCGGTGAAGAACCTGACCCGATGATGGCGAAGATCATGGATGTGTGTCTGATTCTGCATGCCGAACATACCATCAATGCATCTACATTCTCTGTGCTTGTGAATGGTTCAACACTGGCAAGCCCCTATAGTGTGATTGCCGCTGCCATTGCTGCCCTGTCCGGGCCGCTGCATGGTGGCGCGAATCAAAAAGTGCTGGAGATGCTTACAGAGATCGGTTCGCCCGAAAGGGCTGAAAAATATATCGACGAGAAACTTGCCAATAAACAGGTCATCTGGGGCATGGGTCACCGTGAATACAAAACCAAGGATCCGAGGGCCATCATCCTGCAGGGGCTGGTTGCTAAACTGATTGAATCCCGTGGTGGTAATGTCAATCCTGTCTTTGAAACCGCCAAGGCCGTCGAGAAGATCTGCGAAGATCGCCTGGCCGAAAAGGGTGTCTATGCCAATGTGGATTTCTATTCAGGGATTCTGTATTCAGAAATGGGTATATCGGCAGATCAGTTCACACCAATCTTTGCCATTGCCCGTTCCGCCGGCTGGCTGGCGCACTGGCGTGAACAACTGAGTGATAACCGGATCTTCCGGCCAACACAGATATACACCGGTGAGCCCGCGCGCGATTATGTCGGCTTTGATAAACGCTGATTAGCGCAGTTTCTTGCCCGGATAGATTCCGCCGAGTATGACGGTTTCAGAGGCGCCGGTTACTTCTTTGAGATTTCCTGATTGATGTTTCAAGGTGCGTTTAGCCAACCACGCAAATGCCACCGCTTCCACCCAGTCGGGTGACAGGCCATGATCTTCCGTCGACTGGACGATGGCAGGATGTAATATACTCTGCAGTCGATACATCAGGGCGACGTTGCGGGCACCGCCGCCACAAACCAGCACCTCATCGACGGCGGGAGCCGTGTGAATTATGGCATCCGCAATGCTTCTGGCGGTGAGTTCACACAAGCTGGCCTGCACATTCTTTCTGAGCATGCGTTTGTCGTGCCGTTTCAGGACCTTTTCCAGCCATGGCAGGTTAAAATAGTCCGTACCGGTGGACTTGGGCGGCGGTCGCTGAAAGTACCTGTCTCTTAAAAGCCTTACCAACAGATCATCAATGACCTTGCCACTGGCGGCCCAATGGCCGCTTTTATCCATGGAACATTTTTGGTGCTTGTTGATCCACTGATCCATCAACACATTACCCGGTCCGGTATCAAAGCCCATCACGGGCCGATGATGATCGGCGGGGAGTACGGTGATATTGGCAATACCTCCTATATTAATTATTACCCGGTTGCGCCGGTTGTGGCGGAACAGGGCACTGTGAAATGCCGGGACCAGTGGTGCGCCCTGGCCACCGACGGCCATATCACGGCGGCGAAAATCGCTGATCGTTGTTATACCTGTTGTTTGTGCAATGATATTCGGATCGCCGAGCTGCATGCTGGTACGGTAGTCGCCATCCGGCTGGTGACGAACAGTTTGTCCATGGCAACCGATGGCATGGATGTCTTTTGCCCGGTAAGCGGATGTTTCCAGTAGTTCCAGGACACTGGCAGCGAACAGCCGACCCAGCTGTACATCAAGTTGCATGCTGCGCTGCAGTTCGCGGCTGCCATTTTTGGCAAGATCGTGTATTTGTGTCCTGAGGTCAGCTGGAATCGGTTGATTATGGCTGGCAACCAGTCGGATATTATTTTGCGAAAGATCGACCAGTACACAATCTATCGCATCTGCGCTGGTGCCGGACATAATGCCAATGTAGAGTTCAGGCATGAGGCTGGCTTATTGATTAAGCGCTATGGTGTCGTTGTTGAATTGCTCCAGTTTTACCAAAAGCTTGTCAGATTTCTTCAGAAAATCAGCCTTGAATTTTTTATTGATGGGACTCGCCGCGGGCAGGGAAACGGTCAGCGGGTTTTTGTGTGCTCCATGGACACGGAATTCATAATGCAGGTGAGAACCGGTAGCACGACCTGAACTGCCAACGTAACCAATAATATCACCCTGGCCTACGTAGGAGCCCTTGCGTATGCCACGGCGGTAACTGTTCATGTGCGCATACAAGGTGCTGTATTTCCCGCCATGCTTGATAATGATGGATCGGCCATAGCCACCTTTTCTGCCCTTATAGACAATGCGGCCATCACCTGTGGCACGAATCGGAGTCCCTCGGGGAGCAGCATAGTCGACACCTTTATGGTCACGGATAGTGTTCAGGATCGGGTGTTTGCGTTTACCAAAGCGTGAGCTGATGCGTTTGAAGTCGACCGGCGTTCTTAAAAAAGCCTTGCGCATGCTGCGACCATTTGGCGAATAGTAGTCGGTGCGGCCATCGGTATCGGTGTAGCGGACTGCCTGGTAGGTTTTGCCGCGACTGCTAAATTCTGCGGCCAGTATAGAACCATTTTTTACCTTTTTGCCATCGAGGAACTGTTCTTCATACATCAGGGAAAAACGATCACCCTGACGAATGTCCAGTGCGAAGTCGATATCCCAGCCAAAGATGGCGACCAGCTCCATGATAAGATTGTCAGACAAGCCTGCCTTGCTGGCATCTTCAAACAGTGAGTTGGTGATTTGGCCGGAGGCATAATTGATGCGTGAGTTGAGTTCACGATTGATCACCGTTGTCAGGTACACCCCTCCCCGCAGGCTGATATGCAGGGTCTTGACTGTATTAATCTGATACAGCAGATCGTGAACACGCTGATGCTCATCAATTTGTAATGTTAATTTTTGCCCGGGTTTTAATTTCGTCAGAAGCCTGGTTGCCTTATCCAGTTGCAGAATGTTATACAGCTCTCTGGCGCTGACCCCGAGACGGGAAAAGATCTTTGACAGGTTGTCGCCGCGTTTGATTCTTATGCGGTGTTCTTGCAACATGATCGATGTCTTGTTCTGGAAAGATGGCAGCAACGGCAACTTGCCTGTGTCAGCAGCAGGAGCAGGAGCAGTTAGTGTGTTTTTCTTGATGTTAACGGGATCGCTGATGGTAATAGATCGTGTTGCGGCCGCATTGTTTGGCATTAATACGATGGTTGAGGCAAGCACGGCGATGACCACCCCAAGCAGTAACCAGTGCATGCCGGAAAAGCGCACACGCCCAACGCGTTTAAAATGGGAAGATTTATCAATTAACTTATAGTCACGCATCACAAATACATTATAATTGCAGGAAATTGTTGCTATTTTTCACTACCATAGCCCTGTTTTTATTAAGGGTCAATAACTTAAGAATAACCTGTCATACTAATATTAAATGTGAACAAGCAGGCAAAATATATATTAGAATTCACTAATTTAGTTTAGCCGGAGTCGGGCATGCCCAGTATTGATGAACAACTCACCCTCCTTGGCCGCGGGACGGACGAAATCCTGCTTCAGGACGAGCTGAAAGAGCGCCTCAAAGAGGGCCGACTTTTACGGGTCAAGGCGGGTTTCGACCCCACTGCACCGGATCTGCACCTGGGCCACACCGTATTGATTAACAAGCTGCGGGTATTCCAGGATCTGGGCCATGAGGTGATGTTCCTAATCGGTGATTTCACCGGAATGATTGGCGATCCGAGCGGTAAGAGCGCCACCCGCCCCGCGCTGACCCAGGATGATGTGATCGAAAATGCGCGCACCTACGAACAGCAGATCTTCAAGATCCTGGATGCGGAAAAGACCCTGGTGATGTTCAATTCCAGCTGGATGAACGAGATGGGGCCAGCTGACCTGATCCAGCTGGCGGCCAGGCACACGGTGGCGCGGATGCTCGAGCGAGACGATTTCAACAAGCGTTATACCACAGGCCAGCCGATTGCCATCCATGAATTTCTGTATCCGTTAATCCAGGGTTATGACTCGGTCGCGATGAAGGCCGATGTCGAGCTGGGCGGGACCGATCAGAAGTTCAACCTGCTGGTCGGGCGCCAGATGCAGGAGGCCTATGGGCAGAAACCCCAGGTGGTCATGACCATGCCGATCCTGGAAGGCCTGGATGGCATACAAAAGATGTCAAAATCACTGGATAATTATATTGGAATTACTGAACCTGCCGATGAAATGCTTGGCAAGCTGATGTCGATCTCGGACGAGTTGATGTGGCGCTACTTTGAGTTGCTGAGTTTTCGTCCGATGTCTGAAATTGAAGCCTTTGCAAAGCAAGTATCGGAAGGCGCCAATCCCAGGGACATCAAGTTTATGCTGGCCGAGGAGATCGTCGAGCGATTCCATGATCGCGCCGCGGCTGTAAAGGCCCGTGAAAACTTCATCGCCCGTTTCCAGAAGGGTGCCATACCAGATGACATGCCGGAACATGAATTCACGCCAGCAGAGGGAAAGATAGCGATCGGCAATCTGCTAAAAGATGCCGGCCTGGTGAAGAGTACCTCGGAAGCATTGCGTATGATCAAACAGGGCGCGGTGAAGATTGATGGTGAGCGGGTAGAAGATGGTAAGCTGGAAGTGATGGTCGGTACTACCCATGTTTACCAGGTTGGAAAGAGGCGTTTTGCCAGGGTAACGCTATCCTGATGATATACCCCACTCCAGGAAGATGATGAGTGTCACTAAACGATTGTTCCTGATCATTGTTTCGTGGGGATTCCTCAGCGTCTGTAGTCACTCGATTTCGGCCAAAACTCCCACTAAGTAAATAATAATTAATAAAATAATATCATGGCCTTTCATAAGGATAATCCTGTACTAGTATTAGGATTATTCTTATGTCGCGCTATCTATACATAGAGAAGGTCATGAAGATCAGAATAGTAGCTGAAGAGTTCCTGAGAGGAGCCGTTGATCAGGTCAGGCGCCTGACAGAAGCAGCAGTGCCTGGTATGGCGTTGAGCGATGATTCCCGGGTGTCACTAATAAAAAGAGAACATAATATGTTTATTGATGGTCGATTTTCCCCAATATTCAGTTCGATCTTCAGAAGGTTGAGATCACACTGATGCAGAACGAGGTAGATTACAGGCAACTGGTGGAAACTGCCCAGGCGATACCCTGGTCCTTTGACCTGCACACCATGTGTTTTACCTATATCGGCCCACAGGCGGTCAAGATACTGGGGTATCCCCAGGACGAATGGTACGCGAAAGATTTCTGGATGGGGCATATCCACCCGGATGACGCGGAAGCCGTCAAGGAGTATTGCCAGACCGAGCTGGCCAGGGGAGCGGATCATGAGCATGAATATCGCATGCGGGCGAAAGATGGACAATATATCTGGATCCGTGACATCGTCAATGTGATTCAAGGTGTAAATGGTCCGCAAAATCTGCAGGGCTTCATGTTTGATATTACCGAACGCAAGCAGGTGGAACAGGCACTCAATTCGCTTGCTGA
>BTQY01000026.1:0-28958 GCA_036986115.1 Gammaproteobacteria bacterium | reverse complement strand
CCCAGTTTGTTGTGGGCTTTAGATCCTGGTTTTAGGAAGCAGCAAGGTGGTGGTCAGGCCGGACAGGCCTGACCACTGTTCCTAACTAAAGACTACTAAACTAAGAAAACTAAAAACTAAGGGGTCAAGTCTTTACTTATACTATTAAAAACAACAACGATCTCCCCGCCTGAACTCAATTCTTTATTCAGCTTGCTGATCGTCCTCGATACCGTACAATAATTCCCAACACCAAAATGTGTGGCTATCGTTTCCAGGGTTTGCCCTGATAAATCCTGGCAAAGCTTCATGGCTATCCAACGAGGATAATTCTTTTCGCCTCGCCCTCTTTTTGCTTTCGTTATGGCTCTTTCGCTGTGAGCATAGTAGGCCGAGACTGTCTTAATAATTTTCCTGATCGGAATATCTTCCCTGTTTCTGTTTTTTGCCACTTCCCGGTCATGGCTGAGAGCATTACCATAGGCAATTTCAACAAAGCCTTTGCTTCCCCTTATTGCAGGCCAGACCTCTTTTGCATAGAACTGCCGAGTTTCTTCATCAAGGCCCCGCTCGACAAATCGCTGGTAGGCAGGCGCGGGATGAAGGACGCCCAATTCGCCATAAATATCCTCTTTCACTAACCAGGGTGGACTGTCTGCTTTGTTAAGATAGGCTGAGTAGCTAGACCATGGGTAATCAATGAGTCTGCTCACCAGGGGTTGCTTGGGTTCGACCGGGTTGCGGTGGATATAGCGGCTGACTTCCAGTAGGTAGCTGGAGGCTTCTATCAATATGGCCTTATAACGGCCGCGAAACAAAGGACCGTCGGTTCGCTTAAGCTGGTTATACTTTTGTGTGTACACCCCGTTAATATGTCGCATGGCCCGACCGAGGTTGCCCTTAGGGGTTTTAATCAGTAGATGATAATGGTTTTCCATCAGGCAGAAAGCGTGAATTTCAATGCCAAAGCGTTGGCAGGCTTGTTCTATGCATTGAATAAAAGACTCGTAGTAAATTTTTCCATGAAAAATAAACTGCTTGCCTCTGCCACGATTCATTACATGGTAATAAGCATCTTTATATTCTACTCGGAGGGGTCGAACCATGGGAAAGTTGTATCCGATTTAATGGTATAAGTAAAGACTTGACCCCCTTCGTGTTTCGTGTTTGTTTCAAAACAAAGGCTCCATTTCGGAGCCTTTGTTTATGATGATGGGATCGTGCTTAGAATTTAATGATAAAAGTAAAGATTTGACCCCCTTCGTCCGTCCTTCATCATGGAGTGCTGTTAGCCTGACTGCATGCTTCAGAACATCCTTTTTCCGGCCTTCTTCTTATTATCATATAATGACTTTTCCGCCATGGCCTGTTTGTATCCCAGTTCACCCTCGCGCTTGGCCTTGTTGGCAAGCTTGATGGCCTTCTTGAAGTGGCCCTTCTTGGCGGCCTTTTTGGCCTTCTTTATGAACTTACCAGTATTACGCCATTCACCGCCTACAGAGGCGGCCTTCTTCTTGGCGGCAGAGGCTGCCTTGATTGCCTGACTGACCTCCGCCGGGACTTTATTGGCTCCTGCCTTTTTCTCATCTTGTGCTGCACAACCACCCAAAAACACCAATACCAGGGCTAATACAGCTAGTTTTATTATATGCCTGTACATTATATTCCTCCTCCGAACATCTCTTCAAAGTACAGGGAGAATATACGCTCATTACCCAAGAGTCCATGGTTATTATTGAATAACCGCTCACTGGGCGGTCAATATACCGCTGTACCTCATGCTGGGCATATCCCACATAGTTATAACGAGGCTTCCTCGGTATGTTTCCTCCATCAAGCAAGATCCTAATATTATTAGCAAAAAATGCAGTCTGGCACTCTTTTAGCGTAAATGGTCTTGCATCAGTCGATGACGATCTGCGGTTGACCGATTCCCATGGCCTGTAAAATGGTGGTCAACTCATCGGCCTTCTCGACATCAGGGATAGGGCCGATGCGTACCCGGTACAGGCGGGTCTGGCGGGTGTTAGTGGGACTCAACGAGACCTGGTCGATATTGACTGATTGCAGGCGTTTCTGTAACCGTTGGGCATTGCCGAGATTGGTAAAGGCACCGACCTGTACATACATCAATATGGGTCCAACAGCAACCGGGGCAGTGGCCTGTGCGGTCGCCACAGGGGTCGCTATGGGGGATGCTGGTGGGGGAGACGTTGGCAGGGCAGCTGCCGGTCGAGAGACAGGCGCAGGTACCGCCGCATTGATGGCCCGTATTTCGACCAGGCCAGTGCCCTTGCCGAGGATACCGAGCCGGTGGGCCGCAACATAAGACAGGTCAATAATGCGGTTCTGATAAAATGGGCCGCGGTCGTTGACCTTGACGATGATACTGCGTCCATTGCGAAGATTGGTAACGCGGACGTAGCTGGGCAATGGCAATGTCCTGTGGGCAGCGGTGAATTTGTAAATATCATAAACCTCACCACTGGAGGTACGCCGGCCATGGAACTTGGTGCCATACCAGGAAGCGATGCCCCGTTCAGCATAGCCGTCACTACTGCTCAAGGTGCGATAGGTCCTGCCATTGACGGTGTAGGAGGCAGGATTCCCGTAGCGACTGCGGGGTTCCACTCTCGGTATTGGCTGGCGCACGTTGTTAAGATCCGCTACATCCGGTGAACTGGGGGCAGCGTCCTGCGTATCAAAAATGCTGGTGGTGCCACATGAGGCCAGCCACGGCAGTATCATCGGCAGGACGATGGCCATGACGATGAATTGTCGCCAGGCGGGTGAGTAGTTTGTGTTTGCCCCGTTCATCGATGATCATTAATAACCGTTATCGTTTTATCCATCGGCCATCTCCAGCATCTCCATATAGCGCTCACGGATCTTGCGGCTTAACTGATGGACTGCCATCGCATACAGGGCGCTGTGATTGTAGCGTGTAATCGCGTAGAAATTCTGCAGGCCGATCCAATATTCATAGCCGCCAGGGACCTCTAGCTGGATCAATCTGGCAGCATCGTCATTTTGATAACTCTCCGGTAACCGGATACCCAGATTACGAAAAGCCGCGACCTTATGGATCGGTTTCAGCCCCTCGCCCAGGTACTGGCTGTAGGCTTCAGGGGCAATATCCTTCAATTCCACATTCTCTGCGACGGGTTGGCCTGATCGCCAACCATGTTTCTTAAAATAATTGGCGACACTGCCAATGGCGTCTGCCGGGCTACGCCAGATGTCGCTGAGATTATCACCATCAAAGTCGACGGCATAATTTCGGTAGCTGCTGGAGATAAACTGTGGTTGTCCCATGGCACCGGCATAGGACCCTTTCAGTGACAGAGGATCCAGTTTTGTCTCCCGGGCCATGATAATGAACTGTTCGAGTTCAGAGGTAAAAAACCTGGCCCTGGGTGGGTAGGCAAAGGCCAGTGTGGAGAGTGAATCTATTACCCTGTAGCGTCCGGTGTGTTTGCCGTAACGGGTTTCGACACCGATAATAGCGACGATAACTTCTGCAGCGACACCGTATTCACGCTCGGCCCGGGCCAGGGTTTTGTGATGCTTCTTCCAGAAATTTACACCGCCCTCTATGCGTTGCTGGGTGACAAAGATTGGCCGGTATTTGTACCAGGGTTTTTTCTCGGCCGGACGTGCCATCGCCCTGATGATGTCCTGGCGTATGGTTGCCTGGCTAAACAACTTTTCCAGTTCGGCCGTTTCAAAATTATATTTGATGCTCAGGTTGTCGATAAAGGTACCGAGTGCTGGATGGCTGTCGCGGGTAATCGCATGGGATGCTGTGGAAAACAGGGCAAACAGCAGCAGCACGGTGGAACTAAAACATCTGGTTGTAAGAAACATGATCTCTATGGTGACAGCATCTTTCGGTGCGTGAATATAGACATGAGCATACCGAAACTGGCCATGATTATCACCATTGATGTGCCCCCGAAACTGATTAGCGGCAGTGGCAGCCCCACCACCGGCAGCAGGCCGACCACCATGCCGATATTGATCAGCGTGTGTATAAAGAATATCAGCACCAGGCTGCCCCCCAGTAATCGCCCGAACGTGGTCTGCGCCTGGCTGGCCAGGTACAGCCCGCGGGCGACAATAAACAGATAAATGGCCAGCAGCCCAAGGCTGCCGATCAAGCCGAATTCCTCTGCATACACTGCAAAAATGAAATCGGTGGTGCGTTCCGGCAGGAATTCCAGCTGCGACTGGCTGCCGTTTAGCCAGCCCTTGCCATACAGACCACCAGAACCAATGGCAATCTTTGATTGAATGATATGGTAGCCGGCCCCCAGGGGGTCGCTCTCGGGATTGAACAGCGTCAGTACCCGCTGGCGCTGAAAGTCACGCATCACATACCACAGCAGCGGTGACATGGCCGCGCCCAGCAAAGAGATAATTGCCACCAGTTTCCAGCGCATCCCGGCCAGTAATAGCACTAAGACCCCGGAGACTGCTGTCAGCAGGGCGGTGCCGAGGTCAGGTTGTTTAGCGATCAGCACGGCGGGGACAACGATCAGCACACCACAGACAAGCAGGCGGCTCAAACGTGGTGGCAGGGATTGTTCGGCCAGAAACCAGGCGAGAATCATTGGTACGCCAAGCTTCATCAGTTCCGATGGCTGGAAGCGCAATGGCCCGATATCCAGCCAGCGCTGGGCACCTTTGCCAATATGCCCCCAGACGAGTACCCCCACCAGCATGATGATACATAGTCCAAAGAACCAGGGTGTCCAACGCTCCAGGGTTTGATGGGAAATCTGTGCCACTATGCCCATGACGGCAAAGGCCAGTAACAGACGGATCATTTGTTTATAGACAATATTGATGTCCTGTCCGCTGGCACTGTATAACACCACCAGACTGATGATGCTGAGCAGCACCAGGCCGAATATCAGCGGGCCATCCAGATGCAGGTCATAGAACAGACCTTTGGAACTGCCATAGGTAGGTTGGTAATGTCGTTGGTGTCCCAGCATTATTTTTTTATCAGGTAAGTATCCATAATGGTTCGCGCCATGGGTGCCGCGACCGCACTACCACTTCCGGCATTTTCGACCACCACCGCCACGGCGATTTTGGGTTTATCCACCGGTGCAAACGAGATAAACAGTGCATGATCCCGCAGCGTCTTTTTCACCTTTTCTTTTTCATATGTCTCATCCTGTTTGATCTCATATATCTGTGCGGTACCAGTTTTGCCGGCAATCCTGTACGGTGCATTCCGACCGATGGCCCGGGCCGTCCCTTTTGGGCCATGCACCACATCTGTCATGGCCTTGATGATGGTATCCCAGTTTTCTGGTTGCTTCAGCAGCACCGGAGTATCTCGCCGAATGCCAGGCTCAGTGTTTTTCTGGCTTAGCGGATCCTGGATGCTGCGCAGCATGCGTGGGATCAGGCGTATACCCTTGTTGGCAATGGCCGTTGTCATAGTGGCCAGCTGCAACGGGGTGACCAGCGTGAATCCTTGTCCGATACCCGTAATCAATGTCTCACCGGGATACCAGGGTTCGTTACGATTGGCCCGTTTCCACTGCCTTGAGGGTAACAGCCCACTGCGTTCACCTTTCAGATCAATGCCGGTAGGTTCACCAAAACCGAACCTGCTAAAAAATTCATGGAATTGATCAATTCCCAGATTCAGTGCCAGGTCGTAGAAATACACATCACAGGATTCTACGATGGCGTCGTGTAAATCCACGGAACCGTGACCCCCTTTTTTCCAGTCACGGTACTTGCGATCGTCATTTTTCAGGGTGTACCAGCCTTTACAGAAGAGGCTATCCGTTTTGTTGATGCGGCCATATTCCAGACCTGCCAGACCAACCAGGGGTTTGATTGTCGAGCCCGGTGGATACAGTCCCAGCAGAGCGCGATTGAATAATGGTTTGTCGCTAGAGCTAGTCAGGCCCTTATAGGTCACTGGATCGATGCCATTCACAAACAGGTTCGGATCATAGGTCGGATTACTGGCCAGCAGTAAAACCTCACCGGTGTCTGGTTCGATGGCAACGATGGCACCTTTTTGACCCCGCAATAATTCATTGGCGACCTGTTGCAGGCGGATGTCGATACTGAGATACAGATTTTTTCCCGGGATGGGTGGGGTGCTTTCCAGTACCCGCAGACGCCGTCCCTGGGCGTTGGTTTCTACCTGCTGGTGACCGACGGTGCCATGTAATTCTTCTTCGTAGGCCTTTTCTATGCCGACTTTGCCGACATGGGTGGTGGCACTGTAGTTAACGGCGTCTACATTCTGCAGTTCCTCTTCATTGATCCTGCCGACGTAACCGACTGCGTGGCTGGTGAGTTCCCCCATCGGGTAGTAACGGGTCAGACGCGCGGCGATCTCGACCCCCTGAAAACGGTGCCGGTTAACAGCAAACCGGGCCAGTTCTTTTTCATTCAAGCGGTAACGTATCGGTATGCTTTCAAAGCGTCGCTTGTTTTTCTGGCTCTTCAGGAACCGCTGTTCGTCGGCTGGATTGATCTGAATGATTTTTTTTAGTTCACCAATGGTGGCGGGGATGTCCTTAATTTGCTCCGGGATCAATTCCAGTGTGAAAGAGGGCAGATTCTCTGCCAGCAATACCCCGTTGCGATCATAGATCAGACCACGTCCCGGCGGGATGGGTTCGATCCTTATCCGGTTGTTCTTCGACAGGGTGGTAAAGTGTTCATTACTGATTATTTGCAGATAAAATAATCGTCCGACAATACCCAGTGACAACATTAATAACAGGATACCCGCCAGGATGACCCGCCCGGTAAAGATATGAGTCTCACGTAAATGGTCTTTTAATGTAATGCGACGAGCCATTGATTTACGCGATTCTAAAATGTCGCCTTATGTTGCGCAGCAGCAGGAACAACCACGGCCACAGCAGCATGCTGACGACCGAGGGCAGCCAGTAGGCCAGGGTATTGATGCTCTGGCCGATGATGCCCTTGACCCATAATACGATCACCTGATGCATGATAATCAGGAACATCACCGTCATGGCCTGCTGCCACAACGGGAAAACCCGGATACGCTGATGCAGTTTCAGGGTGAAGAAGGCCATGGTGGCATAGCTCAGTGCATACTGGCCGAGGATAGCGCCACTGGATACATCCAGAAAAAGTCCCAGACTCCAGGCGATACCAATGCCCACGCGTTCCGGGATGGCCAGGCACCAGTATATCAATACCATTGCCAGCCATTCGGGACGAAACGGTGTTGCCCAGTCCGGTAGCGGCAGCATTACCAGCATCAATGCCAGCAGGAAACTGGTAAGCAATACCAGCCAGATGCGAGCTTCGATCCTCATGTGGCGATCCTCATGGAATGGCCTTCTTCTCAGGTTTTATGTCGGCGGCGGTATTCGAGGCAGCGTCATTCAGGGCATTCGATGCCTGGGTGGGGCTGGGCCATACCAGCAACAGCTCCCGGGTGCGTTGCAGCTCGGCCTTGGGCTCGGCCAGCACTTTGGCGAACCGTTGCCCTGGTTTGATGTCGACCTGGGTGATGGTGGCAACCGGGTAGCCTGGCGGAAAACGTCCGCCGAGGCCTGAACTCACCAGCAGGTCGCCGACTTTAATATCGCCATTCGGGGGAATATACAGTAATTCCAGTTGCATCAGATCGCCCGTACCGATGGCGATGGAACGCAGGCCGTTGCGATTGACCTCTACCGGCAGGGCATGGTTCGGGTCGGTGATGAGCATTACGGTACTGGTAAACGGCCCGACATGGACAACCTGTCCCATGATGCCCTCGGCATCGATCACCGGTTGGCCGACAAACACTTCCTGGCGACTGCCCTTGTTCAGAATAATCTGGTGGGTATAGGGCTCCATATTGACCCGTAATAACTCAGTGATCAGTACCCGGTCACCGGCCTTGAAGGAGGATTCCAGTAATTCCCGCAGACGCATGTTTTCGTTTTCCATGGCGTCAAACTTTTGTAATTGTGCGCGCAACTGAAGGTTTTCCAGGGAGAACCTGGCGTTGTCTTCCATCAGGCGTTCATGGGTACGAAATTCGCTGGAGGCCCAGTCAGCGGCCTTGAAGGGAGCATTGACCAGTAGTTGTAGCGGATAGACGACAATCGACAACGCTGAACGGACGTCTTCAAGGTAGTGTTGGCGGTGGTCGGCAAACATCAGTATCACCGACAATGATGCAAGCAGGATAAACCGGATCGTGATAGATGGGCCTTGTACGAATAGAGGCTTTATGTCGTTTCTCCAGCGTCTTTATCAATGTATTTTCTGCCACAGGGAACACCGGGTGGACACTGAGGGGACACAGGGAGAAAATTTGATGGCTAAACCGATTTTCCCTGTGTTCCCCGTATCTTCCCCGTGAACCCCGTGGTAAATCGTTTCAGTTTTCCTGATCCGGTATGTGGAACAGTACTTCAGTCCAGATTAAACAGTTCGCCGCCGTGCTCATCCATCATCTCCAGCACTTTACCGCCACCACGGGCCACACAGGTGAGGGGGTCTTCGGCAACAATGACCGGCAGGCCGGTTTCTTCGGTCAGCAGTCGATCGAAATCTTTTAACAAGGCACCACCACCGGTCAATACCATACCGCGCTCAGCAACATCGGCACCCAGCTCCGGGGGAGTTTGTTCGAGGGCGGCCTTGACCGCACTGACGATTCCAGACAGTGGTTCCTGTAACGCCTCCAGGATCTCGTTACTGTTAAGGGTGAAGCTTCGCGGTACCCCTTCGGCAAGATTACGACCCTTGACTTCGGTCTCGTTGACCTCGTTACCGGGGTAGGCACTACCGATTTCAAACTTGATGCGCTCTGCAGTGGCTTCCCCAATCAGGCTGCCATAATTACGCCGTACATAGTTAATAATTGCCTCGTCAAAGCGGTCACCACCGAGGCGCACCGAGGCAGAGTAGACGATGCCGTTCAGTGATATCACCGCGACTTCAGTGGTCCCACCACCGATATCCAGTACCATCGAGCCACGGGCTTCACCTACCGGCATACCAGCACCGATGGCGGCGGCCATCGGCTCTTCAATCAGGTACACTTCACGGGCACCGGCACCGGCAGCGGATTCACGGATCGCGCGTCGTTCGACCTGGGTGGAACCACACGGCACACAGACGATCACCCGCGGGCTGGGGCGGAAGAAGCGCCTCTCATGCATTTTGGAGATGAAGTGTTTGAGCATCTTCTCGGTGATAGTGAAATCGGCGATAACGCCGTCTTTTAGCGGGCGAATCGCGGTAATGTTGCCCGGGGTACGACCCAGCATGCTCTTGGCCTCAACACCGACGGCGGCGATAATCTTCTGTCCCCGATCCTCGCGGATGGCGACCACGGAGGGTTCATCCAGGACAATACCCTGGCCTCTGGCATAAATCAGGGTATTGGCAGTTCCCAGATCGATGGAGAGGTCGGTCGAGAATAATCCACGTAAGGTCTTAAACATAAAGTTATTTTTAGCCTGCAGGTTGGTGGTTCGTAACTATGGGGTGTAATCTAACAGTGCTCAGGGGTTTGGGCAAGCTGACATCTGTGGTATTTTGCGTGTTTTTTCCCGGCTAACCCGGGACAAAACCAACGCGGTTAACCGCAACATGAACTGGAGAAAATCATGGCACTTGCTCGTGAAGACGTTGAAAAAATCGCCCATCTGGCACGCCTTGCTGTTAGTGATGAGGACATCCCTGCCTACGCCAGGGATCTCTCCAGCATTCTTGACCTGGTAGAACAAATGAATGCCGTGGACACCGATACCGTGGAACCACAGGCGCACCCATTCGAGTTGCCGCAACGCTTGCGTGAAGACAATGTTACGGAAACAGATCAGCGTGAACTGTTCCAGTCTGTTGCCCCCAGTGTGGATGGTTGTCATTACCTGGTGCCGAAGGTGATTGAGTAGCATTTGATTATTATTTTCCAGGAGTTTTTTTTCAGGTTGCATTATGCATAATAAAACAATTGCCCGGATTAGTGCGGGCCTGGCAAGTAAAGAGTTCAGCAGCGAAGAAGTCACACGGGCTTACCTCGATCGGATCAGGCAACTGGACAGCAAACTGAATTCCTTCATCACAGTCACTGAAGACAGTGCGATTGAATCGGCACGTGTTGCCGATGCAAGAATTGCCAGCGGTAATGCCGGTCCGATGACTGGTGTGCCGATGGCGCACAAGGACATTTTTTGTACCCAGGGCGTGCGCACCAGTTGCGGCTCGAAAATGCTGGATAATTTTATCTCACCTTACGATGCCACTGTTGTGACGAAGTTCAAAGAATCCGGCGCGGTAATGCTCGGCAAGACCAATATGGATGAGTTTGCGATGGGTTCATCCAGCGAAACCAGCTTTTATGGCCCGGTTAAAAATCCGTGGGCCCTGGATGCCGTGCCCGGTGGCTCGTCGGGCGGTTCTGCTGCTGCCGTGGCAGCTCGCATTACGCCAGCGGCCACCGGTACCGATACCGGAGGATCGATACGCCAGCCGGCATCACTTTGTGGTATCACCGGACTCAAACCTACCTATGGACGCGTATCACGCTACGGCATGATTGCATTTGCCTCCAGCCTGGATCAGGCCGGCCCAATGACGCGTACCGCCGAGGATGCGGCCATCTTGCTCGGTGTGATGGCCGGTTTTGATGAACGTGATTCCACCAGCGCGGATGCAGAAGTGCCGGATTATTCGGCGTCACTCAATGATGACGTGTCCGGGCTGCGTATTGGCCTGCCGAAAGAATATTTTGCTGAAGGTCTGGATGCGGCGGTTGCTGATACGATACACGCTGCAATTAAAGAGTACGAGAAGATGGGGGCGACGGTGACCGAGGTCAGTCTGCCGAACAGTCACCTGGCAGTACCGGCCTACTATGTCGTGGCACCGGCGGAGTGTTCCTCGAACCTGTCACGTTTTGACGGGGTGCGTTTTGGGTATCGCGCCGAAGACCCGCAAGACCTGGAAGACCTGTACAAGCGTTCCCGCGGTGAAGGCTTCGGGCCGGAAGTGCAACGCCGCATCATGATTGGTACCTATGCGTTATCAGCCGGTTATTACGATGCCTACTACATCAAGGCACAAAAGGTGCGCCGTCTGATCAGTGATGATTTCAGGAAGGTTTTTGAGGATGTGGATCTGATCATGGCGCCGGTATCACCAACGGTGGCATTTAATATCGGTGAACGAACCGATGACCCGGTCACCATGTATCTGTCAGATATCGATACGATCGCGGTCAATCTGGCCGGGCTTCCCGGCATATCAATACCTGCCGGCTTTGCAGAAGGTCGCCCCATCGGCCTGCAGATCATTGGCAACTATTTTGCTGAGGCGCGTATTTTGAATGTTGCGCACAAGTATCAACAGGCGACCGACTGGCATGAACGTTCACCAGACGGTTTTTAGTGAAAATTTTGAGATCTGGAATGTAAACGCAGAGATCGCAAAGACACGAAGGACGCAAAGGAAATACTAATATTTAGTCATACTTCTTAATCCTGATTTGGGCAGGCTTATAAAGCCAGGACTATAAATATGAATATTTTATAAATGAGTAGTAAATTATTATTGTTTATTTTAATAAGGTTTTCTTTGCGCTCTCCGCGTCTTTGCGAGCTTTGCGTTAATACAGATATTTAAAAGGTTCACGATATATGGAATGGGAAACAGTCATCGGTCTGGAGATTCATGCGCAACTGGCGACCAGAAGCAAGATCTTTTCCGCCGCCTCGACGGCTTTTGGCGCCTCGGCCAATAGTCAGGCCTGTGCCGTGGATCTGGGCCTGCCGGGGGTACTGCCGGTCTTGAACAAGGAAGTGCTGCACATGGCGGTGAAATTCGGCCTGGCAATTGGGGCCGAGATCGGTCGCCATTCAGTGTTTGAACGCAAGAATTATTTTTACCCTGACTTGCCAAAGGGCTACCAGATCAGCCAGCTGGAATATCCGATCGTGATCGGTGGTCATCTGGATATCGAACTTGCCGATGGCAGTCGCAAGACCATTGCACTGACGCGTGCGCATCTGGAAGAAGATGCCGGCAAATCGATGCACGAGGATTTTACCGGCATGACCGGTATTGATCTGAACCGTGCCGGGACACCGCTTATCGAGATTGTGTCTGAACCGGAAATGCGTTCCGCACAGGAAGCGGTTGCCTACATGAAAAAGATCCACTCGCTGGTACGTTACCTGGAGATCTGCGATGGTAACATGCAGGAAGGGTCGTTCCGCTGTGATGCCAATGTCTCAATACGACCGAAGGGCCAGCAAGAATTTGGCACACGCACTGAAATCAAGAACCTGAATTCATTTCGTTTCGTTGAGCGTGCGATTGAAACGGAAGTCGAACGCCAGATCGATCTTCTCGAGGGTGGGGGTAAAGTGATTCAGCAGACCCGCCTGTATGATGACAGGAAGAATGTCACCCGTTCGATGCGTTCCAAGGAAGAAGCCAATGACTATCGTTACTTCCCGGATCCGGATCTGTTGCCGGTTGTGGTTGATGATGCCTATATCGAAAGTGTTCGTAACGAACTGCCTGAGTTGCCTGATGCCAAACGTCAACGCTTTATGGATGAATACGGGCTGAATGCCTATGATGCCGGTGTACTGACCGCCAGTCGCGAGATGGCCGAATACTATGAGACTGTGGTCAGGCAGGCAGGCGATGCCAAGTTGTCGGCGAACTGGGTCAGTGTGGAACTGTTCGGTGCATTGAACAGGGACAACAGGGACATTGCCGAATCTCCGCTGTCTGCCGGGATGCTGGGTGGTATGTTGAAGCGCATCAAGGATGACACTATCTCCGGAAAAATCGCCAAGCAGGTATTCGAGGCAATGTGGAATGGCGAAGGCGATGCGGACAGCATTATTGAATCGAAGGGTCTGAAACAGGTGACCGATAGCGGTGCCATTGAAAAGGTCGTTGATGAAATCATTGCTGCCAATACCGGGCAGTTTGAACAATTAAAGGCCGGCAAGGACAAACTGATGGGCTTCTTTGTTGGCCAGGTGATGAAGGCCACCCAGGGCAAGGCCAATCCGGGGCAGGTGAATCAAATTATCAGGAAAAAGCTGGAACCTTAAGAATCACAGCAGTGCTAAACAAGGTGCAGATCGACACTTTGAAAGGTGTGATTCAGCAGCCGAAAGCCACGCAGTTCCAGCACGCCCTTGGTGCCCAGTGCTATGATCAAATACAGTGCCTCCGGGTACTCGGCCTGTTTACTGTCCAGTGCTGAAGGGGTTGCCGTGCCCTGTGGGTGAGAATGGTAGACCGCAAACAGCTGTTCATCGGCTTCACGAATATTTCGCATCGCATCAATCAACGCCTTAGGTTCCATCTCAAACAAGTTTTGTGGATCGCTGGCAACATTATTTACCGGGATGATGCGCTGCTGCTGATTTTTTTCCGCTACCAGACCGCAGATTTCTTTTTCAGGGGACATCTGTGCCTGGTGAAGCAGCTGGTTCACCAGCATTCGGGACAGGCTGACCGGAGATGTTGGCGATGCTATTGATGGCATGTCGGGCACTGTGGATCTTTATTCAGTTTCAGGGTGCGCCATTGCATAGTAACGGCATCCAGTATTTGTACCCGCCCGGCCAGCGTGTCTCCGAGATGCAGAAGTATCTTCAGGGCCTCAGTGGCCTGTATGCTGCCGATGATACCGGCCACCGGTGCCAGGACGCCGGTCTCACTACAACTTTCGCGTAGTTCCCCTTCATCCTTGTACAGGCATTGATAACAGGGCAGGGCATCGTCATAGCCACAAAACACGCTGACCTGGCCTTCCATGCGGATCACGGCGCCGGATACCAGCGGTTTCCCGCCCTTTACACAAGCCTGGTTGATCGCAAACCGTGCCGTGAAATTATCGGTGCAGTCGAGCACCACGTCTGCCCGGCTGATCTGATGCTCAAGTTCTTCTGCGGCCAGTTTGTGCTCGATGGCGGTGATCTGAATCTCGGGATTCATGTCGAGCAGGCGGCGTTGCGCGGACACGACTTTTTTGTCACCGACATTGCCTGTGTGATGTATGAACTGGCGCTGAAGGTTGGTCAGATCAACCTCATCGTGGTCGACAATCACCAGTTGACCAACTCCTGCTGCCGCCAGATAGGTTGCGACGGGCGATCCGAGTCCGCCCATGCCGATGATCAGTACACGTGATGCAGTCAGACGCTGCTGACCTTCGATACCGATGTCGGGCATCATGATCTGGCGGCTGTACCGTAATAATTGATTGTCATCCATAGGGTCTGGCATCACCATAGTGGTAAGGAATCGACGGAGTCCAGAAAGGATTCTAGCGCAGTTTGTTGTTTGAAAGGTAATACCGGCGGATCAACTAACGGCTAAGCGGCATGGCGATCACTGGCAGTAAACGGCGGGCAGAGTCAGATGCAGTCTCCGGTTTTTCAGAAAAGGCTCAGGGCCATTGGCCGAGGCACACTCGTGGATGACCCGCCAGATCGGTGCGGGTGCTGACCTGTTGGAAGCCGGCCCCGGTCATCATTATGTTGACGGCATCGCCCTGGTCATAGCCATGCTCGAGCAGCAGCCAGCCGCCTGAATACAGATGCCCTGGTGCCTGTTGCAGAATAGCGCGAATAGCATCCAGGCCATCCTCGCCGGCAGCCAGTGCGCGCCGTGGTTCGTACTGGATCTCAGTGGTTTGCAGGTGTGGATCGTTTTCCGGGACATAGGGTGGATTACTGACGATGATCTGAAACCGTTCATCGCCAAGCGGTTCACACCAGTCACCTTCATGGTAATCGATGTTCATAATGTGTAGTGATCGGGCATTTTTTTTCGCCATCTCCAGCGCGCGGAAGGAATTATCCACGGCGGTGACATGTGACTGGTGGCGTTCCCAGGCAATGGCCAGGCCAACGGCACCGGAGCCGGTGCCGAGATCCACAATCATCATGGTTTGTTTCTTCGGTATCAATTCCAGCGCTGTCTCGACCAGCAGTTCGGTGTCCGGTCTCGGGATCAGGGTGTGTCGATTGACTTCGATATTCAGCGACCAGAATTCTCGCTGGCCGGTGATATGGGCAACCGGCTCTCCGGCGCCACGCCGTTCAATATAGGATTCGAATTGCTCGTCCTGCTCACTGCTCAATGGCTGGTCACCCCAGGCCACCAGGTAGCCACGCGGCCTGGCCAGCACGAAACACATCAAGATATCGGCATCAAGGGACGGGCTGTCGCTGACGTCAGCCAGGCGGGCGGCCGCTTGTTTTAGCGCGGTACGGATATCCATGGTGAGCGGCTTAGTCATGGTGTCGCTTGTCAGCCGATGCCCTTATTCATTGGCAAGAGTCGCCAATAGCTCAGCTTGATATTCACTGATCAATGGCTCGATGATCTGGTCCAGAGCTCCGACCATGACTTCATCAAGTTTATACAGTGTCAGGTTGATACGATGATCGGTGATGCGCCCCTGCGGGAAGTTATAGGTGCGGATCCTTTCAGAACGATCGCCACTACCGACCAGGGATTTACGTGTCGCCGCCTGCTCTGCCTGTTGTTTGTCACGTTCGGCAGTCAACAGGCGTGCCTGTAACAGTGACATCGCGCGGGCCTTGTTCTTATGTTGGGATCTTTCGTCCTGACATTCGACCACGGTGTTGCTTGGCAGGTGTGTGATACGAATGGCCGAATCGGTCTTGTTGACATGCTGTCCGCCGGCACCGGAGGCGCGGTAGGTGTCGATCTTCAAATCGGCTGGATTGATTTCGATCTGTTCGACCTCATCGGCCTCGGGCATGATGGCCACAGTACAGGCCGAGGTATGGACGCGGCCCTGGGACTCGGTTTCCGGTACCCGCTGTACGCGGTGGACGCCAGACTCAAACTTCAGCCGTGAGTACACCCCCTTACCCACCAGGCGGGAGATGATTTCCCTGTAGCCGCCGTGTTCACCCTGGCTTTCGCTGATGATCTCGACGCTCCATTGCTGATTCTCGGCGTAGCGGTTGTACATTCGGAACAGATCGCCGGCAAATATCGCCGCCTCATCACCACCGGTGCCAGCGCGGATCTCCAGAAAGACATTGTGACTGTCATTCGGGTCTGTCGGCAGCAACAGTTTTTGCAGCTCGACCTGAAGAATTTCCTGGCGGGACTTCGCCTGCATGATTTCCTCTTCAGCCATCGCGCGTATGTCAGTATCTTCATCTTTCAGCATGACCTGTGCGGATCTGACGTCTTCCCTGGTTTGTTGATAGCGGTTAAAGCACTCTACTACCGGGCTTAACTGCGCGTGTTCCCGGGACAGGGATCGGAAACGGTTCTGATTACTGATTGTGTCAGGGTCTGACAACAGTGCATTGATCTCCTCGAGCCTCGAGGAGATATGTTCCAATTTGTTTAGCAGGCTAGATTTCACAAACAGTGTCCGGAGGTGGTCGTCTTAATAGTAAGGATACAGGGAAGCAGGGGATAAAGCGGGCTAATTCTTGTCTTTACCAGAAGAGCTGTTCTCGGCAGAATTATTTTCCACATCATCCAACGGCTCCAGGTCGAACAGTTCACTGGCAGCCTTCAGCAAATCCTCACGACCATCGGCACCGGCCTGGCGAATTTGCACAGTGGGTTGGTGTATCAGTTTGTTGGTCAGTTGCCTCGCCAGCTCTTCGATGACCTGTGTCGGGTTGTCGCCACGGGCCAGTTGCTGGCGTGCCTTGTTCAGTGTTTCATCGCGCAGGGTTTCTGCATTGCCGCGATAGGACGTCAGGGTATCGACGGCGGCCAGCGATCCCATCCACTCCATGAAATGGGTGACCTGGGTGTCAATGATTTCTTCGGCCTGTTTGGCGGCCTCGCGTCGTGATTCCATATTCTCTTCAATGATATCGCGAAGATCATCAACGCTGTACAGATACACATCATCCAGTTCATCGACCTCGGGCTCAATGTCCCTCGGTACGGCCACATCGACCATAAACATTGGTTTGTGTTTGCGTTGTTTCAACGCACGTTCGACGCTGCCCTTGCCGAGGATGGGTAACTGGCTGGCAGTGGAAGAGATCACTATATCCGCCTCGGCCAGATGTGCCGGCATGTCGGCCAGTGCGATCGCGTAGGCCTCGAGATCGCCGGCCAGGTGTTGTGCCTTGGACAATGTGCGATTGGAGATGATCATTCGGCCGATGCCATTTTCGTATAGATGGCGGGCGGCCAGTTCGATGGTTTCACCGGCGCCTATCAGCAAGGCGGTCTGCTTGTTTAACTCACCGAAGATTTGCCTGGCCAGGCTGACCGCAGCAAAAGCCACCGATACCGGGCTGGAACCAATCGCGGTATCCGTGCGGACGCGTTTGGCGACCGAGAAGGTGTGCTGAAATAGCCTGGACAGCAATTTGCCGACGGTACCGGCCTTGCTGGCGTTAGAATACGCATCTTTCATCTGCCCGAGGATCTGTGGTTCGCCGAGCACCATCGAGTCCAGGCCACTGGCGACACGTAACATGTGTCTGACCGCGTCGCTGTCCGGGTGGCTATATACATAGGGTTTGACTGCCTGGGTATCCAGTTGATGGTAATCGCTGAACCAGCTCAGTACCGGTGACGCATCGCCGCCGGTCAGGCCGCAATACACCTCGGTGCGGTTACAGGTGGACAGGATAGCGGCCTCGCTGATATGTCTCTGTGAGGTCAGTCCCTTCAGGGCCTCAATCATACGCTCAGGGGCGAACGCTACCTGCTCCCGGATATCCACCGGGGCGGTATTGTGATTGACACCAAAAGCAAGTAAATCCATAGTCGCAATCATATCGCCGTCATTATCGGTAACTGCCAGATTTCATTAGTAATAATAGTTAATTACCAGTGGCATTTTACGGAATCCGGGTATTATTCAACGGGTGGTCAAAACCCCGGTAAATAACCCTGTATAACCGGGGGCAACTACATACCATTAAAAACGCATTATACTATAAAGAATTTGTGCCGACACAAGGGGAGTGACGGTTGCTATAATTCAAGGGGCAACTCCCGGGACGGTCCCGGGGCGGTTTCAGAGACATAGAGGCGCATAGTGACAATGGGAATATTCACAACCGGGACGATGGCCCGGAACTTTCCAGACGGTGACTGGCCAGAGTGGACATGAGCAGATTATTCACAATAGTGTTGGTGACTACCCTGTCGGGCCTGCTTTTGAGCGGTTGTGGCGGCATCCGCAAGGCAGATAGCCGCGCCGGCAGAGACGATGCCCGGCGGCCGGAAATGCCGCAGTTGAAGGCACAACAGGCACCCCTTCCTGATATAGAGTTCGATTCAGAGCTGCTATATCAGCTGTTAGTGGGTGAAATCTCCGGTCAGCGGGGCCAGCTGGGCTTGTCTGTGACGAGCTATCTGAAGGCCGCTGAGGCCACCCGTGACCCGCGTATAGCCGCGCGTGCCACTCGAATTGCGGTATTTGCCCGGGATGAACAGGCCGCCCTGGCGGCATCCCATCTGTGGGCACAGGTGGCCCCGCAGAACCTTGATGCCAGGCAGATGCTGGGTACCATGCAATTGCGTGCCAGCGATATCGATGGCGCGGTCGAGCAATTCTCCACCATCCTTAAATCACCTGACATTGACAAGGATAAACGGTTTTTACTGGTCGCCGGCCTGCTGGCGCGGGAAAAGGACAAGCAAGCCGCGCTGACCCTGATGCAGCGCCTGATCGAACCGTATAAAAACGATCCGCATGCATTGTATGCCTACAGCTATCTGGCGGAGCAGGTGGGCGAACTGGGTCTGGCCCGTGCCAGTATTGAGACGCTGCTCAGGCAGGATCCGGATAGTGAGAGGGCCAACCTGCAGTACGCGCAGATCCTGAAGCTGCAGAATAATGGCAATGAGGCCAAGGCGGTAATACAGAAGCTGCTGGATAAGGATCCCGAGAGCATGAATGTGCGCCTGAGTTATGCCCGCTTGCTGGTGCAGTTAAAGCAGGTCAAGCAGGCCCGAAAGCAGTTTGAGATCCTCGCCAGCCAGGCCCCGGACAATATCGATATCCTGTACGCACTCGGTATGCTGGCGTTGCAGAGCGAGGACCTGGACAGTGCCCGCAAGTATCTGGTGCAACTGGCCAGCAAGGGCAAACGCACCCTTGAGGCAAGTTTTTATCTTGGACAGATCGCCGAATCCCAGCAGAAACTCGACGAGGCCAGGGGTTGGTACGAAGCGGTTAACCGCGGTGAAAATTATGTTGCGGCCCAGGTGAGGGCGGCGATGATCATGGCCAAGCTGGGTGATGTTCAGGCGGGACGAAATCATCTGCGCAGCATTCGTGCCCGTAGTCAGGGGCAACAGGTACTATTGTTTCTGGCCGAATCGGACATGCTGCGTGAGGCCAAGTTGACTGCAGATGCATTGGAGCAGCTTACCGGGGCGTTGAAGGAACTGCCTGGGAACGTCGATTTGCTCTATGCACGTTCGCTGATTGCCGAACAACTGGATGCCATGGAGATTGCCGAGGCGGATCTGCGCGCGATCCTTAAACAGGAACCGGACAATGCCCATGCACTGAATGCGCTCGGTTATACACTGGCGGACCGCACTACCCGTTATAAAGAGGCCTATGGCTATATTCAACGTGCGCTGGAACTGAAACCCGATGATGCGGCCATCCTCGATAGCATGGGCTGGGTGCTGTACCGTATGGGTCGTCACCAGGAGGCCATCAAGTACCTGAAACAGGCGCTGGCCAAGAATGACGATGGCGAGATCGCGGCGCACCTCGGTGAGGTCCTGTGGGTCAGCGGTGAAACCATCGAGGCACAAAAGATCTGGAATCAGGCGATCAAGGCCTTCCCGGACCACAGCGTGCTGCAAAAAGCCATCAAACGATTCAAACCGTGAGTTCCATGACATCCTTTTTCAGGGCGCCCTTTGTCAGAGCGCTGGCAGGCCTCGTCCTGACTGTATTTCTCCTGTCTGGCTGCGAGTCACTGCCGACGCTGCAGCCGGTGACCGATGTTAATGCCGCCTGGCGTAAACACCAGCAGGATCTCAGCAAGTTTTCCCATTGGACCATATATGGTCGCATCTCGATCCGCGCCGATGAGGATGCCTGGCATGCCAGCGTGGTCTGGAAGCAGCAACCTCGCCAGTTTGATATTCGTTTTATGGCGCCACTGGGTAGTGGCAATGTGCAACTGGTCAGTGATGGCCAGATGGCGGCGCTGTATAGTCCAGGGCAAAAGACCCGGGTGGATACCGACGCAGAGAATTTGCTATATCGCCACCTTGGCTGGCGGGTGCCGGTGTCTGGCCTCCGCTACTGGGCCGTCGGCCTGCCCGACCCCGAGATGCCGGCAAAACAGGCCCTGGACGATCAGGGACGTCTGGCCAGCTTGTTGCAGTCTGGTTGGGATATCGACTTTCGTCGCTACCGCAAGGTCGGCAAGACCTGGCTGCCGGACAAGATCTTTATGAAAAACCAGCAGCTGGAGGTGCGGCTGGTCATCGATCGCTGGGAGATGGCGGCGAACCTGGGAAGTTAGCGCAAGCGTGACACTATTTTACCACGGGGAACACGGGGAGTAATAAAGGGGACACGGGGTTAAGTTCGCCGTAATGATTGCGTCCAGGAATGGGCTCAATCCAACCTGTCGGATAACCATCGACATCCCTGTGTTCCCCGTGTCTCCCCCGTGTTCCCTGTGGTCAAAAATCTTTTTCAAGTGTTCTGGCCCTCTCATTACGGTAACATTCTGAATATGCCTGACTTTGACAGCATCGACTTTCCCGCCCCGGCCAAGCTGAACCTGTTTCTGCATATCACCGGGAGACGCAAGGACGGTTTTCATCAGCTGCAGAGCGTTTTTCAATTCCTGGATCTTTGCGATACTCTGCGCTTCAGGTTGCGTGATGACGGCCAGATCAAGCTGCTCAAGCCGTTGCCGGGGGTGCCGGCAGGGCAGAACCTGGTGGCACGGGCCGCGATATTGTTGCAGCGCCATACGTCCAGCCCACTGGGTGCTGACATCAGCCTGCAGAAGCGCTTACCGCTTGGTGGCGGGCTAGGCGGTGGTAGTAGTGACGCAGCCACTACCCTGGTGGTGCTGAACCGGCTATGGGGCTGTGGCCTGGGGCTGCAGACACTGCTGCAGCTGGGCTGCCAGCTGGGCGCGGATGTGCCGGTATTTGTAGCGGGTGAGGCCGCCTGGGCCGAGGGCATTGGTGAAGATCTGCGCCCGCTCAGTCTGCCGGAACCCTGGTATCTGGTGCTGGCTCCAGGTTGCCATGTTTCTACCCGGGAAATCTTCGAAGACCCGGATTTGACAAGGAATTGCCCGCCCATCACAATACGCGCCTTTCTCGAAGGACAGGCCAGTAATGTGTGTCAGCCGGTGGTCGTAAGGCACTACCCAGAGGTGGCCAAGGCCCTGGAATGGTTGGGGAAATTTACGTTATCAGGGCAACAGGCGAGGATGACCGGCAGCGGTGGGTGTGTATTCGCGGCCTTTGAGGATGAGGGCCAGGCCCGGGATGTCATGGCCCAGCTGCCAGCGGAGATGCAACAGACCGGGATGCAGGTGTTCGTGGCAAAGGGTATGAACCATTCCCCTTTGCACGAGCTACTGCAGACATTGAGTTAAGGTGAAGAGATCCACCCATTGGGGCGTCGCCAAGAGGCTAGGCACCAGGTTTTGATCCTGGCATACGTAGGTTCGAATCCTACCGCCCCAGCCAAATATGTTAGCCTTGCGGTATCGATAAAATATCGGAAAAGTACCGGGGCAGACACACAACCGACAGGGGGCTTACGTTGGCGCAGCAACCAGGCAGAGTAGACAGTACCTCATCACCCGATGGCATGATGGTGTTTACGGGCAATGCCCACCCTGAACTGGCCAGACAGATCGTTGCCAAGTTAAATATACCGCTTGGCAAGGCCTCAGTGTCGTGTTTTAGCGATGGTGAAGTGGCGGTGGAGATCATGGAGAACATCCGTGGTCGCGATGTATTTATCGTGCAGTCGACCTGCGCACCGACCAATGACAACCTGATGGAATTGCTGGTGATGATCGATGTGATGCGCCGCTCTTCAGCACGCAGGGTCACCGCGGTGATCCCGTATTTTGGCTATGCCCGCCAGGATCGCCGGCCACGTTCTGCCAGGGTCCCGATCACGGCCAGGGTGGTGGCGGACATGATCGGGAATGCGGGTGCGGATCGGGTATTGACAGTGGACCTGCACGCGGATCAGATCTCGGGTTTCTTTAGTATCCCCGTGGATAACGTGTATGCCTCTCCGTTATTGCTCGGAGACATGTGGAAGCACAACGGTTCGTCGCTAATGGTGGTGTCACCGGATGTCGGTGGCGTGGTCAGGGCGCGGGCCTTTGCCAAGCGTCTGGACGATGCAGATCTGGCGATTATCGACAAGCGTCGACCGAAGGCCAATGTCGCCAAGGTAATGCACATCATTGGTGATGTGCAGGGCCGTAACTGCGTACTGGTGGATGACCTGGTGGATACAGCCGGCACCTTGTGTAAAGCTGCCCGGGCATTAAAAGAAAATGGTGCCACCCGCGTGATGGCCTATTGTACGCACCCGGTATTATCGGGTAATGCGATAACGAACATTGAAAATTCGGAGCTGGATGAACTGGTCGTAACCGACACCATCCCGCTCCGCGCAGAGGCACAATCGTGCCCGCGGATACGTCAGGTGAAAGTCGCCGCGATGCTGGCCGAGACCATGCGACGTATCAATATGGAAGAATCTGTTAGTGCCATGTACGTGGACTGACGATACAACGATGGATTGATTCCATCACGCATGTCGGAACAGCCCCTGGTCGCGGGTAACTGTTGCAGTACCGACTAATTTAGACATCTGTAATGGAGAGCTGAAATGGCTACAACATTTGAACTTAATGCGGAAACCCGCAGTGATCTGGGGAAAGGTGCGAGCCGCCGCCTGCGTCACGCGGGCAAGGTGCCTGCCGTCATCTATGGCGCGGGTAAGGACTCGGCAAGCCTGACACTGGAGCATAACGAAGTATTTCATGCGCTGGAAAACGAGGCCTTTTATTCGTCGATCCTTACCGTCAATATCGATGGTAAGGCAGAGAAGGCGGTATTGAAGGATCTGCAGCGGCACCCTGCCAGGCCCATCATCATGCACATGGACCTGCAGCGTGTCGAGGAAAATGCCAGGCTGCACATGCATGTCCCGATTCACTTTATCGGTGAAGATATTGCCCCCGGTGTCAAGGCCGGTGGTGTGGTTAATCATGCGATGACTGAAGTAGAAGTCACCTGTTTGCCAAAAGATCTGCCGGAGTATATCGAGGTAGATATTTCCGCCCTGGAGGTGGATCAAATCCTGCACCTGTCCGATCTGCAGACCCCGGAAGGTGTGGAAATGGTCGAGCTGGGCCATGGCAGCGGCCACAATCAGCCGGTTGTCTCTATCCATCTGCCACGTGGTACGCATGATGAAGATGAAGAAGAAGAAGCTGCTGAGGAAGCGGCCCCTGCTGAAGAAGCCAGGGCCGAAGGCGACGAGTCCGAGTCCTGACGGAACCCCGACCGTTACCAGGCACGCCTGGTAACGGTCACTTATCCTCTTGACCAATCCCATAAAACTCATTGTTGGTCTGGGTAATCCCGGTGATGAGCATGTCCGGGATCGCCACAACGCGGGTTTCTGGTTTGTCGACATGCTGGCAGCAAGGCATGCCGGCAATTTCAGTACCGAGAACAGGTTTTTTGGTGATGCCTGTCGTATTACGCTTGAAGGCCGTGATGTTCGCCTGCTGAAGCCCCACACTTACATGAATAAAAGTGCCCAGGCCACCCAGGCGATGGCCGGCTTTTACAAGATCCCGGTGAAAAATATTCTGGTGGTGCATGATGAACTGGATCTGCCACCAGGGACTGTACGCCTGAAAAGGGCCGGAGGTCATGGTGGCCACAATGGCTTGCGTGACATCATGCAGCAGATGGGCAAGGAATTTTATCGGTTGCGCATTGGTATTGGACATCCGGGCGACAGGAACCAGGTGACTGGTTATGTACTCAAGGCACCACCGTCATCTGAAAAGGATCTGATTGAAAACAGCATCCGCGATGCGATGGAGTGTGTGTCGTTGATTGTCAGTGGTGAACATGAAAAGGCCATGCACCAGTTACACAGCGATTAACAGATTTACCACGGGGTACACGGGGGAGACACGGGGAGCACAGGGAAGAAATATATTAGTAAACATGGAGGTGACATATGGTCCATGGATTGGACAAGAGTATACAGCGCGTTCAATGTAGCGATGACTTGATTGATCGGGTTCTAACGGCAGCAACAACAGTACATAAAATATTAGGACCTGGCTTACTAGAGTCAATCTATGAGAAAGCATTACTGCTTGAACTGCGTAAGCAAGGCATAAAGGCTAATAGTCAGGTGAAAGTGCCTGTTTATTATGGTGACGTAGAGCTTGGGACTGGTTTTAGAGCAGATATCATAGTAGATGGTTGTTTGTTGCTTGAATTAAAGTCAGTTGAAAGCATTACAGACATACATATTTCTCAGGTGATTACCTACTTGAAATTGTTGAATTTCAAACGAGGGTTTTTACTAAATTTTAATCGGTCATATTTAAAGCAAGGAATAAAACGTATCTTAATATGAGAATTAAATATTATTTTCCCCGTGTCTCCCCCGTGTTCCCCGTGGTGACAGAGGCATCAGCAAATGGGATTTAAATGCGGCATAGTTGGTCTGCCGAATGTAGGTAAGTCGACTTTATTCAATGCCTTGACCAGGGCGGGCATACAGGCGGAAAACTACCCGTTTTGTACCATTGAGCCGAATGTCGGTGTGGTGCCCATGCCGGATCCCCGCCTGCAGGCACTTTCTGAAATCGTTAATCCGCAAAAGCAGATCCCGACGACAATGGAGTTTGTCGATATTGCCGGCCTGGTTGCCGGTGCGTCAAAAGGTGAGGGGCTTGGTAATCAGTTTCTGGCGCATATTCGTGAGACCGATGCGATCGCCCAGGTGGTGCGCTGTTTCGAAGACACTGACGTGGTGCATGTGGCCGGCAAGGTGCAGCCAGCAGATGATATTGACATCATCAATACCGAACTGGCATTGGCGGACCTCGACACGGTGAGCAATGCCGCCCGGCGTGTCGAAAAGGTGGCCAGATCTGGTGACAAGAATGCCAGGAGCAGAATGACCGTACTCAGCAAGGTCCTGGAGCAGCTGGAAGCGGGTGACATGGTACGCGCCCTGGACCTGGGTGATGATCAGCGGGTATGGATCCGGGACCTGCATTTACTGACGCTCAAACCCACGATGTTTATCGCCAATGTCGCAGAAGATGGTTTTGAGAACAATGTGCATCTGGATGCAGTCAGGGAAATCGCCGCTAAAGAGGGCAGTGTGGTTGTGCCAGTATGTGCCGCGATAGAGGAGGAGCTGTCCGAACTGGATGACGAAGAAAAACAGGAGTTCCTTAATGAGATGGGGCTGGATGAGCCTGGCCTGGATCGTGTGATTCGCGCCGGCTACGGCCTGTTGGGTTTACAGACTTATTTTACTGCAGGCGAAAAGGAAGTGCGTGCCTGGACCGTGCGGGTTGGTGCGACGGCACCGGAAGCCGCCGGGGTTATCCATACCGATTTTCAAAAAGGTTTTATTCGCGCTGAAGTCGTCGCCTATGAAGATTTTATTTCGCTGGGTGGTGAGCATGGCGCCAGGGAAGCCGGCAAGTTACGCCTGGAAGGAAAAGATTACCTGGTGAAGGAAGGCGATATCATGCACTTCCGCTTTAATGTCTAGATTTTTTTGTGCGGCAGGCCCGCTTAACTGGCGATAAGCTGATCCTCACGGTGTTCTTCATCGGCAAAATAATCGGTAACGGGGATATACACTGTGAAGGTGGTGCCCTCACCAGGGCAGGACTCTACGACAATGCCTCCCCTGGCATCAGAGACGATACCATAGACCGCTGCCAGCCCCATCCCCGTGCCCTCACCTTCCTCCTTGGTGGTAAAGAACGGTTCAAAGATATGCTCCAGATTTTTATCATCAATCCCGCAACCACTATCGGCGACGCTCAGTCGGATATAGGTCCCTTTCTGTAGCACGCTGGTGTAACTCTGTAGCGGTTTCTCTATCTCTACGCTCTCCAGATTGGTCGTGATCACTCCAGTCGTTCCCCTGCCAATTGCATGACTGGCGTTGACACACAGGTTCATCACCACCTGGTGCAGGCGGGTCGGATCGATAAGAATGAATGCTTCAGTATCGATATGCTGACGCATATCTATCGATGAGGTAATCGAGGAACGTAACAACTTTAATGCCTCCTTGAGTACATATTTGGGCTGCATGGCGCGTTTTTCTTCGGGGGATTTACGGCTGAAGGTCAGGATCTGGTTAACCAGGTCACTGGCACGCTGCAGTCCCTTGATCGCTTCATGCGCATTGCTGTGGATCTCGGTGTCTTCCTCACTGTCTATCTGTACCAGCTCGATATAACCGATAACAGCAAACAGGATATTGTTGAAGTCGTGGGCGATCCCTCCTGCCAGGGTGCCGATGGCCTGCATCTTCTGGGATTGATTGATAACCTCCTGGCTCTGCTTAAGCTCATGCTCTGTTTTTTTGCGCCGGCTGATGTCCTGAACGATCCCCAGCATGTGAATCGCCTGATCTTCCTCGTTGCGCCTCACATTACCGCTGGCGTGTATCCAGTGAACGGATTCATCCGGCCAGATAATGCGGTATTCGATATCGTAGGCCTTGCCATCACGAAGACAGGCATCGGTCTTTTTCAGTACTTCATCACGGTCTTGCGGATGAATGGCGAGCAGGAAGTCCTGGTAGCTGAAACTCCTGCGTTTATCTTCATAACCATAGATTGGTCCGACACGATCGGAGCAATACACTTCGTTGGCACTGAACTCCCAGTCCCAGGTGCCGATATTGGCAAATTCCTGACTGCATCGCAGACGCTCGCGACTATCTCGCAGCGCCTGGGTCGTCATCTTGATATCTGTAATATCATTTCTAATCGCAACGTACTGGTAAGGCTCGTTGTTATTATCAAGGAATGGTACGATTGTGGTATTGACCCAATAAAGCTTGTCTTGCTTGTTTTTATTGCATATTTCGCCGTGCCAGACCTTGCCGCTGCGGATGGTGTTCCAGAGATCGTCGAAATACTCCTTGGGGTGGTAATCGGATTTCACTATGCGATGGTTTCTACCTACCAGTTCATTTAATGAATTACCGGAAATCTCGCAGAACTTGTCATTGGCATAGATGATAAAACCGGATGTATCGGTAATGCTGATGATGGCATGTTCATCCATGGCGTATTGCTGGGCTTCAAGGTCTACTAATGTGGATCGTATGGCCTGGTCCTGATCGTGCAGTTTCATCGAGGCATTATTAAGCGCTTCCCCGAGTACCTGGGTTTCATGACAGGTACTGTTCAGCTTGATGCTGCCGCCCTGCAGGTTATCAAGGTTGCCGGCGAATTCAGATGCCTTGCGCAGTGCCGTCATGGGCCGTCGCAGGTAAATCAGTAATATCAGGATGGCCACACCAATGGACAGAATTCCAACGATCAGGAAATCGGTGATTATCTCTGAAACCTCTTCATTGCGAATAGCCAGGCTGTAGTCTATCCGCACCCATCCCTGCAGGCCGGTGCCGATGATCGGGTACCATATCAGTATACGGTCACTGAACTCTTTGATGGTCGATTTGGCCTGTTCGGGAGTGATGGTCTTGCCGTTGTTACTCAATATCCTTGGTTTCATACCTTGCTGGCGGACAACCTCACGGAGGATGTTGCCATCGGCCCGTACCAGCAGGATGTTATTTACACCGGGAAATTCGGCGGTGTGTTTCAGCAGTGTATCCAGCACGGCGGGTTGCAGTTGCAGCAGTCCACCATTATTGGTGTTGGCAAGGTTGCGGCTGAGAATGATGGATTGTTCCTTGAAGTGATCGGCGAGATGGCGTGACTCTTCATCCAGCGAGTACAGCGTAATCACCAGGATAGCCGCCGCCAGTAGTATCGCCGTCAATAGAGCCAGCTGCCTGTCGAGATGTTGTGGCCAGAAACGCGGGCAGGCCTTAGGTCGTCGAGCTTGCATGGAGCGCATTGTTAATTATCCTGTTAGTTTACTGGTGCAGCTTGCCTGCCTCCGGTAATGGCCGGTTTTGCCCGGCTCCCCGCAACAGACCTGGCCAGTGTCAGCATATGGCGGAGATATTCACCAGGGTGAAAAAATGGCTGTACCCATATGAGTTTTTCGGCCGACCGGGGAAAATCTTTAACACGTTGGGAATGTGTGGGTTACAGGTAACAGGTTGATAATTATATGGTTATTAAATCAAAATTCGGCAGGATTCGTCGTGAAGCAGTGAAGTCGTGGCGGTGGACAAGCGTGGGTGGAACCCCTAAAATCACGCCTCCGCTGCGGTGGTTGTCCTTTGAAAGTATCTAAATGGCTATGTAGCTCAGTTGGTTAGAGCACAGCATTCATAATGCTGGGGTCGGTGGTTCAAGTCCACCCATAGCCACCATTTAATACACAATAATCATTAAGTTACATACCTGAAAAAATATCCGGCATTATCGCAACATTACCAGTGCGGGACTTTTGCGGGAGTTTTTCTCGCAGACCCTGTTAGCAGCATCTATCAGGTTTCCTAATTCTGCTGCCGAGTAATGTGTTGTGATTCTGCCACTCCTGTGACCTAACAGGTCTTGCCGATCTTCAAAAGATACACCCGCCGCACGCAATCGACGTCCAAACGTATGCTTCAAATCATGAACTCGAATTCTACGAAACCCGTCTGACAGAATCAATAGACACCCATAAAACTATTGACAGGCGAGAGCGAAAGTTTTAGTTTGTCATTACCCCATCAACACGGATCGTTGATGTTTATTCAGACACAAGGAGGTGGCTGCTATGCCACGTGCACG
>BTQY01000025.1:0-30198 GCA_036986115.1 Gammaproteobacteria bacterium | reverse complement strand
CTTTTTCCTCCTCCGCCCAGCCATAAAACCCGTGGCTGGGTGAGTCGTCGTAAAAAGTCATCCTCGCCAGCCTGGTATTCAGCATAGACCGGGCGACCTGAGCAAAGCGAGGTAGTGCCAGAGTTATTAGCCATAGAATCCCCGCTGTCTCCCCCGTGTTCCCCGTGGTAATGTTTTTTCCTTCGGCATTGTTGCTAACTGTGATGACTGGCTCCGATACCTTTTTCCTCCTCCGCCCAGCCATAAAACCCGTGGCTGGGTGAGTCGTCGTAAAAAGTCATCCTCGCCAGCCTGGTATTCAGCATAGACCGGGCGACCTGAGCAAAGCGAGGTAGTGCCAGAGTTATTAGCCATAGAATCCCCGCTGTCTCCCCCGTGTTCCCCGTGGTAATGTTTTTTCCTTCGGCATTGTTGCTAACTGTGATGACTGCAGAGAACGCCTACGGGTACTGATCAGCCAGTTTCCGCCACACACACTGCTCATCACTGGCTTCATCGATAGCATCCAGTCGCGCCAGATGGGCGTCCATCTCGTCACTACTGGCTCGCACCACCTTTAGCTGGCCCGGTTCAATCTCCAGGCGACGGACCTCTTCCTGGTGCATAATATCACCTGAATCATTCATGCCGCCCAGCGACAGGCTGACCTGCCCACCGGTCATCATCAAATAAACATCTGCGAGGATCTCGGCATCGAGTAACGCGCCGTGTAATTCGCGTTGTGAATTATCAACCTGGTAACGTTTGCACAGCGCATCAAGGGTGTTTTTCTGACCGGGATGCATCTTTCTGGCCATCGGCAAGGTATCGAGTACCGTGCAGTGCTTGCCGGTTTTCTTCCAGTGGGAGCTGGCGCGTTTTAATTCGCTATCGATAAAACTGATATCAAACGGCGCATTATGAATAATCAGCTCAGCGCCACAAATGAATTCCATAAATTCATCGGTGATATCAGAAAAATGCGGTTTATCGACGAGGCTTTCATTGGTTATGCCGTGCACCTCAATCGCACCAGCATCGATCTGCCGATCCGGGTTCAGGTACTGGTGATAGCGGTTGCCGGTCAACTTGCGATCCAGCAGCTCCACACAACCAATTTCGATGATGCGGTGACCATCACCGGGATCCAGACCGGTGGTTTCTGTGTCCAGGACGATTTGGCGCATGCGAGTATCTTGCCATATCCCGGTCTGGATCCCAATGGGGTAAGGCGCACAATGATCACTTTTAAATTAACCCGCAAATGCAATATCCGACATTCATGTGATTCACTTAATCCTTCCCGTCGGCGCCACCGAGCATCGTAGCGGAATGCGGGAAAAGCGAGTCGCTGTTTAAGCCGCAGGCGAATTCGGCGAGCGCCGTATTTCGCGAGAAGCACAGGGGACCCCGCAGGGGTGGTGTCACCGGGAAGGATTAAGTGAATCACATGAACGTCTGTATATCTGGATGGTTTCGACAGGATAACAAGGCGCTATTAATACAATAGCGCTTATTTGTGTGCATTTGCTGACTTAATGACTAAATCTTAATTCCCCGCCAGCAGCTCGTCGATCCCCCGGTTGGCCAGTTCATCGGCCTGTTCATTCTCCGGGTGGCCGGTGTGACCACGTACCCAGTGCCAGGTGACCTCATGGCGCGCCACGGCGGCATCCAGCCGCTGCCACAGATCGACATTTTTTACCGGCTTCCTGTTGGCGGTTTTCCAGTTGCGTTTCTTCCAGTTAATGATCCATTCAGTGATGCCGTTTTTAACATACTGTGAATCAGTGGTCAGATTGACCTGGCAGGGACGTGACAGGCTCTCCAGCCCGGCAATGGCCGCCATCAGTTCCATACGGTTATTGGTCGAGCCTGCTTCACCACCATGCAGGGTCTTTTCATGGTCATTGTATTTCATCACCACACCCCAGCCACCGGGACCGGGATTACCACGACAGGCCCCATCAGTGTACATCTCCACCACTTGTGTCATTGTGTCCCCTTGGTTGTCGGCCCGGCAATACCTGCGGTTATCAGCCGCTTCTTTAAAGACCAGCGTGGTCGGATCAGTGTGATGGTCGTGACACGCTTTCTGGCCACTAATATATAGACCGCACCGAAAAACGGCCACACCCTTCTGCCTATGGTTTCCATAAATGACAACTTTTGCAGGATCTTTTGCTGGTTTACAGGAGGACGATA
Source organism: Gammaproteobacteria bacterium (assembly GCA_036986115.1). GTDB lineage: Bacteria > Pseudomonadota > Gammaproteobacteria > BTQY01 > BTQY01 > BTQY01. The sequence continues at coordinate 28,014 of BTQY01000025.1, read as the reverse complement.
ATAAAGTTTATGTACCTCGATAACATCAAATCCCATCAGTGACATCCAGTCACCGATGCGCCAGTGACTGATAAACTTGCCGCACCACGGGATAATACCCAGCCAGCCGATCAGTATTCGCCATACTCCCCAGAGGCTATACGGGTTAAAACCGGCAATGACCAGGTGCCCTTCCGGTACCAGTACCCGATCGACCTCACGAATCACCGCATGAACATCTTCTTCGTATTCCAGCGTATGCGGCAACAGCACCAGGTCCAGGCTCTCGGCATCAAATGGCAGTGCCCTGGCTGTCCCCTGCAGTGTTGTGCTCTGCTGCGGTCCATCCGTATCACTCACCAGCACCATGCGATGCGGGATCCGGCTACTGCTAATGAATTCATCATTGTCATGAAAACCTGCCTGCAATAAATGGTAACCGAACAGGTTGGCAAGGATCCTGACCAGTTGATCACGCTCTTCCTCGAACAGGGATTTTCCCAATGATCGCCGGTACCACTCGCGCAGTCGCGATGATACCCCGTGTGCTGGTCTGCATTTATATGGTGATTTCATTACCCTGATACTGTATTACAATAACTGGCATCTGCTGGCCTGTTGTCATACAGTGTATGACAATTCCCGCACAACATCAGCCTGTGATGTCATCATGTTAAACGTAATTCGCGTCAATGCATTCACCGATAACTACATCTGGCTGATCCAGGGGATGCAGGGTCCGGGATCCAGCAAGGTTGCCATTGTCGATCCAGGGGATGCTCGTCCGGTACTTGCTGCATTAAACGCAGAAAAACTGGAACCGATCGCCATACTCATTACCCACCATCACGGTGACCATACCGGCGGGATACGTCAAATACTCAGTAACCATGACATTCCGGTATATGGACCGGCCAACGAACATATCACATCAGTGAATCACCCATTAGTCGAAGGTGACGTGGTCTGTCTTGATGGCATCTCCGCAACATTTTCGGTACTCGACGTTGCGGGTCACACCAGCGGTCATATTGCCTACTCGGGGCATGGCATGCTGTTCTGCGGAGACACGCTGTTCAGTATCGGTTGTGGGCGACTGTTCGAGGGCACCGCACAGCAGATGCATGCCTCACTGGAAAAGATCCGCGCCCTGCCGGATGAAACCATGCTGTATTGTGCACACGAATACACGCTGGATAATATTTGTTTTGCCAAAGTGGTCGAGCCGGATAACCCTGACCTGCTTCAATATGAACGCCTGTGCCACGAAACCCTTGATGCCGGCGGTGTCACCGTGCCCAGCCGACTACGGCTGGAAAAACGCTGCAACCCGTTCCTGCGCAGTCATATTCAAACGGTGATCGATGCCGCAGAACAATTTGCCGGCAGATCTCTGACTGGTGGCAGCGAAGTATTCGCTACGTTACGCCACTGGAAGGATACGCTGGACTGAGTCATCAACTAACTCTATGTTAAATAAGTGACATTCTGCCCGGCGCTAGACTCGCCCGGGCAATTCCGCTAAGGTGTGCACACCGTCTTACATAGATATCGTTGTGCAAAAAAATACCAACAAACCATCGCACGCAAGTTTTTTGCCAATGCCCATTGCCGGCAGATTCAACATCTCCATTATAGTTATAGTGTCTGTGTTCCTGTCCCTGACACTGTCTGGTTGCCTGGGTCTGGCGACAAAAGATAATACCCAGGCCATTGCCCCGCCCGCCGAAGAACTGCTCGCCGAGACTGCCGAAGCAGAGGTTCTGGACGCGACCGGCACCGGCGTCGACGGGCCAGTCGCCGCGAATAATCAAACGGATAATCCCTTCGAGGCACCTGCCACCGGGCAGGTTAGTGACCCGGCTATGCCGCCCACGGATATCTGGCAACGGATCCGTGAGGGTATGCAGATGAACTACATCAGCAATAGCCGGGTCCAACGTGAACTTGACTGGTTCCAGAGAAATCCGCAATACATGGCACGGGTAGTCGAGCGTGCCCGCCCCTACCTGTTCTATATCGTTGAAGAAGTGGAGCGTCGTGGCATGCCGATGGAGCTGGCCTTGCTACCAATCGTCGAAAGCGCCTTTCAACCATTTGCGTACTCGCATGGCCGGGCCTCTGGTATCTGGCAATTCATCCCTGCCACCGGTCGACGCTATGGATTAAAGCAGTCCTGGTGGTATGACGGCCGTCGCGATATTCATGCCGCCACCAATGCTGCCCTGGATTACCTGCAAAAGCTCAACAAGGAATTCGCTGGTGACTGGATGCTGGCACTGGCAGCTTATAACGCCGGTGAAGGCAATGTTAGCAAGGCCATCAGGCGTAATAAACGACACAATAAGCCGACCGGTTTCTTCTCACTGCGATTGTCAAAAGAGACCCGTAGCTACGTACCTCGTCTGATGGCCGTGTCACAGATCGTTAAATATCCAGGGAAATACAACATTGCATTAAAACCGGTTGATAATGCCCCGTACTTCGACAGGGTCAAAATCGATGGACAGATGGACCTGGCACTGGCGGCTGATCTTGCCGGAATCGACCTTGAAGATCTGTATACACTCAACCCGGGATTTAACCGCTGGGCCACCGACCCGAAGGGGCCACACTATTTATTGATTCCAGTTGAAAAAACGACACAGTTCCGGCAGAAACTCGCTGAGCTACCGGCGAAGAAACGGGTGCGCTGGGTGAGACACAAAATTAAAAATGGTGAGACCATCGGCGGCATCGCACAAAAATATTACACTACCACTGCCGTCATCCGTGAGGTCAATGGGTTCCGCGGTAACAGGATCCGTGCTGGCAAGAGCCTGACTATTCCCGTGGCGACACGACGCATCAGCCGATATTCAAAGAGCGCACCACAACGTCAACGCGCCATCCAGCATACTCCACGCCGCGGCAAAAAAATTATCTACCGGGTACGTCGTGGTGACAGCTTCTGGGAAATCTCTCGTAAATACAATGTCAATGTACGCAGTCTGGCCCGATGGAACGGCATGTCGCCAAGAGACACGTTGCGCCCGGGCAAACGTCTGGTGATCTGGACCCGCAGCAAGTATGCCATTTCATCGATCAAGGGCCTGAATGCGGCACCACCTCAAAACGATATTGTTCGGTCTATCCGCTATATCGTGCGGCGCGGTGATTCACTGGCCCGTATCGCTTCCAGATTCAAGGTGACTGTCGCCCAGTTACGTCGTTGGAACACCTTGCCAATGGGCAAGTACCTGCAACCAGGTCAACGTCTCAAATTAAAAGTTGATGTGACCAACCAGTTGTAATTACTGTTGCACTGCTGTCCCGTTATCATAATCTTGTTGCACAGCAACAAGCTGATACTCGGGGTAAATTGAATGATCGTTGCTGCTGGAGACATGGATCTATATCACCCGTCCCGTCATGCCGGACTTGTTCCGGCATCCAGATTTTTGATCTCTCTGGATACCGGCCTACGCCGGTATGACGATGTAAAGTTAACGGGACAGCAGTGTTACTGTTGATATAAATGACAGCGGACTGCATGACTATTGCTGATGCTTGTCTCTCCCGGATAACTCTCTGCGCAACGCGGCAATGCCTCGGGACAGCGGGGATGAAAATGACAGCCTGAGGGTGGCTTCATAGGTGATGGCATGTCACCTTGCAAACGGATAATTTCACGCTTACTGGCCTTGTCGATGACCGGCACCGCCGACAATAGCGCACGGGTATAGGGATGCTTCGGCGATTCCATAATTTCCTGCACACTACCCTGCTCAACGATACGTCCGAGATACATTACCGCCACATCATGGGCGAGATACTCCACTACCGACATATTGTGGGTGATAAACAAATACGATAGCCCAATCTCGGCCTGTAATTCCTGCAGCTGATTCAGGATCTGTGCCTGCACAGACACATCCAGGGCACTGGTCGGTTCATCGCAGACAATCAACCTTGGCTCTACTGCCAGTGATCGGGCAATACAGATCCGCTGGCGCTGACCACCGGAAAATTCATGCGGGTAACGCAAACGGTGTTCGGCGCGAAGACCCACCTGGACCAGCAGTTTCTCAACATCTTCAATCCTGTTAGCCGGATTTCCGACGGCAAGCGCCATCATGCCCTCAGCGATAATATCACCGACCATCATGCGTGGATTCATCGACGAAAACGGATCCTGGAAGATGATCTGCAGATCAGCACGGTACGGCCGCATATTACGCTGGCTGACTTGCGTCAGCTCAGTACCGTTGTAGCGCACGCTGCCGCTGGTCGGTCGGATCAGCTGCAAGATACCCTTGCCCGCGGTGGTCTTGCCACAACCGGATTCACCGACCAGGGCGACGGTATGTCCAGCCCGTATGCTGAAGGACACCCCGTCGACGGCCTTGACATGCCCAACCACACGCCTGAACAAACCCTTATGTACCGGGAAATATATCTTCAGGTCCGTGACTTCCAGTATACTGGCCTCGCCCATACCGTTGCTCGTCCGCGTCATGGGTGCGGGTGCTGTCGTGGTCGCTGCCTGTCCTGATTGCACTATTCCAGAGTTAGACAAATCAGAATCATACAAGTGACAACGTACGCCGTTGCCGTTTTCCAGTGTGATCCAGCGTGGCGATGAATCGTGGCAGGCCTGCCAGGCAAGGTCACAGCGATCCGCGAAACGGCAGCCTGTGAACTCGGTATTCAGCGGCGGGACGGTCCCCTTGATGATGGCCAGGGACTGATCGCGTTTACTGGCCCCGGGTAAAGAGGCAAATAATTTTATTGCATACGGATGCTTCGGATCCGAAAAGAAACTGTCGCGATCGGCCTGCTCGACAATCTGTCCGGCATACATAACGGCAATGTGATCCACCATCTCGGAAACGACGCCAAGATCATGAGTGATCATCATGATCGCCATGCCGGTGTCTTTTTGTAACTTGCGCATCAGATCCAGCACCTGCGCCTGGATGGTGACGTCGACCGCCGTGGTCGGCTCATCGGCGATCAATAACTCCGGCTCACCGGCCAGCGCAATAGCGATCATGACCCGTTGTTTCATGCCACCTGACATCTGATGGGGGTACTCATGGTAACGATGTTCAGGATCCGATATACCAACTGCGTCAAATAATTCTATGACACGCCTTCGTGCCGCCGCATTATCGAGTACCTGGTGCTGTGACAACGTCTCGCGGATCTGCTCACCGACACAGATCACCGGATTCAGGGATGTCTGCGGTTCCTGAAAGATCATTGAGACCTTGCTGCCACGAATATCGCGCATCTGCACTTCCGACAGGCTTAACAAATCCTGGCCACCCAGCAATACCTTACCGGAGACAATACGCCCTGCCGGTTTTGGCACCAGTTGTAACAGCGATAATGCCGTTATCGACTTGCCGCAACCAGACTCTCCCAGCAACGCAAAGGTCTCGCCTCGACGAATACAAAAATCCACTCCATCGACGGCACGCACCGTACCCTGTTCGGTATCGAACCAGGTCCTCAGGTTTTCAACATTGAGGATGATTTCATTCATATATATAAAGATGACCACGGGGAACACGGGGAAGACACGGGGAAGACAGACAGGACACTACTCACTCTTTCCGGTATCAGCAGGTTATTTCTATTGTTCAGCGTGAGAATCATCATCCCTTCCTTAAACGGGGGTCAAAGGCATCCCGCACCGCGTCGGAGAACAGATTGGCGGCCAACACCAGCGTAAACATAAACATAAACGCCGCCATCAATGACCACCACACAATGGGCTCGCGGGCCATTTCCAGGCGGGCGCTATTGATCATGTTGCCCCAGCTGTTCATGGTCGGATCCACGCCGACCCCGACATAGGCCAGCACCGCCTCGGCCAGCACCAGGGCGCTGAAATCCAGCACAATGGAAATCATCACGATGTGCATGACGTTGGGCAAAATATGCCGGGTAATAATTCGCAGATGCCTGACACCAAAGGCGGTCGCTGCCTGAATGTAATCCACCTGGCTGATCTTCAATGCCTCGCCGCGCAGTAAACGACACAGCCCGGTCCAGCTGGTAATACCGAGAATCAAACACAGGAACAGCAACCGCGCATCCGCCCGCTCGATCACCGTTGGGAACTGGTCCGGGTGATTGCTCATGTATACCTGAAGCATCAGGATGAATGCCGCAATCAACAGGATCGAAGGGATAGAACTCAGTGTGGTATAGATATACTGAATCAGATCATCGACCCAGCCACGGAAATAGCCTGCCGTGATCCCCAACAATACGGCAAACGGCAACATCACCAGCGTGGTCAGGGTACCGATCACCAGGCCCGTGCGAATGCTCTTCAAGGCAAGGAATAATACATCGTTGCCGACCTTGTCAGTGCCAAGGATATGGTAGTAACCCGCTAGCGAGACCACCATAGAGAACAGCAGCACTATCACGCCGACGGTGGCGAAGATGACCTTCCACGGGACCTTCATGTCACCGCGCCAGACCCGGCCAGCCAGGGCCTTCACCCCAATGCCATGACGCCTGGCCAGCAATATCAGCACCACGAGCACCAGCAATGACCAGGCTATGGTGCCCGTCACCAGCCCAGACAGGGATCGATCAATGATGTCGGCGAGCCTGTCTTGCTGCGGATTGTTCAAATGACTACCGCCGTACTGCAACCGTGGGTATCCCCGGATCTTTTTCCCATCAGGCAGTTCGATGGTCTCCCTGGCATACAGCTGGGTCGCGAACGGTGCCGAGAAACTCTTTTCCACCTGACTGCGTAATGGGCCGGCCAGTTTATCAAACACACTCAGGGTCTCGGGGTTATCACCGACGCGATAATGAATCGAGTCAAGCAGCCCGATACTGACGAAGCCCAGCAATATCAACAACGCCGACATGCCGAGTCGACGATGAAACACCTGGCGCCACGGCGTGGCAAGGTGCGGGTGACTTCGAGTATAGAAAAAGAAAGCAATGATGGTCACCACCAGTACATACACCAGCGCATCGGTCCATAATATTTGTATGTCGATATCCAATGGCCCGCTACTCTAACCTGATCCTTGGATCCACTATCGTGTATGAGATGTCCGTCAGGATCAGCCCGATGATGTACAGCACAGTACCGAGAAACACCATAGCCCTGACGATTGAGAAATCCTGACTACCGATGGCATCAATCGTATAACTGCCCAGTCCAGGAATACCAAAAAACGCCTCGGTCACCAGGCTGCCCATAAACAACAACGGAATCACCACCACCACACCGGTCAGGATCGGCACCATGGCATTTTTCAGGACATGCTTGAACAACACCCTCAGTTCAGACAGACCCTTGGCCCGCGCAGTTCGTACATAATCACGATTGATCTCTTCCAGAAAAATAGTCCGGTACCAGCGTGTACCACTGCCAATACCGCCGATCACACCAACGATGACGGGTAATATCAGGAATTTAATGGCATCAACGCCAAGGTCATATCCAGAGATTGGTACCAGGTGCCAGAGCTTGCCCATCAGGAACTGGCCACCGATGATATAAAACAGCGACGAGATCGACATCATGATGACACCGATAACGACGCCAGATATGTCGATATAGGTCGCCCTGAAAAATGTCAGCAGCATCGACAAGGTAATGTTGATGAGCAGGCCCACCAGCAACACCGGCACCGCGATCGCCAGGGAAGGCCACATTCGTTTACTGATGTCGTATCCTATGTCGCGGCCATCATCCGACTGGCCAAAGTCGAACACAAACAGCTTGACGGATTTTGTATAGAAAATGGTCTTCGTGAGGGTTTCCAGGCCTTGCTTTTGATCGTTGTACAACAGCGGTAAGTCATAGCCGTACTCATGCTTCCATTTTTGCACCGCCTCCGGGGTGACCCGCTTCGCACCCAGGTGCATGCGCGCCATATCATCCGGCGAATTCACCACAAAGAACAGCGTGAAGGTGAGCAGGTTGACGCCGATTAATATCGGAATGGCATACAGGATGCGGCGGAGAATATAGGCGCTCATGAAACCGATACTCCGGCAGAATGATGCTCCTTGCGAATATAGGTGATCACCCCCGGTAGCAGACCCAGTACCAGCAGGATCACAATATAATATACCGGCGCAAACTCTGGTGAGTTCCATTCGGCGCGCTTGATGTCTCGCAGGTCCGCATCTATGCGTTTGTACTTCAGGGTGTTATTCGCCATCAGGTTCGGCTTGGCATTGTAATACCAGGCATGTTGCAAACTAAAGCCTTTGGGGTGATAGCCCCACAACCACGGCGCATCATCCCGAAGGATGGTCAGCATCTTGTCGATAATAAGCTGCCGCGGCGGGCCATTCTCCATCGCCTTCATTTGCTCAAACAAGCGATTATATGCCGGATTGTCATAATTGGAGGCATTCTCGCCATTGGTTCCAACTTTCTTGTTAGGGCCATGCAACATAAACATAAAATTTTCCGGGTCCGGGTAATCGGCATTCCAGCCCCAACGATAAATCTGCGAGGTACCCTTCAGCATTTTTTCCTGAAAGCGGTTGTAATCGGTATTGCGTATCACCAGCTGTATATTGAGTTTGGAAAACTGTTTGCGCAACCAGTCAAAGTAGGCCTTGGCCTCAGGACCGGTCATGGCAGTATCAAAATTCAGCAACAGCGGCTTGCCGGTGATTGCATCTCTGCCATTGGGATAACCAGCCTCTGTCAGCAGCTTCCTCGCCGCCTCAATCGGCTTGCGTTTCGCTGCACCGTTGACCCAGTCATAGACGACAGGGTTGATGCCAGCCTCGCCAGACTTGTTACCAAAGATCCCCGCGGGGATAGGGCCTTGTGCCGCGATGCCCCGGCCATTGGTAAAGATAGTAATATACTCCTCAAAATCCACAGCGATCGAGATCGCCTGGCGCAGTTTGCGGGCACGTTCACTTTTTTCACCCACCACGGGATCCAGCATATTAAAACCAATATAGGAAATCGATGTCTGTACCGCGGTGATGAGTGTGATCCCCTTGGCCTCCATCTCTTCGGTCAGGGTTGCCTCGCCTTCGCCGGTAAAACGAATCGCCTGGTCGAAACTGTCCGAACTAATACCGGAGGCATCATAATAGCCCTGCAGAAATTTACTCCAGTAAGGGATCACCTCTTTCTCCAGGTTGTAGATGACCTTGTCGATAAATGGCATTGGTTTACCGGCGTCCATCAGTAACCCGTTGGCACGATCCTCCGCTTCACCCTCGGACGGATACGCCTCGCCATGAAAATTCGGATTACGCTGCATCACCATGCGCAGGTTCGGATCATTCTCGGTCAGCATATACGGGCCAGTACCGATCGGATACCAGTTCAGCGTGATGTTCTTGTCCACCAGGCCTGCCTGGGTATAAAATTGTTCCGCCTCTACCGGCATCGGTGCAAAAAATGGCATCGCCAGCCAATAGACAAATTGCGGGTACTTGCCCTTGATGGTAATGCTGTAATGGTACTTGTCGATGGTCTTGACCCCGGCGATGTCATACTCCCGCAGATCCAGAAACACATCTTTGTCTTTGATATCATTTCCGTTGCCACTTTTTTCAGATGCCCTGACTTTGGCGGCCCTGATGTCTTTAAAGGCCTGTTTCAGGGTCGCTGAATAGTCCTTCAAGCCGACAATGTAATCGGCCATCACCCCATATATCGGTGAGTGCAGGCGTGGATGCGCCAGGCGTTTGATCTGATACACATAGTCCGCCGCCAGCAGTTCACGGCTGTCGGTCTTTTTAAAATCAGCCAGTGTATAGATATCATCCAGTTGATCATCCGTTAATTGATGGTAGAGATAACGGCCATTATCATCCCTGGCGAAGGCCGGATGGGGCTGGTAGCGGATCCCCGGCTGAATACTGATGTCATAGACGCTGTAGGCAATGCTCGCCAGGGCGGCATCCTGCGGCAGTGGTTGACGATCCTTATCCAGGTAGCGTGGCGTCGGCACGCTGGTCGCCGTTAATGGCACGAGCTGGTACGGACGCTTCAGGTAATGGTATTGCACCACCGGCTCGTAGATCTGGCCAATAAAGACATATTCATTGGAGCTGTAGGAACTGATCGGATCCAGCCGCTTGGGGCGCTCGCTGAACGATGAATACAGGATATTTTTGCCCCGGTCACTGTCCGGATAGGGATTATTCAGGGACGTGTCTGAACAGGCCAGCTGCAACAACAGGCTGGCGTAGGTAAATGCCAGCAAAACAACGCGTTTGACCCGGTTTTTCTTATAATTACAGAATAGTGACATCGCCTCATTATAACCGCAAAATCAACCCTTTCCGCCAGTCATCTTTTTCTGGTAACTTATCAGATATGAATATCCGTAGAATAATGAAAGGTGTGATATATGGGGTTTCTGAAAGATAAAAAGACGCTCATTGTAGGGTTGGCGAGCAACCGCTCCATCGCCTGGGGCATTGCCAGGGCCATGCACAGGGAAGGTGCCGATCTGGCCTTTACTGTGCAAAACGAGAGACTCCGGGGACGCGTTGAAAAAATGGCTTCAGAGCTGGATTCCGATATTGTCATCCCGTGTGATGTGGCGGATGACCAACAGGTCGAAGACGTGTTTGTGCGCCTGGATGACTTCTGGGACCATGTCGATATCATCATACATTCCGTCGCCTTTGCACCGAAAGAGCAACTGGAAGGCGATTATCTCGATGCCACCACCCGCGAAGGCTCACAAATTGCTCACGATATCAGTTCCTACAGCTTTACCGCGCTGGCCAAGGCCGGCCGCAACATGATGGAAGGCCGGGATGGCGCATTATTGACCCTGTCCTACCTTGGCGCGGAACGCGTGGTGCCGAACTACAACATCATGGGGGTCGCCAAGGCCTCGCTGGAAGCCAACGTGCGCTACATGGCCTCCAGCCTCGGACCCGATGGCATTCGGGTCAATGCCATCTCGGCCGGCCCGATCCGCACACTGGCGGCCGCCGGCATCAGCGGCTTCAAGGGCATGTTGTCGGAATTTGAAAAGGCCGCGCCACTGCGCCGCAAGATTACCATTGAAGAAGTCGGTAACGCCGCCGCGTTCCTGTGTTCGGATCTTGCCTCCGGCATCACCGGCGAGATCATGTATGTCGATGCGGGGTATAACACCATTGGCATGCTTTAATAGGTGAATGGTGAGTTGTGAATTGTAGGAACGGCGGTCGCTACGGATATCCGTGCTCATAGCAATGGAAAAATGGTGCCTGGTACCTGTTTCGGTATTGGTACCTTTCTATATTCCGATTATCTGATTGAGCCCATCGATTATTTCCCCCAATTGCTCTGGCTCAACAGAACCGAGTTTTTTTCCAATTCTCTGTACCGACAGCGTACGTATCTGGCTTATTTTTACCCATGCCGGTTTCTTTAATTGCCTGGACTCCAATGGATAAGTTAGTGGAAATCCGGCTCTTTGAGGTTGACTGGTTAGGGCCATCGCAATCACTGTACCGGAGCGATTATTAAATATGTCGTGACTTAGAATAAGGACCGGTCGGCACCCTGCCTGTTCTCGGCCACGAATCGGGTTTAGGTCAGCCCAGCGAACCTCCCCCCTCAATATTCGGGCCATTCTGACATATCCTCCCTAAGTCCTTCTTCGGCCATAGCCTCCTCATATTCCGGATCCAGCTTGGAACACTCCCGAGCAAGCCGATTATGGCCAAGACGTTCCAGTTTCTCCTTCACAGCCTCTTGAATAGCGCGACTTCTGCTAGGAAACATGCGCTTTTTTACCAACGCATCGACCTCTGAGAGAACCTCTGAATTGATGGTGATTGCTATCTTGCTACTGCTCATAATGCACCTCCAATGGTATGATTATATGTCATACCATTGGAGGCATCAAGGAACATAATCGGGATCCTGATAACATTGAGTAAAAAGTGTGGGTGTCAATGACGAGCTATTTTCGAGAGATTGCTTCGCCTGTAAAACAGGCTCGCGATGACACGAGCTTACCTGCTTTATTTGCATATATCAGCAAATACATGCATGGGATGGTAGATCTGTGATTATGGGGAATTGTAAAGGCTGGCGAGGACGACGTACAGGGACGTACTAGTGTCGCGAGCAGACATGGACGTCTGCTTGTGAGCGACTACTTTTTCGGACGACTCACCCAGCCACGGGTTTTGTGGCTGGGCGGAGGACGACGTACAGGATGTACTAGTGTCGCGAGAGCACAGGGATGTGCGGGAGCGATTGAAAAAGGTATCGGAGCCAGTCAACACTGTTCGCGGCAAGAATTGCTACAACTTGTGCTCAGGTCGCCCAATCTACAAAAACTTCAGTAATATTTATAGTTTTTTATTTGCGTTTATTTGCGTTCATTTGCGGACTAATAGATTTTTTCAAATTACTTCACCTGCCCCACCGGCATCTCGGCGCCTTCGAGCAGGATGTCCTGTTCGCCTTCGAGGCGGCCGATGACGACGGCACCGCAGGAGTCTGAAAATACATTCACCGCGGTGCGGAACATATCAAGAATGCGGTCCGTCAGCATGATCATCGCGATGCCTTCGGCCGGCAGGCCGATCGCCGCGAGGATCACCGAGATTGCCACCAGGCTGGCCGAGGGGATGGCGGCCACGCCAATCGAGGTCAGCAATGCCGTCAGCACGATAATAAACTGCGTCGCAAACGGCAGATCCAGGCCGTAGGCCTGGGCGATAAATATCGCCGCGACACACTCATACAATGCGGTGCCGTCCATGTTGACGGTGGCACCCAGCGGCAGTACAAAACTGCTGGTGCGTTTCGATACGCCGGCGTTTTGTTCGACGCACTCGAGTGTCAACGGCAATGTCGATGACGATGACGAGGTGGAGAATGCGGTCAGCAATGCCGGTGCCATGGCGCGGTAGTGCCGCCACGGATTGACCCTGCCGATAAATTTCATCAGTAGCGGCAGGGTCACCAGAAAGTGTATTGCCAGTGCCCCGAGCACCGTAAAGAAGAACGTCACGACACTGCCGGCGAAGGCATCCAGCTGTTCGGTATCGACCCCGGCGACCACCTTTGCCACCAGGCCAAACACACCGACAGGCGCAAACAGGATGATCAGATTGGTGATCTTCATCATCACCTGGAACACCCCGGTCCAGAACTTATACATCGTCTGGGCGTAGGGCTCTTCGATTCGGGTCATCAGCACCCCGAACAACAACGCGAAGACGATGACCCCGAGCAGCTGACCATTGCTGGTGGCGGCCTCAATAATATTCGGCGGGAACATACGCAGGAAAATTTCAGCGACATCGCTGGCGCCCTTGTCGCCGACCCTGGCCAGGACATCGGCAACCACTGCCGGATCCTGTTTGCCCAATACCTCGTTGGCCGGCTTGCCGTCAATGATCCCCGGCATCGTCAGATTGACCAGGATCAGGCCCACCAGGATTGACAGCGTGGAGGTCACCATATAGTACAGTAGCGTCTTGCCGCCGAGTCGGCCGAGCGCACCGGAAGAACCGATACCGGCGACGCCGGTAATCACAGACGATACCACCAGTGGCACGATCACCATCTTCAGGGCATTTAAAAACAGCGTGCCAATGAAGTCATAGGCCTGGAAGAAGCTCACACCAAAGAGACTGGCATCTTTGCCGGAAGCAATGCCGGCGATTATCGCCAGCACGATCGCAATAAAGATCTGTGTGTGTAGCTTAAGCTTCATCCCTTGTCCCCTGGAGTGTGCCCCTGGCCCACATTTAGGCGCACATCAACCAGAAGGCAATAGCTTGTCCTGATTGATAATGACTTCTGTGATCTGCCTGATGTTTTTCAGATAATCATCCAGCATCTGTTGGCCACCAGCTCGTTGTAATTCGATTTTGGCCTTTTTCTCATCTTCTGCGCTCACCCTGTCTGTGACACTGTAAATGGCAATCAGTACATAGTCACCATTGCCCAGTGTCGCACCGGTGTAGGCAGGTTTATCGGTCGTGGAACTGCTGGCTGGCCTGGCAGCACGAAAAACTTCACGCGCCAGCCCCGCTGCTATGCCTTTTTGGTTACGCTCCATGGTCGCCTCGCCGTGCCAGGTGACCCCTGCCAGGGTCGCGAGCTGCTTGATGCCCTTGCCTTCCCGTACCTTGGCCAGCAATGCCTTGCCCTGCTCCAGTACGCGTTGCCTGGCCTTTTCGATGCGCAGTTCATTGGCAAGCCGGTCTTTGACTTCCTCCAGTAACTGCGGCCTGGGGAGGACATGCTCCTTGATCCGCAACACCACTATGCGGGTCGGAGATAACTCGACCGGATCGCTGTTGAGCAAATCAGTCAATACACGCTCATTATATGCCGCCTGCACAATATCTGCCTTTGCAGATATGCCGGCGCCACCAGAACGACCAAATAACGGTGACGTCTTGATGCTCAGTGACAATGCATTGGCTGCATCCTCCAGTGTGTCTGGCACTTCATAGGACAGGTTGGTGAGCGTCTCAACGCGTTCAGCGAACAGGTCCTCCGCCTTCCGGCTACGGTAATCCTTCTCAACCCGTTTGCGCACCTCTTCAAAACTCAGGGTACGCATATTGGCCTCTTTGTCAGTGCTGGTTGCAATCAGGATCTGACTGGCCCGGCGTTCATCACCCTTGATACCGGTCAACTTGATGATGTGATAGCCAAAATGTGACTTCACCGGGCCTTTGATATCACCCTTCTTCATACTGTAAACCGCATCTTCAAACGGCTTGAGCATGCTATTCCGTCCAAAGTAGCCAAGATCACCGCCGTTATCACTGGAACCCGAATCGTCAGAAAATTCCCGGGCCAGGTCAGCAAAAGACTCTCCTGCCCTGACGCGTTTGAGTAACTCCTCGGCTTTCTTTTGTTCGTCTCTGGTATCTTCCACCAGGTAGTCGGCATTATTGCTTTCGTAGTGTTCACGCAACAGGTCTTCATTGACCTCGATATCTTTTATGGCGTCCTCTGCTGTCAGTTCTAAATATTCCACACTGATCTGTTCCTTGGTCATCAGATCAGCCTTGCGCTCTTCATAGCGCGCACTGATTTCAGCATCACTGATCTCAACCGTTCTGGCGGCTGCGGCAACTGGCAGCATCAGGTAGCCTGCGTTTCGCTTCTGGCTACGCAGCCTGACAAATTCCCGCAGTTCCCGCCTGGTGTAAATCTCGGTGCCCAGTACCCCCTGAGAGACTTGCTTGCCGATCAGCTCGGCACGCAGATTGTTCTCAAAGGCATCGGTATTCATCCCCTGGTTTCGTAACCAGTCCTTATAAAGTGCCTGATCGAAAACGCCATCCTTCTGAAACGTCGACTGGCGCTTGATGATGTCATTCAGTTGATCGTCGGCGATTCCGAAACCAGCCTTGAGCGCCGATGTCAGCAGCACTCTGGTGTTGACAAAATTCTCCATCGCCTGCTTGCGCAGGACTTCTTCACTGAGTAATTTCCTGAACATAGGCTGGTTTATGGCCTCGCCTGCCACTGCCTGTATGCGCTGATATTGCTGTGCCCGGTAATCCTGATAATAACGCTCAAACTCGTGCGGGCTGATCTCTTCGCCATCAATGATGGCCAGAGGTTCGGCAGAGCTGCCCCCCAGGTACTCCTGAATGCCCCACAGGGCAAAAGGGATGGTAATGAAGATGACGATAATCCAGGCGACCAGTCCACTCGCCTTATCACGGATAGATAACAGCATATCGGGATAACCTTATTTAATCTGTTGCATTTCAGCCTGTTGAATTCAGCCTGTATGATTACCAGGGTATGAATCCAGCGACGCCACAAAAAAGGCGCTACCTGCAAGCAGGTAGCGCCTGTCATTGTATTATCTAAACCAGTTAAACACCATGCAATCCGGTGTATTTCCGGCCCATATAAGATAAGAATGGCGGACCGGACGGGATTCGAACCCGCGACCTCCGGCGTGACAGGCCGGCATTCTAACCAGCTGAACTACCGGTCCGCTGACTGGTGGGTGCTGAGGGGATCGAACCCCCGACCCTCGCCTTGTAAGGGCGATGCTCTCCCAGCTGAGCTAAGCACCCTTTTGAGCGGCGCCTAGTTTAGAGCATCCTTAAATGCTTTACCAGCCTTGAATCCTGGTGCCTTGGAGGCCCTGATCTGAATGGCCTCACCTGTTCGTGGGTTTCTCCCGGTCCTTGCTGCGCGATCCCGTACATTGAAGGTTCCAAACCCGGAAATTGTCACACTGTCCCCGTTTTGCAAGGTACTAATGACGGACCCGATGGTAGCCTCCAGGGCCCTGCTGGCCGCAGCCTTGGAAATGTCGGCCGCCTCAGCAATAACATCGATCAGTTCAGCTTTATTCATTGTGCGTCTCCTGTTTGATTTGTTCTTTGTGATGTTAGTAATTACCCCGTTTATATAATGGTCTTCATCGTTATACCAACAGGTCGTGGCAAGTTCAAGGGAACACATCACGCGCATGCGACAATAGCGCAAATAGAATACAGGCAAAATAAACCCCCGGACCTGAAACAGATCCGGGGGCATTAAGCATCAATAACTTAGTTGAAGAAGGTGAGAACGTTTCCCGATTTCCTAGTGGCGTGCTACCGGTTTATCTTTTTCCCTGGTTTTTTTGCCGGCCTTGGAAGTTGACGAATTTTCATCGGTACGCGGGACAGGCATGTGTTGCAGCGCCACTTCGAGGACTTCATCAATCCATTTCACCGGGCGAATATCCAGCTTGTCCTTGATGTTTTCGGGGATCTCTTTCAAATCCCGCTCATTCTCGGAGGGGATCAATACGGTATCGATACCACCGCGGTGTGCCGCGAGTAATTTTTCCTTCAGCCCACCAATAGGTAATACCTCACCACGCAGCGTGATCTCACCGGTCATGGCGACATTGGACTTCACCGGGATCTGCGTCAATGCGGACACCATTGCAGTACACATCCCGACACCGGCACTGGGACCATCCTTCGGTGTAGCACCCTCAGGGACGTGGATATGCACATCGTACTTGGAATAAAACTCACGCTCGATGCCAAGCACATCCGTACGACTACGCACAACGGTCATGGCGGCCTGAATAGACTCCTGCATAACATCGCCCAATGAGCCAGTGTAGGTATGTTTGCCCTTGCCATCAATGATGGCCGCTTCAATCGTCAGCAGGTCACCACCCACCTCGGTCCATGCCAGCCCGGTGACCTGGCCAACCTGATCGTTATCTTCTGCCAGGCCATAACGGAAACGACGGACACCCAGATACTGTTCAAGCATCTCCGGCGTCACTGAGACACCTGAGCCATCCTCCTCCTTGAGCAGTATGGCTTTGACTACCTTGCGACAGATCTTGGAGATCTCTCTTTCCAGATTACGTACACCGGCTTCACGGGTGTAATAGCGAACAATATCGCGCACCGCTGCTTCATCAATGCTCAGTTCATCTTCCGTAATGCCATTGTTCACTTTCTGTTTTTTGATCAGATAGCGTTCGGCGATGTTGACCTTTTCATCTTCGGTATAGCCCGGCAGGCGAATGACTTCCATCCTGTCGAGTAACGGTCCCGGGATCGCAAGGCTGTTCGCGGTAGCGATAAACATGACGTCAGACAGATCGTAATCCACCTCAAGATAGTGGTCATTGAAGGTGTGGTTCTGCTCCGGATCCAGCACTTCCAGTAATGCCGATGCCGGATCACCACGGAAATCCATCGACATCTTGTCCAGCTCATCCAGTAAAAATAACGGGTTGCGTGCACCGACCTTTGACAGGTTTTGCAGGATCTTGCCCGGCATGGAACCGATATAGGTGCGACGATGCCCACGGATCTCGGCTTCATCGCGGACACCACCCAGCGCCATGCGGATGAACTTGCGGCCCGTGGCCCTGGCAATGGATTGTCCCAGTGAGGTCTTGCCGACACCCGGAGGTCCCACCAGACACATGATCGGGCCCTTGACCTTCCTGGCGCGTTGCTGCACGGCCAGGTACTCAAGGATCCGCTCTTTGACCTTGTCCAGTCCGTAATGATCTTCTTCCAGCACCGCTTCGGCACGGGTCAGATCATGTTTAATCCGGGTACGCTTTTTCCACGGCACGTTGACCATCCAGTCGATGTAATTTCGCACCACGGTGGCCTCGGCAGACATCGGCGACATCATCTTCAGTTTGTTGAGTTCGGCGCCGGCCTTCTTCTTGGCCTCCTTGCTCATGCCGGCCTTGGTGATCTTGCGCTCCAGCTCTTCGAGTTCGCTCGGCGCGTCTTCCATTTCACCCAGCTCTTTCTGAATGGCCTTCATCTGCTCATTCAGATAATACTCACGCTGGCTCTTTTCCATCTGGCGTTTAACGCGCCCACGAATTCGTTTTTCCACCTGCAGGATATCAATCTCGGATTCCATCATCACCAGCAGTCTTTCCAGACGCTCATGCACATTGCTCATTTCAAGTATGTTTTGCTTTTCATCGATCTTCAATGACATGTGCGCGGCAATGGTGTCCGCCAGACGACCGGCATCGTCGATGCTGGTCAGGGTAGACAGGATCTCGGGAGGGATCTTTTTATTCAGTTTGACATATTGATCAAACTGGTTAACCACGGAACGCGTCAGTACTTCCAGTTCACGTTCATCACCAGAAGACATTTCAAGATATTCTATCTTGGCCTGGAAGAATTCATCATTATCCGTGAACTGGCTAATGGCAGCACGCTGGCTGCCTTCCACCAGGACCTTGACCGTACCGTCAGGCAACTTTAATAACTGCAGGATACTGGAGACCGTACCTATCTCGTAGATATCATCCTGTTCGGGATCATCCTGGGCTGCACTCTTTTGGGCCACCAGCAGGATTTTCTTGCCCAGTTCCATGGACGCTTCCAGCGCCTTGATGGATTTATCGCGACCAACAAACAGCGGGATGACCATATGGGGATATACCACTACGTCTCTCAGGGGTAATACCGGGATAGTGGTAATGTCTGTTGTTGTCAGTTCTGTGGAATCACTTTCATCCATTTAGGAAATCCTCTGCCTTACAGCCTGTTACGTATTTGAGTCCGTAATGTCAACTTGGTTCAAACCGGTACTGCACATCGAAATATAATAGATATGGTCACAGAATGAAATTTCAACCCACAACATTCCGACTCTTGCTATAAAATGCTGTGTTCCCGGCAATAAAGCAGGGACTTTGACAGAAATCAGTCAGATGAGACGGCCGCCACATCTGCGTCTTCATAGATGAGTAATGGTTCAGAATCACCGGCAATGACAGCGGCGTCAATGACCGCCTTGGTCACATTGTCCATTGATGGCAGATCATACATAATATTCAACAAGGTGCCTTCGAGGATTGAACGCAACCCGCGCGCACCGGTCTTGCGGTCCATTGCCTTCTTCGCAACAGCCATCAGGGCATCCTCGCGGAATTCGAGTTCCACACCTTCCATGTCAAACAGTTTGGTGTACTGCTTGGTGATGGCATTTTTGGGCTCCTGCAATATGCGAACCAGCGCATGCTCGTCCAGCTCCTGCAAGGTAGCCAGTACCGGCAGACGGCCAACAAACTCGGGGATGAGCCCATACTTGATCAGATCTTCCGGTTCAACTGACAACAGCAGTTCGCCGATGGAACGACTTTCATCCTTGGTCTTGACGTCAGCAGAAAAGCCAATGCCACCCTTCTCCGAGCGTTCACGGATAATCTTGTCCAGTCCGGCAAATGCACCGCCACAGATAAACAGGATATTCCCGGTATTCACCTGCAGGAATTCCTGTTGAGGATGTTTACGACCACCTTGTGGTGGAACAGAGGCGACCGTACCTTCAATCAGTTTCAGCAAGGCCTGTTGCACGCCTTCGCCGGACACATCACGGGTTATCGACGGGTTGTCAGACTTGCGGGAAATCTTGTCGATCTCGTCGATATAGACGATACCGGTCTGGGCCTTCTCGACGTCATAGTCACACTTCTGTAGCAGCTTCTGGATGATGTTTTCGACATCTTCACCGACGTAGCCCGCCTCCGTCAGGGTGGTGGCATCCGCTATGGTGAAAGGCACATTGAGAAGTCGCGCCAGGGTTTCGGCCAACAGGGTCTTGCCGCTACCGGTGGGGCCCACCAGCAGGATATTACTCTTGGAAAGCTCGACTTCGTCATTGTTCTTGCGACTGATGTCACTCTCCATGCGTTTGTAGTGATTGTAGACCGCCACCGACAATACCATTTTGGCATGGTCCTGACCGATCACATATTCATTGAGAATGTCGTTGATCTCGTGGGGTGTCGGTAATTTACTGCCGGCACTGACAGATGACTTTTCCTGAACCTCTTCGCGGATAATATCGTTACAAAGTTCGACGCATTCATCGCAGACAAAGACCGACGGGCCTGCAATCAGCTTGCGGACCTCGTGCTGGCTCTTGCCACAAAACGAGCAATACAGCAGCTTTTCGCCATCGTCACCACCATTGTTACGATCATCGCCCATACGATTCCCCAATCATCGACAGATACACCAAAGTATTTAACAAATATTTCATCCTTTCAATGATACTTTATCGCGAATACCCATATTCCATAGATTTACTAGAGAATTTTAGCTCTTTTTGCCGTTTTCAACATCACGGCGGCTCAATACCTTATCAATTAAACCATATTCGACCGCATCTTCTCCACCCATAAAATTGTCCCTGTCGGTATCACGGCCAATCTTTTCAAGGGGTTGCCCGGTATGCATGGACATAATCTCATTCAGGCGCTCACGGGTGCGGAGCATTTCACGGGCATGGATCTCGATATCCGCCGCCTGGCCCTGTACCCCACCCAGTGGCTGGTGGATCATCATGCGTGAATGAGGCAGGCAATAACGCTTGCCATCGGCCCCGCCGGTGAGCAGTAATGCCCCCATACTGGCGGCCATACCGATACACATGGTGCTGACATCCGGCTTGATAAACTCCATGGTGTCATAGACGGCCAGGCCAGCACTGACCGAACCACCGGGTGAATTAATGTACAAATGGATATCTTTATCCGGGTTCTCTGACTCCAGGAACAGCAGTTGCGCCACAATCAGGTTGGACATCTGGTCCTCGATCGGCCCCACCAGGAAGATCACGCGCTCCTTTAACAACCGCGAATAGATGTCATATGAGCGCTCACCCCTGGCGGTCTGCTCCACCACCATCGGGATCAGCCCCAAATTGTGGATGCCCTCGTGTATGTCGGCGCTCGTATCCATAGGCTCTCTATCGGTCATTATTCTCTATCCTTTAGCCGGCAATTGCCCGCCCGGCTGCATTATCTCATTGAAAGATTGGGGTTTATCTGTAACTTTAGCATTTTCTAGCAACCACGCTACCACCTTGTCCTCCAGCACCAGAGATTCAATTTCCGAGAGACGATTCGGGTCACTGTAATACCACTTCACCACCTCGGCCGGCTGCTCATAAGTGGACGCCAGTTGCTCGACCCGCGACTTGACCTGCTCACTATCGACCGTGAGTTCCTGCCGCTTGATGATCTCACCCATGACCAGGCCCAGGGTGACACGTTTCCTGGCTTCATCTTCAAACATGCTCACGTCCATTTGGGCCTTTTGCAGTTCTGTCAGGCCCTGGGATTCCAGGTTGGCCTGCATATTTTGTAATAGCGCCTCGGATTCATTTTCGACCAGCGCCCTGGGCACTTCAATATCATTCACTTCCACCAGGGCATC
Source organism: Gammaproteobacteria bacterium (assembly GCA_036986115.1). Classification (GTDB taxonomy): domain Bacteria; phylum Pseudomonadota; class Gammaproteobacteria; order BTQY01; family BTQY01; genus BTQY01. Next base: position 6,354 of record BTQY01000025.1, on the reverse strand, counting down.
CATCACCTGATTCTTGAGCTTGCGATTGATCGTCTGAGCCAGCTCTTTTTGCATATTTGCAGTAATGTCCTTGCGGAAGCTCGCTTCAGTACCATCCGCCACACCAAAACTCCTGATGAACGCTTCATCCACTTCGGGTATGTCTTCCTCGGCCACACTGTTTATCCTGACGACAAACTCGGCGTCCTTCCCGGCGAAGGCCTCGCGATGATAGTCCTCCGGGAAAGTCACTTTAACCGTTGTTTCATCACCGGCATTCTTGCCCACAAGCTGCTCTTCGAAGCCATCAATCATGTTGCCAGACCCCAGCACCAGCGGTACCGCCTGCGCAGAACCGCCATCAAAGGCCTCGCCATCGATCGTGCCGGTAAAATCAATGGTCACCTGATCACTGTCTTGTGAAGCACGATCTACCGGTTTCCAGCCAAGGCGCTGGCGTCGGATGGTCTCGATGACTCCCGAGATATCATCATCATTAATTTCAGCCGAAAGCTTTTCAATAGTGACATTGTCAACCGATGCGGGTTCGATATCAGGATACACCTCAAAGGTGGCGACATAGCAAACCCCTTTGCCCTGTTCCAGTGGCTTTGGCTCGATATTTGGCTGTCCCGCAGGACGCAGGTTTTCCTGGTTAAGCGCCTCGAACAAACTCGACTGAATCGCTTCGTTAAATGCCTCGGCACGGGCCTCACCACCGTATTTGTTTTCCAGCACCTTGAACGGCACCTTACCCGGGCGAAAACCTTTCACACGGGCATTCCGACTCAGTGCCTGTAGCTTGCTTTTAACAGCAGATTCCAGGTTTTCAACGGGCAGCTCGACGGTCATACGACGCTCAAGGCCATTTGTAACTTCAACAGAAACTTGCATATTCATATCGCTTCTCTACTTAAAAATAATCATTCCTGAAAAATATGGTGCGAAAGGAGAGACTCGAACTCTCACGGGTTGCCCCACTGGCACCTAAAGCCAGCGCGTATACCAATTCCGCCACTTTCGCTTAACTACAGCCTCTCCTGCCGACCTCTTGCCAACCTTGCAAAGTGACGCCACGGACACCGAAACCATTATACAGACTCCAATAACTAACCTGTACATGCAGTACGGCAGTCGATGTCCGTCAGGCCCAGCAATGTTTAACTGGACTGTAATACAGTCATGGAAAAACAAACAAGGGTTAGGCCAACGGCCTAACCCATTGTTTTTATTGGTGGGTCGTGTAGGGATCGAACCTACGACCCGCGGATTAAGAGTCCGCTGCTCTACCAACTGAGCTAACGACCCAAACTGAGCCGGAATTATACCCGCGGATCCCCGCAGGATCCACGTCACAATCACATTTCAGGGCACATTTCGGGGACATTTGAGCGACAAAAGAAGTGGGGTGGATGAAGGGACTTGAACCCTCGACGACCGGAATCACAATCCGGGGCTCTACCAACTGAGCTACACCCACCATAAAATTGGTATATTAAAATCTGGCACGCCCGGCAGGATTCGAACCTGCTACCCTCGACTTAGAAGATCGATGCTCTATCCAAATGAGCTACGGGCGCATGCTCTTATTCTACCGAATGTACTAAATTAACGCACAATTTGGCTTGCTTAAAAATTACTCAAACAGGTCGCTCCCGGCGTCCTAGCCCATAGAATCCTTTCAGGTTTCATTATGGGTACCCTACCCTTCGGGTCTGGGCACCTCCCGCGACCCTCGTACATCCATCCGGTTTCCGACCTATCAAATACCTTAGGCATTTGACGCATTATTGGTCGGGGTAGAGAGATTCGAACTCCCGACATCCTGCTCCCAAAGCAGGCGCGCTACCAGACTGCGCTATACCCCGAGATTTCTTCACCTGCCGGCGAAGACGCGGGATAATACGCGCCCACCCGAATTTCGTCAAATATCCTGAGTTGCCAATGGTATACTAGCGCTTTTCAGGGAATATTGGCCGATGAACCAGGAAAAATCAGCATGAGCGCCAGCATTATCGACGGAAAGGCCATTGCCGCCGAGCTTCTCGCCACCGTCAAACAGCGGGTCAGTCAGCGCCAGGCCGACAATCTGCCGGTGCCAGGCCTGGCCGTGGTGAAAGTGGGCGACAACCCGGCCTCCGAGGTCTATGTACGGAACAAGCATCGCGCCTGCAAAGAAGCGGGCATCAACTCCATATCGCATGACCTTGATGCCAATACCACCCAGACAGAATTACTGCAACTGATTGATTGTCTTAATAATAATCCGGAAATTCACGGCATCCTGGTGCAATTACCACTACCACAGCAGATCGACCCCTACGCGGTGATCGAGACCATTAACCCGGACAAAGACGTCGATGGCTTCCACCCGGACAATATCGGGCGTCTCGCCCTGGGCAAACCCCGGCTCCGTCCGTGCACCCCTTATGGGATAATCAAATTGCTGCAACACACCGGCGCGAGCCTGCGTGGCCTGGAGGCCGTGGTGGTCGGCAGTTCGAATATCGTTGGCAAGCCGATGGCGCTGGAGTTAATCATGGCCGGCTGTACGGTCACCGTGTGCAATAGCGCCACCCGGGAACTCGCTACCCATGTCAGCCGGGCCGATATCATCGTGGCCGCTGTTGGCAAGCCCAGCCTGATCAAGGGCTCGTGGATCAAGGCCGGGGCAATTATTATCGATGTTGGTATCACCCGTCAGCAAGATGGTAGCCTGGCAGGCGATGTGGAGTTTGAAGCGGCATCTGAGAATGCAGCCTGGATCACTCCGGTACCTGGCGGCGTTGGCCCGATGACGGTGGCCATGTTGTTGCACAACACCCTCGATGCCTGTGAGCATCTGGATGCGTGATGAAGTCTGTCACTATCCAGTTTAAACGTTATTCTCGTCGCCAGCTGGTATCACTGGCAGCGTCTTCGAGCACGATACCTCTTTCCTGTAACTCATCCCGAAGACGATCCGCCTCTGCCCAGTTCTTTTCTGCACGGGCCTGATTCCTTGCCAGGATCATTGCCTCAATCTCGTCATCACTCAACCCGTCATCAGCAACCCCCTGCAATACCGGGGCCTTCAGATAATCGTCTGCATCATCCTGTAACAGCCCCAGTAATCCACCCAGTTGTTTTAATAATGCCGCTAACTGGCCGGCAACGTGTACCTCATTGTCACGATAGCGGTTAATACTCCGGGCAATATCGAATAACACCGCGATGGCTTCCGGGGTATTGAAGTCATCGTCCATGGCAGCGTTAAATCGCTGTATGTACCCCTGACAGATATTATCATCAGCCTTGCTGTCGGCAGGCAACCCACGTAATGCGGTATAAAGTCGTGCCAGCGAAGCCCGTGCCTGATCCAGGTTTTCATCCGCATAATTTAACGGGCTGCGATAATGACTGGCGAGAATAAAATAACGAATTTCCTCCGGCCTGTAGATCTTCAGGACCTCGCGCACGGTAAAAAAATTGTCCAGTGACTTGGACATTTTCTCCTGATTGATCTCGACAAAACCGTTATGCATCCACAGCTTCACAAAGGGTTGGCCCGTCGCCGCTTCGCTTTGGGCAATTTCGTTTTCGTGATGCGGAAATTTCAGATCCAGCCCACCGCCATGAATATCGAAGGTATTGCCGAGGCAGCAGGTAGACATGGCAGAACACTCGATATGCCAACCTGGTCGCCCTGCCCCCCAGGGTGAATCCCAGCTGGGTTCCCCCGGCTTGGCGGTCTTCCACAGCACAAAGTCCAGCGGGTCACGCTTGGCCTCATCCACTTCGACACGTGCGCCGGCCCGTTCGTCTTCAATATCCCGGCCGGATAATTTGCCATAGCCATCAAACTTGCTGACGGCATAATACACATCGCCATTGTCTGCCTGATAGGCAAATTCCTTGTCCATCAGGGACTGAATCATGCTGAGGATATCCTCCATAGAAGTGGTGGCGCGAGGTTCAATATCAGGCGGCAACACCTTCAGTGCCTCGGCATCCTCGTGCATGGCACTGATAAAGCGTTCGGTGAGCTCGCCAATTTTCTCACCATTTTCATTTGCGCGTTTGATGATCTTGTCGTCTATATCCGTGATATTACGCACATAGGTCACCTCAAAACCAGAGGCCCGCAGATAGCGCACCACCGTATCAAACACCACCAGGACACGGGCATGTCCGATATGGCACAGGTCATACACGGTCATCCCGCAGACGTACATCCTTATCTTGCCAGGCTCTATCGGCTGGAATGGCTGTTTTTTCCTGGTCTGGCTGTTATAAATCTCTAGCATTGTCTCCACCAAATAAACCTGGCCTTAATAGTCAGGCACCTACGGGATCCCCGCCCTGAACCGGCCCCAGTATCGGTAAGGAACTTTCACCGGGGTCTCAAACCCTATATATTAACGGCTCTATTTTAACGACTCTGGGAAATGAGTACACCTATTTAATACAGACATGGTTTGATGGAGATTGAATAACATGATGAATTGGCTAAAGACACTGCTTTTAGTAGCCGCGAGCCTGCTCGCAGTACCGGTAAATGCCGAGAGTGTGCGGCTGGAAACCAGCCTCGGTGATATCGTCATCGAGTTGAACCGCGACAAGGCCCCCGTTTCTGTGGACAACTTCCTCAAATACGTAAACCAGGGCTTTTACAATGGCACTATTTTTCACCGTGTGATTAAAGGCTTCATGATCCAGGGCGGAGGATTTACCCAGACATACCAGAAAAAACAGACCAACCCACCCATTAAGATTGAGGCAGATAATGGCTTGAAAAACACCAGGGGCAGCGTCGCGATGGCGCGAACAAGTGATCCGAACTCGGCTACCGCACAATTTTTTATCAATGTCGTCGACAATGGTTTCCTGAATCACCGTGACAAGAGTACCCGGGGATGGGGATATGCGGTGTTCGGCAAGGTGACTGGGGGCATGGACGTAGTAGATAAAATCAGGGCGGTACAAACCGGCTCCGCTGGCCCGTTTCCACAGAATGTACCTAAACAGGCCGTTATCATCAAAAAAGTTTCTGTTATAGCAAATAAAGGTTCCGATTAATGATTAAATTACATACCAGCCACGGCGTCATCACCCTGGAACTGAATGCCGGGATGGCGCCGATCACGGTTGAGAATTTTCTAACCTATGCAAATGACGGCTTTTATGATGGCACTATCTTTCACCGCGTGATTAAAGGTTTTATGAATCAATGTGGAGGATTTGAACCCGGCATGATCCAGAAACCAGTGAATGACCCGATCAAGAATGAAGCCGATAATGGCCTCGGCAATGAACGTGGCAGCATCGCCATGGCACGCACATCTGATCCTGATTCAGCAACAGCCCAGTTCTTTATAAACCTGAAAGACAATACCTTCCTGAATTATACCGCGCCCACCCGGGAAGGCTGGGGATACTGCGTATTTGGCAAGGTAGTCGATGGTATGGATGTCGTTGACGCCATCAGCAAAGTCAGTACCGGCAACGTCATGGGCCACGCTGATGTCCCACTTGAGGATGTCATCCTGGACCGGGTAGAGATCGAAGACTGATTCTTCCCCAATCCATCATGAGCACGTTGTTTATATCCGATCTCCATCTGGATGGTAGTAAACCGGAAACCATCAACCTGTTCCATGAATTTATTCGCTGCGAGGCATTCACCTCGGAGCATCTGTACATACTCGGCGATCTGTTTGAGGCATGGATCGGAGACGATGACGATAACCCGGAGTACCGAAGAATCATCCAGACACTACGAAAGTTGACTGATGGAGGTATACCTGTCTCGGTGATGCGTGGTAACCGGGATTTTTTAATGGCGGATAAATTCGCCAGGGATACTGGCTGCACCCTGCTGGATGACCCGACATTAATCGATCTGTATGGTACGCCCACCCTGTTAATGCATGGTGACAGCCTGTGCACAGATGATACTGAACACATGGCCTACCGTCAGGTGGTTCTGAACCCACAATGGCAACAACAGATATTATCAAAGCCCATCGAAGAACGACGTGACATGGCGCTGGAAATACGCGCCATCAGTAACGTGTCCAAACAAAGCAAAACAGATGAGATCATGGACGTCAATCTGGATATGGTAAATAACACCATGCTTGAAAATAACGTCACCCAGTTGATCCATGGTCATACCCACCGACCGAACATCCATGAAACAGACCTCAATGGCAAAGCATGCAGGCGGATGGTGCTGGGTGACTGGCATGGCAGCCATGGCAGTGTGCTACGCTGTGATTCCAAAGGTTGCCAGCTGGATTCTTACGCGGGGGTCATCGCGTAACAGGCAATTAACCAGGGAAGATCTGCTTAATTCCTGAGCCACCATACAGATGCGCCCGAACGAAGTGACAA
>BTQY01000024.1:0-31160 GCA_036986115.1 Gammaproteobacteria bacterium | reverse complement strand
TGCCGGCATTGGACAGGGTGCGATTAATATGGCGCACGACACCCAATCGTCGTTTTAATGAAATACCCTTCATCGGTATACTGACAATCGAGTTGTCGATCATGCTGGCAGGAAGAATGCTCCATCCCAGTCCAATGGAGACCATCATCTTGATGGTTTCAAGATAATTCGTCGCCATACTGACTTTTAGATCAGCCGTATGTTGTTTTAATGCCTGTTCCAGCAAGGCCCGCGTATAGGTCCCGGTCGCCGGCAGAATGGCACTGTGTTCAGTCAGTTGCCTGGTACTGAGCTGTGTTGCTGTCGCCAGCGCATGGTCTTTGCTGACCACAAATTGCAGTGGGTCATTCCATATCAAGGTGCAGTCCAGGTTTCTTGCCGGAGACAGCGGCAATGTGACTACGCCCAGCTCCAGCTCACCATGCTCTACTGCGTTGCAGGCAGCCTCTGAATCCATGAAGTGCATGTCCAGTTCAACCTCGGGGTACTCGTTGCTGTATTGCCGCAGCACCGGCGGCAGGCGATGCAGGCCAATATGATGACTGGTGGCCATGCGCAGCGTGCCGGCTACTTGCCCGGAGAGGCTGGACAGGGCGCGCCGGCTATCTTCGATTTCCAGCAAAATGTGCCTGGCCCGGGGCAACAGCGCCGTGCCGGCCTCGGTCAGGCCTATGTGGCGGCCGATGCGATCAAACAGCCTGCTACGACACTGTCCTTCCAGGGTGGTAATGCGCTTACTCACCGCTGGCTGGGTCAGGTGCAGGGCTTCGGCAGCCCCGGAAAATGAGCCAGTTTCTACAACAGAAACAAAGGCTTGTAGGCCAGTAATATGCATAACGGGACATCCTCATCTATAACAATTAGGAATAGTATACATGATAAATATGAATTTGTGTTATCAGTATTCCGGGCGTATGATTCCTGCTCCTGTACAGAGGATTTTCTGATGAGCAGCAATACGTTAGGCAGGACTTTATACGACAAACTCTGGGACGCCCACGTGGTGCGCGCCAGTGATGACGGCGATGATGCCACAACGCTCCTTTATATTGATCGCCATTTAGTCCATGAAGTGACCTCACCACAGGCCTTTGACGGGCTGCGAATGGCGGGCCGCCGGCTCTGGCGGGTGGGGGCCAACCTGGCGACGGCGGATCATAATGTGCCGACGACCAACCGCCATCAGGGTATCGCCGATCCGGTGTCACGCCTGCAGGTCGAGACACTGGATCAGAACTGCAGGGATTTTGGCATTACTGAATTCGATATGCGCGACGAGCGTCAGGGTATTGTTCATGTGATCGGCCCGGAGCAGGGCATGACGTTACCTGGTGTGACCCTGGTGTGTGGTGACTCCCATACTTCAACTCACGGTGCCCTCGGTGCACTGGCATTTGGTATCGGTACCTCCGAGGTTGAACATGTGCTTGCGACTCAATGCCTGTTGCAAAAGAAATCCGCAAACATGCTGGTCAGCGTCGATGGCAGGGTAAATCCGGGCGTGACGGCCAAAGATATCGTCCTGGCAATCATCGCTGAAATTGGCACCGCCGGTGGGACCGGTTACGCCATTGAGTTTGCCGGAGAGGCAATACGTGACTTGTCTATTGAAGGTCGTATGAGCGTGTGTAACATGACCATTGAGGCCGGTGCGCGTGCCGGCATCGTTGCTGTCGATGACACCACCATTGAATATGTGCGTGGGCGACCGGCTGCACCAACCGGTGAGCGGTGGAATAAAGCGGTCGATGCCTGGCGTGATTTACATAGTGATGTCGATGCACACTTTGATCGGGTGGTACATCTTGAGGCGGCCAGTATTAAACCACAGGTCACCTGGGGCACGTCGCCGGAGATGGTCGTTGCCATTGATGACAAGGTTCCAGACCCGGATAAAGAACCTGACGAGGTGAAACGCGAAGGGATGCAACGTGCCCTTGAGTACATGGGGATCAATGCGGGCACAGCAATTACAGACATTGCGGTGGACAAGGTCTTCATTGGTTCCTGTACCAATTCACGTATTGAAGACATGCGTGCTGCAGCAGCGATTGCAAAGGGTAAAAAGGTGGCCGACAATATTAAACTTGCCATGGTGGTGCCCGGTTCCGGTCTGGTCAAACATCAGGCGGAGGCAGAGGGCCTTGACAGGATCTTTATCGAAGCAGGTTTTGAATGGCGCGAACCTGGTTGTTCGATGTGCCTGGCAATGAACGCCGATCGTCTGGAAGAGGGCGAACGCTGCGCTTCAACGTCAAACAGGAATTTTGAGGGTCGTCAGGGTTATGGCGGACGCACTCACTTGCTCAGTCCGGCAATGGCCGCTGCCGCCGCGATTGCAGGGCATTTTGTGGACGTACGAGATCTTACTTAAAGTTTATTATCTTAGTATGCTTTGTGTACTTTGCGTTAAATCAGGTGGTTATTATGGATGCATTTAAAATATTTAATGCTATTGTGGCTCCGCTAGATCGGAATAACGTCGATACTGATGCGATTATTCCGAAGCAATATTTAAAGTCCATCAAGCGCAGCGGCTTTGGGCCGACCCTGTTTGATGACTGGCGTTATCTTGATCGTGGTGAACCGGGGATGGATCACAGTGCACGACGTGTGGACCCGGACTTTGTATTGAATATGCCACGTTACCAGGGGGCCGGCATCTTGCTGACACGTAAGAATTTTGGTTGTGGCTCATCCAGGGAGCATGCCCCGTGGGCACTGGAAGATTATGGTTTCCGCGTGATCATTGCGTCAGGGTTTGCGGATATTTTCTTTAATAACTGCTTCAAGAATGGCCTCTTGCCAATTGTGCTCGATGAAGCCATGGTAGACAAATTGTTTCACCAGGTAGAGGCAGAAGAAGGTTATCGACTTAAGGTGGATCTCCCGAACCAGACAATCACAACGCCCGATGGCGAACAGACTGGTTTCGAGGTGGACGCCTTTCGCAAACATTGCCTGATCAATGGCCTGGATGATATTAGCCTGACGCTACAATATACTGATGAGATCAGGGCCTATGAGGAAAGGCAAAAAACAGAAACCCCATGGTTGTTTATGTGAATTTTAGGAAAATGTAGAACGTTTAAAGCCGTGATGAAAGCCTTTGCGTTAATCACAGGATATCAAAAATGACAAAAAAGATTGCAGTCTTACCCGGCGATGGCATTGGCCAGGAGATCGTTGCTGAAGCGGTCAAGGTGCTGGACGTGGTCCGCGAGCATTTCGGTATCGCTATTGAAATGCAGCAGGGGCTGGTCGGTGGTAGCGCCTATGATGACAGTGGCTCACCGCTTCCTGAAACTACCCTGAACCTGGCCATGCAGGCGGATGCGGTATTGCTTGGCGCCGTCGGTGGTCCCCGGTGGGAATCACTGGACATCTCGGTGCGCCCTGAAAAAGGTTTGTTGGGGCTGCGCGCAGAACTGGAATTGTTTGCCAATCTCCGGCCTGCGTTGCTGTATCCACAACTGACGCATGCCTCCACGCTGAAACAGGACGTGGTGTCTGGTCTGGACATCATGATCGTGCGTGAATTGACCGGCGGCATATATTTTGGTCAGCCGCGTGGCGTGCGCACCCTGGAGAATGGTGAGCGCGAAGGATATAACACCCTGGTATATTGTGAGTCGGAGATCAGTCGAATCGCCAAAGTGGCGTTTGATATTGCGATGAAACGTGACAAACGGGTATGTTCCGTCGATAAGGCCAATGTGCTTGAGGTGACGGAACTGTGGCGTGAGGTCATGAGCCGCGAAGCACAGCAGTATCCGGATATCGAATTGTCCCACATGTATGTTGATAATGCCGCCATGCAGCTGGTGCGTGAGCCAAAACAGTTCGATGTGATGGTGACCACGAATATGTTTGGCGACATCCTGTCTGATTGTGCCGCGATGTTGACTGGATCGATTGGAATGTTGCCATCGGCCTCTCTGGATGCAAACAGTAAAGGCATGTATGAGCCGATACATGGATCGGCGCCGGATATTGCGGGTAAGAATATTGCCAATCCACTGGCAACGATATTATCTGTTGCCATGATGTTGCGCTATACGCTGGATGAACCGCAGGCAGCAGAGCGTATTGAGACCGCTGTTCATCAGGTACTGGATCAGGGGCTGCGTACTGCAGATATTTATTCTGCCGGGACACAAAAAGTGGCAACACAGCAAATGGGTGATGCCGTTGTTGCGGCACTCAGGGCATAAAAAAGTCAAATGAAAGTAATGAGGTCAGGAAAATGAAACGGCTTGGACTGGTTGGTTGGCGTGGCATGGTGGGTTCCGTGTTAATGCAGCGCATGTGCGAGGAGAATGACTTTACAGAGATTGATCCGGTCTTCTTCACCACCTCGCAGGCAGGTCAGGCAGGCCCGGATATTGGCAAGGAGGTGCCGCCTTTAAAGGATGCCAGCGACATCGACGAGTTGCAGTCGATGCAGGTCATCATTTCCTGTCAGGGGGGTGGTTATACCAAAGAGGTCTATCCGAAACTTCGTCAAGCCGGTTGGGATGGTTACTGGATCGATGCTGCATCGGCACTGCGTATGGCTGAAGAAAGTATTATCATTCTGGATCCGGTAAATCTGGATGTTATTAAGGATGGACTGAGCAATGGTATCAAAACCTTTGTGGGAGGAAACTGCACCGTCAGTTTGATGCTAATGGCTATTGGAGGTCTGTTTAACGAGGGCCTGGTGGAATGGATCACTCCGATGACTTACCAGGCGGCCTCGGGTGCCGGTGCACGCAACATGCGTGAGCTGATCTTACAAATGGGCGCAGTGCATGACAATGTGCAATCCTTGCTGAATGATCCGGCATCCGCCATTCTGCAGATCGATCGCCGCACAGCAGATTTTATTCGTAGCGATGATTACCCGCTGGACAACTGGCCGGTACCGCTGGCGGGCAGTTTGATCCCCTGGATCGACAGACCGCTGGATAGTGGGCAAAGCCGTGAGGAATGGAAGGCCGAGGCCGAGACCAACAAGATCCTTGCTCGCAGTGACCGTCCCGTTCCAATCGATGGACTGTGTGTGCGGGTCGGAGCCATGCGTTGCCACAGTCAGGCCCTGACCATCAAGCTGGCCAGGGATGTCCCGATGGATGAGATTCACGGCATATTGGCGTCGGCCAATGACTGGGTGAAGGTGATCGATAATGTCCCCGGGGACACCATCCAGCAACTGACCCCGGCGGCCGTCACGGGCACCCTGAATGTGCCCGTGGGCAGGCTGCGCAAACTGAGCATGGGAAATGACTATTTATCGGCATTTACTGTCGGAGACCAGTTGCTGTGGGGTGCCGCAGAGCCACTGCGCCGTATGCTCAGAATTTTACTGGAACACTGATATTTGGCCCCCATTCATCTATAGTTTCCAGATGAACTCCATTTGGGAATTTTCCGAGGTTTTCTGGTGATTTAGCTGAATTCGGCCCAAATTAGAGGGATTTTACGCTCTATGGGCGTTATTTGCCCGCGCTTTTCCCGCCGGGATTAGCCGGCAGATTATGCAAATGACTGATTTTTTGGTAAAAGATTAACTATAAGCTATAGTTAGTGAACAAAAGACATGTATTGTCTCAAGTATATCCGGGACATAACTATGAAACCACCCGTACATGTCGGGGGCCTCTAAGGGCTTGATAAGAAAAATGTTAATGGAGTGAGGACGTTGCGCAAACTCATAATGCTGGCATGCCTGGTACTGCTGTGGTTGCCTGGTACCACGTTTAGTCTTGGGGTCGGGGATATCGAGGTTAAATCCGCGTTAAACCAGCCACTGAAAGCCGAAATATCGTTGTATTCGATACGACCTTCTGAACTGGATTCACTGCACGTGTCGCTGGCCACGCGTGGCGAGTTCAAGAAGGCCGGTGTACCCCGTCCTTTCCTGCTGACCAAGTTGCGTTTTGCTATCGATCAAAAGGCAGACGGCACCCCTTATATAAAGGTAACCACCCGTAATCCTGTGCGCGAACCATTTCTGGATTTCCTGGTGGACGTTTCCTGGAGAAGTGGCCGGTTATTGCGTGAGTACACCATATTACTGGATCCGCCTGTTATTGCGGCACAACGTGCGCGTGCCATCAGGGCGCCGGTGTCAATAGTGGTGAGCACACCTGAGGTGGCCGCACCCGTTGCGGTGGCTGCCCCTGAAGTGGATGAATTACCCATGCCGACCCCGGTAGACATGAGCGTTGACTCTGACGAGGTCAGTGTGGTCAGTGATAGCGGTGAAGATGATTTATTTCCCCGTATGGATATAGGCGATGAAGCCGCACCTGTGACGCTGGATGAAGTTACTGATAGCCGTGCCGCGTCCAGGACGGCGAAGACAGCTAAGATGCCGGCCTATGACGGCGATACCTACGGACCGGTAGTAAGAAAAGATACCCTGTGGTCGATTGCCAGCAAGGTACGCCCTGATGATTCGATCGATATGGCGCAAATGATGTTGGCCCTGTTGAAAGAAAATCCAGAGGCATTTAACAATGCCAATATCCATGGCCTTAAAGCGGGGGCCATCCTGCGGATCCCTGAGCGGGATGCCATTATGGGCACATCAAAAGATATCGCCAGGCAGGATGTGCAGGCACAAAACATGGCCTGGAAGAATATCCCCGTGCAAACGGAAAGTGCGGAGAAAATCACGCGTAAGCCAGCCGGGCAGGCTGCTCCGGTTGTTTCTGAACCAGCGGTCGCCAGCAAGCCTGAAGTAAAACTGATTTCTCCCCGGGAAGGGGAAGGGGCGGTCGGATCCGGGACGTCTAAAGAGGTTGAACGCATTCGTCAGGAACTGGCGCTGGCAAACGAAGCACTGGCCTCATCTGGCCAGGAGAATAGCGAACTTAAGGCGCGCATGACATCACTGGAAGATCAGCTGGATAACATGCAACGTTTACTGACGCTAAAGGACAATGATCTGGCGCGTTTGCAGAAGAGCTTGTCTGATATTCAGAAGGAGATCCCTGAGCCTGTAACCGCCGCGCCTGCCGCGTCTACTACGACGGCTGCCGCCACGGTAGCAGACACCGAAGTCACCAAAGACACCGAAGTCGGCAAAGACACTGAGACCGAGACCAATCCATATGCAGTGGAGACAACGCCGGATGTTGTCAGCGAACCGGTGGCTGAAGTTGATAGCACAAGCCAGCCAGAAACCAGTCCCGTGGTTAAGCCAACACCTGCCCCAGTCGTCACTGAACCAACTGGTCTGATGGCAGACATTATGGCCGATCCAGTGAAACTGGGTGGCCTGGTAATCGTGGTTCTTGTGTTGGGCGGTTTGGGGTGGACCATTGCAAGACGTCGTGGAATGGCGGACATGGACTTCCCGGAAAGTATTCTCAGGGGCCGTCCGCTTGATGCAGGTTCAGACACGCCTTCTGAAGATACCTCATTACTGAGTGATTTTGCCTCAACATCAATAGGCGCGGAATCTGAAGTTGGTGAAGTGGACCCTCTTGCAGAAGCTGACGTGTTTATCGCCTACAAGCGCTACTCACAGGCCGAGGAGATGTTGAAACAGGCACTGCGCGATGAACCGGAGCGTGCTGATCTGAAACTCAAATTGATGGAAGTCTATGCAGCTACTGAGGATACCGGCTCCTTCGAAGGCATGGCGCAGGAACTACATGACTCCCTGGACAGCCAGAGCGGTGCATTGTGGGAGAAGGCAGTTACCCTGGGGCGTGAGGTATGCCCTGATAACCCATTGTTTGGTGGTGGTTTTGACGAGTCCCTGGATGATGATTTCATGGCCGAATCTTCAGGGGGTGAAACAGCCACGGATGAGCTTACAGAATCCTCCCTGACCGATGAGGAAATGGCTGATGCTGAAGATATCGGTGTCCCCGATCTGGATATTCCCGAGGCTGCCGCAGAAGCCGGCGTGGAATCGGCTGCAGATGACGCACTGGCCGATCTGGATCTGGATCTGGACATGGATTTTGATACCGGTGCGGATACCTCTACAGGCGAGGACTCGGCTGAGGAACTCGTCAGTGCCGATGATGACCTTGCCGGGCTGGACCTGGATCTGGACAGTATGGATCTGGGTGATTTCGACGTTAGTGCCGAAAAGTCTGCTGAAGAGTTGACAGAAGGGCTGGGAGATCTGGAATTTGATGTTCCCGTTACTGATGATTCTGCTGCTGAAGAGCCATCTGCCGCATCTGCAATAGACGAACCGTCTGACTCAGAACTGAGTGAATTGACGATTAACCTTGATGAAGCACCGGCTGAGGCCGCTGCAGAGGTCACCGCAGAAGAATCTGACGTTGAATCAACTGTCGATGAAGTTGCAACGAAACTTGATCTGGCGCGCGCCTATATCGATATGGGCGACCCTGACGGTGCAAGAAGTATCCTTGAGGAAGTGCTCAATGAAGGCAGTGATCAGCAGAAGAAGGACGCCGAGGAACTCCTGTCTCAGGTCTGACTGTTCTGACTATAGTCAGGCCTGATGCACCCCGCTATACGCATACTCTCATTTCTTGTCCTGGTGGGTTTTCTCGCCCGTCCCGTGATAGCGACGTTGCTGCTGGCTGGCATTATTGTCGCGGCGTTCTATATGCAGCACGTCAATGGCGTTGTTAGCGGTGCCCTGGGGATGTTACGGCGGGTACGCTGGCTGCTTCTGTCCATCTTTATACTCTATCTGTGGTTTACACCGGGACGGGCCCTGTTTACGGTAGCAGAAACCTATCAGGCTATCATTCCGACAGTGGAAGGACTGGATCAGGGTATCCGCCGACTATTGGCGCTGGTGCTGATTGTTCTGGCCGTTAACCTGATGCTCATCAGGTCTGAAAAAACTGAATTGTTGTCAGGCCTCATCTGGCTGTTGTGGCCCCTGAAAATAACCGGTCTTTCCACAGAACAATTGTCAGTCAGGTTATTACTTACCGTGGATTATGTCACTAGAGTAAAAGAACTGGTCAGCAAGGAAAAACAATCGACGCAGTTGCATGGTAAATTCTTTAACAGGGGTGCTATGTTGATAGCAAATATCTACCGCAATAACCTGGCACTGGCAGAATCAGAACCACTGCAGGAGATCAATCTGCCTGTCATCTCATCTCCACCAGTTTACCAGTGGAGCTACCCGTTAATATTTGCTGGTATTTTCCTTTTTGTACAAATGGCTGGTTGACTCATGCGAATTGCGATGGGTGTTGAGTATAGCGGTAGCGACTTTTGTGGCTGGCAGCTGCAAGTTGGTGTTCGCACAGTACAGGAAGAGATTGAAAAGGCCATTTCGTACGTGGCCAATCATGGGGTCCGGGTGATATGTGCCGGCAGAACAGACACAGGCGTGCATGCTTATGGTCAGGTTATACATTTTGATACTGACGCACAACGTGACAAATCCTCCTGGTTGATGGGGTGCAATGCAAACCTGCCCGGAGATGTATCGGTCAACTGGGTATCTATCGTAGATACTGGTTTTCATGCGCGGTTTTCGGCCAGCCGTCGCCGTTATCGGTACGTTATATTTAACCGCAATGTGAGACCATCTGTGCTCGCGAATCTTGTTGCCTGGGAATATCGTGCGCTGGATGAAGCCAGGATGTTCGAGGCGTCCAGGTGTCTGCTGGGTGAACATGATTTCAGTTCATATCGCACGGTACACTGCCAGGCAAAATCACCAGTACGCACAGTCCATCAACTGGACATATACCGGCATGGTGAATATGTCGTCATTGATATTGAAGCAAATGCATTCCTGCATCACATGGTAAGAAATATAGCCGGTGTATTGATGGCGATTGGGGCCGGAGATCAGGACATATCCTGGGCAAGTGAGGTACTGGCATGCAGGGACAGGCTGCTGGGTGGAGTGACTGCCTCGCCCAGGGGGCTGTATCTTATCAATGTGATCTATCCGGATGAATTTTCTATTCCCGGGATGGAGTACATGCCTTTTCCGGGTTAGCTAAACCAGTCCGCAAATGAGCGAGAATAAAAAATAAAAATCTTAGTCCGAAAATGAACGCAAAAAAAGCAAATAAAATCTAATAAAACCTAAGCAGGTTTGTCTGCTGTGGTGTGTTGATTGGAGTCACTGGCAAGCGTATTTCTGGATGCGAAGCAATAGAGGGTAGAAGCTGACAGTAAAATACTCCTATTTTAACGACCCTCAATTTAAAACATAACCACGGTACAAATTAAGATATTCATTAGATTTTATTTGCTTTTTTTGCGTTCATTTGCGGAATGGTTTTGATTCACTTTAGAGCAACACGAAACCCAACAAAATGCGCATCAACGGGATTGTATTGCTGATTCGAGTCGCTGGGATACTGCAGGATATTTACTGGCAACACTCAGGATCTCGCTTCGAGTCAGGCGCATCAGGGTGCAGGTCGATTTGCTCCTGACATTGGCCATTCTTACATGCTCACCAAACAGGCCCTTTTCACCGATAAAATCTCCTTCTCCCAGTTCAGCTATGACAGTCTCGTCTTTGTGCTTTTTGCCGTGAGTTATGATCACCGTGCCACGCACGATAATATAGAGTGCATCACCATGTTCCTGTTCGCCTATGATCGTGTCACCCGGTAGAAAATCCTGATAGGTCGTATGTTCGAGGATGCCATTAATGGCATCCTCTGGCAGTCCTGAAAACAGGGGCACCTTGTTTAGTAAATCGGCAGGTGATAGATGGCAATAAGGCGCGGCTACATTCGGAATGCTGCGCAGCGCCAGGTGGAGGTGTTGTTCAATTTCACGAAAGACCTTTGCGCCAATGCTGCCACTATGGTAGTTCTCCTCAATTGATTTCAATGCGCTGACAAGCGAGGTTCGAGTGGAAATTTGCCTGACAAATTGCTGGTAAAAGGACGGGAAGCTGTTTCTTATTTCATTGATGTTCTCATAGTACATCTTCATTCGTTTCTGGTAATGAGCTTCTATATCACCCCTGATTGAAGGGGCGATATCATTCTCATTGGTGATAAATCCGAGAGCCGAATCAACCATCAGGACCCTGACAATATCCTTTATCAGGTGTTGAGAGAAACGGATTTTTTGATATTGGGCCAGGATGCCGGCAGCCCAGTCATGTTCACGCAGGCGTTTTATGATAGTAGCTTCAAGACGAATAAACGGGTTTAGGACATGATAATATTCTGTGGTTGCCTGGCGTTTGCTGACAATGTGATCCCGCTTCCGTTGTAACTCACCCTTAATATCGAGATAAGTATATTGAGTGATAACACCGGCACTGTATATTTCATCAAGACGCTTCATCTCGGCACGCAGGGCATTCAGTTGCAGGTAACGTGCATCCAGATCGGGTTGTACCTCGGAGGAGATTTCGTCGAACAGGTTATTCATGCCGGTATTAACATCCTGATGTTCTTCCTTACTCAGGATCCTGTTATCGACCAGTTCCTGCAGGATGTCGTCAGCCTCTGTCTTTGCACTGCCAACGGCATGTTGCAGTTCGGTATTTTCATCTTCCGTCAACCGGTGCATACCTAACCAGCGCATCAGGGGTTTAATAGTCGGTGCATTAACCAGCAATGAAAACAATACAACACCGACGGTCAGATCCAGTAATAGCTGACGTTCCGGCAGGCTTTCTGGTATGGATAAAACGATGGCAAATGCCAGGCCGCCCTTGAGTCCGCCCCACCACATAATGTGGCGCTCGCCAAGGGTGATCCTGGGGAGCTTGAAAATGCTGGTGGCGAACGGAACCATGCTATAGATGATCGCTGCCCGGACACCCTGTACAAGTAATACGGCTATCAGGATGAGTCCGGTTGATTTAGCCAGCGAGGTAATATCTACCGACAGACCAACCAGTATAAATAGCAGTGTGTTTGCCATCAGTCCCAGAAACCCCCAGGACTCGTTGAGTACATTACTGGCCATTCTGGGTAAGCGTGGCATACCGAAGATTCCCAGTACCACTGCCGCACCAATTGCCGCCATGACACCGGAGACATGTAAATAGTGTTCAGCAGTGATGAATGATACATAGGCAAGAATCATGGAGAGCATCATGATGGCATTGAAGCTGATGTGAAAAACAGACAGGAACCAGACTACAATAAATGCAAATACAACGCCGACAAGTGCACCACCCAGAAATACTTTGAAGAACTCGCCGACAGCATGCCACAGGTCAGATGCAGCGAAGTTGCCATGTAGCGCTATTCCCAGCAAGATAGTGAATACCACGATCGCGGTAGCATCATTCATCAATGATTCGCCTTCGACCAGAATAGTCAGCCTTTTGGGTGTACCGAGTTCCTTGAACAGGCTGATCACGGCTACCGGATCGGTCGCAGATATCAAGGCGCCAAATAACAGGGCGATAATAAGATCCACAGGCATTATCAGCCACAAACCGATACCGATAGCGCTGCTACTGATAAGCAGGGCCGGGATGGCGAGCGTGAGTACCGGCATAATATCCTTAATGAGCTGCCTGGCGTCGAGGCTAAAGCCCGATTCAAAGATTAAAATCGGCAGAAAGATAAAGAACACCAGCTCCGGGGTCAGGGTCAGTTGTTGCAGTGGCTGGAACAGGGTGAACTGTGTTGCCAGGTAATTCAGGAAGATACCAATGATTACCAATACCACCGTATAGGGTATTGGCAGCTTGCGGAACACCCCGGCCACAAATACACCTGCACCGAGCAGGTACATCAGGATCAGTACTGTCTCAGATACCGGCATATGCTCAACTTCCGGATTGATGGGGCATAAGGCAGCCCGTTACCGTTATATTGTAATAATAGTCCAATACAGCACACTCAGGCAGTGCACTGGCAGGATCATCTCGCCTTACTTGGCTTGATATTGAACTCTGTCAGGGCCTTTCGTATGGGAATAGCGAAGCCAATCCCTTCGGTGTTGGCAAGTATCATGGTGTTAATTCCGATCACATGTCCGTTGCTGTCCAGCAGAGGCCCGCCGCTGTTACCGGGATTGATTGGTGCGTCGGTTTGTATATAAATATTGTTGTTACGCGTCTGCAGGCCAGAATAAATACCGGAGGTAACGGTATGTTTCAGCCCTAGCGGACTACCGACGGTGTAGAGTTTGTCACCAATGTTTATATTTCGTACATCTGATGTTGGGATGACAGGGCAATATCCTCCGCGAAGTATCAGTAGTGCAAGGTCATTATTCCGGCTGATTCGTATGATATCCACATCATGTTCCGTATTATCAGTCAGCACAGCCTTGATGTTACTGTTATAGCTTATATCTTCAAGAAGCTGTTTGTCTCTCTCATACATCTTTCTAAAATTGAAATAGTCCTCTTCCAGACCGCGCATGTAATTATCAAGGGCCTCATCAGAACAGTCATCACAACGGTCATAAAATTCGCTGCGGCGTTTTTCCACCATGGCCTCCATGCGCTCCAGGACAGGTTCGGCCTTTTCCACGTTGGCACGTTTTTTCATCAGCCATTCCCTGTCGGGCACCACCACATGCTTGTTGGTGAGAATCATGCAGTTGTGTGTGATAAAGAACCCGGAACCTGAACCCCATGATGTGCTGAGAAATACCGTTGCATTGCGCGCACGTTCAATGGCATTGCGCGCAAAATTGGCCTTATTTAGCTGGGCCGCTATGTTATTGCCGCGATAACTGTTACTGATCTGTGCACGCGGTTTTTCGACTATATCGACTGGTTCGGTTTCGGCCACCACGCTCGGCCCATCCTGACGCTGAGATTCATCATCTCCCGAGAACAGAAATAATCCCAGGGCGATCAGCAGGATGGCTGCCACCACGATGACCTTGATATCATTGTCGCCAGCGGGTTTTGCCGCCTGCATGCTATCACGCTGTTCTTTCAGGCGTTGTTGCTGGGCCTCATATTTGGCAAAGATGATCCCGCAGGCCTCACATGTTTCACTGCCCTGTTGCTGGTGCCCGCACTTGGGACAATCCATACATGCCTCCAGAATGTTGTTATTCAATTGAGGACCGGTACACGCTGCTCGCGGATAGCCCGTCCCATGCCTTATTGTAGCGTAAACTATCGACAGCTTAGTGGCTTGTCAGCCGCGCGCAAACGCCGCATTATAGGCGCCCGTGAGAGCGGGACATTCCCGATGGAGTGCTGTAAACTATATGATTTCATTAGGGATCCTCAGAATCTGGTAGAATCCAGGGAAATTATGCGAATACTATATGAAAGGTAATCTGGCTAAATTATGCGCACTCGGGTAAAAATCTGTGGGATTACACGCCAACAGGATGCGCATATGGCCGCCATGTTGGGCGCGGATGCTATCGGCCTGGTGTTTTATGCAGACAGTCCAAGGGCGGTAGATGCGGCTGGCGCCAGAGAAATTACCAGTGGCTTGCCAGCGTTTGTCAGTGTGGTGGGTCTGTTCGTTGATGCGCCGCCAATGGAAGTGCAGGACACGATTGAAAATGCCCGGCTGGACATATTGCAATTTCATGGTAATGAGACCCCTGAGGTATGCCGTAGTTTTGGATTACCTTACATAAAGGCCATTCGCATGCATGATGATGTTGATCTGCATGCAGAGTCCGCACGCTATTACGATGCCTCCGGATTGTTGCTGGATAGTTATCATCAGGGCGCCCCGGGTGGTACCGGTGAAATGTTTGACTGGGGCCGGATTACTTCGGTGGACTTGCCGGTTATTCTTGCCGGCGGGTTAACGCCGGGCAATGTGGCCGAGGCCATCAGTCGTGTAAAACCCTATGCGGTCGATGTTAGCAGCGGGGTTGAGATAGCAAAAGGAATAAAAGATCCTGACAAGGTAAGCGAATTTATCAGAAACGTTATCAAGAACTAAATTTAGATATGAGCAACAAACCTGACAACCTGAGTTCCACAGATTTTACTGGCATGCCAGATGCCAATGGTCACTTTGGGCCCTATGGCGGTCGCTTTGTGGCAGAAACACTGATGGGGCCAATTCAGGAACTGACGGCTGCCTATGAACATTATCTGACAGATGCGGATTTTCTGGCAGAGCTCGATCACGATCTCAAACATTATGTCGGCAGGCCATCGCCATTGTACTTTGCCCGGCGCTGGAGTGAGAAAATTGGCGGCGCCAGAATCTATCTTAAGAGGGAAGATCTTAATCATACCGGGGCACACAAAATCAACAATACGGTAGGTCAGGCATTGCTGGCAAAACGCATGGGCAAGAGCCGGGTGATTGCCGAAACCGGGGCAGGTCAGCACGGTGTGGCGACTGCCACTGTGGCGGCCCGTTTCGACATGCAGTGTGTTGTCTACATGGGGACTGAAGACATCAGGCGTCAGGCACTGAATGTCTATCGCATGAAACTGCTTGGTGCAGAAGTTATACCGGTGGCATCGGGATCATGCACACTGAAGGATGCCCTGAATGAGGCCATGCGTGACTGGGTCACCAATGTCGATGATACCTTTTATATTATAGGTACTGTCGCGGGCCCCCACCCATATCCCGCTATGGTCAGGGACTTTCAGACAGTCATTGGTCGTGAAGCGAAACAGCAAATACAGGCCCAGGCGGGACGTCTGCCGGATGCCCTGGTCGCGTGTGTCGGTGGTGGATCCAATGCCATTGGTCTGTTCTATCCCTTCCTGGAAGACAGTGATGTGGATCTTTACGGAGTCGAGGCCGCTGGTGACGGGCTGGAAACCGGTCATCATGCCGCGCCATTGTGTGCCGGGCAACCCGGTGTGTTACATGGCAACCGGACCTACCTGATGGAAGACAGGGATGGACAGATTATTGAGACCCACTCAGTCTCGGCAGGCCTGGATTATCCCGGGGTTGGACCGGAACATGCCTGGTTAAAGGACACCGGCCGGGCCAGGTATGTGGCCATAGATGACCAGCAGGCACTGCAGGCCTTTCATGAGCTGACATTGGTCGAAGGTATCATGCCGGCACTGGAATCCAGTCATGCCCTTTCCTACGGCGAAAAACTGGCCAGGGAGATGAGCAAGGATCAAATCATTATCATCAATCTTTCAGGCCGTGGCGATAAGGACATACATACCGTGGCATCGTTGAGTGGTATTGACCTGTGAGCCGTCTGAAAGACTGTTTTGCCGGACTGAAGCAACAAAACCGGACCGCATTAGTTCCCTATGTGACTGCCGGTGATCCACAGCCGGGGGTGACCGTACCATTAATGCATGTGATGGTATCGGCGGGCGCGAATATTCTGGAACTGGGGGTGCCATTCTCTGATCCGATGGCCGATGGGCCTGTGATACAGCGGGCCAGTGAACGAGCGCTGGTAAATCATGTCAGCCTGCACGATGTCCTGGGCATGGTCCGCGAATTTCGCACCAGGGACAACGATACCCCGGTTGTGCTGATGGGCTATCTGAACCCGGTGGAGGTGATGGGTTATGAAACATTTGCCAGGGCCGCCAGTGACGCGGGTGTCGATGGGCTGTTAACAGTAGACCTGCCGCCAGAGGAAGGTCGTGAGCTGGTCGAATTGTTGAAAGAACATAATATTGATCCGATTTTTCTGCTGGCACCGACGACCGATGACGGACGAATATCCACAATTTGCGCATCCGCCAGTGGTTTCGTCTATTATGTATCATTAAAGGGCGTTACTGGTGCGTCGAATCTTGATCTGGACAGTGTCACGCAAAAACTTAAGCAGATTGGACGGTTGACTGATTTACCAGTGGGCGTTGGTTTCGGCATCAAGGATGCCAGCACAGCGGCAAAGATTGCTAATCTCGCTGATGCCGTTGTGATAGGCAGTGCCCTGGTGAACCGGATAGAGGCCCTGGCGGATAGTCCTGACGAGATAAATAAATCCATATCCGGTTTGCTTGTGGATATACGCCAGGCCATGGATAGTTGACGGGTAGGTAACAATGAGCTGGTTTGAAAAACTATTACCTTCGAAGATCCTTACTGAAGGCGGCAATAAAAAAGCCATTCCTGAAGGTCTTTGGACCAAGTGCACCAGTTGTAGTGCGGTGCTGTATCGCGCCGAGCTTGAACGTAATCTGGACGTTTGTCCCAAGTGTGATTTCCATATGCGTATTGGTGCTCGCCAACGCCTGAAGACCTTTCTCGATATTGATAGTCCCACGGTCGAAATCGGTGGTGACCTTGAGCCAGTAGATATGCTTAAATTCAAGGACACCAAGAAGTATAAAGATCGAATCTCTGCCGCACAAAAAACGACCGATGAAAAAGATGCGTTGATTGTGATGTCAGGTCAGTTGAAAAGCATGCCGCTGATCTCCATGGCCTTCGTATTCAGGTTCATGGGCGGTTCAATGGGCTCTGTTGTCGGCGAGCGATTTGTACGCGGTGTGAATACATGTATAGAACGCAGCATTCCTCTGGTTTGTTTTTCTTCAAGCGGTGGCGCACGCATGCAGGAGTCGCTGTTTTCCCTGATGCAAATGGCAAAGACCAGTGCCGCACTGGCACGCATGACTAAACTCGGTATTCCTTTCATATCTGTACTGACTGATCCGACCATGGGCGGTGTATCGGCCAGTCTGGCAACCCTTGGCGATATCAATATTGCAGAGCCCAGGGCACTGATTGGTTTTGCCGGACCTCGCGTGATCCAGCAAACGGTACGGGAGACCCTTCCCGAGGGTTTCCAGCGCAGTGAATTTCTGCTGGAGCATGGTGCCATTGACATGATCGTGGATCGACGCGAAATGCGTGATACCGTGGCACGTTTGCTGGCCATGTTGACGAATCAGCCCCCACCAGTGAATAAGCCTGCGGACACTCAGGAGCCTTCGGTGCAGCCGATAGAGGCAGAGGCCGGCAAATAGGCCTCTCCAGCCGGCCTGTTCGGCAGGCGCAATATCCCCAATCCCCCCCCCAATCCCACAGGATAATGCATTTAAAATCACCTGCTTATTGCCGATATAGTACTTGTGAGGATATCCCCGGCATGACAATCTCATGGTCTACAATATATTCATGGTCATCCGGGGTGGCCATCGGGGATTCCATGTGCTGGCTGAAAGTGTCACCAATGCGTTATCGATGGTGTTAATCCCTATATAAACAGAGAGTTATAGTTAAATTGAGTATGACTGACAGATCCGTAGCCGAAGAAAAACGTGCCTTTCCCAGGCATCCGATCTGCCTTGACGCGGTGTTAACCATGCTGGGGGCACGTACCCATTCCTGCCAGATACGGGATTTCTGCCTGGGGGGAATGCAACTGGTATTTATTGCTAAAAAGAAACCTGAAAAGAAGGCCACCAGGCCCAGGCAGGGCGATATTGTCCATATAGAATGCAATGTCAATACGTCCGTTGACGGCAAAGTGGAAAATATGGTGTTCCAGGGGCGAGTAGTAAGGACCGACGGCAGCTCTGCCGGGGTGTCATTTATCAATCCGAACATGAGTTATCTCGAGATCATGCACACCTTTGCGACCAGGTTTGAGGGTCACAAGGATGCAGCAACAATCAACAAGGCTAATCGGAAAATATTGGCTGCCTGTGTCCACATGATCGAAGAAGTCATCGAACCCATGCTGAAAGTGTTCCAGAAGAATGCCGTGGACGGTCTGTTCAAGGCGACCAAGGACATCAAGGAAACAACGAAACAAAATGCCTACCTCGATGCGCTGGAGAAACTGAACAAGTCAGAAGCCGATTTGATGAAGAGCTTCCAAAGCAAGATAACCCGTCAGCTACACCGCTATGCCCCGATGCCACCGTCTCGGGAGAATAGTAAGGAAATAATATCACACACCTCTTTAGCGCTGATTGAAGACGATGCCTTTGAGAAATGGCTGGCCGTTTCAGATATCAACAGCAAGGTCACTTCCCAGAATGCAGAGGGGCTGGATGAGCTGCATGAGCGTCTGAGTGTGCTCTTTGATACGGAGATCGGTATTGAAAATAATCCTTATGGGCCTTCATTGTTTTCCGACACATTTCAGTCTTCCATAGAAGAGCTGCATCTGGCCCATGTGGTGAGCAAGGAATGCCATCTGATTTTCAGGGACGTGCTACTGAATACTGCCCCGGACCTGTATAAAAAACTGAATAATTATTTGATTGAGAACGACGTGCTACCTGTATTGCAAAGAAAGATTGCAAATCCAAAGATCCATTCTTCCCCGGAAAGAAGGACCTCAAAAGAACAACCCCCACAAGTATCACAAGCCGGTGCCCCACCTGCAAATGCAGCGGTACAGCAGAGTACTGCGCCAGCACAGTCAGCCGCCGCAGCAGTGCCTTCATCGGCGCCTGCTCCCAGAGCGGATCGGGACCTGAACCTGTTTCAGTTGGCCGGAAGCCTGCGTAAGCTCAAGCAAGGATTGATTCGACAGGGTGGGCACCATATTAGCGGAGGAGTCACGCCTGAACTGGTAACGAGCACCTTTGCTGCGGTTGATGACAATATTATTCCGAATGAAGAGGTTGCCGCCCATCAAGGTGATGTGTTCAGCGCATCAGAGCTTCTTGAAGCAATTTCTATAATGCCAGTGGCCGATGTTGCCGGAACAGTTGATGATTCAACAGGAACTGTCGAACCCGCCAGTGCGCTTTCCCGTGTAATTAATGTGTTGGCAAAGAATGCTGACGTGGTAAACAAGCAGATTGGTGAGCATGATGGCGATGTTATAGAAGTGGCCGGAAATATGTTCAGTTCATTGTCGCAAGATCCCAACATGAGTGAGACTGCCCGTGCCAGGCTTCAAAAAATGGAAGTCCCGGTGATGAAGATGGCCTTGCTGGATAATGACGTGATACTTGAAAACGATCATGTGGCAAGGGAGGTCGTAAATAAGATTGCCGAGCTGGATATGTATGACTGTGGCAGTGAGGAGGCCAAACAGGTCAACAAGGAAGTCGACAGGCAGATCGAACGTATATATAACGAGTTTGATGGCACCGCTTCAGTCTTTACTGGCGTCCTGGACAAACTGGTTGAGCTGGTAAAGCGCCAGGAAATCAATTTTAAAGAAAATGTGAAGGGGGTTATTGCCGAGCTTGAGAAAGACAAGGCCCTGGAGGCACCGGTTGAACAGGTCAGGGTTCCAGAGACCAAAGAGGAAGTCTGGGAGAACTGGCGAAGAAAAGCCCGGGCAATGAAAGAGGATGACTGGGTGTTCAATCTGCAAGACCCGGAGGATCCTATGCGTCTCAGACTGGCCTGGCTGGCAACGCATACGGAACGCTATGTCTTCGTCAATGCAGAGGGACATCGGGAACTCGTCATTGATATCAACGGCCTGACGGACAAACTCATGCACGGCATGCTGGTATTACTGGATCAGGCGGACGAGCCGGCAATGGACCGGGCCCAGTACCTGATGCTGCAGGATCTGCACAGGCAATTGCTGCATGAATCGACGCATGATCAGCTTACCGGTCTTGTCAACCGGCGTGAATTTGAAAAGGTACTGAAGGCTGCGCTCAACGGTGCCAAGGAAAATGATGAACAGCATACCCTGTGTTATCTGGACCTGTATCATTTCAGCATTATCAATAATACCTGTAGCTATGAGGGTGGAGATCAGGTGTTGACCGAGGTCGCCGAGCTACTCAAGGGCGCCATCATGGATCACGGTACACTGGCACGCATGGGTGGCGATGAGTTTGCGGTATTACTGGAGAACGTGCCTGCCCATCTGGCTATTGGCATAGCGCAGAACCAGATCAATGCCCTGGAGGACTATCGTTTTGAATGGAAGGACAAGTACCTGTCAGTATCAGTGAATATTGGCCTGGTACCTCTGGATGCGCAAAGCGAGAATATTGCGCAGATATTACAGGCAGCCGAGTCCAGCTGCGGCATTGCCAGCAACGCGGGCAGCAACCGGGTGCAGGTGTATAACCCGGAACATCAGGATTTATCACATCGCCAGCAAGTGATGGAGTGGGCGACACGCATCGACAAGGCCGTCGAGGATGAAGACCTGCTGCTCAGGTGTCAGCTGATCAATCCTGCCGATAGTGATTCAGAATATCTGCCGCATTATGAGATCCTGCTGGGGGTGCTAGACGAAGCAGGCGATATGATATCGCCGGTAGATTTCATCGAGGCCGCCGAGTGGTATAACCGGATGCCGATAGTTGACCATTGGGTGGTTAAGGAAGTCTTTAGCTGGATGGCCGATCATACCGATAAGCTGGAGGATATCGACGGCTTCGCCATCAATCTGTCCGGGCGTTCGCTGAACGACGAGGGGTTCAGCAGTTTCATCAGGCAACAGCTGGAACAGACCGGTATTGCCGCCGATAAGGTATGCTTTGAAGTCACCGAGACAATTGGCATCGCCAATCTGTCGAATGCGGCAAACTTCATCAACGAGATCAAGGCGCTTGGATGCACGTTCTCACTTGATGACTTTGGCACAGGGCTGTCTTCCTATGCCTATTTGAAAAACCTACCGGTAGATTATCTGAAGATTGATGGTTCCTTTGTCAAGGAGATGGTCACCAATATCAGTGACTATGCCGTGGTCAAATCCATTACCGAGATTGGCCACTTTCTCGGCAAGCTGGTCATTGCAGAGTGTGTCGAGGACGACAATACGCTGGAACTGTTGCGCTCCATCGGCGTGGACTTTGTTCAGGGATATGGGATTGAACGACCAAAAATGCTGAAGAACTTCGCTGATTAGCAAAGAACAGGGGCTTCGTAGAGTGGCTCCGGTTGCTATATTTCACAAATGGTGACCAGCGGAATTTTGACAATGGGCTGCGGTCTGGCCATATAATATTTATTTGAAACTGATGGCTGTTTTCTATATATAGCGGGTATGAGTACGCGAGCCCTGCATGACTGGCTAAGCTGGATGGAGAGCCTGAACCCAAAGGATATTGATATGGGTCTGGAGCGGATACGTCCGGTATACCAGAATCTGCTGGTGACTGTCGACAAGGATAAGCAGACGTTGCCAGCGACAATTATCGTGGCTGGCACCAACGGCAAGGGTTCCTCCGTTGCCATGCTGGAGTCAATCCTGCTGGCCGCAGGATGTCGGGTAGCAACATATACCTCACCTCATTTACTGTCCTATAACGAACGCATCAGGGTCAATGGTGATAATGTCACTGATGGGACGCTGTGCGAATCTTTTCACAAGGTCAATGAACTGCGCAATGATGTCCCGCTGACCTATTTTGAATTTGGCACATTGTCGGCCCTGGCAATATTTCTGCAATCTTCCGTGGATGTGATGCTCCTCGAAGTGGGGCTTGGGGGCCGGCTGGATGCCGTCAATATTGTTGATGCAGATGTATCACTGGTCACCAGCATTGGCATCGATCATACCGAGTGGCTTGGAAATAATCGGGAAAGTATCGGCAGGGAAAAGGCGGGAATCTTTCGCAAACAGCGAGCGGCGGTCTGTGGTGATCCCAGCCCGCCACATAGCCTGGTGGAACATGCCGGCACACTGGGATCGCCGCTTTACCTGTTGGGCGATGATTTTGGTTATCAGGTAGCCGGGGACAACTGGTCATGGTGGGGTCGGTCTGACATTTTGCAAGACCTGCCGATGCCCGGGTTAAAGGGCAAGATACAGTTACAGAATGCCAGCGCTGTCATCATGGCCTTGCAGTTACTCGGCAATATCAGGCCCGATCTGCTGGCAGATGCAAACAGCATTGCTTCAGGCCTTGGAACTGTGTTGCTGCCGGGTCGATTTCAGGAGATGCCGGGTGAAAATGGTGTTCAGGAGATACTGGATGTTGCGCATAATGCGGACGGGGTTCGTGCCCTGGCCGATACTTTACGCGAGTACCCGGTAGAGGGGAGTACTTATGTGGTAATGGCGATGCTGGCGGACAAGGATTTTAACGCGGCGATAGAGATACTGGATCCGTTGATTTCTGCCTGGTTTTTGCCTGATTTACAGGGTGTACCGCAGGCACGTTACCGCGAAGCCAGGACGCGGCAACAGGTCCTGCGTCAGGGGGGATGCCGCAAGCCAGTATCAGCGCATGCCGATGTGAGCGCCGCACGCCAGGCGGCGCTGAATATGGCGCGGTCAGGGGATCGGATCGTCATTCTGGGGTCGTTTTATACTGTGGGACAGGCCCTGCAACAACGCGTATAATGGGCCCCGGGGAGGCCCCCGGTAAGTGGTGTATGACTGAAACATGGATAACGAACTAAAGCAGCGCCTGATAGGTGCCGCCGTCCTGATAATCCTGGCGGTGATCTTTGTCCCAATGATTCTAGACGGGATCAACGCACCACCTGAGGGGACCACGGTGGTTGAAGACGTCAAATCATCTTCCGGGTCTGGCGAATTTAGCTCACGGATCATCCCACTGGAAAAACCGCAAAAAATCCTGCGTGCGGAAGATCCGAATCAGTTACCCGCTAAAAACAAGGCATCCTCCGGTTCCGCCAAATCACAAATGCCAATGGTGGGTTTGCGGCAGGGTAATGCTGTTGTCGCCGCCGCCAAATCTGAGACAGCAAAATCCAGTCGAACAAGCAAAGCACCTGTCAAGCCGAAGGCCAGAGCCAGGCCAAAGGTCAAACCGAAGGCCAGGGCCAAGGCCAAGGCCAAAGCAACAACGGCAAGCAAATCCAGAACAAAGATCGTGCAGAAACCTGCAACCAGCACGCCTGTGGCTAAACCGAAACCCAAATCAAAACCCCGCTCCAGGACGGTCCGCAAATCCACCGCAGTTGCCCGCAACAGCAGCCGGCTCAGAACAGCAGAACTGGATAATCAGGCCTGGGTCGTGCAGCTGGGCAGCTTTGCCACCAGGCTGAATGCCGACAAGATGAAGGAACGCCTCAAGGGTCTGGGTTTTCCCGCCTTTGTTGAAAAGATACAGGGCAGTGATGGCACCTTGTACCGGGTACGGATTGGCCCTGAAATCAGGCGTGAAAGAGCCATTGCCATCAAAGACAGGTTGAAGAAAGTGGCAAATATAAACGGCATTGTACTGCGTTTCCCATGATGATTGTCTGATCGGTTTATGGCTTTTGTGTATGCTGGAGCTTTGTTACAATTCGCGTCGTCATTCTGAAACCGGGTTGAGAGCCGGACGAGTGGAACAGCTATGACCCCTGCAGACATGAACTGGGCTGATTTAGCCATCCTTATCATTATCCTGTTGTCATCACTGATCAGTATCTTGCGGGGATTCGTTCGTGAGGCCCTGTCACTGGCCGGCCTGATTATCGCTTTTTGGGTGGCATTTACCTTTTCAAAAGATCTCTCTGTTTATCTGGCGGAGCAGATTAAGACACCATCAATACAGATCGCCGCTGCATTCGCGATATTGTTTATCGTGACCTTGATCCTTGCGGCCATCGTCAACTATCTTGCAGGCCAACTGGTCAAGAAATCGGGTTTGTCTGGTTCCGACCGAATGCTCGGGATAATCTTCGGCGTCGTCCGCGGGGTCGCGGTGGTGGCCATTCTGGTGTTGCTGGCGGGGCTGACACCCTTACCTCAGGATGCCTGGTGGAATGAGTCACTGTTTGTACAGCATTTCCAGGAACTGGCGATATGGCTGCGCGGTTTCCTGCCAGCGGATATTGCCAGCAATTTTGTCTATGATGTAGGGGTGCTGGATAATGCTCAGAACAGTGCTGTTGGTGGTGCGGTAGAAAAGGCGGTTGAAGGTGCTATAGACAGCGCCGTTCAGGGTAGTGTAAACAGTCCCGGTGATGTGGCGAAGTAAGGGGTAGTGCATGTGTGGCGTAATTGGAATCGTTGGCAAAGGACCTGTAAACCAGGCCTTGTATGATGGCCTGACTGTATTGCAGCACCGTGGCCAGGATGCAGCAGGCATTATTACCTGTGATGATAGCCAGCTGTTTTTGCGCAAGGCCAGAGGCCTGGTTCGTGATGCCTTTCATACCCGTCATATGATGCGTCTGCGTGGCAACATGGGGATTGGCCATGTCAGGTATCCCACGGCAGGCTCATTTTCCTCTGCCGAAGCCCAGCCATTTTATGTGAATTCACCCTACGGTATCAGTCTGGCCCATAACGGCAACCTTACCAACACGGAAGAACTGATGCGGGACCTGTATCGTGAGGATCTCCGCCATATCAATACGACGTCGGATTCCGAGGTGTTGTTAAATGTGCTGGCACATGAACTTCAACAATTAGGCAAGCTGTTACTTACCGAAAACGAAGTCTTTGAGGCCGTGGCCCAGGTGCATCAACGTTGCCGCGGGGCTTATGCCGTGGTTTCCATGATTACCGGGATCGGTATACTGGGCTTCCGCGACCCGCATGGGATCCGGCCGTTGGTGGTGGGCAAACGCCAGACGGATAATGGCATTGAGTACATCATGGCATCAGAGAGCGTCGCCGTGGACGCGCAGGGGTTTGAACTGATACGGGATGTGGATCCCGGTGAGGCGGTCTTTATCAGCGCAGAGGGAAAGATGTATTCAAGGCAGTGTGCACGCAACCCGGTGCGCAATCCGTGTATCTTTGAGCATGTTTATTTTGCCCGCCCCGACAGTATCATGGACGGGATTTCTGTTTATAAGGCACGCTTGCGCATGGGCGACGGGCTGGCAGCACAGATTAAACGGGAATGGCCGGATCATGATATAGATGTGGTGATACCGATACCGGATACCAGCCGCACTTCCGCATTACAGGTGTCCTATGAACTGGGGCTTAAGTACCGGGAGGGCTTTATCAAGAACCGTTATATTGGCCGTACCTTCATCATGCCAGGGCAGAAAGAACGCAAGAAGTCTGTGCGACAGAAACTCAATGCCATTGATCTTGAATTCAAGGACAAGAACGTATTGCTGATCGATGATTCCATCGTCCGCGGCACCACGTCTCAACAAATCATACAAATGGCCAGGGATGCCGGTGCCAGAAAGGTGTATTTTGCCTCGGCGGCACCACCGGTCAGATATCCCAATGTCTATGGCATCGACATGCCCTCGGCCAATGAACTGATCGCCCATGGACGCAGTATTGATGAGATCTGTAAAGAGATAGGCGCCGATAAACTTATCTACCAGGACCTGGATGGCCTGATAGATGCTGTTCAGAGAGGTAACCCCTCGATCCACAATTTTGATACATCGGTGTTTAGTGGTGACTATGTCACGGGTGATGTTAATCAACATTATCTGGAACAACTGGAACTGCTGCGCTCGGATGCTGCCAGAGAAGAGGATCGCCAGGGGGCAGAGGACACTCAGGCCAGTATTGATATGCATAATTCGGCCTGAGCAGGGACTGTTATTGACAAGCCTGAGGTGATGACCTAATCTTTGTTCATCAGCGCCGATTTGACTCAGATTGCGGGCGCTATAGAAATCCAGCTAAACAGAGGTGACAACCTGCTGTAGCTGATGCTGAGCGGGTTTTTTTATGCCTGTTAAAATTCAGTGCATACAAAAATCCCGCAGATAATGATCAGGGGTGAGACCCTGATTTGATCACGTTTAGGAGCAGCGTCATGTCAGAAGATGACTTTGAAAACCTGGCTTTTGATTCCCTGGCGGTTCGTGCCGGCCAGCACAGGACCAATGAAGGGGAACATTCGGAAGCGATATTCCCGACGTCCAGTTATGTGTTCGACAGCGCGGCAGATGCTGCTGCGCGTTTCTCCGGGCAGCAGCCGGGCAACATCTATTCCCGCTTTACCAATCCCACGGTACGTACCTTTGAAGAGCGACTGGCGGCACTTGAAGGTGGTGAGCGCTGTGTTGCCACCAGTTCCGGCATGTCAGCAATTTTCTCGACCTGTATCGGCTTGCTCAAAAGTGGCGATCACATTGTTGCGTCTCGCAGTATCTTCGGGACCACTACGGTTTTGTTTGATACCTGGTTGCATAAATTCGGTATAGAGACCACGTTTGTGGACCTGACGGATATAAGCGCATGGGAAGCCGCTATCCGTAACGAATCAAAGTTGTTATTTCTCGAGACGCCGTCGAATCCGCTGACAGATATCGCCGACATCAGGGCGCTGGCGGATCTTGCACATGCCAATGATTGCCTGCTGGTTGTAGACAACTGTTTTTGTACACCGGCCTCACAACAGCCATTGAAACTGGGTGCCGACATTGTGGTCCACTCTGCAACCAAGTTTCTGGATGGGCAGGGACGCTGTGTCGGTGGCGCGGTGATAGGTCGTGAGGACGTGGTCGGCACCGATGTGTATGGCTTTCTTCGTACTGCGGGCCCAACCATGAGTCCCTTCAATGCCTGGGTATTTTTGAAAGGTCTGGAGACCTTACGGATCCGTATGCAGGCGCATTGCGCAAGTAGCATGGTACTGGCCCGCTGGCTGCAGGATCAGTCTGGTGTCATCAAGGTAAATTACCCCGGTCTGGAATCGCATCCACAGCATGCACTGGCATCATCCCAGCAGTCGGATTTTGGGGCAGTATTGTCATTCGAGGTCGCGGGAGGAAAATCCAGCGCCTGGAAGCTCATCGACAGTACCCGTTTGATCTCCATTACCGCCAACCTGGGGGATACCAAGAGCACCATCACCCACCCGGCGACAACCACGCATGGACGATTGTCCGATGAACAACGCGCCGACGCCGGTATCAGTGATGGTCTGCTGCGCATTGCGGTGGGCCTGGAAGACGTGGATGACCTGAAGACCGATCTGCAGCGCGGATTCGATATCATCGGCTAAATACGAGTATGGAGAAACAGCGTAACAATCTGCTGCGTATCTATCAGACGGCCCTTGACGCAGTGAATGGCCGTCATTGCGTCAGGAACTGGCTAAACAATCACCCGCTAGAGCAGGATCTGCATGTGGTCGCTATTGGCAAGGCGGCGGCGAGCATGTATCAGGGTGCCAGCGACGCTGTTGGGGACAGCATCAGGACAGGTCTGTTGATAACCCGTCATGGTTATGCTGATAATCGCATCTGTTACGGACCGCATGAAGAATGTATCGAAGCGGGTCATCCATTGCCGGATGAATATAGCCTGCAAGCGGGGGACAGGTTGCTGAAGTTTATACATAACACACCGGCAACCGGCCAACTGTTATTCTTGATATCCGGCGGCACCTCCAGCCTGGTAGAAGTATTACCTGAAGGCGTTACCCTGGAAGACCTGCACAGGGTCAATGAATGGTTGCTTGGCAGTGGCCTGAAAATCACTGATATGAACATACTGCGTAAGCGGCTTTCGTCTATCAAGGGTGGTCGCCTGGCGAACTTTCTGGGTCGGCGTCATGTCCGGGTATTGATCATATCGGATGTCAAAGACGACGATATTCATACCATCGGTTCAGGCTTACTGGTGCCTGATGAGAAACCGGATGAACAATCCGCTAATCTCAGTCAGCTGCCTTTGCCGGACTGGATCGGTGACATGCTGGCGAGGACAGATAGCGGCATCGATACAGATGACGCCGGCAAGTCAGGCGTTTTTGATCGTATTACTATCAGGGTAATAGCCAGTCTGGCCGATGCTCGCCTCGCCGCGGCCAGGCAGGCCAGGGAACTGGGATACACGGTGAAGCTGCATGATGGTTTTATCGAGGGTGAGGCATCGGCGGCAGGTCGAACACTGGCACAGGAAATCATTCACGGCAATGCTGGCTTGCATGTGTGGGGAGGGGAGACCACGGTTTCGTTACCCGAATCACCCGGACGGGGCGGCCGCTGTCAGCACATGGCCCTTGCTGTTGCGGCACAAATTAAAAACAGACCGGGACTGTATTTTCTCGCTGCTGGTACCGATGGTAGTGACGGCAGTGACGATGCCGGGGCGCTGGTCGATGACGGCAGCATAGAACGGGGTGAACTGGATGATCTGGATGCAAACCAGTGTCTGGCCACAGCAGATTCTGGCGCATTTCTTCAGGCTAGTGGTGACCTTATCCATACCGGTCCAACCGGTACCAATGTCATGGATATTCTTTTAGGACTAAAAATCTGACGCCATACAGTTGCAAGCGTGCTATCCCAGCAGTTTATTTCCTCCCTTCCCGGTGCCACCACCCCGTTGGGGTGCCCTGTGCTTCTCGCGTTATTCGGCGCTCGTCGAACTCGCCTGCGGCTCAAACATGCGACTCGCTTATGCCGAATACCGCTGCGATGCTCGGTGGAGCCGACGTGAAGGGAGGAAACAAACTGCTGGAATGTCGGTACTGTGAACAGGAAACCATCCTTCCTTTGAAAAAGGGGGCCAGGTGAATTATGGTTAGATGATATTTTTGCTATGATCGGCGAACCACCCTGGGAAGTATTCTCTGACAACCATGAATCTCTTCGATACCGCCAAATCCTGTCTTGATGCCTGTGATGTGGAGCAAAAGCTCTCGCTCACAGAGCAGGCGGCCGCGGCCTGGCTGGCGGGTGAGCTGAAGCTGGTATCGGACTCAGCAGTCACCGCGATAGGTGAGGCAGGCCATCCACATAAGCCTGTGCTGGTGGCGCCCAGGGAATTACCAAAGCGATCGCCATTTACCGATAAGGGGCGTGCTGCGCTGATCCACGCGTTGACGCATATTGAATTTAATGCAATTAATCTGGCATGGGATGCGGTGTACCGGTTCAGGGATATGCCCGAAGATTTTTATGGCGACTGGATCCGGGTAGCCAGGGAAGAGGCATATCATTTTGGCTTGCTCAGGGGACATCTGCGCAAGCTGGGCCATGATTATGGTGACTTCCCGGCACATAACGGCTTGTGGGAGATGGCGATCAAGACGGCCGATGATCCGCTGTCAAGAATGGCCCTGGTCCCCAGGGTCCTGGAGGCCAGGGGACTGGATGTGACCCCAGCGATGATGCAGGGGCTGCACAAGGCGGGGGACCAGCCAGCGGTGGAAATATTGAGGATTATCCTGCGAGATGAGACAGGCCATGTCGAGATCGGTACGCGCTGGTTTCGCCATTGCTGCCAGCAGCGAAAGCTGGATGCCGATGCCACCTTTCGCGACCTGATCGAAAAATATATGCATGGTAGTATACATGGCCCGTTTCATACTGAGGCCAGGCGAGAAGCCGGTTTCAGTGATAATGAGATGGAATATCTGGAAAGTCTTTAGGAGAACAGAGTTGAAATTAAAATATCTAAAATCATTTCTGCTATCAGGTCTGGTTATGGTGTCTCTTGCCGCTTGCGGAAAAGCTGAACAGGCCTCTGCGCCTGTTG
This sequence comes from Gammaproteobacteria bacterium, assembly GCA_036986115.1. Classification (GTDB taxonomy): domain Bacteria; phylum Pseudomonadota; class Gammaproteobacteria; order BTQY01; family BTQY01; genus BTQY01. The sequence goes on along the minus strand of BTQY01000024.1, from coordinate 1,079 downwards.
AGAGTGTGGCAGAGGTGAATGTAAATGCAGAGGCAAATGCAAACGCCGGCATAAAAAAAGACACGCTCCCTGAAGGCTATGCCGTGCAACTGGTTTACCTTGATGAAGAAGCTGGCGTGGATCCCTATCAAGTCAGGATTGTGGTGACCAGAGAATATCTGCGCATAGATGATACTGATGAAGGCAAGAGTTTTGTATTAATGGATCGCAAGGCAGGCGTTGTGTACAGCGCAGCCGAAGCGAATGATACGGTACTGGTTCTTGACCCCAAGGTACCTGAGCCCCGCCCAACCTGGTCACAGAAGCTGGTAGAGAAACAGGTTCCGCATGAAGATATGCCGAAAATCGGCGGATTAAAAGGTGTGCGTTACGAATATTATCTGGGCGATAAGTCTTGTATCGGTGCGGTTGTTGTAAAAGATCTTCTGCCCGAGGTATCCAGGGCCCTTGGTGAATATCGGAGTATATTGGCCAATCAGCACCTGGCTTCAATTGATACAACTCCGGTTGAGCTTCAGATCCCCTGCGATCTGGCGATAAATATCTATGAACCAAATCGCTATGTCAGCAATGGCCTGCCGATTATCGAATGGAATTATTCGGGCTTTCGCCGCAGCCTGGTGGATTATAATGAGGCCTTCAAGGTGCCTGCCGGTTTGTTCAAGCTACCGGAGAAATATGGGCGTTTCACCCTGGATGAAATGCGTAAAAGGGCGATGGATGCCGCCAGCGCGCCGCAAACGACCGCACCGCAAACGAAGCAATAAAGCAATTTAGGTGCATCGGTTCGATGCGGTTATTTACCGCCAGGGACGCCGGGTTAATTAGGGGAACTCTGTTCAATTCGTCATGCCGGACTTGATCCGGCATCCAGTCTTTATTTAAAGATCACTGGATTCCGGGTCTGCGCTGCGCTCCGCCCGGAATGACGGGGATACTCGCGTACCCCAGGGGCACGTTGTCACTTCGTTCGGGCGCATCTGTATGGTGGCTCAGGAATTAAGCAGATCTTCCCTGGTTAATTGCCTGTTACGCGATGACCCCCGCGTAAGAATCCAGCTGGCAACCTTTGGAATCAC
>BTQY01000023.1:0-33687 GCA_036986115.1 Gammaproteobacteria bacterium | reverse complement strand
GTATGACGAAGTACTTTTGCCAGTATGACGATGTACCTGCGCCGGTACGCATTGCCTGGTGACCGCACTACGACATTTCCCGCATAATTTGCTATATTCCCAAACGAATCAACCAAATAAACCGTTTTTATTGATATGACGCAGATCAGCAGAATCGCCATAGCCGGTGCCGCCGGTCGTATGGGCAAGACCCTGATTGAGGCCTGTCATCAGACAGAGGGCCTGCAGGTGACTGTGGCCACGGAACGTCAGGGCAGCAGCCTGCTCGGCAGTGACGCCGGAGAACTGGCCGGGATCGGCCCGCTGGGCGTCACCCTGGTGGATGATCTGGCGGCTTGTACCAATGATTTTGATGTACTGATCGATTTTACCCGCCCTGAGGTCACTATGGCACACCTGCAGATCTGCCGCAGCAGTGGCAAGCGCATGGTCATCGGTACCACCGGTTTTAGCGGGCAGCAACGCGCCGAGATCGGTGCGGTCGCCAAAGACATGGCCATCCTGCTGGCGCCCAACATGAGTGTCGGCGTCAATCTGTGCCTGAAATTGTTGCAAACGGCGGCCACGGTCCTCGGCGATGAGGTCGATATCGAGATCATCGAGGCGCACCATCGTCACAAGGAAGATGCGCCATCGGGCACGGCCGTGCGCATGGGCGAGGTCATCGCCGAAACACTCGGTCGGGACCTGAAGGCGTGTGCCGTGTATGGCCGTGAGGGGCTTACCGGCCCACGCGATCGCCAGACCATCGGTTTTGAGACCATTCGTGCCGGTGATATCGTCGGTGAACACACCGTGATGTTTGTCGGTACTGGCGAGCGGGTCGAGATCACCCACAGGGCCAGCAGTCGCATGACCTTTGCCGGCGGTGCCGCCCGCGCTGCGCTGTGGCTGATGCAATATGACCGCGGCCAGTATGACATGCAGGACGTGCTCGGGCTGAAGTAAGCGGCCTCTAAATGCCGTCTTTGCAGGCGGTGGCGATGAGCGTTCTGGGCCGGATCAAGCAAGCCTGTTAGCCATTGATTCTATACAAATAATTCAATTTTTCCCGGAAATTCCTCCTGCGGACAGCTACATTTATATACAGGATCTGCCGCCGCAGTCGATAACCGCTGCATGGACCCCCATTCAATAAGCGTCCATATAAAATAGCAGCAACAATGCCTGGTGTGACATGGATGAATTGAGGGATAAACACAATATGCAGGCCCAGTGGGCCTTTTCCCACCTGGGCGGGGAAAATGCCGCGTACCTGGAGCAATTGTTCGAGGCCTACCTGCGCGACCCCGGCGCCGTGCCGGGCGAGTGGCGGGAATACTTTTCGCGCTTGCCGGCGGTCAACGGCGGCGTGGATATCTCGCATCAGGCCATTCGCGAACAGTTTCGACACCTCAGCAGAGATTTGCCGAGCCAGCCACAACGCCTCGCGGGCACTGCCGTTGGCACGCCTTCAGCCCCGGCCGCCGCCAGGCACGATGCCAGGCAGGTGCGCGTGCTGCAGCTCATCAATGCCTACCGCTTCTGCGGCCATCGACTGGCGAGCTTTAACCCACTCGGACTGCAGACACCGGTCGATATCCCGGAACTGGGCCTGCAACATCACGGTCTGCACGAATCTGATCTGGATACCGTGTTTGACACCGGATCGCTGGTCGGGCCGGATCGCGCCAGTCTCAAAGATATCCTGTCGCTGTTGACAAAGACCTATTGTGGGGGCATCGGCGCAGAGTATATGTACATCGGCAACACCGATGAAAAGCGCTGGCTGCAGCAGCGTATTGAAGGGGTGCAGGGTCAGCCGAACTTCAGTGTGCAGGACAGACGCCAGTTGTTACAGCGGGTCATGGCGGCAGAAGGACTGGAACATTATTTACATAACAAGTACATCGGCCAGAAACGATTCTCACTGGAAGGCGCCGAGTCATTGATCCCGATGCTGGATAATATTGTGCATCACGCCGGTGGCCATGGGTTAAAGGAAGTCATTATAGGCATGGCACACCGTGGCCGCCTGAATGTGTTGATCAATATTATGGGCAAGAACCCGGCCGAGTTGTTCCGTGAATTTGAAGGGGTGGCGGGTAAAAACCAGAGTGGTTCCGGAGATGTGAAATATCACAAGGGTTTTTCATCGAATGTGGTGACAGACCATGGCGTGGTGCATGTCGCGCTGGCATTTAATCCCTCTCATCTGGAGATCGTCGGCCCGGTCGTGGAAGGATCTGTGCGGGCACGGCAGGATCGTCGCGGTGATAATAGTGGCGATGAAGTGGTGCCGATCCTGATCCATGGTGATGCGGCCTTTGCCGCTCAGGGCGTGGTGATGGAGACCTTCAATATGTCCCAGTCACGCGGCTATTCGACCAAGGGCACTATTCATATCATCATCAATAACCAGATCGGATTTACCACCAGTGATCGGCAGGACGCGCGTTCGACTATGTACTGCACCGATGTTGCCAAGATGGTCAACGCACCCATCTTCCATGTCGATGGCGATGATCCGGAAGCCGTGGTATTCGTTACCAGGCTCGCACTCGATTATCGCATGGCCTTTCATAAGGATGTCGTGATCGATATGGTGTGTTACCGCCGGCATGGGCATAGTGAGGCGGATGAACCCATGGTCACCCAGCCGATGATGTACAAGACCATTCGCAGCAAACCAACCACCCGCGCCATCTATACTGAACGGCTGATCAACGAGGGGGTGTTAACCGAGGCCGACAGCAAGGCGATGCTGGCAGAGTATCGAGACAATCTGGATGCCGAAAACGGTGTCGTTGAGAACCTGGTATCCGATGAAGAGGCCGGTTATTCATATGCAGCCGACTGGACGCGTTTTGAGAGCAATGGTTATGTCAGTACTATCGACACTACCGTCTCGCTGGAACATATTCGTGAACTGGCCACGGCGTTGCAGCGGTTACCCGAAGGATTTGAATTACATCCCAGTGTCGCCAAGATCATGGGCAATCGCCGCAAAATGGCCGCCGGGTCATTGCCGGTAGACTGGGGTTTTGCGGAATCGATTGCCTTTGCCTCATTACTCACTGATGGGTTCAATATTCGATTATCAGGGCAGGACTCCGGCCGAGGTACCTTTTTCCATCGGCATGCGCTTGTCTACAATCAGCAGACCGGCCACAGTTATTTACCATTGCGGCACCTGGGCATGGAACAGGGACGCTTCCTGGTGATCAATTCACTGTTATCAGAAGAGGCCGTACTGGCCTATGAATATGGCTATGCCACGACAGATCCCAATACGCTGACGATATGGGAGGCACAGTTCGGTGATTTTGCGAACAATGCCCAGGTGGTCATCGACCAGTTTATCAGTGCCGGCGAGCAGAAATGGAGTCGCATCAGTAATCTGGTGATGCTGCTACCGCATGGCTATGAAGGCCAGGGACCGGAACATAGTTCGGCGCGACTGGAGCGATATTTACAACTATGCGCCGAACACAACATGCAGGTATGTGTGCCTTCCAGCCCGGCACAGATCTTTCATCTGTTGCGCCGGCAGATGAATGACCAGTACAGAAAGCCACTGGTGGTCATGTCACCGAAGAGCCTGTTACGTAATCGACTGGCGGTGAATACACTGGAAGACCTGGCCGAAGGGACATTCCAGTGCGTATTGCCGGAGATGGACGACCTCGATGATCGCAAGGTCAGCCGAATTGTGTTTTGCTGCGGCAAGGTCTATTACGATTTGCTGGAGAAGCGTCGTGAGAATAATATTAATGATGTTGCCATTATTCGAATTGAACAGCTATACCCGTTCCCGAAAGCTGCATTAAAGGAACAAACGGATCGTTACAGCAACGCCAGCAGTTTTATCTGGTGTCAGGATGAGCCAAGGAACCAGGGGGCCTGGTATTCCAGCCAGCACCATATTCGCAAGGTACTCGGTAAAGAAAAATATTTGCTGTATTCCGGCCGGGACATCTCTGCGGCACCCGCAGTGGGTTCTCCATCGATACATGTGCAACAACAGCGCAGCCTGATTAACGGGGCGCTGGGGTTAGAAGGTAATGATTAACAACAAAAGGAATGCATCATGACAGTAGAAGTTAAGGTGCCCGGGTTTCCGGAGTCAGTCAGCGACGGCACATTGACCCAATGGCATAAACAACCTGGAGATAGTGTGCGTCGGGATGAAGTCCTGGTGGATATTGAGACCGACAAGGTGGTGTTTGAAGTCCCGTCACCCTGCGATGGTGTGGTCACCGAGATCCTCGAAGAGGAAGGTGCCACGGTGGTGTCGGCCCAACTGCTGGCAAAGATCGATGAAACCCAGGCCGTTACCGATACCGCTGAGGCCAGCCAGCCAGTGGCCCCGGATGCCCCTGCAGCAGAACCTGTCCCTGATACGTCGGCAGCGGGTTTATTGACGCCATCAGCGGAAAAGATGATCAAGGAAAAGCAACTGGATGCCGCTGCCATCACCGGGACGGGCAAAGGCGGTCGGGTACTGAAGGAAGACGTGATCCGCCATCTTCAGAAGGCGCCATCTGCCGCCACCCCGACTGCTGCTGCACCACCTGTAGCGGCAGGAGAGCGTATCGAACGTCGTGTACCGATGTCGCGATTACGCGCGCGGATCGCCGAACGTTTACTGGAGGCGCAGCACAATGCCGCGATCCTGAGCACCTTTAATGAGGTCAATATGCAGCCAGTGATGAGTCTGCGCAGCCAGTATAAGGACAAGTTCGCCAAACAATATGGTGTGAAGCTTGGCTTTATGTCCTTTTTTATCAAGGCCACGGTCGAGGCGCTGAAGAAATTTCCCGAGGTGAATGCCTCGATGGATGGCGATGATGTTGTCTATCATGGTTATTTTGATATCGGGGTGGCGGTCGGTTCACCACGTGGCCTGGTAGTCCCCATTCTGCGTGATTGCGACCAGATGAGCATGATGGAGATCGAGTCGCAAATAACCGGCTACGCCGAGCGCGCCAAAAAGGGCACCCTGGAAATGCATGAGATCACCGGTGGTACCTTTACCATCACCAATGGCGGGGTGTTTGGTTCGATGTTGTCCACGCCAATCCTGAATCCGCCACAGAGTGCCATTCTTGGTATGCACAAGATCCAGGAACGTGCCATGGTCGAAGATGGTGAGGTAGTCATCAAACCCATGATGTACCTGGCAGTTTCGTATGATCATCGCGTTATTGATGGCCGTGAAGCAGTACAGTTTCTGGTAACAATAAAAGAGATGCTGGAAGATCCGGCGCGTATGTTGCTCGGTATTTAAATAATCAGGCAACGGGGCCAAAGCGGGACCAAAGCGGGAATAATTATGTCGAAAAAGTATGATGTCGTGGTAATTGGCGCAGGCCCGGCGGGCTATGTTGCAGCGATTCGCTGCACCCAGCTAGGCATGAAAGTGGCCTGTGTGGATAAATGGGTTACCGGGCAGCGCCATTGCCTTGGTGGCACTTGCCTGAATGCCGGTTGCATCCCCTCCAAGGCATTGCTGGAATCATCGGAGCTGTATCATTCCACCAGGGAAGACATTCAAAAATTTGGCATCAAGGTCTCTGCTGTCGAGCTGGATCTTGAGAAGATGATGGCGCATAAGGATCAGGTAGTGCGCGATCTGAATCAGGGCATCGACGGCCTGTTCAAATCCAGCAATATCGAAGTATTTACCGGTCATGGAAAGTTATTGCAGGGTAACAAGGTCGAGGTTGCCGGTCTTGATAAAACCGCGCCAGTGGTCCCAGAGGTCATCGACGCGCAGCATATTATCCTCGCCCCGGGATCGGTACCGGTCGATATTGGTGCGGCACCGTTGCAGGATGACATTATTGTCGATTCCACCGGGGCGCTGGCCTTTAAAGAAGTCCCAAAGCGACTCGGCATTGTCGGCGCAGGTATCATCGGGCTGGAACTGGGAAGTGTCTGGCGGCGACTCGGTGCAGAAGTCATCCTGTTTGAAGCCCAGGACAGTTTCCTGGCGATGGCCGATGACCAAATCGCCAAAGAAGCGCAAAAGCAATTTACCAAACAAGGGCTGGATATACGTCTTAGCGTCCGCGTCACCAGGGCCACGGTTGAAACAGGCAGTGATGGCAATAGTGTCAGGGTCGATTACCAGCAGGGTAGTGATGGTGATGTCAGGGAAGCCAGTGAGGTTGTCGATAAGCTTATTGTTGCTGTCGGCAGGCGGCCGAACACGGATCGCATCTGTAGCGATGACTCAGGGCTGATACTGGACGAATGGGGCGTGATCCATGTCGATGAACAGTGCCGCACCAATTTGCCTGAGGTCTATGCCATTGGAGATGCCGTCAAGGGACCGATGCTGGCACATAAGGGCTCGGAAGAGGGCATCATGGTGGCCGAGGTGATTGCCGGTCACGTGGGCAAGGTCAATTACGCGACCATCCCCTCGGTTATTTATACTCACCCGGAGATCGCATGGATAGGTTCCACCGAGCATCACCTGAAGGATCTCGGTATTGATTACCACCGTGGGGTGTTCCCCTTTGCGGCCAATGGCCGGGCCCGCGCCGTGGGCAATACCGTTGGTATGATAAAGATCCTGGCCGATGCCACTACCGACAGGATCCTCGGGGTCCACATGATCGGCCCGAATTGTTCGGAGATCATCAGTGCGGCCGGTGTGGCCATGTCATTTGGCGCCAGCAGTGAAGATATCGCCATGACCATGTTTGCCCACCCGACCCTGGCCGAGGCCTTCCACGAGGCGGCCCAGGCCGTTGCCGATGGGGCCATTCATGTCGCCAGGACCCGTAAATGAGGGAGAAAATGATGGCCAGCGGCTTTTATCGCAGTGGCAATTACGGTAGAATGCCGTTCCAGCCGAATACGCCATTAAGTTAAGGTATTCCAGCAGTAATTTCAGAAATATAGCGAGTGTTCCTCAGGTTTCAGGGGGCCTCGTGTTTGCGCGCACGCGGAGGTCAGCTTGAGGCAGCCAGCTTTGTTAGCCCTTGAAGACGGAAGTCTCTTCCGCGGCGAGGCTATTGGCGTTGCCGGGCAGACCGTCGGTGAGGTGGTCTTTAATACCGCCATGACCGGCTACCAGGAGATCCTGACGGACCCTTCCTATGCAAAACAGATCGTTACCCTGACCTATCCCCATATCGGTAATACCGGCACCACGGACGAGGATGCCGAATCCAGGGGCGTATTTGCCAGTGGCCTGGTGATCCGTGACCTGCCAGGGCTCGCCAGTAACTGGCGCAACCAGATGTCACTGGATGAATACCTGCAAAAGCATAACGTCGTCGCCATCGCCGATATCGATACCCGCCGTCTGACGCGGATCTTACGGGAAAAGGGCGCACAGAACGGTTGCATTATGGCCGGTGATATCGATGCACAACCGGCACTCGAGGCCGCCAGAGCATTTGCCGGTCTGAAGGGCATGGATCTCGCCCGGGAAGTGACCACGGGGGTCCCGTATGAATGGGCCCAGGGCAGCTGGACATTGAGTGACGGATTACCCGAAGCCCCTCATCCAATCGATGAAAAGCTGCCAGGACACGTGGTCGCCTATGATTTTGGCATTAAACACAACATTCTGCGTATGCTGGTGGATCGGGGTTGCCGCGTTACCGTGGTGCCGGCGATGACCCCGGCGGATGAGGTCATGAAGTTAACCCCCGATGGGGTGTTTCTGTCGAATGGTCCGGGTGATCCGGAACCCTGTGACTATGCGATTGCCGCGATCAGGCAACTGGCAGAAACACGGATCCCGATGTTCGGCATCTGTCTCGGACACCAACTGTTATCACTCGCCAGTGGTGCAACGACCATGAAAATGAAGTTTGGCCACCATGGTGCCAATCACCCGGTCCAGGATCTTCAGAGCCAGTGCGTCATGATCACCAGCCAGAATCATGGCTTTGCCGTGGATGAGGAAAGTTTGCCGGACAATCTGAAGGCGACACACCGCTCCCTGTTTGATAATTCGCTGCAGGGTGTACACCGCACCGATATCCCGGCGTTCAGTTTCCAGGGGCACCCCGAGGCGAGCCCCGGACCACGCGATATCGCACCATTGTTTGATCATTTTATTGAGCTGATAAAGCAAGCAAAAGAATGACCACGGGGAACACAGGGAAATATTTTTTAGTATGAATGAGCGTCTTTATTAAATGTGTATGAACAGGTTAACCAGGACAATTAAATATTTAAACCCCCCGTGTCCCCCGTGGGAACCCCGTGTTCCCTGTGGTAAAAGCGATGTGGAATAAAACAACATATGCCAAAAAGAACTGACATAAAAAGCGTACTCATCATAGGTGCAGGGCCGATTGTGATCGGGCAGGCCTGTGAGTTCGATTATTCCGGTGCGCAGGCATGTAAGGCGTTACAGGAAGAGGGCTATCGCGTCGTCCTGGTGAATTCCAACCCTGCCACCATCATGACGGATCCGAACATGGCGGATGCTATTTATATTGAGCCTATTCGCTGGCAGACGGTGGCGCGGATCATCGAAAAGGAAAATCCGGATGTCCTGTTGCCGACCATGGGTGGGCAGACGGCACTCAACTGTGCGCTGGATCTGTATCGTGAAGGGATCCTGGAGAAATATAATGTCGAGATGATCGGCGCCTCCCGGGACGCGATAGATATGGCCGAGGACCGTGAGCGGTTCCGCAAGGCGATGCAGGAGATTGGCCTGGAGAGTCCACGTGCTGCGATTGCCCATAGTATGGAAGAGGCCATCCAGGTGCAGGCACAGGTCGGTTACCCGACAATTATTCGGCCGTCGTTCACGATGGGGGGTAGTGGCGGTGGTATTGCCTATAACAAGGAAGAATTTATCGAGATCTGTACCCGAGGTCTGGATCTGTCGCCGACCAGTGAGCTGTTGATCGAAGAATCGATATTGGGCTGGAAAGAATATGAAATGGAGGTGGTGCGGGACAAGAAAGACAACTGCATCATCATCTGCTCAATTGAAAACTTCGACCCGATGGGGGTACATACCGGCGACTCGATTACCGTGGCACCGGCGCAGACACTGACGGACAAGGAATACCAGATCATGCGTGATGCCTCGCTGGCCGTTTTACGCAAGATAGGCGTCGATACCGGTGGCTCCAACGTGCAGTTCGGCATTAACCCGGAAGATGGTCGTATGGTGATCATTGAGATGAATCCGCGGGTATCACGTTCCTCGGCACTGGCCTCGAAGGCGACCGGTTTTCCCATCGCCAAGGTCGCGGCCAAGCTTGCCATCGGTTATACCCTTGACGAGCTGAGAAATGACATCACCGGTGGTGTCACACCGGCGTCGTTTGAGCCGAGTATTGATTATGTCGTCACCAAGGTGCCCCGTTTTACCTTTGAGAAATTCCCCAGGGCCGAGGCCAGACTCACCACGCAAATGAAATCTGTCGGTGAGGTCATGGCGATTGGCCGTAGCTTCCAGGAATCCATGCAAAAGGCACTGCGTGGGCTGGAAACAGGCAATGATGGCCTGGATGAAAAACTGGATCTGCAAGATGAGGGCAGCCTGAAAGCGGTAAGACAGGAATTGCGTAACCCGGGCCCGGAGCGGATCTGGTATGTGGCCGATGCCTTCCGTCTGGGGCTGAGTCTTGACGAAATATTTGCACAATCATTCATTGACCCATGGTTCCTGAACCAGATCCAGGAGCTTGTTGAACTGGAAACGGGTATCAGGAGCGGCAAACTCGCCGATATTGACAGCAACAGAATGTTCGCACTGAAGCGCAAAGGCTTCTCTGACGCACGCCTTGCCAGGCTGATGGGCGTCACCGAGAAACAGGTGCGTGAACATCGTCATGGCCTGAATATACGTCCAGTGTACAAACGAGTGGACACCTGTGCCGCCGAGTTTGCCTCGACAACGGCGTATATGTACTCAACCTATGAGGAAGAATGTGAAGCCGACCCCGGTGACCGGGAAAAGATCATTGTGCTTGGTGGTGGACCGAATCGTATTGGTCAGGGGATCGAGTTTGATTACTGCTGTGTGCATGCGGCGTTTGCGATGAAGGAAGAGGGTTACGAGACCATTATGGTGAATTGTAACCCTGAGACAGTGTCGACAGATTACGATACTTCCGATCGCCTGTATTTTGAATCGCTGACACTGGAAGATGTGCTGGAGATTATTCATAAAGAGAACCCAAAAGGTGTCATCGTTCAGTACGGCGGGCAAACACCATTAAAACTGGCGCGTGACCTTGAGGCTGCCGGTGCACCGATAATAGGGACCAGCCCTGACGCAATCGATTGTGCAGAAGACAGGGAACGTTTCCAGCAAATGATAAAGAAACTGGGTCTCAAGCAACCACCTAACCGTATTGCGAGGAATGAGGAAGAGGCCGTGGCCCTGGCTGCCGAGATCGATTATCCACTGGTCGTCAGGCCGTCTTATGTGCTGGGTGGCCGCGCCATGGAGATCGTTTATGATGAGACGGATCTGAAACGTTATATGACCGAGGCGGTCAAGGTCTCAAATGATTCACCGGTACTGCTGGATCATTTTCTGAACCAGGCGGTAGAGGTGGACATCGATGCGATTTGTGATGGTAAAGAAGTGCTCATCGGCGGCATCATGGAGCATATCGAGCAGGCCGGGATCCATTCTGGTGATTCTGCCTGCTCATTGCCTCCCTATACCCTGGGTCAGGAGATTCAGGACAAGATGCGTGAGCAGATCCGCCTGATGGCGCTGGAACTGGGTGTCGTAGGCCTGATGAACACCCAGTTTGCAATACAGGATGGTGAAATTTATGTGCTCGAGGTGAATCCACGTGCCTCGCGTACCGTACCATTTGTTTCCAAGGCCACTGGCCGATCGCTGGCGAAGATAGCTGCCCGCTGTATGGTCGGTATAACATTGGCCGATCAGGGCATATCCAAAGAGATAATCCCGGACTATTATTCAGTTAAGGAATCTGTATTCCCGTTTGCAAAATTCCCTGGCGTGGACCCTATCCTTGGTCCGGAAATGAAATCCACCGGTGAGGTGATGGGTGTTGGCCGCAGTTTTGGGGAGGCATTTTACAAGTCGCAACTGGCGGCCGGTATCCAGCTGCCACAGTCTGGACGTGCCTTTATCAGTGTACGGGAGGATGATAAACCGGCTGCTGTTGAGGTGGCCAGGGATCTGCTGGCGTGGGGATTTAAAATCATCGCTACTGGCGGAACCGCCCGGGCATTACGTGATGGCGGTATTGAATGTGACGTAATCAACAAGGTGATAGAAGGTCGCCCTCATATTGTCGATATGATTAAAAATGATGACATTAACCTCATTATTAATACCACTGAGGGACGGCAGGCTATTGAGGACTCATACACGATTCGTCGCGAGGCATTGAATCACAAGGTGACCTATACCACCACCGTATCTGGCGCAATGGCCTCGTTCAGGGCATTGAGCCACAGGGAATCCAGAGACGTGAATCGTCTGCAGGACCTGCATAAGGAACTACAAACATGAACAAAGTACCCTTGACCGCCCGCGGGGCCGACAATCTGAAAGTTGAACTCAGGCAACTCAAGGGGGAGGCGCGCCCGCGGGTAATCAAGGCGATTGCCGAGGCCCGTGAGCATGGCGATCTGAAAGAGAATGCCGAGTACCATGCTGCGCGTGATGAGCAGGGTTTTATAGAAGGTCGCATCAAGGATATTCAAGGCAAGTTGTCGAATGCACAAATCATCGATATTACCGAGATGGAGAATACCGGGAAGATTATCTTTGGTACCACGGTAAAGTTACTGAACATTGCTACCAATGATGAAGTCACCTACCAGATCGTTGGCGAAGATGAAGCAGACATCAAGGCAGGCATGATTTCTGTTACATCGCCGGTTGCCAGAGCGCTGATTGGCAAGGCAGCCGATGATGTCGCCATGGTGCAGGCCCCGGGTGGAAATATCGAATACGAAATCCTGGAAGTGCTTTATATTTAATTCTGTAAAAGTATGCAGGTTGAGTTAAGCGATACTGATATCTCGAAGCCCAACCTACACTGGCCATCAGGATTATCACAACAAATGATTCCCATGCCTCAAGTATCAGAACGCATTCTGCTGACCTTGTGGGTCGGTGGTATGTGGATCACTGGCTACATGGTCACGCCGTTGCTGTTTGCAACACTGGGTGATAAACATCTGGCAGGGAATGTTGCCGCCAGGCTGTTTACTTCGATGAGTTATATTGGCCTGGTATGTGGAGGCCTGTTATTAATAAATCAGTGGTACTATGCTGGAAGAAAGATTTATAAAAGCTGGCGTGCCGGCTTGTTGGTGTTGATGTTGATTATTATTGTTGTCGGGCAGTTCGTGTTGCAGCCCATGATGGTAGAGCTAAAGGCTTCAGGCCTGATCGAAGGCAGTAATACCGCCGCGCAGTTTGGAAAGCTTCATGGTGTTGCCGCCATCCTGTTCCTGGCAAACAGCATTGCAGGGTTAGTGCTGGTGATCTCGGGTGTTACCCGACCATAGCGAGCGACATTGCGCTGCGAACAGTGTTGATTGGCTCCGATACCTTTTTCTTCCTCCGCCCAGCCATAAAGAACATAGCTGGGTGAGTCGTCAGAAAAAGTCATCCTCGCCAAACTTGTGCGACAATTGAAAGATTGTCAGCACTAGTCTTTCTTCAGACTAATCCGGGTGTTCTGTGGGTTGCGTTTGAACAGTGTCACGATGTTGCCGACCCGTTGAATCAGTGTCGCACCGGATTGATCGCACATGGATTTGATGGCCGTATCACGACTTTGCCGGTCTTCCGCCGAGATTCTAACCTTTATCAACTCATGATGTTCCAGGCTGTTGATTAATTCATTCATGACGCCTTCTGTCAGGCCGGCGTTACCCAGCATGACCACCGGTTTAAGGTGATGTGACAGGCCGCGCAGTTTCTTTTTCTGGTATTGGGTAATTTCCATGACATATCTGAATAAGGTGTGTTGAATCAGGGCGTCAGGAGTCTATCGAATTTAGCGGCTGCTGGCGAGCAGGCTGGGAGAATGCCCCCAAAGTCCGTTAGACTCCTGATTGTAGCGTTACACGGAGAATGCGGATAACACCATGGCACGAAGTAAAAGCAGTAACCGCTGGATACAGGAGCATGAGAAGGACGAGTTTGTAAAACGTGCCCGACAGCTTGGGTATCGTTCCCGTGCCAGCTTTAAGTTATTGGAAATACTGGAAAAGGATCGCCTGATTCAACCTCATATGCTGGTGGTGGACCTGGGCGCGGCACCGGGTGGCTGGAGCCAGATTGCCGCCGATCGCGCTGTCGGCACTGGCCGGGTGGTGGCTCTGGACATCCTGCCGATGGAACCTATCGATGGGGTCGAGTTCATACAAGGTGACTTCCGCGAAGACGAGGTCATGCAGCAGCTGCTGGTTACCCTCGGGGACGGCCGCGTGGATCTTGTTTTATCCGACATGGCCCCCAATATCAGTGGTACAGCCAGCGTCGATCAGCCGAGGGCCATCTATCTGTCTGAATTGGCGCTGGGTCTGGCCCATCAAGTTTTGCGGGATGGCGGCGATATACTCATTAAGGTGTTCCAGGGGGATGGCTTTGACAGCCTGTATAAAACCCTGAAAGGTGAATTTAAACAAGTAGTTACAAGAAAACCCAAGGCTTCCAGGGGACGTTCCCGGGAGGTCTATCTGCTGGCAAGGGGCTACAATGTATAGTATGTTCCCAAAGAGCCAATACAAAAGCTGTTAAATGAGGTTAATGCATTGAATGATATGGTAAAAAACCTGATCCTCTGGGTGGTAATCGCGGTGGTACTGATGTCGGTATTTAACCAGTTTGGCAGCCAAGAAACCAAGCCACCGGATGTTGCCTATTCGCAATTTTTCTCTGAGGCAAAATCAGGTCAGATTGAAGCGGTCACCATCCGCGGGCGTGTCATTGAGGGTCAATATATCGGTGGTCAGGCATTCACCAGCTATAGCCCCGAATCCGATAACACCGAGTTGGTGACCCACCTGCTGAAATACGGGGTGAGGATCCAGGGCAGCCCGCCGGAGACCCAGGGCATACTCACGCAGATCTTTATCTCCTGGTTCCCGATGCTGTTGTTGATCGCCGTGTGGATCTTCTTTATGCGGCAGATGCAGGGTGGTGCTGGTGGTCGTGGTGCGATGTCATTCGGCAAGAGCCGGGCACGTATGCTGGGCGAAGATCAGGTCAAGATTACCTTTAACGATGTCGCCGGTGTTGAAGAGGCCAAGGAAGAGGTGGCCGAGCTGGTTGAGTTCCTGCGCGACCCGGGCAAGTTCCAGTGTCTTGGCGGCAAGATCCCCCAGGGTATCCTGCTGGTCGGTGCGCCGGGTACCGGTAAAACGCTGCTGGCCAAGGCCATTGCTGGTGAGGCCAAGGTGCCTTTCTTCACTATCTCCGGTTCAGATTTTGTCGAGATGTTCGTTGGTGTCGGTGCTTCTCGAGTGCGTGACATGTTCGAGCAGGCGAAGAAACATGCGCCGTGCATTATCTTCATCGATGAAATCGATGCGGTCGGTCGTCATCGTGGTGCCGGTCTTGGTGGTGGTCATGACGAACGTGAACAGACCCTGAACCAGTTGCTGGTGGAAATGGACGGCTTTGAAGGTAACGAAGGCGTGATTGTGATTGCTGCTACCAACCGACCCGATGTGCTGGACCCGGCGTTACTGCGCCCCGGTCGTTTCGATCGCCAGGTGGTGGTGCCGCTTCCGGATATTCGCGGTCGTGAACAGATCCTGAAGGTACATATGCGTAAGGTGCCGATGGCAGATAATGTAAAACCGAGCGTAATCGCCCGGGGTACACCAGGATTCTCAGGCGCCGATCTGGCCAACCTGGTCAATGAGGCCGCCTTGTTTGCTGCACGTTCCAGTAAACGCACAGTAGAAATGACTGATTTTGAGAAAGCCAAAGACAAGATCATGATGGGCGCGGAACGTCGTTCCATGGTAATGAGTGAAAAAGAAAAACTCAATACTGCCTATCATGAATCAGGTCATGCGATTGTTGGCCGCCTGGTACCGGATCATGACCCGGTACACAAGGTGACCATCATACCTCGAGGTTTGGCTCTGGGTGTCACCATGTACCTGCCCGAGGAGGATCGTTACAGCTTCAGCAAGGAAAATCTTGAAAGCAGGATCTCCAGCCTGTTTGGTGGTCGCCTTGCAGAAGAGATGATCTTTGGGAAAGAAAAGGTCACCACGGGTGCCTCGAATGATATTCAACGCGCTACTGAACTGGCACGCAACATGGTGACCAAGTGGGGACTGTCCGAAAAACTGGGACCGCTGACTTACAGTGAAGATGAAGGCGAAATCTTCCTGGGCCACTCGGTCACCCAGCACAAGACAGTTTCTGATGAAACCAGCCACGCCATTGATGAAGAGATTCGTGCGGTCATCGATCGCAATTATAGACGTGCCAAACAGATCCTCGAGGATAATCGGGATAACTTGCGCCTGATGGCAGAAGCATTGATGAAATACGAAACTATTGATGCGGCAATGATCGATGTCATCATGGAAGGCAGGGAACCACCACCGCCCGCAGACTGGGGTGATGACAGCACTCCAACTGGTACTACCGGTTCCAGTGATGATACCGGCAAGGAAAGCAAGCCCGAGGGCACTATTGGTGGTCCGGCCGGCCAGCATTGATCTTTGTTGCGATATGTAAAGCAAAACCCCGCGTCCATCGCGGGGTTTTTTGATTTGAAAACCCTTGAGTCCGCAAATTAAATCTAATTTAATATTAAGTCAGGGCTGAGTTATTCCTGGGATATGTGTATATGAATGACATAAATGGTGTTTATTTACAGCTCGACCAGAAGATTGATATCGAATTCTACACATGATCATAATTTAACTCAGACCTGATAATAATTGTCATCAGATTTTATTTGCTTTTTTTGCGTTCATTTGCGGACTAGTATTTATTATTATGATATTGGATTGTGCCGGAAAATCATTAGATCTCAGTAGCCCCTGTGTGATGGGGGTGCTGAATGTTACTCCGGATTCGTTTTCGGATGGCGGCAAGTTCACCGGGGTAGATGCCGCCATCGAGCATGCCCTGCGCATGCGGGAGGAGGGCGCCGCTATCATTGATATCGGCGGAGAGTCCAGTCGTCCCGGGGCAACGGCTATCTCAGTGCAGCAGGAGCTGGATCGGATCATGCCGGTGCTCGAGGCCATCACTGGTCAGGTTAATGTGCCTGTTTCGATAGATACCAGCAAACCCGAGGTGATGCAGGCGGCCGCCCAGGCAGGTGCCTCGATCATCAATGATATAAATGCCTTGTGCGCCGATGGCGCTGTTGAGGTGGTCGCGGCGAGCGGTCTTCCGGTATGCCTTATGCATATGCAGGGGGCACCACGTTGCATGCAGGAAAATCCGCAGTACAATGATGTCGTTGCTGATATCCGGGAGTTTCTGGCCCAGCGGCTGTCTGTCTGCAAATCTGCCGGGATCCCTGAATCGAAAATCATAGTGGATCCAGGCATTGGCTTTGGTAAAACACTGGCGCATAATTTAACGATCCTGCGCCATCTTGAATCATTCGCTGCTCTTGGTGTGCCCCTGCTAATCGGGGTGTCCCGCAAATCGATGTTTGGCGAGTTGTTAAATCGAGATGGTGAAGACAGGCTGCCGGCCAGTCTGGCAGCAGCATTGATGTCGATAATAAAGGGTGCCGCTATTGTAAGGGCCCATGATGTCGCCGCGACAGTAGATGTGATCCGGGTATACCAGGCATTGTCTGAATAAGCACTAGATTGCTGTTATAATTGATGACAGTGATCACAGAATTGTTTTACGACCAGACTATTCCTGGTTGGTATTGACTGTAGTTGGATGAATGAGAAATCAGGTGAGTAAACGTTACTTTGGTACAGATGGCATACGCGGGCGTGTAGGTGAGGAACCTGTCACGCCGGACTTTATGCTTAAGTTGGGCTGGGCAGTCGGCCGTGTGATTGCCAGAGAAGGTGGTACGAAAGTTATCATCGGTAAAGACACGCGTATATCTGGCTATATGATTGAATCTGCTCTTGAGGCAGGACTGTCCGCGGCAGGAGTGGATATACGTCTTCTTGGACCAATGCCGACACCGGCAGTGGCCTATCTGACAAGAACATTTCATGCCGGCGCCGGTATAGTGATCAGCGCATCACATAATCCATTTTACGATAACGGCATAAAGTTCTTTTCTTCGCAGGGAATAAAGTTACCTGATGATGTCGAACACGCCATTGAAGATGAGCTCGATGTCCCTCTCAAGGTGGTCGAGTCGTCCAGGATGGGTAAAGCAGCCCGTATCGTCGATGCGCCGGGCAGGTACATAGAGTTCTGTAAGTCCACTGTTCCATTAAACATGACCTTTGGAGGCATGAAGGTCGTGGTGGATTGTTCACACGGGGCCACATACCAGGTGGCACCGCGTGTGTTTACAGAGTTGGGTGCACAGGTTACTGCCCTGGGTAATGAGCCGGACGGAATGAATATCAATGATGGTTGTGGTTCAACCCATCCCGAATTGTTGCAAAGAACGGTACTGGATACAGGTGCTGATCTTGGTATCGCGCTTGATGGTGATGGTGATCGATTGATTATGGTGGATCACAAGGGCGAGATAGTTGACGGAGATGAACTCCTTTATATTATTGCAGCAGCGAGGCTGCGTGATGAAAATATGCGTGGTACCGTGGTTGGGACGGTGATGAGCAATCTGGGCCTCGAACACGCACTGAATAAAATGGGCATTGATTTCCAGCGCGCCAGGGTCGGTGATCGCTACGTATATGAGATGCTGGAACGCGCAGGCTGGTCCCTGGGCGGTGAATCTTCCGGTCACATACTTTGCCTGGATCGCACGACGACCGGTGACGGCATCGTCTCGGCATTACAGATATTGGCTGCAATAGAGAAATCAGGCAAGACATTACATGAATTAAAATCAGGCATGCAAAAGTATCCGCAGACCTTGCTGAATATCGAACTTCCTGCTGACATCACCTCGGCAATTAAAACTGCATTGGCAGACACGGCCCCGGTCAGGAAGACCATCGGTGAAGTCGAGAATGAGTTACGCGATACCGGGCGCATCCTGTTGCGGCCCTCCGGTACCGAGCCATTGTATCGCGTCATGGTCGAAGGCCAGGATGCCAAACAGGTTGCCGGGCTGGCGCAGCGCCTCGCCGACGCGGTCAGCGAGGCAATTGGTTAGTGATGCCTTAATATTTCTTTATCCGCAAATGAACGCAAAAAAAGCAAATAAAATCTGATGATAATTATTATTGGTCTGAGTTAAATTATGATCATGTGTAGAATTCGATATCAATCTTCTGGTCGAGCTGTAAATAAACACCATTTATGTCATTCATATACACATATCCCAGGAATAACTCGGCCCTGACTTAACATTAAATTAGATTTTTTTTGCGTGGTCGCTACCGGCATCCTGCCTCGCGCGACACTAGTACGTCCCTGTACGTCGCATTTGCGGACTCAATGGTTTAAAAGCCAAGTTGATTCCCGGACTCAATGTGAATTGGCTTAATCCACGGAAATTTCACGCATTTCTATGTCTAACATGGCGTTAATTAGCGAGGATTCCATTGATTTTTCAGGGCGTCGCGAGTAAGCTTCGATGCCATTTTAGAACATACTGGAGCCTGGATATGTCACGTAAGCCTTTGATTGCCGGTAATTGGAAGATGAATGGTAGCCGCGAAAGCGTCAATGCGCTGGTCTCTGCTATCAAGGCCGGCCTGGCAGAGGTCACTGTGGCCGACGTGGTCATGTGTCCCCCGACTATCTACCTGGCGGATGTGCAGCAACTGGTGAATGGCGCGGCGCTTAATTATGGCGGTCAAAACCTGGCCAGTGAAGCGGGCCCCGGTGCGTTTACCGGTGAGATCTCTGCCGCGATGCTGCTGGATTTTGCCTGTAAATACGTGATCGTAGGTCATTCCGAGCGCCGCTCATTGTATGGCGAGAGCGATGAACTGGTCGCTAAAAAGTACCAGACGGCCCACAATGCGGGCCTGATACCGATCCTGTGTGTGGGCGAAACGCTTGAGGAACGCGAATCCGGGGTCACCGAGGCGGTGGTGGCCCGGCAAATCAGCGCGGTCATCAATCGAGTGGGGATCCAGGCACTGGGTGATGGTGTGATCGCCTATGAACCTGTTTGGGCGATAGGTACCGGCAAGACGGCAACACCGGAGCAGGCCCAGGAAGTACATGATTTCATAAGGAAATTGCTGGCTGAACAGGATAGCGGGGTCGCCGCCAGGATGCAGATCCTCTATGGCGGCAGCATGAATGCAGGAAATGCCGAACAATTACTGTCGATGGCCGATATTGATGGTGGATTGATCGGCGGGGCCTCGCTGAAGGCGGATGACTTCCTGACCATCTGCAAGGCAGCAAACCCGGCGGCCGCTTGATGCGCCTGCCAGTATCGGTCAAACAAGGTAAAATTAAGGAATAACACCTGATGTTACAAAACATATTTTTGGTAGTTCACGTACTCATTGCGATTATCCTGGTAGGTATCATCCTGATCCAGCATGGCAAGGGTGCCGATGCGGGGGCCGCCTTTGGTAGCGGGGCCTCGCAGACAGTGTTTGGTGCCAGTGGCTCCACGTCTTTCATGACGAGACTGACGACGGGTCTGGCCATTGCCTTTTTTGCCACCAGCCTGACCCTGGCCTATTTCACCAATGCCAGGATGGAGAGCACCAGTGTGACGGATGTTGTCCCGCAGCAGGTGCCAGATATCCCAGCGTCTGATATCCCAACCTCTGGTATGCCCATGCGTGATGCCCCCGGGTCCGGCACAGCGGACAAGTCAGCGTCATCGTCTGCTGACAAGCCGAAGCAGCAGCAAGTGCCAGGAGATGTCCCCAGTGATGTCCCCAGTGACGTCAGCAGTGATACCCTCAGTGAGTCGCTGGACACCCCCAAACCCTGAGCAGGCCAAATATCGGAAATCGCCGAAGTGGTGGAATTGGTAGACACGCTACCTTGAGGGGGTAGTGAGGGAAACCTCGTGCGAGTTCAAGTCTCGCCTTCGGCACCATCTCTAAATTTAACGCCCTGTCCTTGCGGGTCTCACTGTGCCATGTTTTCCTGTGCATATAAGTATACATATTAATCATGCTACTAACTGCGGTATTTAATGTACTTGGTGAGCCGTTATTGGCATGGAATGGCGTGGGTGAAGCACTGTCTGTAGAAATGGCCCGGGATAATTGACTTATTTCCGATAGTGTTTTTTTATAGCCCTAGAAAGATTGTTTAACATAATGATTTTATAAGTATTCCTGTAAGCGCAGCAACTTGACACACATTCCTAGGCGAGCCAAACTCTTCCGCCACGTAGCGAGATCGTTACACCAGAACGATTTAACAACCAGGCGTAATGGACTCGCCAGCAGACGAAGAGATGGGGCTTCCCACATATGCTGGAAAATTATTTGCCCGTTTTGATATTCCTTGGCGTCGGCACCACGGTTGGCGTTGTGCTGCTGGTCATGGGGTTCCTGATGGCACCCCACAAACCCGATAGTGAAAAAACCTCCCCCTACGAATGCGGTTTCGGGGCGTTCGAGGATTCACGCATGAAGTTTGACGTGCGTTATTACCTGGTGGCCATCCTGTTTATTATATTCGATCTGGAGATCGCCTTCCTGTTTCCCTGGGCAGTGGTGCTCGATGAGATCGGCAGCGTCGGCTTTTATGCGATGGTGGTGTTCCTCGGTATTCTGGTCATTGGATTTATCTATGAATGGATGAAGGGGGCCCTTGAATGGGAATAGCCACATGGGAATAGCCACATGGGAATAGCCACATGGGAATAGAAGGAAAAATGGGGCCAGGGTTCGTCACTACCTCGGTTGATTCACTGATCAACTGGGCCCGGACCGGTTCCATGTGGCCGATGACCTTTGGTCTGGCCTGTTGTGCCGTTGAAATGATGCAGGCAGGTGCCTCCCGCTATGATCTAGATCGTTTTGGTATTTTATTTCGCCCCAGCCCCAGACAGTCAGATGTAATGATTGTTGCGGGCACCCTGGTCAACAAGATGGCGCCGGCCTTGCGCAAGGTGTATGACCAGATGGCTGAACCTCGCTGGGTGATCTCGATGGGATCATGCGCCAATGGCGGAGGTTATTATCATTATTCCTATTCAGTAGTCAGAGGATGCGATCGAATTGTGCCGGTAGATATTTATGTGCCGGGTTGTCCTCCAACGGCAGAGGCACTGCTTTATGGCATCCTGCAACTGCAAAATAAAATTAGAAGAACAAATACCATAGCCCGATAATGACAGCAGTAAGCGAACAACCAACATCACCTGCGGTGCAGGTGCTAGCTGACCAGCTTGCCGAATTTTTCGGTGATAAGCTGGCGAGCTGCAGCATTAATGCCAATGAAGCCACCATTGAAGTAAACAGGGAAGATCTTCTTGATGTAGCCCAGTCGCTTTTCAGTGAACCACAGTTTTCATTCAAACAGCTTGTTGATCTGTGTGGAGTGGATTACTCGGCCTATGGTGACGTTGAGTGGGCCACCAGCGCGGCAAGCGGTACTGGTTTTAGTCGAGGCGTCGATAGTAACGAATCTGCCGTGAAACAATGGCAGGGGGAACGCTTTGCAGCGGTCTACCATCTGTTGTCTCATCGTCATAACCGTCGCTTAAGGATACGGGTATTTGCCGATGAAACTACCCCGGTGATTGATTCTGTGATCAACATCTGGTCTTCCGCGGACTGGTTCGAACGTGAGGCATTTGACCTGTTTGGAATTATGTTTAGCGGCCATCCTGATCTTCGACGGATCCTGACGGACTATGGCTTTATCGGTCATCCGTTCCGTAAGGATTTTCCGCTGATTGGGCATGTAGAGATGCGCTACGACGCCGAGAAGAAGCGGGTCGTATACCAGCCCGTCAGTATTGAAGAACGTGTATTGGTGCCACGGGTAATCAGGGAAGACAGTCGCTATACCGATGGGCTGGTGGTGAAACAGCCTGAAGAAGATGAACCGCCGCAGGCCGCTGAAAAAGAATAAGTGAAACAAAATGCCAGAGATTCGTAACTACACAATGAATTTTGGACCGCAGCACCCGGCTGCCCATGGTGTGTTACGCCTGGTGCTGGAGATGGATGGTGAGGTCATACAGCGCGCCGATCCCCATATTGGTCTGCTGCATCGCGCAACAGAAAAGCTTGCCGAGAGTAAACCGTTTAACCAGAGCATTGGTTACATGGATCGCCTCGATTATGTCTCGATGATGTGCAATGAACATGGCTACGTGCTGGCTGTCGAGAAGCTGCTTGGTATTACGCCGCCGTTGCGCGCCCAGTATATTCGTGTGATGTTCGATGAGATTACCCGTATTCTGAACCACTTGATGTGGCTCGGTACCCATGCGCTGGATGTCGGCGCAATGACCATGTTTCTGTATTGTTTCCGCGAGCGTGAAGACCTGATGGACTGTTACGAGGCCGTTTCCGGGACCCGTATGCATGCAACCTATTATCGTACCGGCGGTGTTTACCGGGATCTGCCTGATAGCATGCCACAGTATGAAGTCTCAAAGTGGCACAACAAAAAGGAAGTGGTCAAGCTGAATAATAACCGTCAGGGCTCGCTGCTGGATTATATCGCGGATTTTACCGAGCGCTTCCCCGGATATATCGATGAATATGAAACGTTGCTGACAGACAATCGTATCTGGAAACAACGGACCGTGGGGATTGCTGTGGTCAGCGCTGAAAGGGCCATTGAACTTGGTTTTTCCGGTGCAATGCTGCGTGGTTCAGGGGTTGCCTGGGATCTGCGCAAGAAGCAGCCGTATGAAGTCTATGATCAAATGGACTTTGATATTCCAGTGGGCACAGAGGGAGATTGTTATGATCGTTACCTGGTGCGCGTTGAAGAATTGCGTCAGTCAAATCGAATTATCAGGCAGTGTGTGCAATGGCTGAAGGACAATCCGGGCCCGGTGGCGCTGGATGATCACAAGATCACCCCGCCACCGCGGGCTGAGATGAAGGGTGATATGGAGGCGTTGATTCACCATTTTAAATTGTTCACAGAAGGCTACTGTGTCCCTGCCGGGGAGGCCTATGCAGCAGTTGAGCATCCCAAGGGAGAGTTCGGGGTGTACCTGGTATCGGATGGCGCCAATAAACCGTATCGCGTCAAGGTGCGTGCGCCGGGCTTCGCGCATCTGGCTGCCATCGATGAAATGACCCGTGGCCACATGTTGGCTGACGTTGTCGCCGTTATTGGTTCGATGGATGTTGTGTTTGGAGAAATAGATCGTTGAGTATTCTTTCAGACAAAGTACGCACAGAGATTGATCACTGGTTGACCAAGTTTCCGGCAGATCAGAAAAAATCGGCGGTATTGTCAGCATTACATGCTGCCCAGGAGGACAATGGCGGCTGGGTGTCGACAGAGCTCATGAATGGCGTTGCAGACTATCTGGATATGCCAAAAATCTCGGTTTATGAAGTTGCCACCTTCTACTCAATGATCCATACCGAGCCTGCCGGCCCGCACAAGGTTTCTGTGTGCACCAATATTTCCTGCATGCTGTGCGGTGGGGAAAGTATTTTACAATACGTGGAAAGGCTCCTCGACGTAAAGGCAGGGGGGACCACCAATGACGGCAGGATCACGCTGGTCAAGGAAGAAGAATGTCTGGCTGCCTGCGTGGGTGCCCCGATGATGGTGGTTGATGGTCATTACCATGAAAATCTCACTGCAGAAAAAGTAGATGAGATTATTGGCAAGCTGGCGGGATAAGAGATGGCGAACCAGGTTTGTTTCACAACGCGGCAATTTGAGCAACCATGGACCCTTGATAACTATCGTAAGGTCGGTGGTTATGAGGCGCTGTCCAGGATCCTGAATGAAAAGATCCCTGCGGAAGATATCATCGAAATAATCAAAGCCTCGGCATTACGCGGGCGTGGTGGTGCAGGGTTCCCGACCGGTCTGAAGTGGAGCTTTATGCCGCGGAATGCGCCAGGGCAGAAATACATCATTTGTAATTCAGATGAGAGTGAGCCGGGGACCTGTAAAGACCGCGATATCCTGCGTTTTAATCCGCATGCCGTGATCGAGGGCATGATCATTGCCGGTTACTGCACTGGCTCGTCGGTCGGTTATAACTACATGCGAGGTGAGTTCCACCATGAGCCATTTGAACGTTTTGAAGGCGCACTGAAGGAAGCCTACGAGGCCGGTTACCTCGGCAAGGACATTCTGGGCAGCGGTTTTGATTATGACTGTTACAGTCATCTTGGTGCCGGCGCCTATATCTGTGGTGAAGAGACTGCCTTGATGGAATCGCTGGAAGGCAACAAGGGGCAGCCGCGATTCAAGCCTCCGTTCCCGGCCAATTACGGTCTTTATGGCAAGCCCACCACCATCAATAATACTGAAACGCTGGCCTCGGTAGCGGCGATCATCCGCAATGGTGCGGATTGGTTCCTCGGCATGGGGCGACCGAACAGCGGTGGTGAAAAGCTTTTTTGCGTATCCGGCCACGTCAACAAGCCCGGTAATTTTGAGATACCGCTTGGAACGCCATTTGCTGAATTACTCGAAATGGCGGGGGGTGTCAGAAATGGCAACAAGCTGAAGGCCGTGATCCCCGGCGGTTGTTCGATGCCGGTAGTCCCGGGACACATGATGATGGAAGTGGATATGGATTACGACTCTATTTCCGGGATAGGCACCTATCTGGGGTCCGGCGGTGTCATTGTCATGGACGAAACCACCTGCATGGTCAGGGCACTGCAGACGTTGTCGCGTTTCTACTATGCCGAGTCCTGTGGCCAGTGCACGCCGTGTCGTGAAGGCACTGGCTGGATGTACAAGGTAATTTCCCGTATCGAGAACGGCCAGGGCAACATACAGGACCTGGAGCTGCTGGAAGCTGCCGCCGGGCAGATAGCCGGACACACCATCTGTGCGTTTGGTGAAGCCGCCGCGTGGCCAGTACAGAGTTTCCTGAAGCACTTCCGGGATGAATTTATTTACCACATTGAACACAGGACTTGCCTGGTAGATGGGCCGGTACCCAGACACTCTCCGGCTAACGACAAGGGGCAAGCTGCATGAGCCCGGATAAAACCAGCCAGCAGGACGACATGATCAGTATCGAGATCAACGGCGTTGCCTTGCAGGGCAACCGGGGTGACATGATCATCCGTGTCGCCGATGAAGCCGGTATCGTGATACCGCGGTTCTGTTACCACAAGAAATTACCGATCGCGGCCAACTGCCGTATGTGCATGGTCGAAGTTGAGGGCGTGCCGAAGCCATTGCCTGCCTGTGCGACCCCGATTAACGAGGGCATGAAGGTGCAGACAAAGTCACCGCTGGCCATCAGGGCACAGCGTGGCGTGATGGAATTTCTGCTGATCAATCATCCGCTGGATTGCCCTATCTGTGATCAGGGTGGCGAGTGCGAATTGCAGGACGTTGCCATGGGATATGGCCGCGGCCTGTCCCGCTTTACCGAGTCAAAACGTGTCGTCAGGGACAAGGACATCGGTCCGTTGATTGCGACCGAGATGACCCGCTGTATCCACTGTACCCGTTGTATTCGTACCCTGGAGGAAGTTGGTGGTGTCACTGAGCTGGGCGCGACTGGCCGCGGCATGCATACCACCATTGGTACCTTTATAGAAATGAGCGTTGACTCCGAGATGTCCGGCAATGTGATTGATGTTTGCCCGGTCGGTGCGCTGACCTCCAAACCATTCCGTTTTTCCGCGCGTGCATGGGAACTGCGTTCTCATGACAGCATCGCACCGCATGATTGTGTCGGTTCTAACATTTCCGTGCATATACAGCGCAACAAGGTGTTGCGGGTAGTCCCAAAGGATAACGAAGAGGTCAACGAATGCTGGATCTCGGATCGAGATCGTTACAGCTATGAAGGCCTCAACAATGCGGATCGACTGAAGTCACCAATGATCAAGGTCAACGGCCGCTGGCAGGAGACCGACTGGGATACGGCACTGGATACTGTCGTTGAAGGAGTGAATGAAATCAGGATCAACCAGGGAGATGAACAGGTCGGTGCACTGGTATCTGCGTCTTCCACGCTGGAAGAAATGTATCTGCTGCAGAAGCTGATGCGAGGGATGGGGATCTACAATATTGATCATCGTCTGCGT
The DNA here is from genome assembly GCA_036986115.1 of Gammaproteobacteria bacterium. Taxonomy (GTDB): domain Bacteria; phylum Pseudomonadota; class Gammaproteobacteria; order BTQY01; family BTQY01; genus BTQY01. The sequence continues at coordinate 7,470 of BTQY01000023.1, read as the reverse complement.
CAAAGTGATTTCAGCGACCAGGATAGTGCCCCGGTATATCCGTGGTTAGGGCAGGATATCGCCGATCTTGAAAGTCTGAACGCCGTATTGCTGGTCGGGGCAAACGTGCGCAAGGACCAGCCAATTGTGGCGCATCGCTTACGCAAGGCCTGCCACAGGGGGGCACAACTGTTTGTTGTAAATGGCGTGGATTATCCATTTGCCTTTGATGCCAGTGAATCCTTTATTAATGGCCCGGCAGGCCAGCTCACCGATCTGGCGGGAATTTTGCAGGCAGCCGTTGAGATCTCCGGCAAGTCGGCATCACCTGCGCTGGATTCATTACTAAGCAGTGCGACGGTCAGTGACGCCCAGCGGAATACGGCGCAGGGCCTGATTGATGCCGATAGCGCCACGGTATTACTGGGCACGCAGTCCTTTATTCATCCACAGTCATCCGTGATGCGTGCACTCGCGAAGAGCATCAGTGCCGTGACCGGTGCCACGCTGGGTTATTTGCCGGAAGGCGGTAACAGTGCGGGTGCCTGGCTGGCCGGTGTATTACCGCATCGCGGTGTTAAGGGACACGAGCTGAGCCACAAGGGCCAGCATGCTGGTCAGATGCTCAGCCAGGGGTTAAAGGCCTGGCTGTTGATGAATGTCGAGCCTGAACTGGATTGCAGCGATGGCCCTGCGGCGATGAAGGCATTAAGCGATGCCGGGTTTGTTGTCGTGATGAGCAGCTACCGCAGTGAGGCGATGCTGGAATATGCCGATGTGTTGCTGCCAACATCACCCTTTACCGAGACCTCAGGTACTTTCGTTAATGCCGAGGGGCGCTGGCAGAGTTTCAGTGGCGCCGTGGCTCCCTATGGTGATACCCGTCCGGGCTGGAAGCTGTTACGCGTGCTCGGCAATATGTTCGATATTGAAGGTTTTGAATTTATGAGTTCGGAAGAAGTGCTGACCGAATGCCGTCTGGCAATTGGTGATGTCACGCCAGACAACAGTGGTGAGGCAACTGCCATTGCCGCGCCAGGCAGCGATGGTGAACTGATGCGCATCTCGGATGTGTCCCTGTATAACATCGATGGTCTGGTACGCAGGGCGTCCTCACTGCAACAGTCTGCGGATGCCCGTGAGGCAGATGCACGAATGAATGCCGCTCAGGCGCAGCAGCTGGGCCTGAATGGCAGTAAGCGAATTCTTGTTAAACAAGATGGTGACTGGCTCAGCCTGCCACTAACGGTGGACGACTCGATCCCGGATAACTGTATCCTGGTGCCTGCGGCGGTTGCCGACAGTGCCGGCCTGGGCAGGTTATTCGGTGCCATCGAGGTACAGCTTGACTAGGGTATAACGATTAAATGGATACTATTTTGCTGATTTGGGACTGGGTCGCAGGTATTGCTATATACCTGTGGGCGCTGGTTCCTGTGTGGTTACAGGTAGTTCTTACTATATTGGCAAAAATAGTGTTGCTGTTAGTTCCGCTGATGTTATCGGTCGCCTACCTGACCTTTGCCGAGCGCAAGATCATCGGTTTTATGCAGAATCGTGTCGGACCAAACCGGGTTGGACCACGTGGCTGGTTACAACCGATAGCCGACTCAATGAAGTTGATCTTCAAGGAGATCACCATCCCGAGCAATGCCAACACGGTGTTGTTCCTGATCGCACCGATCATTTCGATCGGTACCGCACTGGCGGCCTGGGCCGTGGTGCCGTTTGGCGAGAATCTGTGGATCACTGACGTCAATGCCAGTCTGCTGTATATCCTGGCGATCACCTCGCTAGGTGTATATGGTGTGATGATTGCCGGATGGGCATCCAATTCCAAGTATGCATTCCTCGGTGCCATGCGCTGTGCAGCACAGATCGTGTCCTATGAAATTGCCATGGGATTTGCGCTGGTCGGAGTGCTGATTGCCGCCGGCAGCCTGAATCTGGGTGACATCGTGAGTGCGCAGAAGGGCGGGGTACAGCACTGGTTTATGCTGCCGTTGTTACCGCTGTTCGTGGTGTACTTCATCTCCGGCGTCGCCGAAACACATCGTGCACCGTTTGATGTCGCCGAGGGCGAGTCCGAGATCGTTGCTGGTTTCCATGTCGAATATTCAGGAATGACCTTTGCCGCTTTCTTCCTGGCAGAATACGCCAACATGATCCTGATTGCACTGTTGACTTCGCTGATGTTTGTCGGTGGCTGGTTGTCACCACTGGAGAATGCCAGCATCCTCGAGGGCACCTTCCTCGAATTTTTGATGTCATCCAGTCTTGTATGGCTAATCATCAAGACCATGTTCTTCCTGTTGCTGTACCTGTGGTTCCGTGCCACCTTCCCGCGTTTTCGTTATGATCAGATCATGCGTCTTGGCTGGAAGGTGTTTATCCCAATCACCATCGTCTGGCTGCTGGTAGTTGCTGCGGCAGTCGTTTACCAGATTTCATTCGTCAAACTTGGTGTTGTCACAGTGGCGTTTGCCGTTGCGTACGTGGTATTGAACAAGCTGGTTGGCCTCATGGGGACAAAGCAATGATCAAGACCATGAGCAATTATATCAGGAGCCTGTTTTTGCTGGAGTTGTTCAAGGGACTCAGGGTGACCGGTAGTTACCTGTTTAAGAAAGAGGTCACGATACAGTACCCGGAGGAGAAGGCCCCACAGGGACATCGTTTCCGTGGACTGCATGCACAGCGGCGATATCCGAACGGAGAAGAACGCTGTATTGCCTGCAAGCTTTGCGAGGCTGTTTGCCCGGCGCTGGCGATCACGATTGAATCAGAGCAGCGTGAAGACGGCAGCCGGCGCACCACTCGCTACGATATAGATCTTTTCAAGTGTATCTACTGCGGATTCTGCGAAGAGGCCTGCCCGGTGGATGCCATTGTTGAAACGCGTTTATTCGAATACTGCTTTGAGAATCGTGGTGAGAACATCATGGACAAGAAAAAATTACTGGCCATGGGTGACAAGTACGAGACACAATTGGCGGCTGACAGAAGTATGGACGCCGCGTACCGGTAACTGAGTCATTATGGATATAAGCATACAACAACTGGTCTTTTATATGTTTGCCGTCGGGCTGATCATGTCGGCGCTGGCCGTTGTTACCGTGCGCAACACGGTGCACGCGGCACTATTTCTTGTGGTGGCATTTTTTAGCAGTGCCGCGCTGTGGCTGATGCTGGAGGCCGAATTCCTTGCGGTGGTACTGGTGCTGGTGTACGTCGGTGCGGTCATGGTGTTGTTCCTGTTCGTGATAATGATGCTGGATATCAATGTCTCCAGATTACGCGAAGGCTTTTCAGCATTTCTGCCTCTGGGTGCACTGGTGGCACTGCTGATGATGGGGCTGCTGATATATATCGTTGGTGGTGACAGTTTCGGATTAGAAAAATATGCCGAACCTGTCAGACACGCGGCCGATTACAATAATACCGCTGAACTGGGCGCAGTGCTGTATACCGTATATATGTATCCGTTTGAAATTGCCTCGCTGGTACTGCTGGTGGCCATTATTGCGGCCATCACGCTGACACAGCGTCGTCGCCAGGATAGTCGCAAGCAGGACCCCTCCAGACAGGTACTGGTCAAGAAGGCTGATCGGTTGAAGATAATCAAGATGGAAGCGGAGAAAAACTAGCATGATCCCGTTATCGAATTATTTGATCCTTGGTGCCATCCTGTTCGCGATCAGCGTAGCGGGGATCTTTATTAATCGAAAGAACGTGATCATTCTGCTGATGTGTGTTGAATTGATCCTGCTGGCAGTGAACATGAACTTTATTGCCTTCTCATACTATCTGAATGACACCGCTGGCCAGGTATTTGTGTTCTTTATCCTGACGGTGGCGGCTGCAGAGGCCGCGATAGGTCTGGCTATTCTGGTTGTGTTGTTCAGAAATAAGGGCAGCATCAATGTTGAAGACATTAGTGATTTAAAGGGCTGATAAAATACTGGAACAACAGTAAAAAATAATATGAAATATATTTATCTGGCAATCCCGTTATTACCACTGTTTGGTGCCATCATGGCTGGCATCTTCGGCAGGGTCATCAGTCGGAGCATGGCCCACTGGATGACCATACTCGGGGTGGCCGGATCGTTTGCGCTGTCTCTGGTTGTGTTTAATTATCACGTACTCAATGGTGCACCGACCTATAATGAATCTGTGTATACATGGATGGTCAGTGGCGGCATTAGTTTTGAAATCGGCTTTCTGATAGACAGACTGACGGTGCTGATGTTGCTGGTAGTGACCTTTGTGTCATTGATGGTGCATATTTATACCATCGGCTACATGGAGGATGACCCGGGCTACAAGCGTTTCTTCAGTTATATCGCATTATTCACCTTTGCGATGCTGATGCTGGTAATGTCGAACAACTTCCTGCAGCTGTTCTTCGGCTGGGAAGCCGTCGGCCTGGTATCTTACCTGTTGATCGGTTTCTGGTATAAAAAGCCTACCGCGATCTTCGCCAATATGAAGGCCTTCCTGGTCAACCGCGTCGGCGATTTTGGTTTTTTGCTCGGTATTGCCAGCATCCTGATGTATTTCGGCAGCATGGATTATGCCACGGTGTTCAGCGCCGCCTCATCGAAGGCAGGTGAGACCATGGAGATCCTCCCTGGCATGAGCTGGAACGTATTGACCGTGACCAGCCTGCTGCTGTTTGTGGGTGCCATGGGCAAGTCGGCACAGTTCCCGTTACACGTATGGCTGCCGGATTCGATGGAGGGCCCGACACCGATATCGGCGCTGATCCATGCCGCGACGATGGTGACGGCGGGTATCTTTATGGTGGCACGCATGTCACCAATATTTGAGTTATCCGATGTGGCACTGAACACCATCATGGTGGTCGGCTCGATCACAGCGTTGTTTATGGGCTTCCTTGGCATTATCCAGAACGACATCAAACGCGTGATTGCGTATTCAACTTTGTCGCAGCTTGGTTATATGACCGTGGCACTGGGCGCCTCGGCCTATGCCGCCGGTATCTTCCACCTGATGACGCATGCCTTCTTCAAGGCATTGCTGTTCCTTGGCGCCGGTTCGGTGATCATCGCGATGCACCATGAGCAGGACATTCGCAAGATGGGTGGACTGCGTAAATACATGCCATGGACTTACATAACTGCCGTCATCGGATCGCTGGCATTGATAGGCTTCCCTGGATTTTCCGGTTTCTATTCCAAGGACGCTATCCTCGAGGCGGTGAATAATTCCAGCCTGTTGATGTCAGACATGGCCTATATTGCGCTGTTATTCGGTGTATTTATCACCGCGTTGTACACCTTCCGCCTGTTTTTCCTGGTGTTCCATACCAAAGAGCGCATGGATGAGCATACCCGTGAACATTTGCGTGAGACCAGGCCGGTAGTGTGGGTGCCGCTGGTGTTGCTGGCGATCCCGTCGGTGCTGGCCGGTTACCTGATAGAGCCGGTGGTGTTCGGTGACTTCTTCGGTGATGCGATCTATGTCGCTGACAAACACAATGTTCTGGCCGAGATGGGCAAGGACTTCGATGGCCTGTGGAGCTTTACTGCCCATGGTATTCAGTCTGCACTGAAGGGGGGACCGTTCCTGTTTGCGTTGCTTGGTCTGATCACCGCTGCGGTGATCTACCTGAAGATGCCACAGGTGGCCAGCGCCATTAAAGATAAATTCAGTTTTATTTATAAATTGCTGGAGAAGAAATATTATTGCGATGAATTCAATGAACGTATCATTGCCCCGATTGCCCGTGGTATCGGACGCCTGTTCTGGAAGGGTGGAGATTCAGCGGTAATTGACGGCATCATCATTGATGGTTCAGCCAAAACGGTGAACTGGATTGCCGGCAAGGTGCGCGTCATCCAGACCGGTTATCTGTACCATTATGCCTTTGCGATGATCATCGGACTTATCGCATTACTTGGTTATTTTACTTTAGGATTATGAGGATTTGATTACACATGTTTTCTGAGCTACCACTACTGAGTTTTGTGATTTGGCTGCCTATCCTGGGTGGCATCGTGGTGCTGGCTGTTGGCGATCGTGAACCCTGGGGTGCGCGTCCTGTGGCATTGACCGTTTCGATCCTGACCTTTCTTCTGAGCATTCCATTGTGGTCCGAATTTAATAACGCCACCTACCTGATGCAGTTTGAGCAGAAGACGTCATGGATCGAGGCGTTTAACGTTTTCTATCATATCGGTATTGATGGCATCTCGATGCCGCTGATCCTGTTGACCACTTTCACCACGGTGCTGGTGGTGATCTCCAGCTGGCAGGTAATTCAGTACCGCGTGTCACAGTACATGGCGGCGTTCCTGATCATGGAAGGCCTGATGGTCGGGGTGTTCTCTGCACTGGATGCGGTGTTGTTCTATGTCTTCTGGGAAGGCATGTTGATCCCGATGTTCCTGATCATCGGTATCTGGGGTGGACCACGGCGCGTATATGCCACCATCAAGTTCTTCCTGTATACCTTCCTCGGTTCGGTATTGATGCTGGTGGCGCTTATTTATATGTACTTCAAGTCAGGCAGTTTCTCGATCCTGGATTTCCATGTGCTGCAGCTTGATATGACCGAGCAGATCCTGATCTTCCTGGCGTTCCTGCTGGCATTTGCCGTCAAGGTCCCGATGTGGCCGGTACACACCTGGTTGCCGGACGCACACGTTGAGGCACCCACTGGTGGCTCCGTGATTCTGGCTGCCATCATGTTGAAGATCGGCGGCTATGGCTTCCTGCGTTTTAGCCTGCCAATCACACCGGATGCCAGCATGCAGCTCGACTGGCTGATCATCATGCTGTCATTGATCGCCGTGGTCTATATCGGCATGGTCGCAATGGTGCAGGAGGACATGAAAAAGCTAATCGCTTATTCATCTATCGCCCACATGGGCTTTGCGACACTGGGTTTCTTCCTGGTGTTCTCAATCTATGCCAGCAGTGGCTCATTAAGTGGGGCGAAATTAGGCATGGAAGGCGGCATGGTACAAATGGTGTCGCATGGCTTTATTTCTGGTGCCCTGTTTCTGGGCGTCGGGATCATGTATGAGCGAACGCATAGTCGCATGATTGCCGATTACGGCGGGGTAGTGAATACCATGCCGATCTTCGCATCGTTTATGGTGTTGTTTGCGATGGCGAATACCGGCCTGCCCGGGACATCCGGGTTCGTCGGTGAATTCATGGTGATCCTGTCCAGCTTCCAGGCCAATTTCTGGTATGCATTCGTCGCCGGCACCACCCTGGTACTGGGCGCGGCCTATTCACTGTGGATGGTCAAACGTGTGATGTTTGGCGAGATCGCCAATGACAAGGTTGCCAGCCTGAAAGACCTGAATAAACGCGAATTTTTGATATTGGGTATTTTGGCCGTGGCCGTAATGGCCCTGGGGTTGTGGCCGGCACCATTACTGGATGTGATGCATGCGACCATTAATAATTTACTGAATCACGTTATTGTGTCGAAACTGTAAATGCATTTACCAC
>BTQY01000022.1:0-37026 GCA_036986115.1 Gammaproteobacteria bacterium | reverse complement strand
ACCAGGCATACTCAACACCCTTACGACTGGTCCAGACGTTCTTGCAAGTTACCGAACAGGTATGGCAACCAATACACTTGTCGAGATTAAACACTAATGCGAATTGTGCACGGACTTTCATCAATTACTCCAGAATACTATTTAACACCCAGTGGGTTCGGCGCCGCTTCCCGCTCTTCCGTTAGCGGCCGTTCCAGCCAGTCCACGTCTTTGTCTTCGATCTTGTGCAACAACACATATTCATCGCGCTGCGAACCCACGGTGCCATAGTAGTTAAAACCGTATGCCAATTGCGCATAGCCGCCAATCATATGAGTTGGTTTGACCACGGTGCGCGTCACGCTATTCAGTATGCCGCCACGCTTGCCGGTGGTGGGGGAACCGGGCACATTAATAATCTTTTCCTGAGCGTGATACATCATCGCCATTCCTTCGGGTACTTTTTGGCTCACCACCGCGCGTGCCACCGTTGCACCATTACCGTTTAATGCCTCGACCCAGTCGTTATCTTCCAGACCAATAGATTTCGCATCGGTTTCAGATACCCACACGGTAGGGCCACCACGGAACAGATTCAGCATGCGCAGGTTATCGTTGTAGGTGCTGTGGATGCCCCACTTACTATGCGGTGTTATCCAGTTTAGTGTTAAATGTTTTTTACCCTTCAGGCGTGCTGCAACGGCCTGTGTTGCCTTCAGGTCAATCGGCGGTTTATAGGCACAAAAGCCCTCGCCAAAATCCAGCATCCATTCGTGATCCTGATAAAACTGCGCACGCCCGGTAAGTGTTCGAAACGGAATATACTCATGGATATTGGTATAACCTGCGGTATAACTCACCTCTTCTGATTCAATCCCGCTCCAGATAGGCGAGGTGATGATTTTTCGGGGCTGCACCGTGATGTCATGAAAAGTGATTCTGTCACCACGGCGTGGGCTGCATAGATGCGTGTGATCCAGGCCGGTCTTTTTGCCCAACGCAACCCAGGCCTTATAGGCCACCTCACCATTGGTTGCCGGTGCGATAGCAAGAATGGCATCACAGGCATGTCTGTCTTCCTGCAATGATGGCAGGCCTTTGCCGACCCCCTCTTCCTTGATAGTGGTATTGTAATGTTTCAGGTGCTCAATCTCGGCTTCCGTGCTCCAGGAAATGCCCTTGCCGCTATTCCCCAGTTCCGACATCAGCGGCCCAAAGGCACAAAATTTCTTGTACGTATCGGCAAAGTTGCGCTCGACGACATGCATCATTGGCATCGTTTTGCCTGGTATGGCTTCACATTCACCACGCTTCCAGTCCTGTACCCCCAGCGCCTGACCTAATTCCGAGGGACTGTCATGCAATAGCGGCATGGACACCAGGTCTTTACGGGTGCCAAGATGTTTTCCTGCCAGGGCAGAAAATGCCTGCGCGATGCGCTTGAAAATCTGCCAGTCGCTCTTGCTGTCCCAGCCGGGATTCACCGCCTCGGTCAATGGATGGATAAAAGGATGCATGTCCGTGGTATTGAGATCGTTCTTCTCGTACCAGGTGGCGGTAGGCAGGACAATATCGGAGTAGGCACCGGTGGAATTGAGGCGAAAATTGATGTCCACCAGCAGATCCAGCTTGCCGGTCGGGGCATCATCATGCCATTTCACTTCCTTGCAGTCTGCACCTTCAGTGCCCTCTTCCATAACGCCGTTTTGGGCACCGAGTAAATGCTTGAGAAAATATTCATGGCCCTTGGCACTGCTGCCGAGCAGATTGGATCGCCACACAAACAGGTTGCGCGGGAAATTCTCCGGTGCATCGATGTCTTCGCAGGAAAATTCAAGTTTGCTGGTTTTAAGTTGTTCCACCACATAATCGACCACACCCTGCTCGTCACTGGCGCCCGCTGCCTCCGCTTCATCCACCAGATCCATCGGGTTGCGGTTAAAGTGCGGTGCCGAAGGCAACCAGCCGAGACGCTGTGACACCACGTTGTAGTCCGCCAGCGTATGGTCACGATAACGGCCCCTGGCGGTATCGGCCAATAGCTCGTTGGCGTCGATCTTTTCATAACGCCACTGGTCCGTATGAAAATAGAAGAAGGTGGTGCCGTTCATTTGCCGTGAGGGACGGATCCAGTCATGGGCAAAGGCAATCGGGGCCCAGCCGGCGTGCGGCCGCAGCTTTTCCTGACCGACGTAATGTGCCCAGCCGCCGCCACTCTGGCCCACGCAGCCACACACATGCAACAGGTTCATAATGGCGCGGTAGGCCATGTCATTGTGATACCAGTGATTGATACCGGCACCGAGAATGATCATGGATTTGCCCCGGGTCCTGGCGGCATTATCCGCGAACTCGCGACCGGTACGGATCAGGTCGGCACGTTTAACACCGGTAATGCGCTCGGCCCAGGCTGGCGTATAGGCTATATCTGCATCGTCATAATCTCTGGCGACATTGCCGCCACCGAGTCCACGGTCAATGCCGTATTGTGCCAATTGCAAATCAAATACCGTGGCGACCAGCACGTCTTTGCCATTGATGCCTAGTTTGCGTACCGGGACATTGCGCGTCAGGGTGCGATCGCTGGCGCTCGCAAAATGCGGGAAAACAACCGGGACCACGTCATCATATTTTTCAACCAGACTGAGCTGCGCCTCGATCTTGCTCTGATCTGCTGCCTTATGTGGTTTGATGTTCCATTTCCCAACCGCTCCTGCGCGTCCTGCGCCCGCAGCACTAGTGCGTCCCTGCACGTCGTCCTCACCCCAACGAAATCCGATGGAGCCGTTGGGCGCCACAACCTCGCCGGTGATCTCGTCTATTACCAGGGTCTTCCATTCCGGGTTATTGTCTTCACCCAGATTGCCGTCAAGATCCGCGGCGCGTAAAAAACGATCCGTCGCATAGCCATCGCCGTGTTTACGTAAGCACACCAGCATGGGCATGTCTGTGTAGGTGCGGGCATACTCCTGAAAATAGGGAACAGTCTTATCAATAAAAAACTCTTTCAAAGCCACATGGCCCATGGCGAGAAAGGCCGCGGCATCGGTGCCCTGTTTGACCGGCATCCACAAGTCGGCAAACTTCACATACTCGGCATAATCCGGGGCCATGGAGACGATCTTGGTGCCCTTGTAACGAACCTCAGAGAAGAAGTGCGCATCCGGGGTACGCGTCATCGGCAGATTGGCGCCGCAGACGATGATGTAGCTGGAGTTATACCAGTCGGCCGATTCCGGCACATCGGTCTGTTCACCCCACACCTGCGGCGATGACGGTGGCAAATCGCAGTACCAGTCATAGAAACTCAGCGGTACACCGCCGATCAATGACAGGTAGCGGGTACCCGCGGCATAACTGATCATCGACATGGCGGGGATCGGTGAGAAGCCCAGTACTCGATCCGGTCCCCATTTCTTGATGGTATAGATATTGGCGGCGGCAATGATCTCGGTGATCTCATCCCAGTTAGTGCGCACAAAACCACCGAGACCGCGCACGGCGGTATAGCGTTTGCGCTTCGCCTCATCCTGCTGGATGGCCTGCCAGGCCTCCACCGGATCCTTGCCGCTATCGCGTTCGGCGCGGTACAACTCCAGCAGCCGCCCACGGATCAGTGGATGCTTGACACGATGAGGACTATACAGATACCAGGAATAACTGGCACCGCGCTGACAACCACGCGGCTCATGGTTCGGCAGGTCCGGGCGGGTCTCGGGATAATCCGTGGCCTGCATCTCAAAGGCCACCAGGCCATTCTTGACATGGATATTCCAGGAACAGCCGCCAGTACAGTTGACACCATGGGTGGAACGCACCACCTTGTCAAATTGCCAGCGGCGCCGGTAGGCATCCTCCCAGCGGCGATCCTCATTGGTCACAATGCCGTGATTATTGGAGAAAGTATCTTGCGTATGCCTGAAGAATTTCAGACGATCCAGAAAATGACTCATAATAAATACAATGACTAATTACTAATGACTAATATTTACTGTTTAATTAATGGCTGCGTAACACGCATAGTTGCATTCAACATTATTTATTGGGGCAACCCTCATTGGGTACTGTACTGATAAACAGTTTCTCACCTTCCAGCTTCACCGGGAAACTCGCGGCACAGCCTTCATCCGGAGCCACCGCTTTGCCGCTATCCAGCTGGATCTTCCAGTCATGTAATGGGCAAGAGACACGCTTGCCGTGCACAATACCCTGCGACAGTGGCCCGCCTTTGTGCGGGCAGGCATCGCGCAATGCGAACACTTCATCATCGGCGGTACGGAACACGGCGATATCACCCTCCGGGGTCGACACCACGCGCGCGCCCAGTTTCGGGATGTCCTCCAGGGTCCCGACTTCTATCCATTCTGTATTTGTCATGATATTTACTGCCTGCATGCTTATCTTCCTCTCGTGAAACTGTTTAACCGACCTGCTCAACCAACCTGCTTAAGCACGGTGAATTCATGTTCGTCCTTGCCCTCGGCACGCTCGGTCCATGGGTCAACCTGTACCGCCTTCTGCGAAATCAGGAAGCGTTCCATCAGGGACTTGCGTTCGGCTTCGTCTTCGACCACGTGTTGCTTCACATAGGTCAGGCCAACACGTTCAATCCACGGCGCTGTACGTTCCAGGTAATGTGCCTGTTCGCGGTATAGCTGCATATAGGCCGCGCAGTATTCGAGTACTTCCGCTTCAGTCGCCACATTGCACAGCAGGTCTGTGGCACGTACCTTCACACCACCGTTACCAGCAATGTGTATTTCGTAGCCGGAATCCACACACACCACGCCCAGATCTTTAATCGTCGCCTCGGCACAGTTACGCGGGCAACCAGACACCGCCATCTTGAATTTGTGCGGTGTCCATGAACCCCAGGTCATCTTCTCCAGTTCAACACCGAGGTGGGTGGAATCCTGGGTCCCGAAACGGCACCATTCCTTGCCGACACAGGTCTTCACGGTACGCAATGCCTTGCCATAGGCATGACCGGAGACCATGCCGGCATCGCTGAGTTTTTTCCAGACGCCGGGCAATTCGCACTTCTTCAGGCCATACAGCGCAATACGCTGGCCACCGGTAACGTGCACGGTCTTGACATCATATTCATCGGCGACATCGGCAATCGCACGTAACTCGTCCGGGGTAGTACCACCACCCCACATACGCGGAATCACCGAGTAAGTCGCATCTTTCTGGATATTGGCATGGGCACGTTCGTTAATAAAACGTGACTGATAATCATCGTGATACTCTTCCGGCCACGCGCACAACAGGTAATAGTTCAGTGCCGGACGGCACTTGCTGCAACCATCCGGGGTGTCCCAGTTCATGGTTTGCATCACGTCATGTACTGACAATAACTTGTGTTCCCTGATCGCCTCGCGCACATCGTCATGGGGATGTTCAGTGCAGCCACACATCGGCTTTAAATGTGGTGCCGTCGAATAATCACCACCCATAGTATGTGACAGCAAGGCCTCCACCAGCCCGGTACAGGAACCACAGGAACTGGAGGCCTTGGTATGTGCGCGCACTTCTTCCAGCGTAAACAGTTTTTTGCTGCTGATCGCATCGACGATCTCGCCCTTGGAAACACCGTTACAACCACAGATCTCGACCGTATCGGCCATCAGTGCGACACGGTTATCATCGCCGTGACCGGCATCACCAAGGTGTGCCTGACCAAATAAAATGCTGTCACGTAAATCGCTGATATCGGTCTCATCACGCATCAGGTCGAAATACCAGGAACTGTCAATGGTGTCGCCAAACATTACCGTGCCCTCGACCTTGTTGTCCTTGACGACCAGCTTGCGATACACACCGCGGGCCGCATCCTGGAACACCAGTTCCTCGGTGTCATCATCACCACTAAAATTGCCGGCGGAAAACAGATCAATCCCGGTCACCTTCAGTTTGGTCGAAGTCACCGAACCTTCGTAACGACCAATACCGTGCTGCGCCAGGTGGTTGGCACAGACCCTGGCCTGTTCAAACAACGGCGCCACCAGACCGTAGGTCTGGTGACGATGCTCAACGCATTCACCAACCGCATAAATTCTTGGATCAAACGTCTGCATGGTGTCATTGACGACCACGCCACGTTCGCAATGCAGGTGAGTCTTCTTCGCCAGCTCAATGTTCGGACGAATACCGACCGCCATTACCACGATATCTGCCGTCAACTCACGGCCGTCTTCCAGCAGCACACCCTTGACGCGATCGCTGCCAATGATCTCTTTGGTGGAGGCCTGCAACAGGACCTGCATGCCCTTGTCCTGCAGCGATTTCTTCAGCATCTTGCCGGCAATGCTGTCCATCTGGCGCTCCATCAAGGTGTCCATCAGGTGCAGCACGGTGACCTTCATCCCCTGACTCATCAGACCATTGGCCGCCTCGAGTCCGAGCAGGCCCCCGCCGATGACCACGGCATGTTTGTATTTCTTCGAGGCATCCAGCATCGTATCGACATCCTTGATGTCACGGAACGAGATCACGCCCGGCAGGTCGTGGCCCGGTAACGGGATAATAAATGGTAAGGATCCGGTCGCGAGCAACAGGCGATCGTAGGGTGCTACAGTGCCATCATCGGCGACGACCTTGCGTGCCCTGCGATCGATATCAACAACCGCCTTGCCCGCCTGCAGCACGATACCATTATCGTCATACCACTGCAGGTCGTTCAGCATAATATCGTCGATGGTCTTCTCACCCGCGAGTACCGGTGACAACATGATTCGGTTGTAATTGCCATGCGGCTCATTACCGAACACCGTGATGTCATACATCTGTGGATCCAGCTTCAGCAGTTCTTCCACCGCGCGGATCCCCGCCATGCCATTTCCAACGACAACCAGCTTTTCTTTCATGCCTGCTTCTCCATATTTGTGGCCCCCGTGACCACCATTCCCCAGCCATTGTTAGCTGTAGAGCAAACGCCGTGCCAGCCTCTAAGCGTTCCCTGATAATTTATATATCTGATTGATTTATCAACCTTTAATGACACCGTCCCGGGGTCATGGCAGGGCCCTGATGGGCTGTTTTGCACTATATTAGTGCATGCTTATATATTTGAGTGGAATTGGTGCAAAGTTTTAGCACCATTTCGATGCCGCGCTCTTATTGTTGCACCGAAACAGATCATAAATCTCATTAACTCAATGAATTTCCAGCGTTTCAACGTAAATTGATCAATTATTCCAATCTGGCACGAGGCTTGCTCTACGGCTAGCAGGATACACATACCGACATTCGAGTCAGGAGTCTCATGCATGCAACCGAATAACGATAAATTGAACCTGCTTTCCTTTAGCGGCAAGTACAAAATCCTGCACATGACCTGGTTTGCGTTCTTTTTAAGTTTTGTCATGTGGTTCAGCTATGCGCCATTACTGGGTGCGTTGCGTGAATCCCTGCAACTCACTGACCAGCAAATCAAGGCACTGCTGATCCTGAATGTCGCACTGACTATCCCGGCACGTATTATTGTTGGCATGCTGGTGGACATGCTCGGTCCGAAGCGTATGTTCGGCATTTTACTGTTCGTCTCCAGCCTGCTGTGTTTTGGTTATGCCTTTGCCGAAGGTTACGAGCAGATTGCGCTGATGCGTTTCCTGATGGGCTTCTCCGGTGCGGGTTTTGTGATCGGTATCCGTATGGTCAGCGAATGGTTTCCGGCCAAACAACTCGGGCTGGCCGAAGGTATCTATGGCGGCTGGGGCAATTTTGGATCGGCCGCGGCAGCCATTAGCCTGCCAACGCTGGCGCTGATGTATGGTGGCGATGACGGTTGGCGTTATGCCATCGCCACAACCGGTGCTATCGCACTGGTTTATTCCATCATCTATTTCTTTTCGGTCAGTGACACCCCGAAGGGTTCCACTTATTTTAAACCAAAGCGCTCCGGTGCGATGGAAATCACCAGCAAGGGTGATTTCTTTTTATACCTGATCATGAATATTCCGATGTATGTCGCCCTGGCGGTACTGACCTGGAAGCTGAGTCCGGTGAATATTGGCCTGATCAGCGAAGCCATCACCAACCTTGTCTATACATCACTGGCTGGCATGTATCTGTTCCAGACCATACGCATCATACAAATCAACAAGCATGTCTTTAGTAAAGATGTCCCTGAAATTGAGCGCTACAAATTCAGGCAGGTGGCCGTGCTGAACCTGTCGTACATGGTCACCTTTGGCTCGGAACTCTCCGTGATTTCGATGTTGCCATTATTCTTTATGGATACCTTTGAACTGTCTCCGGTAAGCGCAGGTATGATTGCTTCCATCTATGCCGGTCTTAATCTGATCATGCGTCCGGCCGGCGGACTCATCAGCGACAAGTACGGCCGAAAGGCGTCACTCGTTATTATCATGACCGGACTGGCTGTCGGTTATTTTCTAATGAGCCAGATGGGCAAAGACTGGTCGATATTGGCCGCCGTCGGAGTCACGATCTTCAGTTCGATATTTGTGAATGCCGGCAACGGCGCCGTATTCGCGGTCGTACCACTGATTAAACGCCGCCTGACGGGCCAGGTTGCCGGTATGTCGGGCGCCTATGGCAATGTCGGTGCAGTCGCCTTCCTGACGACCTTGTCGTTCGTCTCCACTGAGATATTTTTCCTGGTCATTGCTGGCGCGGCAATTTTCACATTGATTACCATCGTCCTGTTTATGGAAGAGCCCAGGGGGCATATGGCCGAAGTACTTCCCGATGGCACCGTTCAGATGATTGAAGTGAGCTAGGGGGCCCGGTAACAATGCCATCAGACTCGACAATTCCCGTATAATATCGAGCTGACCGCACTTTTGGGACATTAATCAACGTGAGCAGCAGCATCGTCGCCCGAACCAGTCAACTCAGCGTTGCCGGTACCAAAGAGCGCAACGAAGATGACTGTGGCATCGAGATCCCGACTGAGCCCCTGTTAAATACCAAGGGACTGGCGGCAGTCATCGCCGATGGCATGAGCGGTTCCGAGGCCGGTCAGCAAGCGAGTCGTGCGTGTGTGCAGGGCTTTCTGCTCGACTACTTCAGTACCCCGGAAAGCTGGGCAGTTAAATCCTCGGCACAAAAAGTACTGTCCGCGCTAAACCGCTGGCTGTACAGCCAGGGACAGCAGTATGGCGGTACCAAGGGCATGGTCACGACCTTGAGTGCCATGGTGATCAAGTCCAATACGGCCTATCTGTTTCACATCGGTGACACCCGCATCTACCGATTGCGCAACGGCGAACTGGAACTATTGACGACCGATCACCGTTTGAAGGTCAGGGGCAACAAGGCCTACCTGACCCGCGCGATGGGCATCGAACTGCATGTCGATATCGATTATCGCAAGGTACTGGTTGAGATCGGTGACATCTTTTTATTGACTACCGATGGTATCCACGAGTTTCTCAGCGATCAGCGCATCAGGGACATACTGAACCAGTCACCGGAAAACCTGGAAGATGTTACGCGTCGTATCATTACAGAAGCCGAGCAAAACGGCAGCGATGACAACCTGACCTGTCAGTGCCTGGCGATCGAGAAGCTACCGAGCGCCAATGAGAAGGAATTCTATAACAAGCTGACCGAGCTGCCATTCCCGCCACCACTGGAACCCGGCATGATCCTGGATGGCTACAAAATCCTGCGTTACCTGTTCTCCAACAAACGCACCGAGGTCTACCTGGTACAGGACCAACAGACCGGTAACAAACTGGTGTTAAAGGCACCGTCTGTCAACTACGATGACGACCCCGATTACATCAATCACTTCCTGCATGAAGAATGGGCAGGCCGACGCATCAATAACCCTCACGTGATGAAGGTCATGGGGATCAACCGCCCGCGTCAGTGCCTGTACTATCTGACCGAATACATTGAAGGCCAGAGCCTGCGACAATGGATGAATGATAATCCACGACCAAAGCTTAACCAGGTCAGGGACATCGTCGAGCAGATCAGCAAGGGACTACGTGCCTTCCATCGACTGGAAATGATCCATCAGGACCTGAAACCTGAGAATATCCTTATTGATGAACACGGTACCATAAAGATCATTGACTTTGGTTCGACCAAGATCGCCGGCATTGAAGAGATTGCCATACCACTGGCAGATGATAACCTGCTCGGTACCGTCAACTACACGGCACCGGAATACCATCTCGGCGAACCGATCACTAACCGTGCCGATTTATTTTCACTGGCTGTGATCAGCTACGAATTGCTGACTGGAGAATTACCATTTAACAAAGAGATGCTGCCGCGCAATGTCCGCCGTACCCGGTATGTGCCGGCGAAGAAGCATGTGCCGGAGATCCCGTTGTGGCTGGACAAGGCCCTGGAAAAGGCCCTGAGCATCAACCCACAATTTCGATACGCGCAGTTATCGGAATTTATCTACGACCTGAATCACCCAAACAAGGAGTTGCTGGAAAAAGACAAATTACCGCTGATTAAACGCAACCCGGTCGGCTTCTGGCGTGGCCTTGCCGTCATCCTGCTGCTCATCAACCTGTTCATGCTGTATTACTTTAATTCATAAAGCCCAACTGAACCTGTCTCGATAGTGGTGCTGGATCTCCCCAGGCGGTGCCTGTAATAGTGGAAAATTATCAGACGACCATCGTATTCTCTAATTAATCAAAATGTACTAATATTCTTGGATGGAATATAAAAGACTACCCGATATCGCCGGTTGGGCGGCCCTGCGTGCGGTAATTGAACGGGGTGGTGTCTCTGAGGCGGCCAAAAAACTGAACATAGGCCAACCGGCTGTCACCAAGAGGCTGCGTGCTCTTGAGAATTGTTACGGCATTCCACTGTTAGAGCGCGTTGGCGGTCGCCTGCGCATGACCCCGGCAGGCGAAAAGGTCTACCTGCTGGCTGTGTCGACCCTGGACAGGCAACTGGGCCTGCGGCAGGAGCTGGATGTGATGGCCGAGGGTAAAACACGCCTGCGCATGGAAGTCACCTTCGCGATCGGTGAACACCTGTTACCGGATCTGTTGCTGCACTTCAGCGAGACCTGCCCGGACTTTCAGATTGACTCTCGCCTCGCCTACAGCCGGCAGATGCAGACCAACCTGGCGACGGGCCAGGCAGATATGGCACTGTTGGAGATTGCCCCGGATCACCCGGACATCCTGGTGCAAAAATGGATGGAAGACGAGCTATGGCTGGTGTGTGGTAATAAGCACCCGCTCAGTGGCACGGATTTATTGCCTCTCGAAGAACTCATACATCAAAAATATGTATTGCGTGAACAGCAATCCTCTATCCGGGAGTCGCTCGACCCTGCCCTGAAGCGCATTGGTATCGATAAACTAAATATTGCGATGGAGGTGGGCTCCAGTGAAGCCATTATCGATATGCTGCGCCGGGGGCAACATGTCAGTTTTATGCCGAGATTCGCTGTTTATGAACGGGTCAGCGAAGGCAGCCTGTATCATATCAAGGTCACTGGCTTTCGGATTATTCGCACACTATGGATCGCCAGAAACCGCGCCGCCCTGGATCACCCGGTGGCGGAATCATTTATTAATATGATACGTGGGTAGGCCTTTTGTAACAAACCGGCTGTCGTCGAACGGACTATTGCAACAACAGCTTGCGCAGTAAAAACCCAATCGCGAACAGGATAATCACCCCGAGGATCTTCTCCATGACCACCGGACTGAAACGCCTCGAGCCAAAATAGGAACCCAGCGCCGCGCCAAGGATCACCGCGACAATGATCGGCACATAATCCAGCAGTTCCACCGGGTGGCGCTGCAGACGTGCCGCCAGGCCCGACGCCGAATTTAGCCAGACAAAGATCGCACTACAGGCGGCGGCCTCTTTGATCGTGCCCAGACCGAGAATAATAATCAATGGCACCAGATAGATGCCGCCACCGATACCGACGATCCCGGCGATCAGCCCCAGCACCCCGCCGGATAACAGCGACAACATGATCTGCCGGGCCCGGGTTAAATTGAGATGATATGACATGTCCCGCATCAGAAAGATCTTGATCGACACGAACACCAGTGTAACCAGCAGCACCCCGTAAAATATCTCTTTGGGCAGCGTCAGGCTACCACCCACATAGGCCATCGGCATCGAAGAAACAATAAATGGAACTATCAGATCCAGACGTGCATGTTTTTGACGAATGAAATTAAAACTGCCAATGGAAGTGACAAAGATATTCAGTATCAGTGACAGTGTCGGTATGATCAGGTAATTCATACCAACAATGGCCATCAACGCCGTATAGGTGGAGGCGCCGCCAAGACCCAGTGAAGAATACGCAAACGCGATGATAAAGAAGATGCTCGCGAGCAAATAGATTGGCAGTGATATTTCGTCCAAGTGAGTTCCTGTTATATGCGCCAGAAATGGGAAAACATCAGCCGTTGGCCCATATTATCGTTTATTAATAATGGCACTGATGAACAGGTACAGACCCGCCCCCATCAGGGCAATACCGAGAGACAGAAACTGATCACGAAATGTAATCTCGGGAGTATCGCTGGCGGCGATCCCCGAGGTATCGCCATAGGCGATAAACAGGCCGATAGCAAACAAGACGGGGCCAAAGATCAGTTTAAGTAACGGCTTTGAACCCATCGATAATTCCCGGTTCATCTAACTCAGCAATGAATATAGCAGACCAATGCCCGCGCTTGCACCAATCACCTGCACGATACCGACCTTGAAGCGAAACAGGGCAATAAACGCCAGCGCACCGATCACGGCCGAGATCCATTCAAACTGGCCATCCATCCCGTCCGGCCACAATACGTGATAGGCAAAGAACATCGCCAGATTCAGTATCACCCCAACCACTGCGGCGGTGATACCGGTCAACGGTGCAGTAAATTTAACATCACCGCGGGTCGCCTCAACAAGCGGCCCACCCAGCAGGATAAACAGAAATGAGGGCAGGAAGGTCACGATGGTCACCACGGTCGCTGCGGCCATACCGGCCAGTGGCAACAGCTCAGGACCGAAGATGGCGTTGTTCCAGCCACCGACAAAACCGACAAACGCAACCACCATAATGAGCGGCCCCGGTGTGGTCTCGCCGAGTGCCAGGCCATCGATCATCTGGGTAGCGGTCAGCCAGACATATTGTTCAACACCCCCCTGGTACACATAAGGTAGTACTGCATAGGCACCACCGAAGGTCACCAGTGCCGCCTTGGTGAAGAACCAGCCCATTTGTGTCAGCGTGCCTTGCCAGCCATAGAGTGAAAATAACACCACCATCAAGGCCGCCCACAGGCCAACCCCGACCAGGGTGTAGGAGATCAGCCGGCTCCATTTAAATATTGCATGTTCCGGCACCGGGGTATTATCATCGATCAATGCGGGACCATAGGCCGCATCGCCATCACCATCACCATCACCATGATGGCCACCGGCCTTGAAATATTCTGGCGCCACGTACGAACCTATATAACCGAGAAAACCGGCCGCAAGCACAATATACGGGAATGGTACCCCGGCCCAGAAGATGGCGAGAAAAGCGAGCACCGCCATCAGTCGCAATACATTGTTCTTTAGCGCGCGCGATCCAATACGATACGCCGCAAACACTACGATGGCGGTCACCGCCGGCTTGATACCATAGAGCACTCCGGCCACCGCTGGTACATCACCAAACACCAGGTAGACCCAGGTCAGGGCGATCAAGATAAAGAGTGACGGCAGCACGAACAGCCCCCCGGCAACGATCCCGCCGACAGTACCGTGCATTAGCCAGCCAATATACGTCGCCAGCTGTTGAGCCTCCGGGCCAGGCAGCACCATGGTGTAGTTCAGGGCATGCAGAAATCGGTGTTCGGAGATCCAGCGACGCTTCTCGACCAGTTCCTGGTGCATCATGCTGATTTGTCCGGCTGGCCCGCCAAAACTGATAAAACCAAGTTTTAGCCAGTAGAAAAAGGCCTCCCTGAATGATACCTTCTCAGGGCGGGACATGTCGTCTTGCATGGATTGTCTTCCTTTGGGTTGTTGTAAATTTTATCACTGCTGCCCCGTTAACTTCACATCGTCATGCCGGACTTGTTCCGGCATCCAGTAAACCGTTGAAAGAACTGGATTCCGGAACAAGTCCGGAATGACGGGATGGGTGAAGATTTATGTCTCAACACCAACAATCATTCAATTTACCCCGAGTATCGACTTGTTGCTGCGCAACAAGATTATGTTAACGGGACAACAGTGAAATTTTATAATGATAGCGATGCTAGTTTGTCCTGCATGCAACCCACACCCTGGCGGTGGCTTCATCCTCAATAAACACCTTCACATTAACACCCATGTTCCGTGAGGTAGCTTCATAAAACCTCCAGTTATCGACGTCCTCGCCCCTGGCAATCAATACGGCAACACGAACACCCTTGCGGGCTTTATCCGTGACGATCGGATTGCTGCGTGGAAATTCATATAGCTCGATAATCGAGGCATCCAGTCTCAGATCCAGATAATCAAGCAAGACACCGTAACCATGTTGCAATGCCAGTTCTCTGGAACGCAGCGCAGTCTTTTCAGCGTTCTTCCCATTTAAGTGACCACTTGCCTTCACCAGTATTAATTGCTGTTCATCATCCACGGCGATGGTACAGGTTAAATCATCCATGACTTCAGCTTCTCCCTCTGCTTGTCAAATTACGACTGATACAGCATGGTTAACGGCGTATTCAGGGGTATCCATCACCTGACAGCAACCAGCCAGTATCCGTTCTGATAGTATACAGACAACCAGACAACTATATTATGTATTTCCTGCGTATCGGGTTAATAATTTATCCAGGTGGTTTGCAAAAGATTTACGATCACTCTGGTTTAGCACCGGCGGACCACCGGTATTTATTCCGCTAGCCCGCAGAGTATCCATAAAATCCCGCATATTCAGGCGAGCCCTGATATTATCAGTAGTATACAGTTCACCGCGGGGATTGAGTGCATGCCCCCCCTTTTCAATCACCTCCGCTGCCAAAGGGATATCACTTGTGATGACAAGGTCGCCAGCGTCAAGTCTTTTAACAATCTCGTTGTCAGCAACATCAAAACCAGCGGGTACCTGTAGAAATTTAATGCAAGGCGATGGCGGTATACGCACAGGCTGATTCGCCACAAGTGTCAGCTGCACCCCGGTACGCTCTGCTGCCCTAAACAATATGTCCTTGATCACCACAGGACATGCATCTGCATCTACCCATATATTCATATCATGCCATTTCTGCTGAAGGCATTATTCATCAACATGCTTCTGTGCCCGTAACACAACAAAAGAACCCTCTCCATGACCCTGTTTCACCTCTGGCTCCAGATCCTCGTCAGTATCACCAGGTAATATTGCCTGCCTATAGTCAAAATCTGTGAACCCGGCCTTTTCCAGTTCCTTGCGGACCTCTCCAGGTGAATAAAATCTGGCATCCTTATAAAATCTGCTTTCATCTTTATTTCCCTGGTATTTTTTACCGGTAATACTGTTCTTGTCTATTAGCCCAACGATGATGGCCCCGCCTGCCTTAAGAATTCTATACACTTCTCTAAATGCCAGTTCAGGGGCATCAAGGAAACACACCGTCGTCACAAGAAGAGCAAAATCATACACGCCGTCCTTAATCGGAAGTGACTCTGCGGTACCAGCAATGATATTAACGCCACGGCCAGATGCTATGCTGCGCATGGCTTTAGAAGGCTCAATCCCCAAAGATATCCCCAATGCCTGAGCAAATCGCCCGGTACCTGCCCCTATCTCTACCCCTTTGCCTCCCTTCGGCAGAAATTCCCTGATCGCCTTTAATTCCTGCGCATACTCTCTTTTGTGGTGATCAAACCACATATCATATTCAAGAGCATTTTTATCAAAGACTTCCGATTTAACCATGGCTTATATGCGACGTATAAGGACTAACAAGAAATTATTAATTTAAACGACTTAATATAAGTTTTATTTCTTTTCGGACCAAATCAATTCCCTCTATTAGCTCATCCACGGCTTCTCGTTCATTGGCCAATCTTTCCCAACTCTTCCCTTCCCCCCGGGGTCGCTTCCCTTCCCCCCGGGGTCGGACCATCGCAGGCTGTTCCCTTCCCCCCGGGGTCGGACCATCGCAGGCTGTTGATATTTAATAAAATTCCAACGTAAAACAGTCATTATATTAGCTTAAAAGGCTCTTTTTGGTACCGAAATGGGCAGTGTAAGCGCATGCCCGCTCTTTGACCTGATACAGCTTCGCATTCTGGTGAACTGATCGTCCTTTACCCTTAGTGCCCAGTTGCTCTAATACCTTCTCTACAAAAATCTGGCTCCCCACTGCCACGCCCTCACTCCAGATTTTCTGGCGCTGGCCATCATTCTTTCTCAGTGCGTCGTCAACCCACTCTTGATGGTGGACCTGTAAGTGCGTTTCATCTTTCAGCCCCAGCAACGATGCCAGGGCAATCCTGTCGATGATACGGTAGCGCTTTGGCGGTGACTGGATCTCGTGGTAAGCACTGTGTTTCCACTTGTCGGGATGTGTGACGACACCCGCACGCACCATGTTCATGTCTATATAGATAAGACACCTTACCAGGTATTCATCTGTATCCATGGCAGTGGCAAAATAACGGTCTTCCCAGTAAGCCCCCTTTCGTTGTTTGCGCTGGTTGTATTCCTGTGCAGTACGCCCCGCAATGAGCTGCATGCTTCTGGAAATAACGTTTTCACCCGTATCCATAACGAGCAGATGAATATGGTTAGAGGTAACGATATAGCTCAGCACACAAAGTCCATAGCGCTTCTTCGCCTGGAATAACCAGTAGCGCCATCGGTCCCGGTCACGACTAAACTTCAGCAGAAATTCCTGCTTATGACAACGGTGTGTGATGTGCCAGATATGGCCTGGCATAGAATGTCGATTGGCTCTTGGCATAACACTTCATCCTTAAAGTTGTTATTTAGCTCGGGAAATGGGCCTTTTAAGACCTGAAGATGGTCAATTCTAACTCCATTATTCTATCTTATCAACAAGTTGACCTGGTCCGACCCCGTTGTCATTCTCGATTCCGGCCTACGCCCCAAGGGCATGATGTACAGGATGTACGAATGTCGCGGAGCGCATGGACGCGAGAGAGCGACCTTTGTCACTTCGTTCGCGCGCGCGGGAATGACGTCGTGAGTGATGATCGTCACTAAGTATTTGTTTTTGATCGCTATTTCGTGGGGATTCCTCAGCGGTCAAGTACAGCGCCCTGTTAAATGCCTGTTGGCTTCCCATCCAGGCTAATCCTGTTGTTCTCTTCCCAATACTGTTTAATCCCGTCAGGACCTTTATTTTCTGCCCATTTATCTAAGAGGTCCCGTTCACATTTATATTCATAAAATGGAACCTGGTAACCACACGATGTCTGAACCAAGTCTATAGTAATATCAAAAATTTGCCTTGCACCAACATTTTCCGGAAATAACTCCGTTAATTTGTCCCATCCCGGGTCTTTCGGATGAATAACCCGTCCGCTCCCATAAAGCCTCATAATCAATGGTTTTTTATCAAACGAACAAAACATTATTGTTATTCTGTTTATAGCGGCCATATGTGGGGCTGTTTCATTACCGCTACCCGTTAAATTTAGCCAAATAACTCGATTTTTATCCACCACTCGCAGAGAGTCGGAGCCTTTAGGAGACACATTAACACGACCATCTGCATCGGCAGTCCCAATAAAAAATATCTTTTGCTGCTCAATAAACGCTTTCAGAGTATCTGTAATTTCTGAAAATTGTTTAGCCATAAGCCATACCTTTTTTGCATTTAGCGTTAGAAATCAGCGCCTGGAGCCAGCACCGAAGGCGGCGGATACAGTTCGCCGGATTGATTTGTTAGGTTGTTATTGACGACACCACAGTCGCTTGTTATCAGCCAGATTTACCTTTAAGGACTTTTACACAGTATCTGTTTAAGCTCTCATTTACTTTCAAGGATTCAATAGTAAGTCGCTCATGCAGTTCTGGCCCGACGCGCAAGTTGAATATTCCAGAATATTTTTTGCCCGCCGTTGCTGGTGGTAATGGTGCATTGTCCTCCTCATGAATTTTGATCCACTCATCTAGCAATGCACTTAGTTTTTCATAAACCTTAGCTTCATTTTTTCCATGCACACCACCAAGAGCAAGTCCGGGTACACGGCCGATATAGCACTGGTCTTCTTCTGACCATTCTACAATTCTAAGATACTTATCACGCTTTTTCATCACTAGCCCACTTAATTGCCTGTTTTACATCATTAATTTGATAATGCCTGGCATCATCACCTGGCCTGCCGCTAATCGTGATATTCAACCCCGCAGGATGCCTGAAATTCCGATGGCTTCCTTTGCCTCCACGGTTGACGAAACCGTACTTTTCCAGCTCTTTGATTAATTCACGGATCTTAGGCGGCATATATAAATGGTACTATATTAGTACCACTTGTCAAGCGGGCTTATAACGCCCCGGTTCACGCGCTGGCCTGACCGGTTGCGTGGAACCGGTTGTTATGCTCAAAGCGGCAGAATGACCACCTTGTTCTGTTTGAACAAGGGCACCAGGACACGATTGCGCTTTGTATCAAAGCCTAGATCAGCGGGTGCGTCCAGAGAATCCGCCAGCACTGTGAAGGTGTTTCCCTTCTTTAAAACATAGATGGCAGAACCACCCCAACTGGAAATCAGAAAACGGCCATCCTTCAGCTTCAGCAAACCATCAAGCCCGCCCTGGGGTGGGGTCGGCAATGCAACTTTTTTGCCCGTTGCGTCGATACTGATTACCTGGCCTGTGCCGAATGTGACGACAATGAGCTTGTTTCCGTCTGACAGGATTCCATTGGGACGACCCATTTCTTTGTCTTTGACAATCACCTGGTGCTTGCCGTTGGCCCAGACTTTGTAGATCGCATCGGTACCTGATGCTGTGAATCCATTTTTATAACCACTATCAGTAACGTACACATAGTTACCTGCCCCAGGCGTGATGCCGTTTAGAAAAGTACTTCCCTGAATCGTAATAGATGCTTTTTGCTTGCCGCCAGGCAGCTTAAAAATATGGACCTGGTTGATATCGGCTACAAATAGATTGTCACCCACAATAGCCGCGCCCTTGGGCGCATTCAGCGTTACGCCTTTCTTTGTGCCATCAATCCACTTGAGATCGATAACACTGCCATCGGGTTTTAGCTTCGAGATAAACCCGTTGCCATCGGCGGCGAAGGGACTGCCGTTGATATTGGTGACCAGATAAACATCCTCGGCGGCGTAGTACTCAACAGACTCCGGTGTCGAGAAACCGACTTCGGCAATGATGATATTCTTGTTACCGGCGGCAGTTACTTTCGGACCTTCGGCTACTGTATTCCCAGACCATAACAATATGAACAATAACGCGAAACCAGCCTTTCCTGGTGACAGTGATTTCATGAGTGCCTCCATTATTGGTTAGTGTTTAACGAACATAACGACAGATTAGAAGTCCATTAGATTCGCTCGTTATTGAGTGATACTTCGAGTAACGTGGCAATCAGTAACTGTGCTGCTCTTTGTCAAATGGCGTGTTGATATTGGTCAGTGACCCGGTCTGTTTGGAAAAATCTGCTTCACTGAAGCGCAGGTCACGTACCCAGAACTCCATCTTGCGTTCTCCCCGGGCGAGGTACTTCTCAATGCCGGGCAGCACCTCGCGCTTCATCAGGCAGATGGTCGGGTGCATGCGGTCGTCATCACGGACCACGGTCACGTCAGATTCCTTTTGCTGCATTTGTGTCCACAATTGCTGCACCAGATCGCCGGGCAGGTCAGGCGTGTCACACGGCACACACAACAGGTACGGGGTACTGATATGTTTCAGCGCGGTGGCAATGCCGGCCAGCGGGCCGAGATATTTATCCTCGTCACCGCCGTCCAGAGGCTCATCGCTTAACACTTCGGTGTCAAATTCCAGTTCCTGGTAACGTTCCTGGTTCCGGTTGGCACTGATGATCATCTTGCCGACCTGTGGTTCTATCGTCTTCAGGACATGTTCGATCATAGGACGGTTTTGCAGCATCATCAGGCCCTTGTCCTGGCCGTACATGCGGCGACCGCGGCCGCCAGCGAGGATCACGGCAGTGATATCAGTCGTTGCTACGCTGCTGGTGTTCATTCTTTAATCGATCAGCTGCTCAAAAGAAATATATTCGACGCTGTCGCCACGGTTTATCGTGGTGTTCTCCGGGAGGATGACAATACCGTCGGCCCATACGGTAGAGGTTAGCACACCAGAACCCTGATGTTGATAGATGATTGCTGTCGGTTTACCGTCTATATGCTCGAGACGTGCGCGCACATATTCGCGCCGGGGCCCGGCCCGCTTGCTGTCAAAGCCGGCGCTGACGCTGATTCGGCGCGGTAACACATCGCTGCCCCCCATGCTCTTTAACAGGAATGGCCGGGCAAACAGGCAGAAGGTCACAAAGGTCGATACCGGGTTACCGGGCAGACCGATAAACGGCGTGTCCCCTACCCGGCCATACGCCAGTGGCTTGCCGGGTTTCATCGCGACCCGCCACATGGCGACCTCGCCGAGTTCGTCCAGCGCCGCCTTGATGTAATCCTCTTCACCGACCGAGACGCCGCCGCTGGTAACGATCACGTCGGCCTGGCTGGCGGCCTGCTGCAATGTGCCCAGGGTCGCCTCGAGCGTGTCCGGGCAGGTGCCAAGATCAATGATCTCGGCACCGAGACCACCGAGCAGCCCCATTAGGGTAAAACGATTGGAGTTATAGATCTGTCCGGGGGCGGCAGCTTCACCAGGGTTGATGAGTTCGTCGCCGGTCGAAAAAATGGCAATTTTTAAACGCGAATACACCGGTAAAGTCGCCAGACCGGCCGATGCCGCCTGCCCCATGTCCTGCGGCCGCAGGCGGCTGCCTGGCTGCAGGATCGGATCACCGCGCTTCAGGTCTTCGCCGGCGCGGCGAATGTTCTGGCCAATGCGGTGTTGTCCATTGATGATGACACTGTCGCCGTGCTGATCACATTGTTCCTGCATGACCACGACATCGGCGCCCTGCGGTACCGGTGCACCGGTAAAGATCCGTGCTGCCGTGCCGGCTTGCAGTGGCTGGCCGATCTGGCC
The DNA here is from genome assembly GCA_036986115.1 of Gammaproteobacteria bacterium. GTDB lineage: Bacteria > Pseudomonadota > Gammaproteobacteria > BTQY01 > BTQY01 > BTQY01. Next base: position 15,925 of record BTQY01000022.1, on the reverse strand, counting down.
GGCCGCAATACGCTGGCTGATTGGTAGCGTGGTCGCATCAGCGGACAGGTCCTCGAGCCTGACGGCATAGCCGTCCATGGCGCTGTTGTCGAGTGGTGGCACATTGACTGTCGAGACCGGTGTTTCAGCGAGCACCCGGCCAAGGACCTCGGAAGTCGGCACAGCTTCAACCGTGCATAACAGCCTGGCCTCACCGAGCAGGTAATCGATACACGCATCGGCACTCAGCATCTTGTCGCTACCTGAACAACACGAATCGTTCATATGATCATCTACTTTATTAATATTCTGTTCGCGGTGAGACACCGATCCTACAGTAAATACTATTGATTATCTTTTCTCACTGAAATTGCTATTTTACCCCAGTGTTCCCTGTGTCTCCCCCGTGTTCCCCGTGGTAAGAGATTTTGTTGTTAAGAAATGATTTACCGCTCTTTCAAGCGTGGCATGACTTCGACAAAGTTGCACGGCGTGTGGCGCACGTCCAGCTGTTCCATTAAAATTTTGTCCCAGCTGGTCTTGCAGGCCCCGGTAGAGCCCGGCATGCAGAAGATCAATGTACCGTTGGAGATACCGCCGAGCGCACGTGACTGGATCGTTGAGGTACCGATCTCTTCATACGAAACCATGCGAAACAGTTCACCGAAACCGACGATCTCTTTATCAAACAATGGTCGCACTGCCTCAGGGGTCACATCACGACCGGTCAGGCCGGTACCACCGGTGATCAATATCACCTGGATGGCCTCATCAATGGCCCAGTTGGCGACCCTGGCACGAATAATATAAGGATCATCAATCAGGATGACTTTCTCGGCAAGCGTATGACCGGCCCCGGTGAGTCGCTCGACCAGTGCCTTGCCAGAAGTATCCGTGTCTTCAGTGCGACTGTCTGAAACAGTCAGGACTGCGATGTTTAAGGCCTTAAATTCTTTTTTCTGGTGCCTGGACATTCTAACCTCTATAAAAAGTGTAGCATTGGTAAATATTGTACCCTCGGTAGATATTGTACCCTCGGTAGATATTGTACCATCGGTTGTCATTCCGGCGAAGGCCGGAATCCATGCATAGATTGATATTACTGGATGCCGGCCTCCACCGTCATGACAAACAAGAAATGATTATTCCTTTATTGGCGTTCATTTGCAGACTGGTTTATTAACCACCAGTCAGTGACATGAAGCGTACCAGCTGGCGAGGATTGTCATTGAACTCGTGGCGTTCCGGCTTGCGGCCAATGGCATCAATGATCACGCCCCTGAGTTCACTGTCATCAATGCCTTTCCTTAGTAAGGGCCGTAGTTCGAGTTTGTCATCCTGGCCAAGACACAGATACAGCGTGCCATCGGCCGACAGACGAACACGGTTACAGGTCTTGCAGAAGTGTTGTGACATCGGGGTGATAAAACCAATACGCAGATCAGTACCGACCACCCGCACATAGCGGGCCGGCCCGCCACCGGACATGACACCGGGGATCAGTTCGAATTGTTCGGCCAGTTGTCGCTTGATGTCCTGCAGATTCACATACAGCTTGCTGGCATCGCGACCGGTATCACCCATCGGCATGGTCTCGATAAAGCGCAACGTAAAGTCATGTTCAATACAGAACTCGACCATGTCGCTGACCTCGTCATGATTGACACCCTGCATGACCACCATGTTGATCTTGATCGGCGCAAAACCAGCGGCCTGGGCAGTCATCAGGCCGTTCATGACCTTGTCCAGACGCCCGCCACAGATGTCTTTAAAGCGCTTCACTTGCAGCGTGTCCAGACTGGCGTTGATGCGGCTGACGCCGGCCTGATATAAATCGTCGGCCTGCCTGGCAAGCCGCACAGCATTGGTACTGAGTGACAAATCCTCGATACCGTCGAGCGCGGATAGTCTACCTGCCAGCTCAGGCAGGCCTTTGCGCAACAGCGGTTCGCCGCCGGTCAGGCGAATGCGGCTGACGCCAAGTCCACCAAAGACCCCGACCACGCGTTCGATCTCGTCAAACGTCAGCTGGTTGTCTTCTCGTTCAAATTCACGATAACCCTTCGGCAGGCAATAGAAACAGCGCAGGTCACACTTGTCCACCACCGACAGGCGCAGGTATTCAATCTTTCTGTCAAATGGATCAATCAGTTGCGAAGACATAGGATCCCCATAGTGTGTTCCACATGTATGCTAGCACCCGCCATTTATACCCCGTCTCCTGTTTGAATACAATGATCCCGCATAGTTCTGAAGGTTTCATGCCGCGTTTAATTGCGGGCTCACTTTCTGCTATTCCTTGCCGAAGATAGCGTTGGCCTGCTGCTGGTCAAAGGCACCGACGGCACGCACAGTACCATCGACCAACAACGCCGGAAACGCCATCAATTCCAGGACATCGACCAGGCGCGATGCCTCGGAATCCTCCTCGATGTCCAGCACCTCGAAATCACAACCATGTTCCTCGCTTACCGCGCGCCACATTATCTCGGCCTGCTGGCAATCGCGGCAATTATCGATCAGGATTAATTGCACTTTTAGCCGATGGGGATTTATCGTTGTTTTTGTTTGCATGGTCAATGCAGCATACTGCTCCAATCCTTACCAGGGCTGAATCAGCAACGACCATGTCATATCCACCCCCGCTTTACCTTGACATTAGTCAACCCACTGTCAAAGTGGATTAGTCAGGACATCTGGGTTACTGTTAATCGGTCTATCTTTATTAGCGTTAGCTAAATTGATATACCTTATATATAGGTAGCTATATTGAATCAGGCATCATGCTACAAATAGAACAATTACAGCACATTCATCTATTTGATGACCTCGACCAACAGCAGCGTCAGAGCGTCGCCACCCATTCACGGGATATCTCACTGAATGAGCAGCAGCGCCTGTTTAACCAGAATGATCATGCCGAGTATTTCTATTATGTCCATAGTGGCCAGATGAAGTTATTTCGGCTATCCAGTGCCGGTGACGAAAAGGTCTTTGAGATCGTCATCCCGGGGCAAATGTTTGCCGAGGCGGTGATATTTGACACGCCACGAGAATACCCGGTGAATGCCGAGGCACTGATCAGTGCCGAACTGTACGCATTTCACATACCGAGCTTCATCAGCATCCTGCACGACTCGACTGACAGTTGTTTCCGTTTGCTTTCTGACCTGAGCCGACGGCTGCACTTGCGTATCAACGAGATCGATGCCCTCACATTGCAAAATGCGGCATTCCGTCTGGTGTATTTTTTATTGCAACAGATCCCGGCAGGCGCTGTTGGTCATTCCAGCATTCACCTGACCACGCCAAAGAATGTCATTGCCTCGCGCCTGTCGATCCAGCCAGAGACATTGTCACGCATTCTTTCCACACTAAAAAAGAAAAACCTGATTGAAGTCAAAGGTCACCACATCACATTACTGGACGTCCATGGCATTCGTGAATTCCTGCGTAGTTAGATAGTGTTATCAACTCAATGAGCATCACTGGCAAACGCACAAAACTTAACCCGATATTCGGCTTTCTGCTGGTCCTGACCATTGGCTGGGGCCTGCAGTCCTCTGGCATGATGACAACGCTGGACAACCAGCTGCTGGACATGCAGTTCCGTTTTTTGCGTGACTACTTCCCCCGCCCTGTCGAACCTGAAAAGGATGTCGTGGTCATTGGAATCGATGACGAGACCCGGAAACGTCTGAAGGAGCCGTTTAATCTGTGGCACCACCACTGGGGCAAGTTCCTGACGGCGATAGCGGAAAGCGAACCAGCCGTGGTTGGCCTGGATATTGTGTTCCCGGTGCGTTCCTATGAAGACATCCTGCCAGGTTTCGATACCGCGTTACGGCGCGGCATCCTGAAGGCCAGGCAAAAGACCAACATCGTCTATGGCGTCACCTTAAATGCCGACGGTACCGCGCGGGTCATGCAGCGGCGCTATCTGCTCGCCGCCGGCGGTGAGCAGGCCACCGGCTGGGTGGTGTGGAACCTGGATGATGACCGGGTGATCCGCCGTTTCAATGAAATGCTGGGAGACCAGCCGATCGTCACGTTGTCTGGCCGCATGTCCCGCATCCTGGGGATCACGCCGGAGCCGGGGATCATCGATTATTCAATTGGTGAGCGCTTCCAGTATATCCCAATGATCCAGGTGCTGGACTGGTACGATGCCGGTGACATCAAGCGCCTGCGGGCGGCATTCAACAACAGGCCGGTGTTGCTCGGCAGCGTATTGCCACTGGAGGACCGTCACTACATGCCGGTCAATCTGGCCGGCTGGGAGGAAGACAACCGCAACCGGATCCCCGGCGTGCTATCCCACGCCCAGGCGTTGCGCAGCATTATTAACAGCGGACTTATCAAACCCGTTGATTATCAATGGGTTCTATTGCTGACCTTGATTGCCGCCGGCCTCTGGCTGGGGAGTAAAAATATTATATTCGGTGTGACATTTGTCACATGTTATATCCTTGTTTTAATGCTATTTTCTACCCATCTATTATATACAGGCTGGTTTTTACCGAGTACGGGTTTACTGCTAATCGCGGCACTGGCCTTTTTGGGGAGGACCACCTTTGAAGCGACCATCAAGGTACAGGAACGGCAGCGATTGCGCGCTTCCTTCGGTGGTTATATCAGCCCGCAGATTATGCAAGAGATCCTGGAGGGACGCCTGCAGGCCGTGCTCGGCGGAGAACGCTGCAACATCTGTTTATTGTTCTCCGATATACGCGGCTTTACTGCCCGAACTGAAGCAATGTCGGCCGAGGACATGATTAAACTGTTAAACCGATACTTTGACAAAATGACTATGGCAATACATGCGAACAAGGGCACGCTGGACAAGTTTATGGGCGATGGTATCATGGCCTTCTTCGGTGCGCCGAATGAACTGGAAAACCCCAGTCAGAACGCCTTTGATACTGGTCGGAAAATGCTGCAGGGACTGGAGGAACTAAATAAGGAACTGGAAACCGAAAATATTACGCCATTTCAAATTGGTATCGGTCTCCATCAAGGCAGCGCAATTGTTGGTAACGTCGGTTCGGAAACCCGTCATGATTACACGGCCATCGGTGATACGGTGAATGTTACCGCTCGACTGGAGGGCCTCACCAAGGTCGTCGGTTACGCGCTGATCGTATCAGGATCCGTTTTGCAACACCTGGGCAACCAGCAGGAATTTGAATCACTTGGAAAACAGGAACTAAAGGGCCATACACCCGTAGAGGCCTATGGCTGGAAGCCCTCGAAAGTACATTAATGATTTGTGAGGACAGAACCATGAATACAGTGAATACCCGTCTCCGCCTGTTCAAACTGCTGTTATGCGCTGTATTACTGCTACCGTTTTCGCTCAGTGCCAGTTCACCGGTCGCCATGATAAGTGACCTACAGGGCAAGGTGACGTTGCATGGCAATGACAAGGCCGCCGAGATCCTGTCCGAGTTAAATGTCGGTGACATTGTCAATGTCGATGCCGGCGGCAAATTGGTCGTGGTATTTTACGACAGCGGCAATGAGTTCTCGGTCAGTGGGCCGTCTGCCATCCGTATCGGTGCAGCCGCACCGGAGCCGGTCAACGGCAACAAGCCGACCCGCAAGGACAGCAGTTATGACAAGGGCCTGAAGTCCATCAAGTCAAAGACCTTTGGCCTGGCACAGGCGGCACTGGTATTGCGTTCCGCTGGCAAGGGTTCTGCTAATCCGGAACTTCGTGGGCTGGTCGATACCAGGACACTCGATAGTTACCCGGTGTTCCGTTGGAAACCCTTCAAGGAACAATCTGTGTATCACCTTGAACTGACCGACGCGACCGGCCTGACCATCATCGAAACCGACGTCACGGGCAACGAATACAGAACACCAGAGAACATCACCCTGAAACCGAACGAAGACTATTTCTGGTATCTGTCGGTCAAGATAAAGGGCAGGAAATATACCGGCCGCGGTGACTTCAGCATGGTCGATAACCAGGCCCGCAAGGATGTCGAGGCACATCGTCCGCAAGGGAAGGCAGGGGTTTCTGACCGGGTGATCTTTGCGACGTGGCTGGAGTCCAACCGATATAATGATGAGGCCCGTAAGTACTGGGTCACCCTGGCAAAGGAGCGCCCGGACGTCGAGTCACTGAGAAAACGTGCACAGCAATAAGCTGTGACAGAATTTCGCTGTTTTAGGGTAACCATGCACCAGTATCATCTTCGCTCTTTTTGTATGATGTTATGTGTGCTCGCGTCTGTATTACTAATCACTCCTGCCCAGGCCAACATAGACCCGGACGCATTACAAACGCTCAATGAAGCGATCAAGGCCCACGGTGGCGACAGTCAGCAGGCCTATGAGGCGCGCCTGGCACTGGCCGAGTACTTCTGGCAGAGCGACAACAAGCTCGAACTACTTCCGTACATCGAAAAGATCCACGCCTACCAGAACGCCAACGACATCAAGGGCAAGGAAAAAACCCGCACCCAGTTCAAACTTGGCAATCTTAATCGCATTCAGGGGAACTATGACCAGTGTATTGCCTTGCTGGAGCCCATCCTCGAAAAATGGAAAGACAAGCGTGGAGAGTCCCACCCAAAGACCGTCAAGGTAATGCTGTTTGTTGGCATATGTTATTCAGGACTACGTGAAACAGACAAGGCCATATCGATGCTGGAACAGGTGGTCCAGTTCCGGGAACAGCGCTTCAGTGATGAGCACCCAAAAACCGGTGTTGCCTATATGCGTCTCGCCAGCGCCTATCGAAAAGCCGGTAGATTCAAGGAAGCTGAAAAATTATTGATGGATGCCCGCAGCATCTTTTCTGGCCGGCTGGGCAAGCGCCATAGATGGCAGGGAAAGGCGAACATGGAATTAGGCAAACTGTACCGTCGCACCGGTGAACTGGATAAGGCCGAGAGAGTGCTGGCCAGGGGTTACGCGGTGTATACCGGCAGGACCTCTGGCATAAAAGTGACCATCAAGACCGGCCTGATGACTGAACTCGGCAGAGTATTGTTTTTACAGGGACGCTATGATGAGGCCGCAGAAATACTGGAAAAGGCCGCTGCGCTAAGAGAAAAACACCTCGGCCCAGGCAGCGACAAAACCCTGCAAACCTTGCTGAACCTGGCCAGGGTGTATATTGAACAGGAAAAATATCCCAGGGCAATTGAATATTCGCAAAGAGCAATCAATGCGGTCAACAATACAGCCTCTGAGAGTTATATTGTCGCCTATGCGAACCGACTCCTGGCAACCGCATATTTGGGGCAAGACAAGATCGATCAGGCCCACACACATATATTGAAAGCACTATCATATCTGGAAAACCATAAAGACAATTCCGTACTGGAAGAACGCGCCAATACTGTTGCTGCGCAGATCTACCTGGCGAAAAACCAGCCCGACAAGGCACTGCAACATGCCGCCATTGCCGTAGATAGTATCAGGAACAACCGCGGCAGCCGTGACCCGAATTATATCAAGGCCCTGAGTGTGCTTGCTAATGCTTATGAGGCCAACGCTGATCTGAAGCCCGCTATCAAGATTTATCGTCAAGCGATGAATAACATGGCCGAGTATCTGGCCAACAGCAAGACCTATTCACGCAAGGCCCGCGTCGCGCAGGAACAGACGATCAAAAAAGTGCTGGTCAAGTACCTTGAACTGATGGTCAAGGCGTATCTGGCCAAAACCACACTCGAGATAAACCCGGCCAACGAGAGTTTCATGATTGCTGAAAATGCCCGTAGTCGCCTGCTACAGTCGGCGATGCTCGGCATGAGTGCGCGCGCCTCGGCAGGAAATTCATATCTGGCGGAACTGGTACGCAAGGAGCAGGATCTCAGGATCCAGCTCGGCGGGATCGAAGAGGATCTGATCAAGGCGATCAGCACGGGGACAAGCGGCAGCCGATATGCCGACCGGTTGCAGGGAAAACGCAAGGACCTGAACAAACAGTTGAAGAAGATCAGCCAGGAACTCGACTGGCAATTCCCGGAGTATCAACGCCTGATGAACCCCAAGCCGATTTCTGTCAAGGAAATGCAGGGCATCCTGGCGCCGGGTGAGGTCATGCTGAGCTACCTGGTGCGTGACCAGGATACACTACTGTGGTCCATCAGCCAGAACACTCTCGACATGTACGTGATACCGATGGGCCGCAAGGAGCTTTCATCACGGATCCGGCATCTGCGTCGCAGCCTGGATACGACTGTGGCCACTCTGGCGGATGTGTCGGCCTATGATGTGCGTACCGCGCATCTGTTATATAAATCGCTGATCGCCCCGGCAGCAAGCAGCCTGAAAGATGCCAGACACGTAATTATTGTACCGCACGGACCACTGTTGAGCCTGCCGTTTGGCGCGCTGGTCAGTAAAAAGATTGCCCAGCCACAAGCAAATGGACTGCCCTTTTCAGAATACAAGGCTGTGCCCTACTTTGCCCGGCAACATGCCATCAGTCTGGTGCCATCGGCGACCGCACTGGTGACGCTGCGAAAATATGCCAAAAAGGAAGTCGCCGAATTACCGTTTATCGGCTTTGGTGACCCGCTGTTCGGTGGCGAGAGCACCTCGCCGGTCTCTCAGCGTAGTGCCACATCGGCTAAAGCTAAAGTCAGCCTGGTACAGCGCCCTGCGGTTGATGTTGATACCGTACAGAACCTGCCGAGGCTGCCAGAGACCGCTGACGAACTAAAACGTATCGCCCAGATGCTCAACGCCGACGAAGACTCTCTATACCTTGGTAAGCGAGCCAATGAGGCCAACGTCAAGACCGCTTCACTGGAGGACTACCGGGTGGTCGTCTTTGCGACGCATGCCCTGGTGTCAGGTGATCTGGATGGTCTGATACAACCGGCACTGGCGCTGACCCCACCGGAGAACACCCAGGGAGCGGTGTCACTCAAGAGCATATTGTCATCCTACAAGGGCAGTGATACCAACGATGGCCTGCTGATGATGGGCGAGGTACTCGGACTTAAACTAAATGCGGAATGGGTAGTGCTGTCTGCCTGTAACACCGCCGCCGCCGACGGCACTCTGGGCGGCGAAGGCCTGACCGGCCTGGCCAATGCGTTCTTCTATGCCGGTTCCAAGGCACTACTGGTATCACTGTGGCCGGTGGTCAGCTCCTCGACACAACGACTGACGACCGCACTGTTTGAAGCGAGCAAGGCCGATGCCTCACTGGGTCGTGCACAGGCGCTGGCCAGGGCACGTCTAACACTGATCGATGGCCCGGGCTACCTGCAGGACGGCAAAGAGACCTTTAGCTATGCGCACCCTATCTTCTGGGCGGCATTTATCGTGGTCGGAGAAGGCGGTTAACAATCTTTATCCGCAAATAGACGCAAGTGTTACTATGTTGATCGGGACTTATTCACAGGACGATGAAACCTTCAATCATTTATTCGCACATATTTGCAGCATAAAATATTTACTGCGTGTCACTCAATAGCTTGCCCAGTTCTTCTACCGTCACCGGGCTGCTAAAGTAATTCCCCTGATAAGCATCACAGAGCTCGTTACGCAGGAATTCACCTTGTGCCCGGGTCTCGACACCTTCGGCGATGACCTCCAGATGCAGACTCTTGGCCATACCGATAATCGCCCTGACAATACCAGCATCATCCTCGTCATTAGTGACATCACGCACAAATGAACCATCGATTTTAAGCGCCTTGATTGGGATACGCTTCAGATAGCTCAGCGATGAATAACCAGTACCAAAATCATCCAGTGTCAGGGTGATGTCCATGCCTTGCAGTTCCCTGAAGACATCCATGGTATGACGACAGTGCTCAATGATGACTGTCTCGGTGATCTCAAGATCCAGCATCGTGGATGGCAGACCAGTCTCACGTAATATCGTCCGGATGCCATCGGTAAAACCGCGTACACCGAACTGGCGACTGGATATATTCACAGACACACGGACATCGTGCCCATTATCATTCCATTGTCGACATTGCCGGCAGGCCTCGCGCATCACCCACTCGCCGACATCAACGATCATTCCGGTATCTTCAAGTAGTGGAATAAAATCGCCCGGGTAGACAATACCAAGGTCCGGGTGCTGCCAGCGCAATAATGCCTCAATACTGATCACCTTGTCTGAATTCATATCCACCTGCGGCTGATAGTACACCACAAATTCCTGCCGCTGCAGTGCATGCCTCAGACTGGTCTCCAGATTCAGGCGTTCAAAGGTCATGGCGCTCATATCGGAGGAATAGAACTGATAACTGTTACGACCCTCTTCCTTGGCGCGATACATGGCGATATCAGCATGTTTCAGCAAGGTGCGGGAATCATTGCCATCGGTCGGATACAGACTGATGCCGATACTTGTGGTAATAAACAATTCATGCCCTTCGATGGTTAAAGAGCTGGACAGGCTGTTGAGGATCTTGCGTGCAATGGGTGCGGAATCCCTGGCCCTGCTGACACCCTCCAGCAGTATTGCAAACTCGTCACCGCCAAGCCGGGCAACGGTATCTTCGTTTCGGACACATTCACTGATTCTGCGCGCGATGACACACAGTGCCTCATCACCCGCATCATGCCCGAGCGTATCATTGATGATCTTGAAGCGATCCATATCAAGAAACATCACCGCGATGAAGGAATCCTGTCTGGACGTTTTATCCAGTGCATGTTCCAGACGATCTGTAAACAATACGCGATTCGGCAACCCGGTCAATGCATCATGGTGTGCCATGAATTTAAGACGCTCCTGCACCTGCAGGCGTTCGGTAATATCCTTGCCGGTGGAGATAAAGTGGGTGATATTGCCAGTGTCGTCTGTCAATGGCGTGATGGTCTTTTCCTCGTGGTACAGTGCACCATCCTTGCGCTTGTTAATCAGTACATTGCGATACACCTTGCCTGCCAGAATTGTATTCCATAGATCGGCGTAAAACTCATCAGAATGTTTTCCTGATCTTGTCATTGAACTCTTTTGACCGATGACCTCGGCAGCGGAATAGCCGGTATTCTGCTCAAAGGCCTTGTTGACGTATTCAACGATGCCATCGCAATCCGTGACCACTACAGAATCAGCCGTTTGCTCGATAGCCCGGGACAATTTTCTCATTCTGGCTTCTGCCAGCTTTCGGTCTGTGATATCCAGCGCGAACCCTAACACGCCGACAATGGAATCATCCTCGTTTCGCAATGGTTCAATATAACACTGGAAAGTCCGGGTTTTTAACGCTAACTCAAATGTCTCTGTCTCACCGGAATAAGCACGTATATGCGAAGTGACCATCTGCTGGTCTTCTCCCCCGGAAGGAAAAAAATCATAGATCGACCTGCCGATGACTTCATTCTGTTTCACACCAATGGCATCCAGCCCGGCACCGGTAAATGAAACAATGCTGAAAACATCATCCGTGGTCCACAGGATTGCGGGCATTTGCTCTGTCAATAGCCGCAGATGCGCTTCACGCTCATGGATCAGTAATTCAGCCTTCTTTTGTTCCTCTATATTTCGTCCACTGCCTTCGATACCGACGACAACACCGTGTTCATTCCGAATATAATGGGAAGACACCGAAATCCAGACCATGGAACCATCCTTGCGGCGCAACCTGGTCTGAAAATTATCTATCACACCACGGTTATTCTTAAGTCCATTTAATAAATCCTCTCGCTGCAGCGGATCGGCATATATCTCCGCCATCTGCTGGCCGATGAGTTCTTCCGGCTCATAACCAAGCAGATTTTTGATGGCCCTGGAGACATGGACAATCTGGCCGAGGTTGTTGACGCGATAATAGGTATCCTGCATGTTATCGAGAATGTTGCGTAGCTCATCCTCCGGGATCCTCTGACCCTCAAGGTCCGGATTATGGAAGCTCACCACGTTGTCGCTGGCCTTGTTCTCGCCAGACTCATCGTCTGCTGGCGTGTCTTTATGATCGCTCACCGCTGGTGATACCCCGCTTTATCTCTCTGCCAGCCAGGCCGGCGCATGGCGACAGAAGTTGATAATTACCTTAGTTATTACAATAAGTTACATGTTTACTCCTGCGTGTCCCGGGATATCCCGGGGCGCGCAGGAGGTGACCTCCGCTGCATTCAGCTATAAGTATAGACGTCGGCAGGCAGCTTCCCCACGCAGATCAACCTCAAATAATGCCGCCGACAACTGTTGCCAGCTAACAAAAAATCAGTCAATAATGCCCTGAGCCATGGGTCAGAATGGGGGCCAGAATGGGGGTCAGGATGGCGCCTGACATTGTGTAAACAATAAAAATGAAAATCGACTATGGAAAAAGGACGCTTCTTCAGGCATGTTCGCATCATCCTCCTGTTACTGTTATTAATCTTTATCGGATTAAATACCTGGCTGTCACAACAGCGTCATGCCGACTGGGAACGGCGATCACAATATGCGGTGATATATCCAATCAACGCGGATCGATCCGCCTCAACCGCCACATTCATGCGTAATCTGCAGGAATCTGACTTTGATGTTATCGAGAAGTTCATGGCAAATCAGGCAAATTATTACCTGGTACGCCAACCCCGACCGATAGAGGTCAAGCTGGCACCCCAGGTCAACGAGATACCTCCACCAGCGCCCCGGAAAGGTAACTTTTTAAGCCAGATTTTATGGAGCCTGGAGATGCGCTACTGGGCCTGGAGCAGAAACAATTACCAGGGCCCACTAGTGGATATCAAGCTGTATGTCATCTATCACGACCCCACGATCCAGACACATCTGCAGCACTCCCTTGGTATTCAGAAAGGCTCCTATGCCGTGATCCATGCGTTTGCCGACAAACGCATGAGCGCTTCGAACAAGTTCATTATCACCCACGAAATGCTGCATATCTTTGGAGCAACTGATAAATATAGCCTGACCACCAACCAGCCAAAGTACCCGGAAGGCTACGCAGAACCCCACAAAAATCCGCGCCTGCCGCAGACCAGGGCAGAAATCATGGGGGGGCGGATTCCGATCAGTATTACTGAATCAAAGATCCCGAAAAGCCTGCAACAAGTCCTGGTTGGTCGCCCTACCGCCCGGGAGATCAACTGGGTCCGATAAAATAATAAACCACGGGGAACACTGGGAAGACACGGGGAAAAACTTCTAGATAAGGTGTCCGAATTATTATTGAATGAGGGGCAGACTAACTAAAATACTTTTCTTTGTATCCCCATGTCCCTCGTGGTAATAAAAGTTCGATTCCACTAACCCCTTTTTCGTCCTGCTGCGTTTATCTACCCAGAACGCAAATAACGCAGGAGATTCATCATGTTTTTTATAAATCAAAACAATCTGTTTCGTGGCATTCTCGTCGTGCTGCTGGCATTGGGCGCCACGCAGGCGTCTGCCGTTAACCGGCTTGACTATATTGACGTCAAGGTCATCGATGAGCAGGGTAATGCCTTGCCGAGTTTTTACCAGCAGAATACCGGTAATGCGCATCGCTCCTATCTGCAGGCAACGATGGGGATGAACTATGGTATTCGACTGCGCAACCTGTCTGGCAGACGCGTCGGTGTGGTGGTCACCGTCGATGGTCGTAATATCATTTCCGGGAAAAAATCTTACCTGGGCGCCAATGAACCCATGTATATTCTGGGCCCGTATGAAACCACCACCTATAAGGGCTGGCGTACCACACAGAACCAGGTCAATCGCTTCTACTTTACCCGTGTTGACGATTCCTATGCCGATGCCTGGGGGGATCGCAGCGCCATGGGGGTCATTGCGATCGCGGCCTATCAGGAACGTCGCCCGCTGATACGGGGGAAGGAATATCGCACTCCGCAACCCCTGATTGAAAACGAACGCCGTGGGGGCCTTTCCGAAGATGCTGATGGTGATGCCAGTCGAAGCCCTGCCAGTGAATCCGGCAGAATGGAATCGCGACGCAGCTTCAAATCACCCGGTAAACAGGCTGGTACCGGCTTTGGAAATGAGACCTGGTCACCGAGCAGACGCGTGGCGTTCAGGCCAAACCAGAATGTGGTTGCGAAATATTTCCTGAAATATGAATGGCGTGAGACCCTGTGTCGTAAGGGGATTATTAACTGTTACCAGTCGCAACAAAATCGATTCTGGCCGAATGCCTACGACAATCCGCCACAGGACTATGCGCCCTATCCACCGTCTCACTGATAAAATCACATACCACGGGGGACACGGGGAAGACACAGGGACCACTATGGTAGATCATGAGTATACAATGTTGCACTATGGGATCTGACGCTGAGGTCTCCTCTCATGAAGTTGATCAATTTCAAACTGTTATCCCAGTAAGGCAACTTCCGGTGGCGCTTTCATAAAACCAGGAAGCAACAACAAAGACACTCTAGTAACCCCCGTGTCTTCCCCGTGTCCCCCGTGGTAATACAATTATTATCGCCAGTTGGAGGCTTCTGTTATCATACCGTCATGGTCAGCAAGACACAGAACCCCTTCACCAGGCTTTACAAGGCCACCGGCTATTCACTGGCAGGCTTTGCCGCTGCCTACAGGCACGAGCAGGCATTCAGGCAGGAGGTCATGGTACTTGTCATCGTCGTCCCCGTGGGCCTGTGGCTGGGCAACTCGGCGCTTGAGTATGTACTGCTGATCGGTAGTTGGCTGCTGGTCATGCTAATGGAACTGATCAACTCCGCTATTGAGGCAGTGGTGGATCGCATTAGTGACGAACATCATGAACTGGCTGGCCGTGCCAAGGATATTGGTTCGGCGGCAGTATTACTTGCCATCATCATGGCATTGATGACCTGGGGTTTTATCCTTCTCTCCCCTTCTCCATAAAGATTAATTTTCTGCAGGAGCGGCATCGCGGTATTTAAAGCGTGGCAAAAGTAATAAGCTACGCTCCACCAGCCTATACAATCTGTGCCAGCGATGGCGCGGCAGCTTGTTTTTTCGCCAGAAAAAATAACGCAGCGGCATCGCGGTATTTAAAGCGTGGCAAGAGGAAAAAGATACCGGAGCCAGCCTAAACAATTAATCTTTGCCTAAATGACCTGGGGGTTTATCCTTCTTTCCCTCTCCCCATAAAGATTAATTGGCTGGCGAGGGTGGCTTTTTCGGACGACTTACGAGTAAAGCGAGGTTGGAGGAGGAAAAAGATACCGGAGCCAGCCTAAACAATTAATCTTTACCCAAATGCACATCCATCTGCGGAAACGGAATCGAGATGCCGTGTTCATCAAATGCCAGTTTGATGTTTTCTATCAGGTCGCACTTGGTTGAAAAATAATCGCTGCTCTTCACCCAGGGCCTGACGATGAAATTGACGCTGCTATCGGCCAGTTCAGACACGGCAATCAGTGGCTCAGGATCATCAAGCACCCGTTCATCCGTGTCCAGTATTCCCTGCATAATATCCCTGGCCTTGCGAATATCGTCGTTATAACCAATACCAAACACCATGTCGATGCGACGAGTATCACGTGCTGAATTATTGGTAATCGTGTCACCATAGATATTGCCATTTGGCACGATGACTTCGCGGTTATCACCAGTACGCATGGTGGTACTGAAGAGATTGATCTTCTCGACAACACCAGCGGTGCCACCGGCCTCGATAAAATCGCCGGTCTTGAACGGTCGGAATACGATCAGCATGACACCCGCCGCAAAATTCTGCAGCGAACTTTGCAAGGCCAGGCCAATAGCCAGTCCAGCGGCACCAATCAGGGCAATCAGCGAGGTCGTATTCACGCCGAGTTGATCCAGCGAGGCGATAACGACGAACAACAACAGAATCACATTGGTGATCGAACTGACAAACTCGACCAGGATCGATTCCATGCTGGCACGCTGTAGCAACTTGCGAGTAATACTGACGATGATCCTGACGACGATCCGTCCAACGATAAAAATGATGATCGCCATCAGGATATTGACGCCCCATGGGATCAGGTAGTCATTCATCACTTGTTCAGCATTAAGATTTTCTAACATGGATGTTCTCCA
>BTQY01000021.1:0-38066 GCA_036986115.1 Gammaproteobacteria bacterium | reverse complement strand
GAGTCCTTGCGCTTGTGGCAAGTAGCAATAGGGCTTCAAGAGCGGGGAGCTGTCTCTCCCCTCTAATTGGAGGACATAAATATGTCTTGCAAGAAGAAAATCCGGCAAGTCCGGGATGGTAAAAAGCCTGGTCCAAAGACGGTTAGAGTGAAGGCTCACAGTCGTCCAAAACCAAGCAAATGTAAGAGCTAGTTAAATCTAGCACCCGGCGACGGGCGTTGCCACCCAATCATTTTGATCGATGCATTTGCCGATTTTATAGCTGATCCCCACTTTCTCCTTTATATGGGTGACTATTTGGTGATAAATCCCCACAAAAAAGCATGGAAAAAGACCCATATCAATTAAATCATATGCTTAGCCAAACTGAGCCACTACCAAAACTGGATACCGGTTACCACGGGGATGTAAAAACGGGGACACGGGGTATATGTGTATCAGGATCTAAATTCCATTTTCATTTAGCTAAACGTTCTTAACGCTATCGCCTGACAGCTTTAGCCTGGTTTCCCCGTGTCTTCCCGGTGTCCCCCGTGGTAATTTGTTAAAGGTTTTCCCGGTGTTCCCCGTGGTTCTTCTGTTGTTTTCGGCGTTTATTCGAGGATATCGAGCTGATCTTGTAAGTTACTGTCTTTAGGCTATCTTTGCAGATATGCACACGATGACATCAGATGCTGCACTCGGCGAAGGGCTGGTCTTCAAGGGATTATTGCCGATCACCTGGGTGCCGCTGGAATCGCCATTGACGGATCAACAGGTCTCGCAACTCAATGCCAGTAATGAAAAGGTACTCAGCACCATAGCCGCGCTGGAAGAATATCCTGTCGAGTCCGGCGATAGCTATTCCAGTCAGAGCTATTCCGGTCAGGGCCATGAGCTGGCGCGGCTGGATTTCAAGGTAAATTTGTTGATGGACCTGGTCAGTCAGATGTTATCCAGGCATTTACAATTACCGTCGCCGACCATGGTCAGTATTGATGCACGGGGATTGACCTGGGGGGTGAGCCGATCCGAGACGCCGCCGCAGGCCGAGGCCACCATCCTGCTTTCAATCTATCTGAACAGCGATTATCCGCGGGCAGTGGAACTACCCTCCCGGGTACAGTCGGTGGATAATGGCAGTGTCCGTGCCGAGTACCTGCCGCTGGGTGATGCGCTGCGGGAGGCATTGGAAAAACTGATCTTTCGACATCATCGGCGCAGTATTGCCCAGGCCCGTCACCCCGCCGAGCATGACTTATAAGCCATTGATTTTTTGTCACGGTAAACACCTTGTGGCCGAATAGCTGTGCTCGAATTTGTATTGGCCATCTTCAGGCTAACACAATAATATTTCTGAGAATTTTCAAAAAGCCACGGGTGGTGATGGCGTCAGCAGCAACGGCATCAGCATTTCTTCTTAAATAATTATTCATATTATCAAGCTAGCCAGTTGATTTTATGAATGATATGTCCATAGTGACTAAGAGTAACAAAGTACGACAAAATTTTGACATAATCCAGAATCGGTGTTTTACTCATTATCTACGAGGGAATAAGGGAAACTTCATCACTAATGAGCACTGTCGGTTCACCGCTAGAGCAGCAGACCGGGGACGAATCGTCCGGTCAACACACAGATCATGAAATGCCCAGCACCATACTGGTGATCTGTGATGATGCTGACAAAAAGGAATACATGCAGACCATTCTTGACTTTGTCGAGGCCGGTCCGCTGGTCATGACGGATTCAAATTCCTGGCATGAACACCTCAAGACACCCTCCAGCTTTCTTGCCGTGGTGCAGGGTGATTGCAACACCCCCGAGGTGCTGGGCGAAGTACTGGAAGGGGTCAATAAACTGGATCCTGATCTGCCGGTCATACTGGTGGCAAAAAAGTCGATCCGGAATAGCCTGACCAATGAACAGGCCTACCATGTGCTGTATCACCTGGATGATGAAATCCACTACGACGAACTTACATCGATCCTGAACAAGTGCCGCATCTACCGCGAGAGTCGTCGTGAAGTCATCAATTCACAATCGGAACGACTCTTCAGGAGCCTTGCCGGTAACAGTAAATCCATCCAGCATGTCAGAACACTAATGGAACAGGTGGCCGGTTCCGATGCCAATGTGCTTATTCTCGGTGAATCCGGAACCGGCAAGGAAGTGGTCGCCAGAAACCTGCATTATCATTCATCGCGCCGGGAGAAGCCTTTTGTACCGATCAACTGTGGTGCTATTCCTCCGGATCTGCTGGAGAGTGAGCTGTTTGGTCACGAGAAGGGCGCCTTCACCGGTGCCATTACCACTCGTCAGGGGCGCTTCGAGCTGGCCGAAGGCGGCTCGCTTTTCCTTGACGAGATCGGCGATATGCCTCTGAGTATGCAGGTCAAACTGTTGCGTGTGCTGCAGGAGCGCACCTTCGAGAGAGTCGGCAGTAACAAGAGCATCAAAACGAATGTGCGTATAATTGCAGCAACCCACCGAAACCTGGAAGATTTGATCAAGCAAGGTACGTTCCGCGAAGACCTGTATTACAGGTTAAACGTGTTTCCCATCGAGATGCCGCCATTGCGCGAACGCATCACTGATATCCCGATACTCATCAATGAACTGATTACCCGGTTTGAACATGAGAAGCGCGGTTCTGTGCGCCTGACCCCATCGTCAGTATTATCCCTGAGCCAGTATCCCTGGTTGGGCAATGTACGTGAACTGGCCAACCTGATTGAACGCCTGGTGATCATGTTTCCGTATGGCGTTGTCGACGTGACGGATTTGCCTGAAAAATTCAGGATCCCTGGTGTCGAGGCAGCCATGCCGCCTGAAATGGATGATGGCCAGAGCTATAACAGTCCTCCCGGGATGTCCCGCATACCGAAAGACGGTCTGGATCTGAAAGAATATATGTCAAACCTGGAGTGTTCCTATATCAAGCAGTCACTGGATGAATCCAGGGGCGTGGTCGCCCACGCGGCCAAGCTGTTGAGGATGCGTCGTACCACCCTGGTGGAAAAAATGCGCAAATACGGTCTGCAGCGCAATGAAGATACGACGAACTTTTGACGAATTCCCGCCTCGTTACCCCACCTGCGTTCGTAACATTCTGATTTAAAAACTTTATGCCCATTAGGCATAGTTCTTGCTCCCTATGTAATAACTGTCAGAAAAGCCAACATGTTTACTGCCGGTTAATGTTATGGGAGCAGATGCCTACATGTCACAACGCAAGCCAAACAGCGATCCTGCCGAGATCGAGGATCTGGAGCAGGCGTTTAATCTGTTCAACCAGGTTTCTGAGCAGTTGGCGGGGGCGTATCGGGATCTGGAAGGCCGGGTCGAGGGGCTGAATAATGAACTGGAGTCTGCCCAAAGCGAGCGCCTTACCCAGTTAAACGAAAAGGAACGTCTCGCTAATCGTCTGCAAAGCCTGTTGAATGCCATGCCTGCCGGTGTGGTGGTACTGGATAGCGCAGGAAATGTACAGGAATCCAATCCAGCAGCGCTGGATCTGCTGGGTGAGCCGCTGCTGGGTATCCGCTGGCTGGACATTCTGCAACGCTCATTTGCGCCGCGCCCGGATGATGGTCAGGACATCTCCCTGCAAGATGGCCGTCGGGTCAGTATCTCCACCAGTTCACTTGGTGATGAACCCGGACAGATCCTGCTGCTGCATGACGTTACTGAAACCCATGCCATGCAGGACAGGCTGGACAGGAACAAGCGTCTTTCAACTATGGGAGAGATGGCCGCAAGCCTGGCCCACCAGATACGTACGCCATTATCTTCCGCAATGCTATATGTCTCGCAACTCAGCAGTACTAGCCTGGATAGTGACAATAAGGCCAGATTTTCATCCAGGGCGCTGGGATGTCTGAAGCAACTTGAGCAGATGGTCAATGATATGTTGCTGTTTGCCAGGGGTGGTACCTCCGCCAAGCAGCAGCTGACGATTTCCAGCTTACTCGGTGATCTGCAGAATATTATCCAGCCACATCTGGAGAAAGCCAGTGTGTCCCTTGATATCTCCACTGATATCCCCGCGCAAACACTCTCGGTAAATAAAGATGCGCTAATTGGCGCATTACATAACCTGATAAATAATGCCATTGATGCCACCGAGAACAACGACGACAACGCGAGCATTTTGCTCAAGGTGACAACCAGTAAGACCAGGGAAGATATACCGGCCGTTGAATTTATCGTCTCTGATAACGGCCCTGGCATTCCACCAGAAAACCAGGAGAGAGTATTTGAACCATTTTTTACCACCCACAGCAAAGGTACCGGTCTTGGTCTTGCCGTAGTACAGGCGGTAGCCAAGGCGCATTGTGGCGTCGCCTGGGTAGATTCAGATACCCGTCCGGACACCAGCGGAACAACAATAACCATGTACATACCGGTTGCCGAACAACAGGAAGTATTATTTTCCGGGCAACAAAAATTGTCAGATATTGAGGAGAGTAAGGAATGATGCTAGCGGAACAAGATAGTCAACCGACTGTACTGGTCGTTGAAGATGATGAGTCACTGAGAGAGGCATTATGCGATACCCTGATGATCGCTGGTTATGAGGTGACCGCCGCCGGTGATGGTAAGGCCGCACTGAATTCTCTGAAATGCAAGGATGTGTCTATGGTGATTAGTGACGTCAACATGGCGCCCATGGATGGGCACACCCTTTTAAAAGAGTTGAAGAGTTTTAAACCCAGGATACCAGTCCTGTTAATGACCGCTTACGGGACTATCGAAAAGGCGGTAGAGGCCATGCACGACGGCGCCATCGATTATCTGGTGAAGCCATTTGAGGCCCAGGTGCTGGTCAATATGGTGAACCAGTATGTGAGCCAGGGAAATGATCAGGAGAATGATTTTATTTCCGTTGATAACAAGACAAAGGAATTAAAGGAACTGGCCAAACGCCTGGCTGCCAGTGATGCCACCATTATGATTACGGGGGAAAGTGGTAGTGGCAAGGAGGTCCTGGCCAGATTTATTCATAACCAGTCGGCAAGAAAGGACAAGGCATTTGTTGCCATTAATTGTGCTGCCATTCCATCCAATATGCTGGAGGCCACCCTGTTCGGCTATGAGAAGGGCGCATTCACCGGTGCGTACAAGGCAAGTCCGGGTAAGTTTGAACAGGCACAGGGAGGCACCTTGTTGCTGGATGAGATCTCGGAAATGGAACAGGCGCTGCAGGCCAAGCTACTGCGTGTGCTGCAGGAAAGAGAGGTGGAGCGCCTGGGTAGCAGCAGGATGTTGTCGCTGGACGTCAGGGTACTGGCAACGTCGAATCGTGACATGCAGCAGGAAGTCAGGGACAGGAATTTTCGTGAAGATCTGTTTTACCGACTAAATGTATTTCCTGTCAACATGCCACCATTGCAGGAACACAAGGACGACATAACCGCTATCGCGACGAGAGTCATTGAGCGGGTTGCTGCCAATGAAGGGCGCGCGATACCCGTGCTGTCAAATGATGCCAGGGATAAATTACTTTCCCATTCGTGGCCGGGCAATGTGCGTGAGCTGGATAACGTCATGCAACGTGCCATGATTCTCACTTCCGGGGATGAAATCCGCGCCAGTAACATCATGTTTGAGAATGTGACCAGTCTTGATCTGTACAGCACCGCACCTGCCGTAACAGAAGATGTAAAACAGGATGACCTGAAGGCCAGTGAGCAATCAAAAATTCTTGATGTGCTAAAGGCATGTATGGGAAATCGCAGCGCGACGGCCGCAAAGCTTGGCATCAGCCAGCGAACTCTGCGGTACAAACTGGCACGTATGCGTGATCACGGGATCAATATTCCTGGCGTGATGGGCCGTAATAGTTAGGAAACAGAACAATTAGAATAAGGGGTTTTGATATGTCCGAGATTAGCGTACAACAATTACTGACACAGATGCGCGCCATGACTGAAATGGCACAGGGCAAGGTGTTTCAGGTGGATGACTCGGTGCAAGCGAATAAGGGCGTTGATTTTTCGTCATTATTACAGCAATCGGTCGACAAGGTGAACGAGATTCAGACGAATGCCGGCAACATGACCATGGCATTTGAAAGTGGCGATCCCAATGTCACCTTGCCCGAGGTGATGGTGGCATTGCAAAAGGCCAATATTTCATTTCAGGCAATCTCACAGGTTCGTAACAAGTTGATATCGGCATACCAGGACGTTATGAGCATGCCAATATAATAAGCAGGCCTTGCACAAGGAACACAGGAAATGGCACTAGTAAACACAGAAAGTATATCGGCACAGTCTCACGGATTTGGCAATTTGCCGATATGGCGACAATTGAGCT
This sequence comes from Gammaproteobacteria bacterium, assembly GCA_036986115.1. Taxonomy (GTDB): domain Bacteria; phylum Pseudomonadota; class Gammaproteobacteria; order BTQY01; family BTQY01; genus BTQY01. The sequence goes on along the minus strand of BTQY01000021.1, from coordinate 31,765 downwards.
TCATGGTGGCGATGGCCGCGAGTATTGCCCTCGGTATCTCGTTATTTACCTGGTCACAGGATCCGAATTACACCATGTTATACGGGAATCTGACCGACAAGGATGTTGGTCAGGTCATGGAGGCGCTGAAAAAGGCAAACATCAAGTACAAGATCGACAGAGACACCGGTGTCATCATGGTATCCTCCGACCAGGTATATAATGCCCGCATTACCCTGGCAGCGGAGAGTCTGCCACGAGGCAGCAATACTGGCTATGAGGTGCTGGAACAGCAGGAAAAATTCGGTATCAGCCAGTTCATGGAGACTGCCCGTTACCAGCAGGCCATGGAAGGCGAGCTGGCGAGGACCATAACTACGATTGATAGTGTGCAAAATGCCCGGGTTCATCTTGCCATTCCAAGACAATCGGCATTTGTTCGAAACCGTCGACCACCAAGTGCCTCGGTGGTCCTGAATATGTATCCGGGACGCAACATGACGAGTGGCCAGGTACAGGCCATCAGTCATCTGGTGGCATCGGGGATCCCCAACCTCGAGTCAAACCAGGTCACTGTGATTGATCAAAAAGGACGTTTACTCAGCAGCCAGGATGATGACAAGGGCATGGCGAGTACCAGGCAACTGGATTACATCGGGAAACTGGAGTTAAGTTTCATTGAGCGTATCGAGAACATCCTGATGCCAGTAGTTGGCGCGAGTGGAATCAAGGCCCAGGTCAAGGCCGATATTGATTTCACCAGGGTAGAACAGACCCAGGAAAGTTATAACCCGGATGCCGAAGTTGTTCGCAGTGAGCAAATCATTGAAGAGCAAAAGGGTGGCGCGGCATCGGCCTCCGGTATCCCGGGGGCATTGAGCAACCAGCCACCGGAGGCGGGTACTACTGCACCTGTAACCGCCGCTGCGGCTGGTGCCGATACTGGCAGCACCCAACGAAGGAATATTCGTACCATCAGGAATTACGAGGTAGACAAGACCATCAGTCATACGCGTCTGTCTACCGGCATGGTCAAACGCCTGTCTATTGCCGTGGTGGTGGATAACAAGCGCACGGTCGATGAAGCGGGGGTCCCCGTCAGTACCCCCTATACCAGGGAAGAACTGGATAATATGACCTTGCTGGTAAAAGATGCGGTAGGTTTTGTCGCCAGACGTGGTGACACGATTAATATCATCAATACTGAATTCAATATTCCCCCTGTGCCCGAGGCACTGCCCGATACCCCGATCTGGGAACAACCCTGGGTATGGAGCGTTGCCAGGCAGGTCGGCGGGGTCGGCCTGGTGATATTCCTGCTGCTAGCGGTAATGAAACCTATTTTGCGAGAACTGGCCAGCAAGGGGCGTGAGTTGAAAGAAATGGCGCCTGCCGGCCAACTGGAACAATTTACCGCTGCCGGGGCTGAAGGCAGTGGCAACCTGGCACTTCCCCAGGGAGGTGCATCTTCTGAATTATTACAGGCACAGGCCAGGAGCGGGCAAATAACAAGTGCAAAAGATATGGCCAAGCAGGACCCAAAGCTGGTTGCGCAGGTAGTGCGTAACTGGGTGGGTGACGAAGAATAAAATAACAGGAAGCCAGGACGATGGTTGATAAATCAACAAGTATGATGACCGGAACAGACAGGGCTGCCATCCTGTTGCTGAGTATCGGTGAAGACGGCGCCACCGAGGTATTGAAGCATATGGGGCCCAAGGAGGTACAGAAGATCGGTGCCGCCATGGCCCAGTTAACGGCAGTGACAAAAAATCAGGTCAGTAGCGTATTGACCGATTTCAATGAGCTTGTTCAGAATGAGACAGCACTTAGCGTCGGCTCCGATGATTACATTCGTAATGTGCTTGAAAACGCACTTGGTGAAGACAAGGCCTCGGGCGTGATTGACAGGATCCTGCTGGGGAAACACAGTAAAGGTCTGGATACGCTGAAATGGATGGAGGCACGTGCTGTAGCAGAACTTATCCGTATGGAACACCCGCAAATTATTTCCATCATCCTGTCATACCTTGATAATGATCATGCCTCGCAGGTGCTGTCTCACTTTAATGAGAAACTCAGGGTGGATGTGATTATGCGCATTTCCACACTGGATGGTCTGCAACCACAGGCATTGCAGGAGCTGAACATGATCCTGGAGAAACAGTTTTCCGGCAAGAGCACCAGCAATGTGAAATCCTCAGCGGTTGGCGGGTTGAAGACGGCCGCAAACATCCTCAACTTCATGGAAGGTGGCATGGATAGTGAAGTGATAGAATCTGTCAAGGATCTTGATGCAGATCTTGGCCAGGAACTGCAAGACAACATGTTCCTGTTTGAGAACCTCCTGGAAGTAGACGATCGGGGTATTCAGGTACTGCTCCGCGAGATCACCAATGAGACACTCATCATGGCACTAAAGGGTGCAGACGCAGCAATGAAGGAGAAGGTCTTCAAGAACATGTCGAAACGTGCGGCAGAAATGTTGCGTGATGATCTGGATGCAATGGGACCGGCCAAACTCAGTGATGTGGAATCGGCGCAAAAGGAGATCATTGCAATTGCCAGGAGATTATCTGATTCCGGTGATTTAGCCCTGGGAGGCAAGGAGGAATATGTCTCCTGATCAGAAGAGCCGCATCATTGCCAGTGAAGATGTCGAGGAAATAGAACGTTGGCAGCTCCCCGAAATGGGGTCGGCAGACCACCCTGCCGGCATTCTTACTGCCAAACAGATAGAGGAATTACAGGAGCAGGCCTTTAAGCAGGCTTACCAGGAGGGCTTTGATAAAGGCCATGCGGAAGGCATTGAAGCGGGGCAGAAGGAGATACAGGAGAACATTCAACTCTATAAACAATTAATGTCCTCATTGAGCACACCGTTTCATGAACTGGATGAGGAAGTGGTAAAAGAGCTGGTGCAGTTATCCATGGATATGACCAGGCAACTGGTAAGACGTGAAATTATCAATGAGCCTGGCGAGGTAATTGCCGTTGTACGCGAAGCGATCACGGCGTTGCCGATGGCAAGCCGCAGGATCAAGCTTTATCTGCATCCGTCGGACAGCAACCTTATCAAAGATGCCCTTAATATGGATACCGGCAGTGAGCACTGGGATATTGTTGAAGATCCCGCTCTGACCCGGGGCGGCTGCCGTGTCGTGACCGAGGATTCCAATGTCGATGCTACTGTCGAGACCAGAATGGCCGCCATATTTGCGCGTGTCATAGGTGGTGAACGAGAAACCGACGAATCATGATCCCTGAGGGAAATCGTAAACACGAATGGTGCCGACGTCTGCATGCTTATCATGATCGTGTCGAAGGGCCGATCCCGTTTATTGTCGAAGGAAAACTCTACCGCATGGTCGGGTTGACCCTGGAAGCAATAGGTTGTCAGGCGGCAATTGGAGCAATATGCCGTGTAGTAAGTCCTGATGACGAACATGAAATCGAGGCCGAGGTCGTTGGTTTTTCAGGCAACAAGCTTTACCTGATGCCAACGGGGAGTATCACCGGGCTGGTGCCCAATGCACGGGTCATCCCGACCGGTCGGGTCCATGCTGCCGAGGTCGGTGATGAACTACTCGGCAGGGTGATCGATGGTGCAGGAAGGCCACTGGATGGTATGGGGAATATTCATACCACCGACAAGATCACCTTTTCCGGACGGCCGATCAATCCGATGAAACGCCGGCATATTAGCGAAATACTGGATGTCGGGATACGTTCGATTAATTCTTTATACAGCGTGGGTCAGGGACAGCGTATGGGACTGTTCGCCGGCAGTGGTGTTGGAAAGAGCGTGCTGCTTGGCATGATGACCCGCTATACCGAAGCGGACGTGATTGTTGTTGGCCTGATCGGTGAACGTGGCAGGGAAGTGAAAGAATTTGTTGATAATATTCTCGGTGTGCAAGGACGGGAACGCGCCGTAGTAGTCGCCTGTCCTGCCGACAGTTCACCCCTGATGCGTCTTCATGGTGCGATGCTGGCGACCAGTGTGGCGGAATATTTTCGTGACCAGGGAAAGAATGTTCTGTTACTGATGGATTCACTGACCCGGTTTGCCCAGGCCCAGCGCGAGATAGCACTGGCTATTGGTGAACCACCTGCCACACGTGGTTACCCGCCGTCGGTGTTCGCAAGAATTCCGCAGTTGGTGGAGCGCGCCGGTAATGGTGATATCGGTGGTGGTTCGATAACGGCATTTTATACCGTGCTGGTCGAAGGAGATGACCATAATGATCCTATCGCGGATGCGGCCAGGGCCATCCTTGATGGGCATATCGTGTTGACACGGGAACTCGCCGATGCCGGCCATTACCCGGCGGTTGATGTTGAGGCCTCCATCAGTCGCGCCATGACTGAAATCACTGACGATGAACATCAACAGATTGCGCGTCAGTTTAAAAAGCATTATAGCACCTATCAACGGAGCAAGGACCTTATCAGCGTGGGGGCCTATACTCCCGGCCATGATAAAAACCTTGATGTGGCAGTTGGATATAATCCCCGTATGATGTCATTCTTGCAGCAGGATCTGAATGAGGCCGTATCACTGGAACAGAGTCTGCAGCAACTATCAGATATGATGAATGTGACAGAATCGCCGGTAACAATGCCGCCGCCAGTTATGCAGAGTGAACCCCAGGCATAGATGTTGCATCATGTTCCGTATGCTTAAGGATGTGACAATCTGATGACGCGTTCCCAGCGGCTAAAACCCATACTAAATCTGGCTGAAAATCGGGAAAAGGATGCCGCCAGGAAACTGGGCGAATGGCGCCAGCAACTGATCCATCGACAGGAAAAACTCAACGAGCTGATTCAATACCGTTCAGAGTATCACCAGTCGTTCCAGGACAAGGCAGTGCAGGGACTTCATGGCAGACAGATCAATGATTATCATTCATTTCTTTCAGGACTGGAGTTGGCGATCAAAAAACAACGCCAGCAGATCCAGCAGACCGAAGTTATCTGTGAACAAATGAAGCAACAGTATCTGGTCCGTCACAAGGACACCCGGGTCATGGACAAGGTTGTGGAACGTTTTCGTGGCGATGAACAGCTGCAACAGCGACGTGACGAACAGAAAGAGACGGATGAACATGCGCTAAATATGTTTCGTCATAAACGTCACCAATATGACTAAATAACCACACTGCCTTCAGGTTCGGCAGTCGCACCACGAATAATAATTAATCCGCAAATGCGACGTACAGGGACGTACTAGTGTCGCGTGAGGCAGGATGCCGGTAGCGACAACGCAAATGAACGCAAATAAAAACCATTATGATGAGAAAATGGTAATTATGTACCAACGATGCCAAGATGCAGAGCACCTAAAGGAAAGATAAATAAATTTCTTTATAATCCTGGCAGTTTTGCGATTCAATTTAATCCTGTATTGTATTTATTTGCGTTTATTTGCGGACTAAATCACTGCTTCAGGATGTCAGATGGTATTTAACCGCAAAGGACCGCGGAGCTGTATATTTAATTATCTTTTCCTCTTTTCCATTCCCATATCTGGCATATATTCTGCAATTATCTCTGGTACAGGTTTTATTATCTGCGTATGAGTATTGGAGAATATGGAAAATACCCTTAATATTCAGTTAGCTAAGATAGTCCCCGGGAAGCCCACGGGCCCCCCGGGGGCATCGTCCGGGCAAGCGGTTAGCGGGCCCGAGACCAGGGATGACCCGGGTTCTTTCTCAAGAGTACTGGAAAAACAAACAGTTAGACAAGAATCCGGCGGCGGCAAAGATGGTCGTCAGGAGACAGAATCTGCCGCCACTAAGGCGATTAGTCAGAATCAACCGGCCAATGAGCGCCAATCGGTGTCCGAGGACAGCGATAGCGCGACTCAGTCGCCAGCATCGAACGCATCTGAAGCTGAAGAGCCTGATTTACACACCGCGCCGCCATCCTCTGAGGAATCGCAGGCTATCGACCCGTATGCCGGCCTGCCGCAGGGGCTTTCCCCGCAGCTGCAACAACTGCCTGGATTACTAAAGCCCGCCGAACTGGCCGTCCCTGGCCCCGGGGTGTTGCTTGATGAGCTGGAGAGCCTTGCAACCCAGTTGCTGGTTTCGGGGTCTGCCGGTGACAAACTCGATAGCGTAAATAAAATCAACAGACAACAATTGGTCGCGCAGTTGTTGCAAGATTCAACGCGTCATGACGAAACAGGATTGATCAATAGTTTGCCTGATACGGCGTCTATCGTTACCAATCAGGTGGCATTGCTGGCAGTTCCCCAGGGGGCAAATAATATTCCTGAACTGGAGCTATCTGCCGGGCCCAACCTGGCATTGAATATTCGGGCTGTAATCCCCAAAGCCAGTGAGCGTACATTACAGACAGCAATACCGTTTGCCGGGAAGCTGATCAATGCCGATGATGATACCATCCCCACGACACTGCGTGAGGCAGCCCAGGCCCTTAAATTTACCGAGATGGCACAGGAACAACCTGTTCAGGGGAGGGCCGTTCTCAGCAATCTGATAACAGATACACTGAATACCCCACGAAGTGGCGGTAATAGTGAAATCAATTCGTTGTTTTCACCTCTGGGGGCCAGTGGTATCAATGGCGATTCGTACAACATCAATGGATCGCCCCGAATGGTACTGAATGTACCGGTGAATCAACCGGGATGGGATCAGGCGCTGGGTAGTCGCATCTTGTGGATGGTAAACCGTGATGTCCAGGTAGCGGAAATTAAACTCAATCCACCACAACTTGGTCCGCTTGAGGTCAGGATCGCCGTGGCCAACGATCAGACTAATGTCACTTTTGTTTCTAATAATTCAGTGACACGGGAGCTGCTGGATGGCGCGATACCGCGGCTGCGTGAGATGTTTGATGAGCAAGGGGTAAATCTGGTGAATGTGGATGTCTCGGAACATTCACTGGCCAGGCAGGAACAGCATGAAACGAACGATTCCCGCGGTGGCTCCGGTCAATGGAGCAATGATAACGAATCAGATGACGTCTCGAGCGGACCCCTTGGCATGGCGCAGCATGCCAGCATGTCGGCAGGCATGCTGGACACTTATGCATAAAATCAAGACGATACGGGGCATGTTCCTGAAGCTGTCATAAATTCGTCGCCTTGAACCACCGTTACTGGCCAGCAGTCAAGCAGCTGTCATTTTCTTCAATCAAACGATCACCGCAAAACCGCTGTCATCATCATGCATTTGTTTTTTAAGTACATGATAGTTAGATAGAAAAACCTGAACATCAGCAAATATCCCGGCCCCATCAGCAACACGCCTGAACGTGCCTGATGCATGGCATGGCTCTTGCACTTCTGAGATTAACAGGAGGCCAGGTTGCATGGCGGTAGAAGAAGACGAATTTGATCTGTCTGAAGATGATTCAGAAGGAAAGAAGCCCGGTTCGAAAAAGAAATTTCTGTGGATCGGGCTCGGTGTTGTTGGCGTGCTACTCGTCGTTGGCCTCAGCATAGGCCTGACGTTAATGCTCGCCGGAGGAGACTCGACGGATGGTGCTGAAGGTGGCGATGAAGTTACCGAAAACAGCGCCAAGGGTGAAGAGTCTGAGAAAAAGGAGTCCAGTGGAAAAACCGGGGAGACCCAGTATGTTCCGCTCAAGCCCCCGTTTGTCGTGAACTTTGCTTCCCAAGCTTCGTCAACGGCTAAATTTTTGCAAATCACTATGGAGGTCAGCACTCGTGACGAATCGGTAGTGGCGGATATTGAAAAACATATGCCCGTAATTAGAAATAATCTTGTGTTGCTATTGAGCTCACAGGATCAGCAGGAGATCAGCAGCAGAGAAGGCAAGGAGAAATTACGTGGCGAAGTGCTGGCAGAGATACAACGAATTCTGAAGAAACGCACCGGCAAGGTCGGTGTTGAAGATATCTATTTCACCAGTTTTGTAATGCAATAATCATGGCAGCTAACGATCTACTTTCACAGGAAGAAATTGATGCGTTACTTCATGGCGTATCGAGCGGTGACGTTGATTCCGAGGTGGACGATGGGATTGATGATGGCTCTGCCAATGACTATGACTTTACCAGCCAGGACAGGATTGTTCGCGGGCGTATGCCCACGCTGGAAATGATCAATGAACGATTTGCCAGAGAATTCCGGGTAACGCTATTCAACCTTCTCAGAAGAACGGCAGAGATATCTGTTGGTGGTGTACAGATGCTGAAATTTTCAGAGTACGTGCACACGCTGTTTGTCCCTACCAGTCTCAATCTGGTGAAGGTTAATCCGTTGCGTGGAACTGGCCTGTTCGTATTTGACCCAAAGCTGGTATTTATTGTGGTGGATAATTTCTTTGGCGGGACCGGGCAGTTCCATGCCAAGATTGAAGGTCGTGAATTTACGCCAACAGAAATGCGCATCATCATGATGATGCTGGAGAGTGCCTTTGAAGATTTCGAGAAGGCCTGGGGACCATTACTGGATGTGAAGTTTGAGTATATGAGTTCCGAAGTAAATCCCCAGTTTGCCAATATTGTCAGTCCCAGTGAGGTCGTCGTTGTCAGTACCTTCCATGTAGAACTGGAGGGGGGTGGTGGCGAGATACACGTAACGCTCCCGTACACGATGCTTGAACCATTACGCGAGTCGCTTGATGCGGGGCTGTCCAGTGATCGCACTGAAATAGATGGTCGTTGGGTGAATGCACTGCGCGATGAAGTCAGGACTGCCAATGTCGAAATGACCGCTTCGCTGCTGGACATGAAGATGTCACTTCGTGATGTGATGGGATTCAAAGAGGGTGTGGTGATACCCATTGAGATGCCAGAGTATGTCACCCTGAAGAGCAGAGGTGTGCCGGTTTTTCACGGCTCCTATGGTGTCTCAAATGGATGCGGCGCAGTGCAGGTAAAGGGCCAGGCGAAACGACCTGTGGTTCATTCTTCAAGTGTAAATCAGGTAGCGGCTAAAGAGAACCAGTAGCGTGTAAGGAGATTAGTAATGGCTGAAGCGACAACAGGCGATACGGAAACAAATGCTGAGAATACCGAGTCATCAGAACCGGTAGAAAATGCTGATGAGGAGGGTGCCAGTACCACCGAGCTGGAAGATTTCCATGGCGAGGGTATTCAGCTTTCTGATGAGGAAGTAAATCTGGATGTCATCCTGGATATCCCGGTGGATATCTCCATGGAAATTGGCCGGACCCAAATCAGTATTCGCAACCTCCTGCAACTAAATCAGGGCTCAGTGGTTGAGCTGGACAGGCTGGCAGGTGAGCCTCTGGATGTGCTGGTGAACAGTACCCTGATTGCTCATGGTGAAGTTGTTGTAGTGAACGAAAAATTCGGTATACGGCTAACTGACGTCATCAGTGCGGCAGAAAGGATCCAGAAGCTCAAATAGGGACAAAGGAATGAAAATTTCTATCTGGACATTTGCTGTTCTTCTGAATCTGCCCCGGACCGTAATTGCGCAACAAGCTGAAGACGCTCCTGCAGACACTGTGCAGCTTGCCCAATCCGCAGTCAATATTAATGAAATGATGTCCGTTACCCTGGGGCTGGTGGCAGTATTAATAGCTATTTTTGCCGTTGCCTGGCTAATGCGACGTTTTGGTAATTTCAGTATGGCAGCAAACGGGGAATTAAGGGTAGTCGCAGGTATGTCGCTCGGAACGCGCGAAAGACTGGTACTGATACAGGTTGGGAAAGAGCAGTTACTTCTCGGGGTATCACCAGGAAGAGTACAGACACTGCATATTCTGGGTGAAGACTCAAGAATTGATATTGAGAAGAGTGTGGCAGGACGCGGTACGTTTGCAGAGAAACTCGCAGCTGTTATGAAACATGGCATGAGAGCAAAGGAATGATGAAAGATTATATCATACACAAGCCGGCAGGATTCTGGACTATTATTGCTATCGGTTCTGCCATGTTACTGCTGCCATTTGATGCGGCAATGGCAAGGGAGGGCCTGGAGGCCCTGTCGATGACAGTCACTAAAGATGGGGGCAAGACGTATTCAGTGACCTTGCAGGTGCTGATGATAATGACTTTCCTGTCATTGTTGCCGGCGGCACTGATGATGATGACCTCGTTTACCAGAATTATTATTGTACTGGCGATACTGCGTACTGCTATCGGAACTGCGACAACTCCAACCAACCAGATCCTGATCGGTATGGCGTTGTTTCTGACCCTGTTTGTGATGCAGCCGGTGTTTGAGTCGGTCTATACGCAGTCAATAAAACCGTACATGGATGAGGAGATATCGACGCAAGAGGCCATCGATCAAGCCGGTAAGCCGTTTCGTTCATTCATGCTTCGCCAGACCCGTGAAAGTGATCTGGTGATGTTTAGCAACATCTCGGGTAACACAGAGATTGAATCACCAGAGACCATACCATTCTCGATATTGATTCCGTCGTTCGTCACCAGCGAATTAAAGACGGCATTTCAAATGGGATTCCTGTTATTTATCCCGTTTCTGATCATCGATCTTGTCGTGGCAAGCATTCTAATGTCGATGGGTATGCTGATGCTGTCACCCCTGATCATATCACTGCCGTTCAAGGTGATGTTGTTTGTTCTTGTGGATGGCTGGGCACTGGTGATAGGCACTCTGGCGACGAGCTTTTACGTATAGTGAATAAAACAGTGATGAGTGGAGAATTGAAATGACTATCGAAAGCGTCTTGCAGGTCATGCAGCAAACTTTGCAGATTATCACCATCCTGATCCTGGTGGTGTTGATGCCGGCGTTGATTGTTGGTCTTGTGGTAAGCATGTTCCAGGCGGCCACCCAGATTAACGAAGTAACTCTGAGCTTTATCCCGAAACTGATGATAACCCTGCTGGTGCTGGCTGTTGGTGGTCCGTGGATGCTGAGATTGATTGTGAATTATACCAAGCAGTTGATAAATAACATCCCGTTCCTGATAGGCTGACGGATTTTCTGTGGTGGTAATAAATGCAGGCTAGTGGAATAACGTATGCATTTTACAGATGTGCAAATCAACGCCCTGGTTGGCAGCTACCTCTGGCCATTCCTGAGAGTCGGCGCACTGGTATCCGCTGCACCGATCTTCGGTACCCGATTTGTTCCTTTCAGGTTTAAGATCATACTGGCCCTGACCCTGACATCGATCATTGTTCCTGCCATTCCGAGTATCGACGTGGTCCCTGGGTTCAGCCCACTGGGGCTGGTCACGGCGATACAGCAGGTCGTTATCGGTCTGGCGATGGGGTTCTCACTGCAGCTGGTATTTGGTGCCTATGTGCTTGGCGGACAGGTGATGGCCATGGGCATGGGGCTGGGTTTTGCCTCAATGAATGATCCTGCCAATGGTGTGGTCGTGCCGACCGTTGGACAATTCTATACCATCATGGTGACCCTGATCTTTCTGTCACTGGATGGCCACCTGGTGACCATCGAGGTGTTGGCAGACAGTTTCAGGACAATGCCTGTCGGTCCCACTGGTCTTGGTGGTGAGAACCTGGAAAAACTGGTGTTGTGGGGCAGTTTTATGTACATAAGCGCCCTGAAAATTGCCTTGCCGGTGATATCAGCACTGTTAACGGTGAATATTGGTTTTGCCATCGTTACCCGGGCGGCCCCGCAGCTGAATATCTTTGCTATCGGTTTTCCTGTGATCACCACGCTGGGGTTCCTGCTAATGCTGGCATCGTTGCCTGGCATTGTGAGCGAGTTTCCGAATGTCGCTAATAGCGTCTTCGAGATGCTTCGCGGACTTGTGGATGGAGGTGGCTGATCGTGGCCCAGGATGACTCACAGGAAAAAACCGAACAACCCACCCCCAAAAAACTCAATGATGCTCGTCAGAAGGGCCAGATTGCCCGATCACGTGAGTTGAATACACTGGTAGTGCTGGTAGCCGGGGCCAGCGGGATGATCATGCTGGGAGAAGGAATAATCACTGATCTGGCCGGGATAATGAGTGATGCGCTGAGCCTGAGCCGGAATGAGGTATTTGACTCATCAATGTTAACCGAGACCTTTCTTGGCAGGGCCTTTGAGGCCATTGCTGCAATACGGCCATTTCTCGTCCTGATGGTAGTGGCTGCATTATTGGCACCGGTGGCACTGGGTGGCTGGGCCTTCAGCGTAGAATCGCTACAACCCAAATTGAATCGACTGGATCCGATCAAGGGCCTTGGCAAGGTGTTTGGAACCAGGGGCGTTATGGAGTTACTAAAGGCCCTGGCGAAATTTGTGCTCGTCCTCACCGTGGTCCTGTTGTACCTGAACAGCCATGTCATGGAATTCCTGGCACTTGGCACCCTGCCATATGAAAGGGCCCTGGTTGAGATGGCATCGCTGGTTGTCTGGGGGTTCCTGTTTGCCAGTGCCACATTATTTGCGGTGGCCCTTATCGATGTGCCGTTCCAGCTATGGGACCACAACCGCCAGATGAAGATGAGCCGTCAGGAAGTCAAGGATGAATTCAAGCAGACCGACGGTAGCCCGGAGGTCAAATCACATGTTCGCCGTATGCAGAGGGAAATGGCACAAAAACGCATGATGCATGAAGTGCCAAAGGCAGACGTGGTAGTCACCAACCCGAGCCATTATGCGGTTGCCCTGAAGTATGACCATGAAAACATGAATGCGCCGGTCATGGTCGCCAAGGGCGCTGATCTGGTGGCCGGGATGATCCGAAAAGTGGCTGTTGCCAATGATGTGCCTATTGTGTCATCGCCACTGTTAGCGCGGGCGATCTTCTACAACACCGAGTTAAACGAGGAAATCCCGGATGGTCTTTACCTGGCCGTCGCTCAGGTGCTGGCCTATGTCTTTCAGCTTAAGAGCAAGCGTCGTTATTACCGCCCGGATATTATTGACATGAAAGATTTGCCGGTACCCGAAGAACTGCAACATGATTGAGTGAGAATGACAAAGTATGGAACAAGCAAGCGATGAATTAACTCTAAAAAGCTTCAGCCGCAACGGTCTGGGGCTACTGATCGCTGTTCTGACCATGATGTCTATGATGGTACTGCCAATGCCGCCCATCATGCTGGATATGTTATTTACATTTAATATATCGCTGGCGCTGGTTGTCCTGTTGGCGGGGATATATACGTCCAGGCCGCTCGACCTGGCAGTTTTCCCGACCATTCTGCTGATAGCCACATTACTCCGGCTCGCACTGAATGTGGCATCAACCCGCGTGGTATTACTGAATGGTCATACCGGTACCGATGCGGCGGGGAAGGTCATCGAATCCTTCGGTGATTTTGTGGTTGGCGGTAACTACACCGTTGGTCTGGTGGTATTCGTCATCCTGGTAACGATTAACTTTGTCGTGGTCACCAAGGGTGCCGGCAGGATATCTGAAGTGAGCGCCAGGTTTACCCTGGATGCGATGCCTGGCAAGCAGATGGCCATTGATGCCGATCTGAACGCTGGTATTCTCAGCCAGGAGGAAGCCAGGGAACGGCGTGCAGAAGTTACCCAGGAAGCTGATTTTTATGGTGCCATGGATGGTGCCAGCAAGTTTGTTCGTGGCGATGCGATCGCCGGCATCATCATTACACTGATTAACATCATCGGTGGGCTGGCCATTGGTACGCTGCAACACGACATGGCCTTTGCTGAATCCGTGAACAATTATGTATTACTGACGATTGGCGATGGCCTGGTGGCGCAGATACCTTCACTGTTATTGTCCACTTCGGCTGCCATCATGGTGACCAGGATGTCATCAGCACAGGATATGTCCGATGCCATTATCGGCCAGTTATTTGCCAATCCCCGGGTACTGACGATCACTGCCGGGATCGTTGGCATTATCGGACTGATCCCGGGGATGCCAAATTTTGCCTTTCTGACCCTGGCCAGTATCGCTGGCGGAGGAGCTTACATGATGGCAAGGCGTCAGCGAGAGGTGAGTGAGGTACAAAGGCTGGCCGCCGAGGCACCAGCGAAAGAGACGGCGGCCCCCGAGAAACTCGAGGAAATCACCTGGGATGATGTCAACCCGGTAGATTTGATCGGTCTGGAAGTGGGCTATCGTCTGATTCCTCTGGTCGACAGGGCCCAGGGGGGACAATTGATGGGACGCATTAAAGGCGTCAGGAAAAAACTCACCACGGAACTGGGCTTCCTGATACCGGCGGTGCATATCCGCGATAATCTGGATCTATCACCGACCACCTATCGGATCAGCCTGATGGGGGTCGGCGTTGGCGAGGCAGAAATACATCCGGATAAGGATCTGGCCATCAATCCCGGCCAGGTCTATGGCGAACTTGACGGTATCCCCGGTAAAGACCCGGCGTTCGGGCTGGATGCCGTGTGGATAGAATCCAGCCTGAAGGATCATGCACAAAGCCTCGGCTATACCGTTGTGGATAGCAGCACGGTGATAGCGACGCACCTGAGCCAGATATTGCAGACCCATGCCCACGAACTGCTGGGCAGGGAAGAAGCACAGCAGCTACTGGATAACCTGGCCAGGACCCATGAAAAACTGGTCGAAGGACTGGTCCCGGATATCCTGCCATTAGGTGTGGTTGTGTCTGTGTTCCAGTCCCTGTTGCAGGAACGCATACCGATCCGCGATATTCGCAGCATTGTCGAAACTTTGGCGGCAAACGGTCCCGCCAGTCAAGACCCTGCCGTATTAACGGCAGCAGTACGTCTTTCACTCAGTCGCATGATCGTTCAGGAAATCAACGGTTTAGACCCTGAGCTTCCGGTCATTACACTGGATCCTGCGCTGGAACAGATATTGCAAGACTCACTACAAGTGACAGGTGAGGGTGCAGCGGCACTGGAACCTGGGTTAGCAGAGAGATTGCAATTGGCGCTTCAGGAGAATGCCCAGCATCAGGAGACCATTGGACAGCCGGCAGTATTACTCGTCTCTCCATTGCTCAGACTGACCCTGTCACGTTTTGCCAGGAATGTTGCATCCAATATGTCTGTCCTGGCTTACAACGAGATACCCGATAACAAACAAATCAAGATAGTGGGCAGTATCGGGCAATAACACACAAGCACCAGAGTTTTCTGAGCCATCGGGGTTGGTCAATTGAAGATAAAGCGTTTTCTGGCTGATGATGTAAGACAAGCAATTCAACAAGTCCGCGAACAGCTGGGCCCTGATGCCGTTATTCTATCGAACCTGCAGATCAATGGCGGCATCGAGATCGTTGCTGCCATTGATTATGACGAATCGCTGGCGGGGAATTTCCCTTCATCAAGCTCTGATATCACTCCTGCGTCAAAAGAGTCTCCTGTCAGTGCGCATCAACACAATGCCACTAGCTATATCAATATGACTGATGATGACAATGAAGCAGATCGGCAAGAAGGGGCCGGTCATATTAATGTTTACGATGATGATATTTTAGACGATGTGGATATTCGTCGTGCTAACCTGGCGACAAATGCAGAGAATGTCTGGTCACAGGAACCAACCCTGATTGAGATGCGTCGTGAGCTTGAGTCCATCAAGGGCATGGTGGAACACCAACTGTCTGGTCTGGCCTGGGGGGATCTGGGTCGCCGGCATCCACAGCGGATGAAATTGCTAAAACACCTGATGACCATGGGTGTCTGTCCGGTTCTGTGCAATATGATCGCTGATACCCTGAAAGAAAGCAGTGATTTTAATCGTTTGTGGCGTCAGGCGATGGGTGAATTATCCCGCAGGATACCGGTATCGGGAGATCTTATTCTGCATGAGGGCGGTGTGGTTGCGCTGGTTGGACCTACCGGCGTCGGTAAAACAACCACTGCAGCAAAACTGGCAGCACGTTGTGTTATGCGTCACGGCCCAAAATCGGTTGCCCTGGTTACGATGGATAACTACCGGGTGGCTGCACATGAACAAATTCGTGTCTATGGAAGGATCCTCGGTATCCCGGTACGGATCGCCAGTAATCAGGATGAGTTACACGATATCCTGAAGAATCTGCGCAGCAAGAGACTGGTCATTATTGATACTGTCGGTATGAGTCAGCGTGATGCCAGGCTGAATAATCAGTTCTCACTGCTCGCCAGTGAAGATTACATCAAGAACTATCTGGTGTTATCGACATCGACCCAGATGCAGTCAATTGATGAATCGGTGCGGGTCTTCAGCAGTCTCAATCTGGATGGTTGTATTTTGACCAAACTTGACGAATCAACCTCCCTTGGGGGTGCCCTGTCGGTTGCTATTCAGCAGAATATGCCGATTGCATATGTTACAGATGGTCAGCGCGTCCCCGAGGACATTCATCCTGCACGAAAGAACAATCTGGTCCATTCTGCCGTGGAGATTATGAAGAACAGCGACCATTCCATGATGGATGAGTGGTTAGCCCTGGCCTTTGGAGATCTGGCGGTAAATGGCAATGGCTGAGGCATTGATGGATCAGGCTGAAGGGGCCCGGCGCATGCTCAGGTCCACACCTGTTCAGGTCATCGCCATTACCAGTGGAAAAGGTGGTGTAGGGAAAACCAATGTATCAGTCAACCTGGCAGTTGCCATGGCATATTCAGGCAAGGATGTGATGCTGCTGGATGCAGATCTGGGGCTGGCTAATGTGGATGTGATCCTGGGTATCCATGCAAAGAACAATTTATCGGATGTAATTAATGGCGATTGCTCTCTGGAAGAAGTGATCGTTGATGGTCCGGCCGGCATAAAGATTGTGCCAGCTGCTTCGGGAGTTCAACAAATGGCTCAACTAAGCCTGGAAGAACATGCGGGCCTGATTCGCGCATTCAGTGAGCTCGGCTACAAAATTGACACCCTGCTGATTGATACTTCAGCGGGTATTGCAGACGGTGTCGTGTCGTTTACCAGGGCATCGCAGGAAGTCGTGGTGGTGGTATGTGACGAACCTGCCTCCATTACCGATGCCTATGCCTTTATCAAGCTGATGAACCGTGAACATGGTCTTCAGCGCTTTCATATCCTGGCCAACATGGTTCACAGCGCCCAGGAAGGGCGCAACCTGTATAGCAAGATGGTGAAGGTGACTGACCAGTTTCTTGAGGTAACCCTGGATTTTATGGGGGTAGTACCCTATGACGATTTTTTACGTAAGGCAGTGCAAAAGCAGCGGGCGCTGGTGGAGGCATATCCACGCAGTCGGGGTGCCCTGGCATTTAAGAAATTGGCTCAATGTGCCGATAAATGGCCTGTACCGAAGAAAGCAGCAGGCCATCTGGAATTTTTCGTAGAACGGCTGATTCAAAGCAGTCAGGAGATGATGGGGAAAACAGGATGAATAGTATGGCTATGTATGCTGAGGTACAACAGGAGAGCAATGAAGACCGGGTCATTAAACATGCACCACTGGTGAAACGCATAGCGTATCACCTGATGGGGCGCCTGCCTTCCAGTGTTCAGGTAGATGACCTGATACAGGCAGGCATGATTGGTCTTCTTGAGGCATCGCGTCAATACGATCCCAGCCATGGTGCAAGTTTTGAGACCTATGCCGGGATACGAATTCGCGGCTCCATGCTTGATGAAATGCGCAAGAATGACTGGGCACCACGCTCCGTATACCGCAAGGCGAGAATGCTTGCCGAGGCAGTCCGCAAGATTGAGAATGATACCGGGCGTGATGCACGGGATCATGAGGTTGCTGAATCACTCGGGATAACAGTCGACAGTTATCACCGGTTGCTTCAGGATTCACGTGGACATTCCGTGTTTAGCTATGACGATACCCGGAATAGTGACAGGTCCATGCTGGAAGAACTGGCAAATGATGACCCTGGTCCCTTTGAAGGTGTACAGACTTCGATCTTCAAAAAGAGTCTGGCGGAGGAAATTAACGGCTTGCCCGAGAGAGAGAGACTGGTACTGGTGATGTATTACGATGAAGAGTTAAACCTTCGTGAAATTGGTGAAGTACTGGGCGTGACAGAATCGCGCATCAGCCAGATACACAGTCAGGCGATCATAAGATTACAGGCAAGAATGGAAAAATGGTTAAAGGAAGACGAGTAATTGTGGATATGGTCGCAAGACACATAACAAGGGCAGTTCATTTGGTGAACGGAGGTTGTTTTGGATGCTAATATGAAAATACTTGTTGTTGATGATATGTCCACCATGAGGCGTATCGTCAAGAATCTGCTGAGGGATCTTGGCTTCACCAATATATCTGAAGCGGATGATGGCAAGACGGCATTACCCATGCTGCAGACAGGGGACTTTGATTTCCTGATCACAGACTGGAACATGCCTAGTATGCAGGGCATTGATTTATTAAAGGCAGTCAGGTCTGACGACAGGCTGACAGGACTTCCGGTACTGATGGTGACTGCAGAGCAAAAACGGGACCAGATTGTCGAGGCGGCTCAGGCCGGTGTCAACGGGTATATCGTGAAGCCCTTTACCGCAATCACCTTAAAAGAAAAACTGGACAAGATCTTTGAAAGGATTGAAGGATAGGTCATCATGAACTTGTTTACCGGCATATATGAGAGGGGATAGACATGGCTTCAGCGGTTAATGCAATATTTCTGGAACAGGCCCGTGTGCTGGTGCAGGAACTTGAAGAAGGTAATGAACAAAAGGCAGACCAATTACTTGACGAAATTACCAACCTGCGCGAGAGCAGCCTGTATCAGGAACTGGGTAAACTAACGCGCGACTTTCATAATGCCCTGAACAGTTTCAAAGCTGATGCGCGAATTAGTCGTATTGCCGGGGAAGATATCCCGGATGCCAAAGAGCGACTCAAGTATGTCATTAAAATGACCGAGGATGCTGCAAACAAGACCCTGAACGTGGTTGAAGGTGCTTTCCCTGTTTGTGATTCTCTGAGTAGTGATGCCAATGAAATGAAGGATGCATGGGATCGCTTCAGTCGCCGTGAAATGGGTGCCGATGAATTCAGGCAGGTGGCCAGAAAAATGGGGACTTTTCTCGAAAATGTCACCCGGGGTATGGGCGACCTGAAGTCTGGATTAAACGATGTATTAATGGCCCAGGATTTCCAGGATCTGACTGGTCAGATTATCCTCAAGGTGATTAGCCTGGTATCAGAAGTTGAGGAAAACCTGGTAAACCTGGTCAGGATCTCGGGACAGAACCTGACTGCATCGGATCCTGAAGAAATTGAACAGGAAGAGAAACGTATGAAGGAACAACTGGCTGGGCCCATAGTCCCCGGGGTTAATGATAGCGGAGCCGTTAGCAATCAGGACGAGGTAGACGACCTGTTGTCCAGTCTGGGTTTTTAGAGGATGTGGAAGACATATGTCAATTGATCAAGATGACGAAATATTACAGGATTTCCTCGTTGAAGCCGGCGAAATACTGGAGTCACTTGGCGAGCAGCTGGTGGATCTTGAACAACATGGCGATGACATGGACATGCTTAACTCGGTGTTCCGCGGCTTCCACACCATCAAGGGTGGTGCGGGTTTTCTGAATCTGACGACCATGGTGGATATGGTCCACCAGGCGGAAGATATTTTCAATCTGCTCAGAAATGGTGAGCGTCATGTTGATGCTAACCTGATGGATGTCATCCTGCCGGTGCTGGATGTTCTGAATGAGCAGTTTGATAACCTGCGTGCCGGTGAGGAGCCGGTCGCTGCCAGTGAGGAACTACTGGCCAATCTAAGGGCATTGAACAAACCTGAATCTGAAGATGGGGCCACGGCAGAGGTTGCCCCGGCAACAGGGTCCAGTGGTGCTGAAAAAGCCGATTCGGGTGATATTACTGACGATGAATTTGAGGCCTTGCTGGATGCAGCGGCTGCCGAAAAAGCAGGGAAAAAGGCAGCATCGGATCAGATATCCGATGATGAGTTCGAGGACCTGCTGGACAATCTCCATGGAAAGGGCCAGTTTGATGCCAGCAGTGCGGATCCGGACAAAACGGATAACGCTGCCAAATCAGATGAAATATCCGATGATGAATTTGAGACCCTGCTGGACGAGCTTCATGGCAAGGGCAATACAGGTAAAACTTCCTCAGCGGCTACGGATGATAACAAAACGAAATCCACACAATCTGCAAAGGCAGCGCCCGGTAGCAAGCCCCCAACGCAAGCGGCCAGGCCTGCTGCACCTGCATCTCAGGCAGCTCCAAAACCAGTCGCTGAAACTACGGTACGTGTTGATACCCGCCGCCTTGATGACATTATGAACATGGTCGGTGAACTGGTACTGGTGCGTAATCGGCTTTCTACGCTGCAAAACATTATCGCCAATGATGAGGTCAATGCCGCCATATCAAACCTTGACCTGGTGACATCGGATCTGCAGATGTCCGTAATGAAGACACGTATGCAGCCGGTGAAAAAGGTCTTCGGCAGGTTTCCAAGACTGATCCGTGATCTGGCGCGCAGCCTGAACAAGGAAATCACGCTGCAGATGCATGGTGAAGATACCGATCTGGACAAGAACCTGGTGGAGGCCCTGGCCGATCCGATGGTACATCTGGTCAGGAATGCCGTCGATCATGGCATTGAATCACCGGAAGATCGTGAAAAAGCGGGCAAGTCCCGTACCGGCACGGTGGTCCTCTCTGCGGCGCAGGAGGGAGATCATATTCTGTTAACCATTGAGGATGATGGTGCCGGTATGGACCCCGATATCCTCAGGAGCAAGGCAATCGAAAAAGGCCTGATAGATGAAGAAGCGGCAGAAAGGATGGATGACCGTGATGCCTATATGCTGATTCTGGCTCCGGGGTTTTCTACCAAGACAGAGATATCAGATGTGTCTGGCCGTGGTGTCGGCATGGACGTGGTGAAGACAAAGATTGTCCAGCTAAATGGTTCCGTGGAGATTTATTCAGAAAAAGGCAAAGGCAGTCTCATTTCGATCAAGCTGCCATTAACACTGGCTATTCTACCTACTTTAATGATCAAGCTGGAAGAGCAGGCATTTGCATTGCCGCTGGTGAATGTCAATGAGATATTCAATCTGGACATGTCGCATATCAACACCGTCGATGGGAAACTGATGGTGATGGTCAGGGACAGGCCGCTGCCACTGTTTTATCTAAGGAAATGGCTGGTCAATGGCCGCGCACCTGATTATGACGAGACAGCAGGGTTTGTGGTCATTAGCAATATAGGTAATCAAAAAGTAGGTTTTGTGGTCGATTCACTAATCGGGCAGGAGGAAGTCGTCATTAAACCATTGGGTGCGATGTTGTACGGGACTCCTGGCCTCGCAGGCGCAACCATTACAGGCGACGGCAAGATAGCATTAATTCTGGATGTGCCGAGCTTGTTGAGCGCCTATGCCAGCTGAAGTAAAGGACTATATCAATGCCAGCACGGGTCTTGGTTGTCGATGATTCCGGGTTCTTCAGACGACGGATCGAAGACATATTAAATGCTGACAAACATATTGAAGTTGTTGGTTATGCCGTCAATGGCAAGGATGCAATTGACAAAACTGCCTCGCTAAAGCCCGATGTCATTACCATGGATATCGAGATGCCGGTGATGGATGGCATTACTGCTGTTCGTCACATCATGAAGTCACATCCCACCCCGATACTGATGTTTTCCTCACTGACCACCAAAGGTGCCCAGTCAACCCTGGACGCACTGGAAGCCGGTGCCATGGATTTTCTGCCCAAGAAGATGGAAGACATCTCTCTGGACAGGGATGAGGCCACCAGGGTACTAAGGGCGCGAGTACGCTTACTGGCGGCAAAGGGCATTAAAGGCTTCGGCAGGGCGAGCACAACAATGTTGCCGGCATCCCGGGGACAGGCAGCCAGGCCGGCCCCGGTCATTAGTGGCAAGAGCAGAAGCAAGGGTGAGTATAAATTACTGACTATCGGTACCTCTACAGGCGGGCCGGTAGCCTTACAGGATGTGTTAACCAAGTTACCAGCGAATTTCCCGGTACCGATTCTGCTTATCCAGCATATGCCGGCCAGTTTTACACCGTCGTTTGCCGAGCGTCTGGACTCGTTATGCAAGATTACGGTGAAGGAGGCCGAGGATGGTGAGCAGATCAAACCCGGTACCGCCTATCTCGCACCGGGTGGCAAGCAGATGGAACTGTGCAGGAAGGGTTCCATGCCTTTTATTCAGATTAGCGAGAGCCAGCCCGGGCAGAATTATAAACCCTGTGTAGATGTCACATTTTCCTCAGTGGCAAATTTCTTCCGGGGCAATGTACTGGCATTGATATTGACCGGAATGGGTGCGGATGGCAGGGAGGGGGCAAGGATCCTGAAGCAAGGTGGCTCAACGATATGGGCCCAGGATGAGGAAAGTTCCATTATTTATGGTATGCCTGCAGCCATTGTGGATGCGGGCATTGCCGATCAGGTAATACCATTATCGAAGATTGGATCCAGTCTGGTACAGAGTATTTAAGATATGGATATATTAAGTGTCATCGGATTGATACTCGGCCTCACCGCTATCATCGGTGGCAATCTCCTCGAGGGTGGCTATACAGAGTCCCTGATGCAGCTCACGGCCTTCGTGATCGTAATGGGAGGGACAACGGGCGCAGTCATGTTGCAGACACCACTTCCTGTTTTTATGCGCTCATTACGGATGCTGGTGTGGGTATTCTTTCCTCCAAGGGAAGATGGCGGCGCCTTGATTGAAAGAATCGTGGAGTGGAGTTCAATTGCACGTAAAGAGGGTCTGCTTGGCCTTGAAACCATTGCCGAAGTTGAGACCGATGAATATTCCACCAAGGGCCTGACATTACTGGTGGATGGCAGTGAACCGGAGACCATGCGAAAGATCCTTGAAGTGGATCTGGATACCATGGAGCATTTTGATCTTCAGGCCGCCAGGGTGTACGAGGGTATGGGCGGCTATTCACCTACTATCGGCATCATTGGTGCTGTCATGGGCCTGATCCATGTGATGAATAATCTGGCGGATCCCAGCAAGCTGGGATCCGGTATCGCCGTGGCCTTTGTTGCCACTATTTATGGCGTGGGGCTGGCGAACCTGGTGTTTCTTCCTGTTGCCAGCAAACTGAAGTCGATCATCCACGATCGGAGCCAGTATCGCGAGATGATGATTGAAGGTCTTATATCAATTGCACAGGGAGAAAATCCCAGGAACATTGAAACCAAACTCAAGGGCTTCCTAATCTGACATAACTGCTTATGTCAGTTGACGGTGACAACATATGGCACGTAAGCCAAAACATGAAGAACATGTAAATCACGAAAGGTGGCTGGTCTCCTATGCAGACTTTATAACGCTGCTGTTTGCTTTCTTTGTGGTTATGTATTCAATTTCATCAGTCAATGAGGGAAAGTTCCGGGTATTGTCTGATTCGATTACGGCGTCATTCCAGCAGGTCAGTCGCTCCACATTGCCAATTCAGATAGGTGGTATCAGTCGTGGACCCGCAGAACTGCTCAACCGCCAGTCGATATTATTCGATATAGCACCGATACCATTAACCGATGATCAATCAGGGTCAGAAGCCCCCATTTTACCAAATAGCGGGGATGACAATGGGCCGTTATCATCAGGCAAGGGCGGTGAGGCTGATGCGATTAAGCAGGTCTCTGAAGAACTGCAAAAGGCAATGAGTGGTCTCAGTGAGCAGGGGCTGGTGAGTATCAATCAGACCAGGGATGCACTGGAAATAGAGATGAATACCAGTATTTTATTCACCAGCGGCAGTGCCACTATTGCAGACAAGGCGGCCCCTGTGCTGCGTAAGATGGCGTCGATCCTGGGCCCACTGCAGGCCAGTATCCGGGTTGAAGGCTATACGGATAATGTCCCGATATATTCAGATTTATACCCGTCCAACTGGGAGTTATCAGCCGGCAGGGCAGCCAGTGTGGTCCGCTTGTTTGCCGATAGTAATATCCATCCAGCAAGACTGAGCGTGATTGGCTATGGTGAGTACCGCCCTGTGGCTGACAATAGCACGGATGCCGGTCGCAGCAAGAACCGGCGCATTGTGCTGGTGGTCAAGACTGACAGCAGTATAGGTGAGCTGATGAAAGCGGCAGATTCTACAGTCAGGGAAGAGAGCGGATTACAGGTCGAAGGCATCTTTAAAAAGGAACCTGTACCAGTCGAAACGCTTCCTCCCGAGACGCTCACCCAGGATGTGGACGAGGTTGAGGTGCTACCGGCAACACCGCAGCCGGCGGTGTCGGAGAATGCCGAACAACTGGAAGAGGAGCAGGTACCTATTAGCCCGATCAAAATCGAGTTGCCGCCAATTATGATCGGTCCGGTGGATGGTGCAGGCCAGGAGGCTGGCCAGTGATGCAGGTCTGGACAGTGGCGAATCAGAAGGGGGGTGTCGGGAAGACAACCACCTCGGTATCGCTTGCCGGATTATTGTCTCAGCGGGGCAAGAAGGTCCTGATGATAGATATGGATCCTCATGGTTCGATGACGACCTATTTTGGCCTGGATCCGGATAACGTCGAAGGCGGCGTTTATACGCTGTTCACTACACTGGGTGGGAATTCGATGCCTGAGAAGAAGATATTGATCAGGAACACGGCATTTGCAGATCTGGATCTGATGCCTGCCTCTGCTGCATTGGCCACTCTGGACAGGCAGCTGGGTGCACGGCCCGGCATGGGGCTGATCCTGAAGACCGCACTGGACAAGTTAAGCCATGAGTATGAATATGTGATCATTGATTGCCCGCCGTCTCTGGGTATTTTGATGATCAATGCATTGGTGGCCTGTGAGAAACTATTGATCCCGGTACAGACTGAGTTCCTGGCGATAAAGGGTCTGGAGAGGATTCTTCATACCATAGACATGATCATGCATTCTCTGTCTTCTCCGCTGGAATACATCATCATACCCACCATGTTTGACAAACGGACCAGGGCATCGCATGAGGCACTGGATATGCTACAGCAGAAATATGAATATAATCTCTGGGGCAATGTGGTTCCTGTGGATACCCAGTTCCGGGACGCAAGTTTAAAGGGACAGCCGATTTCGTATATGAAGCCCAATTCGCGGGGAACGGTTGCCTATAAGATGTTGCTGGAGAGTCTGTTTGCCCATGGCCATGAACACA
The DNA here is from genome assembly GCA_036986115.1 of Gammaproteobacteria bacterium. Taxonomy (GTDB): domain Bacteria; phylum Pseudomonadota; class Gammaproteobacteria; order BTQY01; family BTQY01; genus BTQY01. The sequence continues at coordinate 6,814 of BTQY01000021.1, read as the reverse complement.
CCGGTAAGGTGGTTGGAGTATTTCCATGAGTATTGGTAAGCCCACCGCCAAAACAGCCACCCGGATAACCATGATGGCGCAACAACAGGCCATGAAGAATTATATGGATTCTTTGCTGGGTGAGATCGAAGAATATATAGAAGAGCCAGTCGGGCCCGTTGTGATTCCGCAGATTATCGAAGTGGTGTCGGTTGAGCTCGTTACCGAGGTGGCGGAAGAAGAAAGAAACTATCCGGACTGGGTAGGGGATGAAATACAGGTGCTGCTATTCAAGGTGTCTGGACTGACTCTCGGCATACCAATGAAAAAATTAAATGGCATACTGGAATGGAATGATAACCTGACAAGCATGCCCGGGCACTCACCGTGGTTCCTCGGTGTCCTGTCTGAACGCGATACCAATATCAAGATCATCGATACGGCATTAATTGTGGTACCGGAAAGATATCGTCAGAGCCACTCAAGGGGAACTCTGCAAAAGATTATTTTGCTGGGCGATTCTGAATGGGGTCTGGCCTGTGATGGTCTCGATGAAGTGATCACCCTGGCCCCGGAGGAAGTAAAATGGCGTACCGGTGAGGGTAAACGGGCCTGGCTGGCCGGGACCGTGATCGACAGAAAATGTGCCTTACTCGATGCGGATGCCTTTGCCGATTTGCTGGGGTCAGACGAGCTGGCGATGCACGTGTAGCGGGGCAGCCACAACAGCTTAAATATTGGCATATTTCATGCATTTATCTGTATACGGGCAACGATTTGGCTAAAAAGCCGTAAATTTGACACCTGACGGCTTAAATGACTTAAGCCCGGAATGATTCAGCCGATATTATGACAGGAGAGGATTTGAGGAACCTGATATGGCAGAAGCAGAAGATTTATTTGATGATGATCCGGTGCTCCAGTGGGTAACATTCCGCCTTGAAGATGAGATTTATGGTGTCAATGTTATGCAGGTGCAAGAGGTGTTGCGTTATTCGGAAATTGCCCCGGTCCCGGGTGCCCCGCCGTACGTGACCGGCATCATCAACCTGCGTGGTAATGTGGTTGCGGTGATTGATACGCGCAAGCGTTTCGGTCTGTTGTCGAAAGAGGAGGATGATGCGACCCGCATCGTGATCACCGAGGCCAGTGGCCATACCATAGGTATCATCGTGGATGCTGTTACCGAGGTAAAGTATCTGAAGGAATCGCAGATAGAATCCGCACCCGATGTTGGCAATGATGAGAGTTCGAAATATATACAGGGCGTTACCACGGTCGACGGGAAACTGTTAATACTGGTGGATCTCAACAAATTCCTTAGTGTTGAGGAATGGAGAGAGGTTGCCGCAATCTAGACGAGGTGATTGCCATGGCGGAGATAAGGGACGTTACACCAATGCACCCAATCTGGCCATCCCGCCCCAGAGAAGATAAGCGCGAAAAGGTAAAGGAAGAACCTGAAAAAAAGTCGGAAAGGGAGAAGCAGCAAGACGATACAGATAACGGCGACTCGCAATTGGACGAGTTTGTCTAGACATGGATATATAAATATGCAAGCAGACTTTTCACAATACACCATCCCGTTGATAACCTTCGCCTTACTGGTTTGTATGGTCATCGTATTTTCCCTGTCGAGAAAATTGCAGCAATCGATACAGGATCTGAAGCATAAAGACCAGCTAATACTTACCATGCGCCGTGATATCGCGGCCTTGTGTAGTGGTGCAGTCGGGATTGGCAAGAGGCTGGTAAAGATAGAGTATGGCCTGAGACATCAGGAGGAACGCCAGGATCAGCTGGAACTCCGGGAGCCTGCACAGCAGCCTTTTGAGCATGCGGTTCGGCTGGTGCAACAGGGCTCTGATCTTAAGGAATTGATGTCAACCTGTGCGCTTACTCAGGGAGAGGCAGAGTTGATCATGATGCTGCATCGCTACGATAATTTCGATGGAAAAATCCTTCCCCGCGATAACAATATGGCGCAACACGTTTAACGTTATATGCCTGTCATTCCACGCGTCATTCCGGCATGCCTTTAGCCGGAATCCAGCCGTATTATGAAAAACTGGATACCGGGTCAAGCCCGGTATGACGAGCAAGATGACCTGCCATCTGCCGGCCTTTGTTTGTCTTTATTTGCGTTTATTCGCGTTCATTTTCGGACTAATATAGTTTTTATTGGCGTCGATTTGCGGACTGATTTTATTTCTTGGGTATCAAACAACGTCCAATAGAGCCGGCAAGACAGGTCTGCCCGGTGTACCAGACCGCGTTATCCAGCCTTGCATTGGTAAGATCAATGCCACGAATATCAGCATTGCTCAGGTTGGCATAACTCAAATCAGCACCCCTTAGAGTAGCTTTCTTTAATTTTGCCCCCCTGAGCATCGTACCAACCAGTCTTGCCCCCGTCATATTTGCCTGGGTGAAATTTGCCAGGCTGGCATCGGCGTACGACAGATCCGCATTGCTAAGATTTGAATTCCTGAGATTGGCGGATGTCAGGCTTGCATTGCTCAAATTCGCACCGCTCAGATTTTTAGAAGCGGCCTGCAGCCCGGCAATGCGGCAGTTATTCCAGTTCACGCCTGGCGCAGGGGCAGCCCCACAATCAACGGCGGTATCATCCGACACAAAAGGATTATTAATCAGGATACCAATAAACAGCACCAGCACAGAAATCGCCAGGATATAACCCAGTAACAGGTTCTGTTTACGTCGTCCGGTCTTTACATTCAGCACCTCACGATTTTCACGTGCGGCCATGGTCTCTGTGTCTTCTGATCGACGACGATTCCCTGCGCGACGCTCCTCATCCGCATAATGTTGCCTGGCCTTCTCCCGCTGGTCCCCGGTACCCCGCTCATCCGCCCAGCGGCGTGCCGCCTTTAAACGCTCCTGGTTAGCGGGATCGCTCAGATCAGTCCTCATCACATCCGGAATCAGCTCCGGGTGGCGGGTCAGCCTGTCCCAGCTGGCACCATCATGGCTCAGCTCATCATTGGAGCGGATACGCCCGAGCAGGATGTAATTGGATATCAATCCAGTTGGATATGGCCCGGTAACGACATTATCATGGCGTATGAACCAGGTTTTCGGATGTTCTGTCTCTTCCATGGTAGATGCTTACCTGTTGATTTCAGCCTAACTTTTTATAAATATTCAAGTTTTCCGTAATTCCTCCGATAAAAGTATAGTCACGGATGAGAAAACTTCATCCGCCGCCCTGGCCAGTACCCAGGCACGATATCTACCGAGGTACTAGCGGACCGCTACTGGCGAAATGACAGCAACAGGAGCAAAATCGAGACTATGCAGATAAATCTACCACAGAATCTGCAGGCGGCACTACTCGCCAGCGCCAGCAGCCGCTCGGTTGAGAGCCTGATCAACAGCCTGCAGCAGAGCCAGTTACTGCAGGCAACCGTGGTCAAGATTACTGCTGTGCCGATATTATCCGACAGCCCGGGTCAGGCCACAAATCTCACCCAAAGTTACGTGCAACTGAGGATCCAGGGACAAATACTGCAGACCAGAACAGATGCCCCGCTAAATACCGGTCAACAGCTGACGGTCAGACTGACCCAGGAAAATGGCCAGCCGATACTGCGGATTATTAACCCGCTCCCCACTCCATCGGCCCAGACGACCCCGCCGCAGACACTGACGGCAGAGCAGGCCTTGCGGGTCGCCTTGCCAAGGCAGGCACCGTTACCACCACTATTGAGCAACATCAGTGTCATCGCGCTGTCGCCCGATAAATTGCCAATGGTATTGCCGCAAACCCTGATCGACACCGCCAGGCAATTATTCAACCAGATTGCTACTGCGAAAGATATTCGCAGTGCCAATGGCCTGAAGACGGCGTTGCAGAATTCAGGGCTATTTCTTGAGAACAAACTGGCCAAACAGATCACTGGTCAGCAGGTGGCCAGTACTCGCAGTGACCTGAAGGCAGGCTTAAATCGCTTATTGAATAACCTGCTCAATCAGGTGCGCCAGACACCGGTTCAGGCCGTCACTAGCGTGACAAAGAACACCTATACAACGCCGCCGCAAGCGACGACTCCAGGCCAGAGCAGCAAGCTGGTCCAGGATGTCGTTCGTGCACTGGAAACCTCCAGCAAAGTCTATACCGAGACATCAAAGACAACGGCTGTACCACGTTCAGCGGTAAATCCGCTGACAGCAGGTTCGGCATCGACAACGGCACAAAATCCCGATGTAAAGACCGCTGCATCCACCGAGTCAAAGTCTGCCGTCCCGGGCAAGGCAGAAGAGGTTGCTATCAAAACAGAGTCCAGTCAGCCAGGCAGGGCCCGGCCGGTGGTGAATCCAGCAAGGGCGGCCGCTCCGACCATCCTGGAGACAGACAGTAATCAACGCGCCATTGGCGAGCTTACCAGACAGACCCAGTCCGGGCTGGCCCGGGTACAGATGCATCAACTCAATGCCATGGCAACTGAAGATACCAGCGTGCGTCCGGGCATGACGATTGAATTACCAGTGAGACTGGGCAATCGTGTGGATGTCTTTGAATTTCGCGTCAAGGATGAAACCAGGGATAGTGATGCCGATAGTGAATCCAGACTATGGCGAATGGTATTGTCTTTTGATCTCGAGAGCCTCGGACCCGTCACGGCAATGATTACCATGGTAGATAAACAGATATCTACTGAATTATGGGCAGAACAAGCTACCACTGCCGAGCTGTTTGACAAACACCTGAATGAACTCAGGAGCGAAATGACCCGGGCAGGCGTGCTACTGGGGACATTACGTTGCCGGACAGGTATTCCCCCCTCGAATGATCCCGGGGAGGATAATGATCGGCTATTACTGGATTTAAAGGCATGAGTAACGAAGCAGACAATCAGCAGATCCCATTACACCTGAAAGAGGCCATCACACTGAAGTATGATGGTGATTCTGCCCCACGCATTACTGCAAAGGGTCGCGGCCTGCTGGCCGAGAAGATCCTGGAGCTGGCCTCTGCCAATGACATCCCGTTGCATGAAGATGCTGATCTGGTGACGCTGCTATCACAACTGGACCTTGGAGAAGAAATACCACGGTCCCTGTACCTGGCTGTTGCAGAGGTGATTGCGTTCGCTTACAAGATGAGTGGCAAGCAACCACCACTGAAAAAGACCGCCGAAGAGACTGCCTGATATTATAGTCCGCAAATAAAGGCCAGGATATGGCAGCGAATCTTGCTCGTCATACCGGGCTTGACCCGGTATCCAGTAAACTGTTGAAAGAACTGGATTCCGGAACAAGTCCGGAATGACGGGACGGCTGATATAGATTCATATCTTCTTGGTTTTATTTGCCATCATTGGCGTTCATTTGCGGACTGATTTTTCAATGCCAGCGGACTTAATCATTCGGCACCAAATGACTCGGTGGTGTAACGTTCCACCCTGATCGTCTCCGACCAGTAACCGCCTGGTAATCCGGCCTTCATTTTCAGGTGTTCGAGGAAATCCCGTGGCGCGGGTAATTGTTCCCATACCGAGGGGAGGAATGTACCCCGACACGCCCCATCAGAAAGAATAAGACCATCAACATCAGGCCTTATTTGGGCAAGTAGATCCTTTTCGTCAGAGAAATCTATCGGTTCATGCGGGCCAAGTACCGAGATGTGAATGTCCAGCAGTAGGGCCTCTGTTGATGTCATTGCCGAAAATCGGGGATCAGAGAAGGCGGCATTATAGGCATTTCTGGCAACATCTACCACCAGTGGTTGTCGTGCCTCAAGATTTCCGATACATCCCCGTAGCTCACCGCGAAGATGCAGTGTAACAAAAGTTGCTCGCATTGCCTGTAAATCATTCTCGTAGTCTGAAGGCTCAACCGACAAGGCACATGAATATCTCAGGCCATATTCGATGGAGTCTCCGGCAATCTGCAGTAGCAGTTCGCGTTGCTGATTTGAATAGCTCATCAGTGTTCAGTAAAGGCCCATGCACCATAACCCACTACCTGATCACGGGGACCGGCAGTGTCACCTGAATTCCTGAGGTCCAGGGTAGTCACTGTCAGTCCTCGACGTTTGGCGATGGTCAGCAATCCATTCAGGGGATTACGTCCACAGGCCTGTTCATAACCAATTCGTTCAGGCGTCATTTGCTCAATGGCCTGGCAGGTCTGATTATCAAGTTGTTTTGCGCTATTGTAATCATGGTAGTGGCTCAAATCAGAGCTGATTACGATCAGTGTGTGTTTATCTCCCCACACCCGGTCGAGGACTTCGGCAACTTCCTCCGGGGAGGCATCACCGACCACCAGTGGTATCAATTTAAAGTCTGAGAGAAGCATTTGCAGAAAGGGCAGATGCACTTCAAGACTGTGTTCCTGTGCATGGGCACTGTCAAGTGTCTTTACCTGTGGCAGTGACAGCAGTTGTTCCATGGCATCAGGATCCAGTGCTATATCACCCAATGGTGTGGTGAAATGCGTGGCATGACTGGCGGCGAGCCCGTGCAATGGTACCCGGTGTGATGGCCCCAGCAACACTACCCGGTTGATGATGTCACGGGCCGGGTTTAACAGGCCATAGGCCGATGCGGCTACCGGGCCCGAGTAAATATAGCCTGCATGCGGCACCACGATGGCCTTGGGTACGCCGGTATCATGCGGGCTAGCGTGTCCATGCATGTCCCCAAGATACTCAGCCAGCATGGTTTGCAACTCAGCGGGGTCACTGGGGTAAAACATCCCGGCGACGGCTGCTGGCCTGACTGTCGTCATAGCTGTGTCTCCATATAAGGTGGTATCTTATAGATAAGACAAAACGCCAGTAATATCAACCGCCAGATTTGATATTTCT
>BTQY01000020.1:0-38302 GCA_036986115.1 Gammaproteobacteria bacterium | reverse complement strand
TGCCGCAGCGAGGCAATCACGCCGCCTTCGATACCGCGCACCAGGAGTGCCGAGTTATATCCCGAGTGTCTTGCCAGCATCGCATAAATTGGTGGATACGGTTTGTGCACATAGCCGGTCAGCAGGTGGGTCTTTTGCTGGCCACGAATTGGCCCCGTCAGTACTTCGACCGTGGTGATGACCGTTCGTTTAATCATCATCGCGCGCATGCCGGCATAGTCATGCAACGGCCTGCAGAACTGGCGCTGGTCGACGTACGCCCAGCCAGTGGCGTCATCGCCTAATCGGGCTGCCGCCTGAGAGGAAGTAAGATCCACATCAATCCCGGCCGCCTGCAACACATGCCGGTGGGTAATGCCGTATTTTGGCCCGACGGCATCCAGGCCATGTGAGACTGCCGGGATATCACAAGCGGCCAGCAATGCCGGTAAAAACGGTGATGCCGGCAAGGTGCGATTATAACCATCGTAGGGATCGGCAATATCCACGACTTCATCGACCGGCGCGGTCACCGTATCGGTGAAATCACGGATACCATCAAGTATGCCCCTGTTTTCATCATACGACTCACGCTTCATGCGAAGTGCGATCAGAAAAATGGCCGCCTGTACCGGATCCACATCGGCATTCAGTACCGCCCGCATCCCGTAGCGGGCCTCCTGCCGTGAGATGTCTTTACTCAAATCAGGCCCGGTGGCAATACGCTGAATGATGGAATGCATCATTGCCTTAGGGTCCATTTGTTCGGGTGACAATTCGTCTGCCGGGGTACTCATGTATGCTCCTGTCTATGCTGACCTGTTGGTATTAGCGATGTCCTGGCGACCCTGCGGATCAAGCAGGATATCGTCACCGTGAATTTTTACCGGGTAGGTAACGATAGGCTGGTCCGCCGGCTCCTCCAGCGGTTCACCATTGCTCATATCAAACCAGCTGCCGTGAAGTGAACATTTTATCTTGCCGTCACGTATGCAGCCGAGAAACAGCGAATAATCCTCATGAGTGCACATTTCATCGAGCGCATAGATAGTGCCATTATCATTGGCCAGCAACAATTTCTTGCCTGATACATTTACCCGCAGCATCTGTCCTGCCGGGATATCAGAAACCCTGGCAACCTTGAGAAAATTATCTGACATGATGTTTCCTTTTAATATAACCCACGATGACACTCGCCGAAACAGCCTCATGCAGAGAAAGAAGGCCGCGGATAGGCGGCCTCTTTGACGGGTTACGCAGCGACTCGTGTGATTAATAACCACCCTTGCGACGTGACTCCGGAAGCCCGGCAATACGGCCACCCTGCTTGCTGGGGTCTTTAGGGAACAATGCATAAATATCTTTCTGTCCCAACTTCTCACCCCATTTATCAGACATCGCCTTGACGATGTTGCGGGTGTTTGGCTGATTGCCATTATTATTGACAAACTCATCGCGCAGATAGTTGACCAGGTCCCAGTGCTTGTCCGTCATTTCCACGCCTTCTTCACTGGCAATGGCCTTGCCGACATCTTCTGACCAGTCATTCACATCAACCAGATAGCCGTTTGCATCAGTTTCAACGGTTTTTCCACCAATTTCGTAACTCATTTCTAACGCTCCATTTCAAAAGTTAATAATAAATAATAATCCAGCTTACTCAGTTCTCAGTATCATTGAGTTCCTTAATGTCCCGTTGGGGGACGAACATGCCACATCCCATGCGTCTGTGTTGACCCAGCCCGAGCTGTTGCAGTTTAATGGATTCATCGATATCCAGTTCTGCCAACATGACGCTGCGGGTATAGACCTCCCCATCCGGGGTCGCAATGATGTTGGTCCTGCCCGGCAACATCTTGCGCAGGCGGATCCCCATGTGTTTCAGCTGAGAGGCCATATTGTCCTGAAATAATGCCTCGTTGTCACCCTTCTGGTAAACCATAAAGCGGGAAACCAGCGTGGAAAGCTCACTAAGTCGCCGAATTGCGCCGTTTTTAATGGTCATTTCATGGCCACTCACGTTCAGGACGGTGCCAGTCAGCTGTTGGGCCTCGTCTATTCGGTGCCCTGGTACGCGAATAATTAATTTGGTCCGGTGAGACAGGTGCATCAGCTCGGTACCGCGGGACCAGCCATTGCCGGTCTCTGGAATATAGATATGATGCACTCCGGCGCCAGTTTCACCGGGTAACCACGGAAGTTGCCGGCACAATGCCTCGCTCAGTGCATAGGCATGATCCACTGGCAACATCCTGCACTGAATAGCGAAGGCGATATCCACGACATCATCGCCTGGCAGGGCATCTCGCTGTGATTGACTCTCTTCCCAATACATTTGAAAACCTTATTGGTCCATTATTGATCTGGGATCCTGGCCTGGATCTCGTCGGTATCGATCCACCAGTCAGGCCCCACCAGCAGATTGATGACCGAGCGCATGCGCGGTAAAAAAACGTCCGGGTTATCCAGTTCCATGCGTTCAATCCATAGCTTAAACTGCTCCTGTGATTCCACGTCATCATGACGTCGCGCGACCGTACCCATCATCTGGTTAGTAAAGAATGACAGACTCTCGTGGAGTTTATCCTTGCACCTTACATCCACAATGAACCTGGCCACAGCGGCGGCCAGTGCCGCACCATCAGAGCCATCCGGGGTTTCATCAATGACATTCTGCAGCATGGCCACCGTCAGCTCCGGATCGATGGTCGGGAAGGTGACGGCGAGCCAGATCCCCTGCCCCAGGGCCGCCAGGGATTCAGGCTGATCGGCATGAAACATCGCGTTACAGGCCTGCACCGCGCCTTCCCATGCACTCGCCTCGACAAAGGCATCAAAGGCATCTTTGGCGCAGTTGTATGCATCGACATGTTCATTGATCTCATTATGCAATGACGCCATGGCGACCTGCATGTCGGCCTTTTCCAGCGGGTCATATCCGGCGGGCAGACTGGCGATCTTTTGCTGCAATTCGATGATCCTTGCCGCATACAGCGCGACAGGTTGCTGTGCATCTTCGGCGCTGTCCGCGTCCATCAGGGCATGATCTTTAATATATTTCACATCGTTTACCTTATCTTCACTGGGTGACCGAGTAGACCCCACAGAAGGCCCCCTCGAGCCGATCTTCCCAGTTATCCGGCGTGTCTGGATAAGCCGGTTTCACATCAATCCTGAACTGAATTTCTCCGGACTGCACCGCCACCACCTTGATGGTCTCCAGCAGATCCGTAAAATGCTGTAGCTGGGGGTTGGCAATCATCACTTCACTGAGCAATAGCACCTAGGGAACCTCTGGTTTATTCTGGACGAAGCAGATTGCATCTAAAATGTTCAGATTCAAGGCACGAACCGCACGTAATAGCCAGCTATTGCGAAGGTTCGCAACGCAGAAGCTGGATATTTTAGGTGTGAGATGCAAGTTCATGAATAGATCAGAGGTTCCCTAACACTCTCCTTATATATGGGCGAACCATAGGGGCGATCTGGCCCAGGATCAAGCCCCTTCTGCATGTCTGTCCGCCGCATCATAGGCATCATAATAACGGGCACGATACAGCAGCCGGTCCCGGTTCGTCTCGTCAATACACTCAAAGGCACGGCGGTTATGCAGTACATTATTGCTAATCAGCCCCTGTCCTGGTGTTAATTTATGAGTAAAAATATATTTAGAATCAGAGGCTAATAGTGTTTTTAGAGAATTTACTGCAGCTTTCGTCAGGCTATCCGTGGCCCACACGATACTTCGAGTACGGGCGGTATAACGCATATGGAGTCGGCCGGTGGCTTCATCCACCGAAAACACCGGGCCGGCCTGCGCCGGTCGCGAGCCACCACTGCCACGGATCTCTTCATTGGCCGGGATGGTCATTACATTCTCATCCATAAGAGCATGAATATAATCAGGATTCTCGTCTCTCAGGTGAATATAGGCGATCTCCGGGTCGAGTAAGGAGTTCTCGCCGCCGTGTTCAGCGGATCGCACACAATGCAGTAGCAGTGCCCGAATGCGGTGCTCCGGGACGTTATAATAACCATCGGTATGCCATAGCAAACGCTTGTTGCTATACGGGATATAGCCGCGCAGGGATTTGCCGCTGACCACCTGCAGTGAGGTGATGCCATCATCATCGGCGAGCATATTCGGATCCAGGCGCCGTAAGCCAAACTGCAGCCCCAGGTATCGTGGTATTTGCTTGTCTTCACTGCGGTCCGCAGACTGATATATCGCCATATTGGTCTTATTTAACAACTTCAGAATGGCCTGGTGCTCGGCCACGTCAAGATCCCTGGGATCGCCAACATTCACCAGCAGATCCGCTGGATTTAGCGGATAATCCGATAATTTCTGCTCACGCCAGGCCAGGTAGGCAGATTCATCTAACAGGCTAAATGGCGAACCCATGCCGGGATCGGCGTAATGTCTGTTTGCATCGATTGATTGCGACATAATTAATTATCAACCCTCCTGGCCCCGTCTGCGGGCCTAACCCTAGTGTTTAAGTCTGGTATTATACGCCAGGCTTCTATATTAGTGAATGCTGATCTGGGAATATAAGGCGTCAATATACCCCGAAAATGTTCGGGGTGAGGCTTATTGGCGGAATTTTCATTATATCCCCTTTGGGATAGTTAAGATCCGTTTATATCTCCCCTAAGGAGGGTTCTGCTATTGGCTGGATCTGTTTAGAATTGCACTCCATACAGGGCTGGATCCGTCATCCACAGGAGGTGGTGTAGTTCATCCAGACCGTTACAGATTGATCGAGGTCAGCTGAATGATGTGCAGTCGCTGGCTAGCGTTTTTGGTACAGGAGGAAAACATGGCTGATAAACAGCAACCAAAGAACCCTGAAATGCATCACACTTATCTGCCTTCTGAAAAGAAGTCCAGTAAGGATCTTCACAGCACTCCGATGTTACACCAGTTGATCGATGGACCATGGCCCAGCTTTGTGACCGGTCTGGAACGTCTGGCAATGGATAGCGATATGATGGTCGACCTGTTGGGTCAGGTGGAACATTCCTACAAAACCCGTATGGGTTACTGGAAAGGCGGCACCGTATCAGTATTTGGATATGGCGGCGGCATTATTCCACGCTTCACTGAAGTCCATGATGCCGATGGCAATCCTGTTTTCCCTGCAGCCGCAGAATTCCATACCATTCGTGTGCAGCCTCCCGCAGGCAACCACTACAGCACTGATCTGTTGCGTAAATTCTCAAGCTCATGGCAAAAGTACGGTTCTGGCATGATCGCCTTCCATGGTCAAAGTGGCGACATCATGTTTATCGGTTCAGACACCGATAACATACAAGGCTTCTTTGATGAAGTTAATAAATACGGTTTCGATCTTGGTGGCGCGGGTCCTGCAGTCCGCACCAGCATGTCATGTATCGGTGCGGCACGTTGTGAGCAGTCCTGTGCCAATGAAATGAAGATTCACCGCATGCTGGTGAATAACTTCATCGATGACATGCACCGCCCTGCCCTGCCTTACAAATTCAAGTTCAAGGTATCGGGTTGCCCTAACGACTGCGTGAACTCCATCCAGCGCTCAGACATGGCTGTGATTGGTACCTGGCGTGATGACATGAAAGTCGATCAGGCTGAAGTCAAAAACTATATCGAAGACAGGGGCCGTAAGTATATTGTTGATAACGTGGTTTCACGTTGCCCGACCAACTCATTGTCGCTGAATGATGACGACACTCTGGATGTCAACAACAAGACCTGTGTCCGTTGCATGCACTGTATTAATGTCATGACCAAGGCGCTTGGCCCTGGTGACGACCATGGCGTAACCGTGCTTCTCGGTGGCAAGCGTACCCTGAAGATTGGTGACACCTTCGGCACTGTTATCGTGCCATTCATGAAAATGGAGACAGAAGAAGATTATGCGGAAATTCTCGAGCTTGCCGAAAACATTATCGACTTCTGGGCCGAGAATGGTCTCGAGCACGAGCGTTGCGGTGAATTGATTGACCGCATTGGCCTGGTCAACTTCCTCGAAGGTATTGGCATTGATGTCGATCCGAACATGATTGCCCACCCACGTAGCGTTTCTTATGTGCGTATGGATGACTGGGACGCCGAGGCTGAAAAATGGAACCAGCGGAAGGCTGCAGGTTAGATATTAATAAAGACCCGCCCAACAATAGTTGAGCGGGTCTTTATTTAACCAACTCAAGTCGTATATTCGAATATTTTAATTTAAAGTTTGTTTGGAGGTAATGATGGCAGAAACACCTCGTTTTCCTACTGAAAGTGGTTGCCCTGACGGTTTTCAATATCTGCATCCTACAATGCAGAAAAACTTTGGCATGTGGAAGTATCATGAACGCCCGCGCCCCGGCGTGTTGCGTCACGTGTCTGAGTCTGGCGACGAAATCTGGACCGTACGTCTGGGCACTCAACGCCAGCTGGGGCCTTATGAAATTAACCTGTTGTGCGACATCGCTGACAACTTTGGAGATGGCTACATTCACTTCACTATTCGCTCCAACATGGAAATTTGTGTTTCCGATGAAGCCAAGGTGGGGCCGCTGATTCAGGCCATTGAAGACGCGGGCTATCCTATTGGTGGTACCGGTAACTCCGTGACCATGATTTCTCATACCCAGGGCTGGTTACACTGTGATATTCCTGCGACTGATGCCGCTGGTGTAGTCAAGACTCTGATGGACGAATTGCACGATGAATTCACTCATGAACGCATGCCTAATCGTGTTCATATGACTACATCCTGTTGTCAGATCAACTGTGGTGGTCAGGGTGATATCGCTATTAACATTCAGCACACCAAGCCGCCAAAGATCAATCACGACAAGGTCGCCAACATGTGCGAGCGTCCTACTGTTGTAGCTCGTTGTCCGGTAGCAGCTATTCGCCCTGCCATAGTCAATGGCAGGCCATCTCTGGAAGTGGACGAGAAGAAGTGCATCTGTTGTGGCGCCTGCTTTCCCCCCTGTCCTCCGATGCAGATCAACGACCCACAGTATTCCAAACTGGCTGTCTGGATTGGTGGTAAGCACTCCAATGCCCGTAGCAAGCCCATGTTCCACAAGCTGGTGGCTGCCGGTATCCCGAACAACGCACCGCGTTGGCCTGAAGTTGGCAAGATTGTAAAAACCATCCTGCGCGCCTATCAACGTGATGCCCTGGACTGGGAACGTATGGGTGACTGGGTAGAACGCATTGGCTGGCCTCGTTTCTTCGAGATGACCAACCTGCCGTTCACCAAGTACCATGTAGATGACTGGAAGGGTGCGCGTTATACCCTGAACCAGTCTACTCATATTCGTTTCTAGTTCCGACGTAGAGGAGCAACCGTTATGAAGTACGGAATCATGGTCAGTGAAGGCCCTTACACGCACCAGGCGTCAGACTCAGCCTACTTTTTTACCAAAGCTGCGCTGGACAAGGGACATGAGGTCTTTCGTGTGTTCTTCTATCACGATGGCGTCAACAACGGCACAAGGTTAACCACCCCGCCACAGGATGACCGTCACATTGTAAATCGCTGGGCAGACCTTGCCAAAGAACATGACCTCGATCTGGTTCTTTGTGTTGCTGCGGCACAACGTCGCGGTATCGCAGATGCCGATGAGTCAAAACGGAACGGCAAAGATGCTGACAACATGCAGGAAGGTTTTCGTATTTCCGGGCTTGGTCAGCTCATTGAGGCTGGTATCCAGTGCGACCGCATGGTCGTATTTGGCGATTAGGAGGAACTGACAATGAGCTCCATAAAGAAATTAATGTATGTGAATCGTAAGGCACCTCACGGTACTGTCTACGCACTCGAATCCCTTGAAGTGGTCCTGATTGGAGCAGCATTTGATCAGGACATCAGCCTGGCATTTATTGACGATGGTGTATACCAGATCGTAAAGGGTCAGGACCCGACGGATACAGGCATCAAGAATTTCGCGCCTACCTACAAGGCACTGGGTGACTATGACGTCAAGAAAATGTATGTCGACAAGGAATCACTGGAAGAGCGCGGCTTGACGCAGGATGACTTGATGGATCTCGTCTGGGAAGATGAAGATGATGACTGGGCGGAAAAGCCGTCCATCCATCTGGTGAGCCGCAGCGAACTTGGCGACTTGCTGGACGACTCTGATGTGCTGTTTAACTTTTAAGGGAGGCGATTACGATGGCCACATTACATACTGTAAACAAATCGCCTTTCGACAAGAATTCTTTGCAGATATGCTTAAGTCTGGCGAAAGATGGTAGCGGCATCCTGTTGATCGAAGATGGTGTATATGCCGCAACCAAAGGCACTAAATTCTCAGCCGAGGTCGAAGATGCCATGAAGAATCACAAAGTCTACGCACTGGAATCAGACCTGTCTATGCGAGGCGTTATAAACAAGGTCATTGATGGTGTTGAAGTTGTCGACTACGCAGGCTTTGTCGACCTGACAGCCGAATATAGCAAAGTACAATCCTGGCTTTAAAGCCAGATCAGAATTTAGTTGTTTATCTATTTTAACGAGGAGATAGTAGTATGGCCAATTTAGAAGTTGCTGGCAAGAGCATTGAAGTTGATGAAGAAGGTTACCTGGTAGATCGCGGCGATTGGAATGAAGAAATCGCTAACGTGATGGCCAATGGTGATGATTGTGCGCTGAGTAGTAACCACTGGGAAGTAATCAACTTCCTGCGTGAGTACTATGACGAATACCAGATTGCTCCTGCTGTTCGCGTTCTGACCAAGGCAATTGGCAAGAAACTCGGCGCTGACAAGGGCAATAGCAAGTATCTTTATGAGCTGTTCCCGTATGGCCCTGCCAAGCAAGCATGTAAATATGCCGGCCTGCCCAAGCCTACTGGCTGCGTATAATCGCGTATATAAATGACTGGCCGTGGAATCACCGCGGCCCTCTTTATTGTTGTGATTTGCTGATGGTTGAGCAAAACGTTTAAATCGGACCTGGAGTAACTAGTCATGTCTACACTGACAGTCGTGTATGCCTTGATGTTTTACATCGCGACATTTGTACTTGTCATTGGATTGGCATACAAGATCTATATTTATGCCAGCACCCCGTCGCCATTGAAGATAGCCGTCACCCCTGCCCCAATTACCAGGACGGGTGTGGTATATCGACTATTCAAGGAAGTGACGTTGTTTGAGAGCCTGTTCAAGTCTACCAAGTGGACCTGGATGTTTGGCTGGGTATTCCATGTCAGTTTACTTCTGGTTCTGTTGCGTCATCTGCGCTATTTCACCGATCCTGTCTGGTGGTGGATAAATCTGGTCCAACCCTTCGGGATCTATGCTGGCTTTGGTATGTTGTTCGGCTTGCTCGGCCTGTTTGGCCGCCGGATTCTTGTCGACCGCATACGTTATATCTCCGCACCGTCGGATCACCTGATGTTACTGTTGTTGCTGGCCATCGCGGGCAGCGGTCTGGGCTTGCAATATGTGTCACGTATCGATATCGTCAGCGTAAAAGCCTTCTTTCTTGGCCTGATGACCCTGAATATTCATCCAATGCCGGATAATATTTTTCTGTTGACGCATCTGGCACTGGTAGCAACATTAATGACGATCTTCCCGATCAGTAAATTACTGCATGTCCCCGGGGTGTTCTTCAGCCCAACACGCTATATGGTCGATAATCCTCGCGAACATCGGCATTTGGCACCGTGGGCGGCCAAGCTCGATGCGGATAGAGAATAAGAGGGTTATTGACTGTGGCGCATGCTGAATTTGAAGTTCCGAAGCTGGGAGATTATACCGCTGTCCCTTCAGTTAAAGAGGGCTCTATGGCACATAGTGCCCCTTACATGGCGAAACCTGAATTTCAGGAGCCATTAGGCTTTCCAGGTGAGTTGACCGAAGGTTGGGAAGACCGGGCAGTCAGCAAGCTTGGCGAACTCACCGGTAAATACAAGTCACTAAAAGTTTTTCTGGACTCATGCGTCAAATGTGGTGCATGCACTGACAAGTGTCACTACTTCCTCGGTACAGGTGATCCAAAGAACATGCCCGTGGCTCGCCAGGATCTGTTGCGCAGTGTCTATCGTCGCTATTACACTTTTGCAGGCAAGTTCTTTCCAAAACTGGTCGGCGCTGTCGATATGACAAAAGAAGTGCTGGACGATTGGTACAGTTATTTCCATCAGTGCTCTCAATGCCGCCGCTGCAGCGTGTTCTGCCCCTATGGCATTGATACCGCCGAGATCTCCATGGCCGCTCGTGAGATCATGGATTCTGTTGGTGAAGGTCAGAAATATTGCAACGAAATCATCGCCAAAGTATACGTGATTGGCAACAATCTCGGCCTGCCGGAGCCGGCATTAGTGAATACACTGGAAGGTCTGGAAGAAGATATCGAAGACGATACCGGGGTGGCCGTTAAATTACCACTGGATGTTGAAGGCGCTGATGTCCTGCTGGTGACCCCGTCTGCCGACTTTTTTGCCGAACCACATGTGGATGGCCTGATGGGTTATGCCAAGGTGTTCCATCAGGCGGGCATTAGCTGGACCCTGAGTTCCTACGCCTCAGAGGCCGCCAACTTCGGTATGTTTATCGGTAGCTACGAAAACATGCAAAAGATCTCTTACAGAGTTCGCAAGGCGGCAGAAGAACTGGGTGTCAAGCGCATTGTCTTCGGTGAATGTGGCCATGCCTGGCGCGTTGCCTACAGCTTTTTGAATACACTTGCCGGCCCGTTTGATTTTCTGGATCCAAATTACCCGGTCCCGCAGCATGTTCTTGAGGTGACTCATGACCTGATTCAGCGTGGTGCGCTGAATCTGGATAAAGACGCCAACGATCACCTGCGCGTGACCTTCCATGATTCCTGTAATGTTGCACGTGCCACCCGCATGGGCAGCATGCCCGGCGGACAGTTTGTTATTCCACGTGACGTCATCAGGTCATCAGTAAACCACTTCTTTGACATGGCTCCTGAGACCATTCATGAAAACACCTTCTGCTGCGGTGGTGGTGGCGGCCTGTTGACAGATGATTTAATGGAATTGCGTATTAAAGGTGCAGCACCACGAATGCAGGCATTGAAGCAGGTAGTTGAAGAACATGGCGTTAATCATATCACAGCGATATGCGCAATCTGCAAGAGTCAATTTTCCAAGGTGCTGCCCTACTTCGATCATCCTATGGATATGATCGGCAGTGTGCATGGCCTGGTAAGTAACGCGATTCAACTTGGCACGAAAGAATAAGTCTATTAATTATTTTAAATCAATCCTTCCCTGGTAGATTAGGAGGAAGTAATGGCTACACAATCTGATGATATGAAAGACAAACTCAAGGGTTATACCCAACGTCGCTATGAAGATGGCAGTATTGACTGGAGTAGCCAGCATGAAAACATCTTTGATGGTGATGAAACCTACATGTGCCCGACCTATATCCACCAGACTCCTCCTTGTCAGGGAAGCTGCCCCTCTGGTGAAGATATTCGTGGCTGGTTACAAATCATAACCGGTATCGAGAAGAGCCCTGAAGGGATGACGATGCAGGAATACGCCTTCCGTCGTTCAACCGATGCCAACCCGTTCCCAGCTACCATGGGTCGTGTTTGTCCTGCACCATGCGAGGACGGTTGCAACCGTAACGTACTGGAAGATCACGTTGGTATTAACGCTGTTGAACAATACATTGGTGACAGTGCGCTGGAAGCCAGGCTCGGCTTTAGCGCTGCCGATAAGGACACCGGCAAGAAAGTAGCTATTATTGGCGGCGGCCCGGCTGGCCTGGCATGCGCCTACCAGTTACGACGCGTTGGCCATGCCGTGACTATCTATGACACTCACAAACATCTGGGCGGTATGATGCGTTATGGCATCCCGGGTTACCGTATGCCGCGCGAAGTCCTGGACGGTGAAATCAATCGTATTATCGACATGGGCATCGAAGTCAAATATGAAACCGTCGTCGGCAAGGACATTGCCCTTGACGAACTGGAAAAGAATTTTGATGCCGTAGTGTTTGCGGTTGGCGCGCAAAGTGGTCGCCCATTACCTGTCTCCGGCGCTGAAGCAGAGAATTGCATTACTGGTATTGCCTTCCTGGAGGCCTTTAATGATGGTCGTCTGCATGCTGTATCCGGCCGTGTCCTGGTCATCGGTGGTGGTGATACCTCGATCGACGTGGCATCCGTTGCCAGACGTCTCGGACACGTTGCCGACAGTCATGAGAAAGACCGTCCGGAAAATGTGGTGCTCGGACAAACTGCCCATGATGTGGTGGATGTGGCCAGGAAAAAAGGTGCCGATGTGACCCTGATCTCCCGTCACCCTATTGAAAAGATGACCGCCGCTCAGCACGAGATTGACGATGCCCAGCGTGAGGGTGTGGATGTGCGTGGCGGTATTACACCAATTGAAGTTATGCTGGACAGTAATGGACGGGCAATCGGCCTTAAAGTTGCCGAACTTGACTTCACCTCAGGCAAACCTGAAATCGTTGAAGGTACTGAGCAAGTCATAGAATCTGATTTGATCGTGGCGGCCATTGGTCAGACCGGTAACCTGGATGACATGAAGGAATTTGCCAATGATCGTGGCCTGATCGATGCCGACAAACATTTCCAGATCCCGAACAAGCCTGGTTTCTTTGCTATTGGTGACGTGGTTCGCCCGCACCTGCTGACCACCGTTATCGGCCAGGGCTCAATAGCGGCTGAGACCATTCACCACTACCTCAATCAGGAAGAATTGCACAAGCGTCCCAGGGTTGACGTGCACCATTTTGACCTGCGGGAGAAACTGCACGAAACCGATCATGACCTGGAAGAATATCATGCGCAGGGTGATGACACTGTACGCGCTATCGACCGTGGCGTTCGTGGAACTACCGACATAGGCAAGTCTTTAGGCGGTTTTGCAATTCACAATTATGAAGACCGTTCGGATGCATTGATTATTCCATCCGATAAACTCTTCCTCGGTCATTTCGAGCTGGAAGAACGCCACAAGCGTGTCGAGACTGTGCCTTCCGCAGACGAAGTACTGGGCCACTTCGAAGAGCGTATGTCTGGCCTGAGCGAAGAGCAGGCCTATGAAGAATCTGGCCGCTGCATGAGCTGTGGTATGTGTTTCGAATGTGATAACTGTGTTATCTACTGTCCACAAGACGCGGTACATCGTACACCAAAAGATGAGACTACCTTCGGCCGTTATGTCTACACAGACTATGACCGCTGCATTGGTTGTCATATCTGTGCGGATGTCTGCCCGACTGGCTATATCCAGATGGGTCTCGGTAGTCACTAAACAGGAGGCACCGTGAAATACCTGAAGACGATATTTTCAATGCTACTGGCTATGCTCGTTTTGAGCGCAGTCCCAGCACTGGCGGGTGAGGATCTTCGGCCTGAATTAAAGATCAATCGTGACAAAGGTGACACCTGTGTAGAGCCTGTCGAGATAATGCGCAAAGATCATATAAAGTTTTTGTTGCATAAACGCGATGAAACCATGCGTGAAGGTATTCGCACCAAGAAATACAGCCTCAAAGAATGCGTCAACTGCCATGCAAACAAGGATGATCAGGGTAAATACATCCCCGTGAATGCCCCGGGTGAATTTTGCAGCAGTTGTCATACCTATTCCAGCATTAAACTGGACTGCTTTGAGTGCCATGCCACCACGCCGCGCGAAAGCACAACATGGCATCCAGCCGACCCTGATGCAACCAGGAAAGGGGCCGCGGTGGATATGCCAAACAAACAGACTACGACTAATTAGAACGGGTGTTGCCTAATGGGCCAGAAGACCAAACAGACGACTGAACTTGCAAACAAGGAACGCCGCTCATTTCTGGGCAAGGCAGCTGTGGCTACGGCCAGCATGACTCTGGCGCCAGGCGTCATCTTCATGGGTATGGCAGAGGCCAAACCGCCTGGCAAACCGGCTGATGAAAAGGCCTCGGACAAAAATCGTTGGGGCCTGCTTATCGATACCAACAAGTGTGTCGATGACTGTGATGCCTGTGTCCAGGCCTGTAATTTTGAAAACGGCCTGACCACCATCCATGGTCCGGAGACTGATGCCCAGTGGATCCGTAAAGTCAAAATTCGTAACAAGGCAACAAAAAAGATCAGCTACCTGCCCCTGTTGTGCCAGCATTGTGAATACGCACCGTGTATTGATGTCTGTCCAACGGGAGCCTCTTTCAGGCGTAAAGATGGCATCGTGCTGGTCGATAAACATATCTGTATTGGCTGCCGGTACTGCATGATGGCCTGCCCCTACAAGGCACGTTCCTTTGTTCATGAAACCATCACCAACCAGGTGCCGGATGTACCGCGAGGTAAAGGTACTGTAGAGGCCTGCACAATGTGCGTTCACAAGATAGATCGGGGTGATGGCAGTACCGCATGTGTCGATGCCTGTAAAAAGTATGCCAACGGGGCGATTATTTTTGGTGACCTGAAAGATCCGAACAGCAATATCGCCAAAGAGCTGACAACATATCAAAGCACTCAGTTACGACCGGACCTGCGACTGAATACCGGTGTACGTTATCGTGGCATATAATCCAGAGTGACAGAGTATAGGATTTGACAATGAAAAATGTGATCCACTACAAGAACATTGATGGCACAAGCAAGGGTTTCTGGGGGTTACTGGCCTTCTTTGGCGCCATCATGCTGGTTGGTCTTGCAGCCACCTATTATATGGAGCACGAGGGTCACTGGGTAACCGGCATGACCAATCAAATCGTCTGGGGTGTCCCGCATGTCTTCGCGGTTTTCCTGATTGTTGCCGCCTCGGGTGCCCTGAACGTTGCCTCTATTGGGAGTGTTTTCGGTCGGCCCAAATACAAGGCACTGGGTCGCCTGTCCGGCCTGCTGGCCATCACATTATTGGCCGGTGGTCTGGCTGTGCTGCTACTGGATCTTGGACGCCCTGATCGCCTGATCATTGCCGCCACCTATTACAATTTTAAATCCATCTTTGCGCTGAACATTATCCTGTATAGTGGCTTCTTTGGTCTTGTCGGTGTTTATCTGTGGGCGATGATGGATCGCAGCGTCACTAAATACTACAAAATCGCTGGTTTCTTTGCCTTTATCTGGCGTCTGATACTGACCACTGGTACCGGGTCTATCTTTGGCTTTCTGGTTGCGCGGGAGGCTTATGATGCCGCCATCATGGCACCATTATTTATCATTATGTCATTTTCTTTTGGCATGGCGATATATATCCTGGTACTGATGGCCGGCATGAAAGGATCAGGCCGCGTTCTGGGCGATGAGACCCTGCGACTCCTGAAAAACATGCTTGGCGTTTTCGTCGCCTCAGTGCTGTACTTCGTACTGGTGTATCATCTGACCAACCTGTATGCGACACAACACCATGGCTATGAGGCCTTTATCCTGCTGGATGGTGGCATTTATACCCAGCTTTTCTGGATCCTGCAGATTGGCCTGGGATCACTGGTGCCACTGGGGATTTTATTTCACCCGCGTCTGGGCAAGTCACCGCAGTGGATTGGCACCGCAGCAGTGCTGGTGATCATCGGTGGTCTGGCCCAGATGTATATCATTATCATCGGTGCCCAGGCCTACCCATTATCTATCTTCCCGGATTACGATATCATCTCGAGCAGTTTCAGTGACGGCATCGTTATGTCCTATACCCCGAGCATATATGAGATCGCTCTGGGCCTGATGGGCGTTGCAATCGCACTGGCGATGACCCAGTTTGCGATCAAGGTGTTGCCATTTCTGCCGGAGAGTCTGGCTGATGAGGTAATCGACCCTCATCATATGCCGGTAGAGGCAGAGACTTCTGATGATGTTGATGATGCCGCCCCGGCTACCAAGAGCTGCTAAGGCTGCCGCCTAAGGGCTGTCCAGTTTCAATACGCCTGCAGGCGATGCCCACAATACACACCCATGGCTCACCTGCTCATATCCGCCGCTCATAAATCTTCTGGCAAGACCACGATCAGTATCGGACTGTGTGCGGCCCTTCGTGCCAGGGGGAACAGCGTCCAGTCCTTTAAGAAAGGCCCTGATTATATCGACCCTATCTGGCTGGCCCATGCCAGCGGACGTCATTGTCATAATCTGGATTTCCATATGATGAGTCGTGATGAAATTACGCAGACATTCGCCACGCATGATATTGGCGCTGATATCAGTATTATTGAAGGCAATAAAGGACTCTATGATGGCCTGGATCTGGACGGAAGCAATAGTAATGCCGCACTGGCCACGCACCTGGCCGCTCCCGTAATACTGGTCATCGACACGCGAGGCATGACCCGGGGTATCGCCCCGCTGCTGCTCGGCTACCAGCAATTTGACTCCGGGATCAATATTGCCGGTGTCATTCTGAATAATGTTGGCGGCTCCAGACACGAAGAGAAACTCAGCCGCATTATCGGGCATTACACCGATATTCAGGTGATAGGTGCAGTGCACCACGATAAAAACCTGCAAATCAGGGAAAGGCATCTGGGTCTGATGCCCTGTAATGAGCTGGATGAAGCGCATGAAACAATTGAGCGGATCCGACAGGCCATAGAGGATCAGGTTGATCTGGATAGGGTGATCTCTATTGCTAATACCGCACCCTCACTACAAAGGACTGAACTACCTGCTGCTGCGGAAATCAGCATGGATCTACGTATTGGTATTGCCCGCGATGCGGCCTTTGGCTTTTACTATCCTGGCGATTTGGACAAGTTTCGTTTGAATGGTGCGGAAATTATTGAATTTAGCACCATTGATGATAAAGTCCTGCCCGTGGTGGACGGAATATTTCTTGGGGGTGGCTTTCCAGAGACCCAAATGCAGGCGTTACAGGCCAATGTTACATTACGGGAAGATATACGTGCTGCGATAGAAAACGGTCTGCCTGTCTACGCGGAGTGTGGTGGTTTGATGTATTTATGCCGAAGCCTGCAATGGAATGATGAAAAGGTAGCATTGGCAGGGGTCATACCCGCTGACGTGATTATGCATGAACGTCCTCAGGGTCGTGGATATACCAGGCTTCAGGAAACTGATGACTCAATCTGGCCTGACAGTAATAATAGTCCTGGCAGCGCGCTAAATGCGCACGAATTCCACTACTCAGGGCTGCAACATATGGATGAAGACTTTGATTGTCGATATGCCTTCAATGTACTGAGGGGTCATGGGGTAGATGGTGAGCATGATGGAATAATATATAAAAACATGCTGGCCTGTTATAGTCACCAACAGGACCACGCCATGAACCCATGGGTAACAAGGTTCGTTAATTTTGTCAGGAAGCATAAACAAGCAAACTGAGGATGGCACTATGTTTACTATTAGTGATGAGGCCGTAAAGCAAATATCAGTATCTGCGGAACAGTCCGATTCGACTGGCATGGCATTACGAATAGCTGCGCACAGGAATTCAGATGGAAGTTTTGAATATGCGATGGGCTTTGATGATAAAAAGGAAGGTGACACGATCTATAATTGCAATGGTGTAGATGTCGTGGTTGCCAATGACTGTAGTGACCTTCTTGACGGTGCAAGCCTGGATTATGTAGAGCTTAATCCGGGAAAACCCGAATTCATCTTCAGGAACCCCAACGACCCCACACATAAAATGGACAAGTGATTGAATATTTTGCTGCCCTGGATGGCGTAGCCTGGCAAAGGTTAGCGAAAGATATTTCCTCGTATAAGCCACCCTAGTACAAAACATACCCTATCTTGTTGTTTTTACTCATTATTTACTCTGTAATCCGATTGTATTTGCCGCGCTGTTCGATACGGTCAATGACCTGAGCATATTAGTTAAATCTGATAAAATGCAGACTTTGTCACCTGCACAGGATCCATGGCGCATATGAGCGGTAAAGAAGCGACACATTTGAGTACAGGATTCGCTAACAATAGCGAAGCGATGAACTCAACACAGCGGCCCGCAGACTACCAGCCTGTACCGCATCGTCGGCTGGTGACTCTGCCCGTATATACCTTACTGGGTATATTTATCCTGTTAGGGCTTCAATTATTTTTCAACCTGCCTGCCTTACCCCTGGATCAGGGCCACTACTATCTGCTTGGACTGACATTCAGCGGTCTTGCACTGGCAATCTATGTCCTCATCCAAATTCGCACACGAATATTTCGCCCTCTGGATGAACTGAACCAGTGGTCCAGGCGTATACGCACGGGCGACCTTCATACTCCGATACCAGAAAGACCCGAAGGTGAATTCAGGGATCTGGTGAGTGATATTAACATCCTGACACACGAACTTAACGCACTGACCGAGGAGATGGATGCCAAAGTCAGGGTGCAGACAGAGCATATTGCCGACAAGAGTCGTTCCCTGGAGATTTTATATGATATAACCACCAGCCTTAGCGAGGCGCACACTCTTGACGAGTTGCTTGAGCAGTTCCTCGATACACTTATGACCCTGGTAGACGCAAAGGCAGCAAGTGTCCGGTTATTGACTGATAACAACAAGACCAACATGGTTGCCAGCAGAGGGTTCTCACAACAGGTGGTGGATCAGGAAACCAGCGTTGATATAAGTCGATGCCTGTGTGGCAAGATTGCGCAACAAGGTGGTCTCGGGATACAAAAAGGGGTTGATAGTTGTAATCAGTTCCTGGATTGTCAAATCGTCGATGGAAATTGTTCTGAACTTGTCGTGGTTCCGTTGCAATATCGGGACAGAATTCTGGGAGTATATAATATACTTTTGCAGCAACCCTCTTCAGAACTGGGTAAAGATGCACGTGACATGCTAAGCAGTATTGGCAAGCATCTTGGGCTGGCCCTGGAAAAGGCACAGCTTGATGAAAAAACCCGCAGGCTGGCCGTTATGGAAGAGCGCAACATGCTCGGGAATGAGTTACATGATTCACTGGCGCAATCACTTGTGAGCATGCGCCTGCAGATTAAGATGCTTGGCGAATTACTGCACCAGAAGGACATACGTTCGGCCCAGAATGAAGTCAGGAATCTAAGGAGTGCCATTGACGAGGCGCACACAAGTTTACGGGAACTTCTGGCCAATTTCAGGTTCCGCATGGATGAACGTGGCCTGCTGTTCTCCATTGAAGACCTGATGCAGCGTTTTAGCCAGGAAACCAATATTAACACTTACCTGCAGAATAAATGCGAAGATAGTAAATTCACCATTACACCAAACAATGAAGTGCAAATATTCAGAATACTTCAGGAGGCATTCTCAAACATCCGCAAACACAGCAAGGCATCCAATGTCCGCGTTCTGCTTTCCCAGGATGATATTTCATGCAATATACTGATCGAGGATGATGGCCTGGGCATTGATCTGCCCAATGATTCGAGTCATCCTGGTGAGCATATAGGTGTCTCCATCATGCAGGAGCGGGCCGGGAGGCTTAATGGTACTTTGACTATTGAAAGTGAGCCAGGTGAAGGAACCCGGGTACAGTTAAGCTTCCCGAGATCACCGTAATAAGTAACAAGCAACAATCGATGACATGACAGGAGACAGACGTTGAGGGTAATACTCATTGATGATCACGCGCTGGTAAGAAAAGGCCTGGAGGAATTACTACATAGTCGTGGTATTGACGTCGTCGCCTCTGTCAGTAGTGGCGAGGAAGGCATCGATCAGGCCAGGCGACTTGATGCGGACATTGTATTACTGGATATTAAAATGCCGGGTATGAACGGCCTTGATACCCTTAAACGCATGAGAGAGGAAGGTATTGAGACACCGGTGCTGATGCTCACCATGAGCCGGGATGAAAATGACCTGGAGCAATCTTTACAAAATGGTGCACAGGGTTATCTGTTAAAAGACATGGATCCGGAAGACCTCATCCCGGCCCTCAACGATGCCATCGAGGGCACTAATGTCGTCTCCAGTGAGCTTATTGGGTCATTGACCCGTATCGTACAGGGAAAGCCAAAAGGGCAGGAGATTCGCGAGCCCGCCACCCCACTATCCGAACTCACTCCCAGAGAGCACGAGATTCTTACGCATATCGCCGAGGGTGAAAGCAACAAGGTAATAGCAAAGAAGCTTGGCATCTCCGACGGGACGGTTAAACTGCACGTCAAGGCCATATTACGAAAACTCGGTGTTCACTCACGGGTTGAGGCGGCCGTTATTGCCGTAGAACATGGTTTAAGTCCCCACTCTCGTTCACAATCAAGCTAGTAACCTGGAAAATATGAAGAAATTTACCGATTTTATCAATGAATGCCGGCAAGGTGTTGATGAGTTATTCCCCTGGGACCTTCAGGAGATGCTCAACTCGGATAACCCGCCTATGCTGCTGGATGTTCGTGAACCCTATGAATTTGATGCAATGCATATAGAAGGCTCACTGAATGTTCCAAGAGGCATACTTGAGGCCGCCTGTGAGTATGATTATGAGGAGACAATCGCTGAACTCGTTGAAGCACGCAACAGGAAGATCATTATTTTATGCCGGTCCGGTAACCGTAGCATTCTTGCGGCCTGTATTATGAAGCAAATGGGTTATACTGATGCGATATCGTTAAAAACCGGCCTCAGGGGATGGAACGACTTCGAGGCGCCACTTGTCAATAAGGATGGTGATAACGTGGTCATCGATGATGCCGACACCTATTTCACACCCAGTTTGCGACCGGAGCAACTGGCAGATAAATAAACGCTGTAACCCCCAGTAATTCTGACGGGAACAACCGATGATGAATACCGAGCGGAATGATGTCGACTTACTTGATAGCCAGAGACTCGACTCCCTGGTAGAACTGCTTGGCTCCGGGTTAAAAGAAGTCGTGAAGGAATTTCTGGATAGTTCGCATAAACGCATAGCCGAATTAAAAAAAGCCAACTCAAGCTGCAATCTCAACAGGATGGCGAAAATAGTACACACATTAAAGGGCAGTAGCGCGAATATTGGTCTGACCAGGCTGGCCAGATCCTGTGAAGCACTTGAAATCGATGCCCTGAATAACTGCGGCATTACCATCCCTGATCAGGTTGAAGAAATTGCAAAAACACACCTGCTTACCTGCGATGCGCTTATGAAATATATTCAGGATAATATATCTGAAGAATGACTGCATACAAGGATCCCCGATCAGAGTATGGGTTAAATGAATCACGAGCAACGGGCATTCATCTGTTGTGGGATAAAAGAGTATATAAATTGAAAATCGTGACACTCATCAGCGTACTGGTCATCCTCGCCGTAACTGGCAGCGGTTGCAGCAGTGAATCAGCTGCTCAGGCAGATGTACCATCGGCACGTTCCTGGCAACGCAGCATTGCCAATCCACTGATCATACCCAGACTCACACGTATGTCACAGGATTTCGGTCCTGCAGACCCAACAGTGCTATACGATGAGACTGATCGGAAATGGAAGGTCTGGTTTTCGTCCACATTGAAGGACCGCAGCAGTGGCAAGGAGACCATGTCCATCAAGTACGCCGATAGTAGTGACGGCGTGCACTGGTCGGAGCCACGTATCACCTTTCAGGTCTCCGCCGATCCTGGTGCCTGGGATCATACGCATACCGAGACACCGGCAGTGATCAGAAATCCCGATCCAGGTGCGCCTAATGGCCAGAAGTTCATGCTCTGGTATTCAGGAGCCAATACTCGACTTACAGCACGGCAAAGTCGTCCCAATACATTCCCCTACTACCAGATCGGTCTTGCATACTCGGCAGATGGCAAGTCCTTCACTCGCCACAGGCCAGGGCTGGACAACCAGCCTGGACTAGTGCTGGTAGCTAATGCCTCCATTTTCGGCAAGCAACTGCCTGGCAGATTTGGCGACGGATTGCTTGCTGATCCTGAAGTGCTCTTCCATGATGGTCGCTTTCACATGTGGTTCTCGAGTTATGCGGAGTCAGTCCCAGTACCTGCCAGTGTGAATGGGCGCTCACCGCTGGCATTCGGGATCTCCCATGCCAGTTCACTCGATGGTGTGACCTGGGTCACTGGACATGATAACCCCCTGCGTAGCCTCAGTAAGCCCGGTGAGATCCCTGCGGGCCAGCAACCGAGCGTCCTGTTTAATCCATCCAGCCGGCAGTTCGAAATGTGGTTCAGTAATGATACCGACCAGGAAAAGGCGGGTATCCCCTGCAGCTTTAACATGGTCAGCGGTTTCTGGCATGCCGTTTCAGATGACGGTATCCAGTGGCGACCCAACTACAGTAGACGTGACCTGCACTATTCATCGAAAAGACCATATGAGTCACTTGGTTTTCTCACTGGTGTTGAAGTCGTGCTGATTGATGGCATCTACAACCTGTTTTATAGCGGATGGGGTACTGCGAAGATCCCCGGCAAGGATCTGTACTGGTGTCCAGATCATAAGGGTAAGCTGATACCGGCAGTGTTGACACTCAACCGGGCGACCTACACGCTACGCTGAGGCAAGTAAAAGACAGATCAGCCACCAGATATGAGCATATACAAATGTTATTTAGGAGATTTTTTATACGCCTGTATGCCTTGCTTGCCATCAGCACCGATTATTTGCAGGACATCGCTTTGCCAGTCAACTACCTCTCCAAGCTTCATGGGATGTGGGTAACGGCTCATATCGTAGTTATTGCGTTTTTGTGGAAGATCCGCATAGGTGGCATAGGTCTTGTCGTAACCAGGGATCTGGTATTCTTTTAGCTCGAAGACGGCCCGCGCTGCGGCAAGATTTTCCCAGGAATTGAACTGCCCTGCCAGCATGTTGGTGAATTCACGCGAGCTGTAGCGATCAAACCAGGCCTTGCTCGATTTTACCAGGAATTTGGGTAATTCATGAAGATTGCCTGCGTTAGGGACTTCAAGTTCATCCTCGAACTCGTCAACATTGGCCACGCCTTGCCCACCCTGACCGAAATCAGCACGCCGGTTAAAGAAGAATTTGTTGTTGTTCATGGTGAGTGTGTCTTTTCTGGCACCGAACTTGGCCGACACACCGCTGCCATCATTGAAGGCGAATACGTTGTTCTCGATGATATATTTTCCCTTGCCTTTGCGTGGATCAATAGAAAGGGCCCGGCCTTCCGTGGTCTTCAGCGTATGACCGAAGGCCACCGTATTATTACGAATCACCCAGGTGGGCGAACCCCATCCACCACCGGTGATCGCTTCAATGCCACGCCCTTGAGTGATCAGGATTAAATTATTCTCAATGGTAATGACCCCTTTACCACCGCCTTTGACGTAGATCCCCCACCACGGATTGTTCATCAATATCATGTTACGAATAGTGAAGGATCCCTTGCCAAAAAGCATGATCGTTGGGTCAGAACCGCTTTTTTTGCGATTGATGGCCCTGTATCCAAACGCACTGTCTCTAATATGTCCGGCAACGGATTTATTGGCACCGGGCTCGCCATCGCTATAATAGTAATTTGCGATGCCCCTATCTATCAAAAAGCCGTCGATAGTGATTTTATCCGCATCCTCAAAATGAAACACTACCCCAGTCGGGGGTTGTGATTTTGGTTTAGAGCCAATGATGGTCAGATATTTAAAGGGATCGCGTTCAGAAAAATCCGTATTCCATCCGCCTTCGATGACCACGTCACGGGCCCCTTTCAAGCCCGGCATCAGGCCTACCTTCCTCTTTCCGGCATATGTTCCGGCTGCCACATGAATACGATCCCCGCGCGCAAGCTTGTTGATGGCCTTCCACAGTAACTTCAGGGGCTTCTCCTTTGTTCCGGGATTGCTGTTTGCCCCGGTCGTTTTGGAGACATATACATCTCGTGCTTCAGCTCCATAGGAGAGGAACAAAGCCGCACAAAAAATCGTGATTAATGCGCCCACAAAACTTCTGCCCCTTGATAACACCATATCTTTTCTCCTTGGATTATGCCGTTCACATGCTGCGGGTCTGCTCTCCTGCAGCTCGCCGCAAGGTAGCCTGTTTCACTGTCAGTCTGAATATTTATCGCACGTGGCCGCTATAACTTGAGAATATATTTGTGCCGCGGAGAATTACCCTATATTAGAGGGTAAATTATTGGCAAGGCCCATTAAGGGGGGGTGGAGGAACATTATTATTAATGCGTAAACAGGTAGTGAGCTGAATCGAGGTACAGGGTGGATCAGTGCTCTACTCTCTCCGGCTCAAACCAGTTAAGTTTATCGTGCAGCGAGACGACCTCACCAACAATAATTAACGTAGGGGGCTTGATAGCAGATTTCTTCACCAGTTCCGGCATATTCTCCAGCGTGCCTATTAATATTTTCTGATCACGCGTGGTGGCTTTTTGCACCAGTGACATCGGCATGTCCTTTGACATGCCGTGTTCGATCAATCCTTTACAGATGGCCTCGACACCGACCAGGCCCATATAAAACACCAGCGTCTGATTGGGTTGTACCAGACCGGGCCAGTTCAGGTTGCTCGTGCCATCTTTTAAGTGGCCGGTCACAAACACCACCGACTGCGAGTAATCACGGTGTGTCAGGGGTATTCCTGCATAGGACGCAGCACCGGAGGCAGCGGTAACACCCGGAACCACCTGGAAGGGTATGCCCTCATCCACCAGCGTATCGATCTCCTCTCCTCCCCGGCCAAAGATAAACGGGTCTCCACCCTTTAATCGACAAACGCGTTTGCCCTCCCTGGCAAGACGAACCAGTAACTCGTTAATTCCTTCCTGTTGCAGTGTGTGTTTGTTACGTTCCTTTCCAACATAAATCATCTCCGCGTCACGACGGCAAAGGTCCAGCACCTCTTGCGATACCAGCCTGTCGTGAACAATCACATCTGCTTGCTGCATCAGGCGCAGGGCACGAAATGTCAACAGGTCAGGATCGCCTGGCCCGCCCCCCACCAGGTAGACTTCACCGGTTTTCATGCTGCCGGCATTTTGCAACTCTTCATCAATGGCATGCCTGGCCTTCCTGTCCTGTCCGGCAAAGACCATTTCAGCTATCGGCCCCTGTAATACATTCTCCCAGAAAACCCGGCGCTCATTGACGATGGAGAATTTCGCCTTGACCCTGTCACGGTAGTCAGCGGCCAGCTGGCCCAGTTTCCCGGTCGCCTCGGGAATTAATGTCTCCAGGCGGGTACGTACGATTCGTGCCAATACAGGAGATATCCCTCCGGAAGACACGGCCGCGACTATCGGTGACCTGTCGATGATTGAGGGCATAATAAATGTGCACAGGTGTGGATTATCGACCACATTTACCGGGATATTTCGTAAAACGGCAGCTTCATGAACTGCCTTATTTACCCCGGCATCATCGGTGCAGGCAATGACCAGTGCCGCCTTATCCAGTTGACTGGCAGCAAATGATGCCTCGATAAATATAATCGTTTTGTTGTCTAGTTGCTGCTTCAGGGTCGTACAAAGTACCGGCGATACCACCGTGACATCCCCGCCAGCACGCTGCAGCAGCGAGACCTTGCGTGAAGCCACTTCGCCTCCGCCGATGACAACACAGGGTCGATTGCGAATATTGATAAATATGGGAAGAAAGTCCATGTCGCTGCTACGCCGTGATTAAATCAATTTCACCCATGTAGGCACGAAGTGCTTCCGGGATAATAATATTCCCGTCCTTGTCCTGGTAATTATCCATGATAGCAACAAGGGTCCTTCCCACAGCCAGTCCCGAACCATTGATTGTGTGTACCGGTTCAGGCTTGCCCGTTTCTGAGTTTCTCCAGCGCGCCTTCATGCGTCGCGCCTGGAATGATTCGAAGTTACTGCATGAAGAGATCTCACGATATGTGTTCTGGGACGGCAACCATACTTCCAGGTCATAGGTACAGGCCGATGAGAAGCCCAGGTCACCTGTACATAGCTCCAGCATCTGAAAGGGCAACTCCAGTGTATATAAAATATAGGCCGCGTGATGAATAAGCTCAGTCAGGGCCTCATAGGAAACATCCGGCTTTACTATCTGTACAAGCTCCACTTTCTCGAACTGGTGCTGACGAATCAGACCCCGGGTATCCTTGCCGTGAGAACCTGCCTCACTACGAAAGCAAGGCGTGTGCGCAACAAATTTCAAAGGTAACTGATCTTCTTCCAGGATCCTGTCGCGCACCATATTTGTCACAGGGACTTCGGCCGTCGGGATAAGGTAAAAAGGAGTTTCGGTATTCAGGCGGAAAAGTTCTTCTTCAAATTTAGGCAGCTGGCCTGTTCCCCGTAACGATTCGGCATTAACGATATAGGGTACATAGATCTCTGTATAATCATGTATCCGTGTATGCACATCCAGCATGAACTGTGTGATTGCACGTTGTAACTGTGCCAATTGACCCGTCAGACAAACGTATCTGGAGCCACTGATTTTAGAGGCTGCATCAAAATGCATCATGCCAAGACGTTCACCCAGTTCGACGTGATCCTTCGGTGTAAAATCAAATTTGGGGACATCACCGATAGTCTGGCTAACGATATTGGCATTTTCATCAGCACCAACCGGGACATCAGGATGTGGAATATTCGGGATTCCATACAGGATCTTATCCAGAGAATTCTGGATGCCGGACAACTCGTCTTCCGCCTGTTTTAGCCTGTCGCCAAGACCTGCCACTTCATCAAGCAGTGGCTGTATATCATCACCTGCGGCCTTGGCCTTGCCAATGGCCCGGGAGCGTTCATTTCGTTCATTCTGAAGTTCCTGGGTACGGACCTGTACCACCTTTCGTTTCGCTTCAAGCTCATTAATGCTGTCTACATCAAGAGAATACCCACGACGTTTCAGTTGCGCTGCCGTCGCAGCAATATCCTGGCGTAGTAATTTAGGATCCAGCATGACTTACAAAACCTTGTATATATCCATTATTATTTGACACACATCCTGGCATTCCATATGACCACATGTTCTGGTTCGAACATCTTATCAAGGTGTTCAAGAATGCCCTCAATCTTTTCCGGCGTATCAAAGAATTCGACCACCACGGGCAGGTCCATTGCAATATCCATCAGACTCGATGTATGAAGTTTTCCGGATTTCCCAAAGCCACTGATACCCCTGAATACTGTGACACCCCTGACTTTTTCCCATTCTGACAAACGTTGTAATAACGTGTTGAGATGACTCTCTGCTTCTGTGAAGTATACCCGCACTATGGTCACATCAATTGTATTCATATCTGCCTCCCCACAATTACACCCATCCACGCGGCACCTATACTGATGACCACGCTTGCCAGGACGTTGACCAGGGCCATGTTTAATTCCCCGTTTTCCATTAACTCAATTGTTTCCATGGAAAAAGTCGAGAACGTTGTAAATGATCCCAGCAAACCGATCAATAAAAAAGCCCTCCAGGCCACATCGCCACTCACGCGTTCAAGCAATATCACGTATAAAAAGCCCATCAGCAGACTGCCAACCACATTGACCACCAGGGTGCCATACGGAAAATCCCGACCCAACAGCGTATAGACACCGGTGGATGCAAAATAACGTAACAGGGCGCCGATGGCACCTCCGGCAGCTATGGCGAGTAACTGCATGTCATTATTCCCGAATTATTTTTCATTATTAAACAATAAGTTACGCAGATATTGGCCTTCGTGCCGAATGATGAATCCCCAGTATACGCTGACTTTAACAGGATCTCAGCGACTTACTTGTCGCCAGATTCATCTGCGGAGCTGTCATCCAGGGCCCGCAAATGCTTGAGCTTATCTGCAATCTTTACCTCCAGGCCCCTGGGCACTGGTTTGTAATAGCGTCTGACGGGCATGCCCTCCGGAAAATAGTTCTCGCCTGCCGCATAGGCCTCGGATTCATCATGGGCGTAACGGTACTGTTTCCCATATCCCAGTTCTTTCATCAGCCGGGTCGGGGCATTCCTCAAGTGCACAGGGACATCAAGAGAGCCACTGGAGCGGACCTCACTCATTACTTCGTTAAAGGCCTTGTAAACGGCATTACTCTTTGCGGCACAGGCAAGATAGGTCACCGCTTGCGCGAGTGCCAGTTCACCTTCCGGACTACCGAGCCTGTCAACAACATCCCATGCATCCAGCGATAACGTTAATGCCCTCGGATCCGCATTACCAATATCTTCTGATGCCATGCGTACAATACGGCGGGCAATGTAATGCGGGGCGCATCCGCCGTCCAGCATCCTGCATAGCCAGTATAACGCGGCATCCGGTGATGACCCCCGCACTGATTTATGTAATGCGGAGATCTGATCATAAAAGGCCTCGCCACCTTTATCAAAGGCCCTCACCCCGCCACTGATGACTTCTGAAATGATCTCTTTGCTAATGCCTTCCTCAGCAGCAAGATCTGAAGATATTTCCAGCAGATTCAGGGCGCGCCTGGCATCACCATCCGCCGCCTGTGCCAGTAACCTGTAACACGCCTCATCAACCGTGAGCCCGCTGTCACCAAGCCCTTTATCGGTGTCATTCAGTGCTCTCCTGAGCAGCTCAATGATAGCGTCTTCATTGATCCGCTTGAGGACATAAACTCGCGCGCGGGACAATAATGCATTATTTAGTTCGAAGGAAGGATTCTCGGTGGTTGCACCGATAAATATGACCGTGCCGTCTTCAACGTGTGGCAAAAAAGCATCCTGTTGCGACTTGTTAAAGCGGTGGACCTCGTCAATAAACAACACGGTTTTCTGTTGCCTGGTCATATTGACCTGTTTTGCCTGCTCGATTGCCCGGCGTATATCATTAACACCGGACAATACCGCCGATAAAGACAGAAACTGGGCGCCGCAATAATGGCTGATCATACGGGCCAGGGTGGTCTTGCCTGTCCCCGGAGGGCCCCAGAAGATCATCGAATGCAAGTGACCGGACTCAATGGCCTTACGCAAGGATTTGTCAGGTGCCAGAATATGCTCCTGTCCAAGCACGTCTTCCAGCCGCGTTGGGCGCATCCGATCTGCCAAAGGCTTGCCCTGGTCAGAAACCACCTCGAACATATCCCCTGATGAGTTCATATAGATGAGTTCATATAAGGGTGCAAAGATGCAAAGTCAGGTTCGTGATACCGGGTTACGGCTGGCCTTCAATAATATCCACACCCTTTGGCGGTGTGAACTGAAAAACCTGGTTAGCTACATTAATATTTCTTCGGATAGCGGAGAATTGCAGTCGTGTCGTCTGTCCAAAACTGTCTTCCAGCTCCATAATCTCAAGATTGTTTTTATCAAAAGCCAGCAGCATTCGCTGAAAGGTGCTGTCCTTTGCCCTGGGCAGGAGCTCAACCCATTCACGGCCATCTTTTGCTCCCAGCTCGTTAATCACAAATGATTCCTCAAGCGGCCTGTTGCCACTTAACAGCATCGCCGGAGAATTTTTTAGCGCCTTTTCAGCAGACTGTACGGTAACCTGCTCAAGATCCATATCGTATAGCCAGACCTTGTTGCCGTCACTGACAATGAGCTGCTGATACGGCAACAGATAGTCCCAGCGAAACCGGTTTGGTCGCCGAATAATCATCTTGCCGCTGGTTTCCTGCAGAGTCACATTTTCTGCGTCTTTGACAGTCTGGGTAAAATCAGCAGTGACCGTTTGTACTTCCCTGAAAAACTTCTCTAGCCTGTCCATACCGGTACCGGCATAAGCCGGTAACGGGATAAATATCATCAACAATAAAACCGTTAAAAACCGCCTGCTAATAATTTTTGTAGCATCATTCATTCTGCGTATTTTCCTGGCTGTGCTGTTCGCTGTTTGTACTATTGGGACAATTGTGTGACAGACATTCGCCTGTTTTACATGCGGGTCAATCTTCTGGCGGCGGTCCGGCAAGCACCTCCCGGCTGCCATTGGATTGCAGGGAACTGACAATACCTGCCGATTCCATGGCCTCAATCATGCGCGCGGCACGATTGTATCCCACCTTGAGGCGTCGCTGTACACCGGATATAGAGGCCCGACGGGTCTCGGTAACAATGCGTACGGCCTGATCATACAGTGGATCTGATTCGTCTCTGTTATCAACCGGATCTATCCCTGGAATGAAGGCTGTTTCTGCCCGGTCGGCGACCACATCCTCAAGATAATCCGGGGCCCCCTTGTACTTCAGGTTCTCTACCACGCTATGGACTTCATCATCTGAGACAAAGGCGCCATGTACACGCAGCGGTAATCCTGATCCCGGCGGCAAATACAGCATATCACCATGCCCTAATAGCTGATCAGCGCCCATTTGATCCAGGATGGTACGGGAATCCACCTTGGATGAAACCTGGAATGCGATCCTGGTCGGTATATTGGCCTTGATGAGTCCGGTGATGACATCAACTGACGGACGTTGTGTGGCAAGGACAAGGTGTATGCCCGCCGCCCTTGCCTTCTGCGCCAGTCTGGCAATAAGTTCATCCACTTTCTTGCCAACAATCATCATCATGTCCGCCAGCTCGTCGATGATGATAACAATCTTCGGTAATGGCACCATGACTGGATGCTCAACTTCCGGATCATCCGAGCTGAACATCGGATCCTTCATCGGCTCACCCCTGTCCGCGGCTTCTTTTACCTTTTTATTGTAACTGGACAACTGTCTGACACCAGCGTGTGCCATTAACTTGTAGCGTCGTTCCATTTCAGCGACACACCAGCGCAGCGCATTGGAGGCCTCTTTCATGTCGGTGACAACCGGGGTCAGCAGATGCGGGATGTTTGCATAGACCGACAGTTCCAGCATCTTTGGATCGATCATAATCAGGCGCACATCCCTGGGGGTGGCATTATATAGCAGGCTCAGAATCATGGCGTTTAGCGCGACTGACTTGCCCGAGCCAGTGGTCCCCGCAACCAGCAGGTGGGGCATGCGTGCCAGGTCGACTACCACCGGGAAGCCGGCAATGTCCATTCCCAGCCCCATCGCAAGTGGTGAATCTGCCCTTTCATATTCACTGGATTTCAGGATCTCGCTAAGACGGACTATTTCACGATGTTCGTTGGGTACTTCCAGTCCAATCACCGTCTTGCCCGGAATAACTTCCACTACGCGCACGCTGACTGTGGACAGTGAACGGGCCAGGTCCTTGGCAAGATTAGTGATCTGGCTGACCTTGACCCCCGGTGATGGCTGCAATTCAAAACGCGTAATTACCGGTCCAGGATGGACTGCGACCACCTCCACCTCAATGCCAAAATCCTTCAGCTTCAATTCAACCAGGCGAGACATCGCCTCAAGCGCCTCATTAGACATACGGTTGATATGTTCATCAGGATCATCCAGCAACGATAACGGCGGTAACTCGGTATCCTCGGCATCAAACAAGGCGGTTTGCCGTTCGCGCTCTACGCGTGCACCGCGTTCCTTGCGCATCACCGGCTCAATACGCAGAGGCAGGCGCACCTTTTCCTTACGGATGACGACCTGGTTCACTTCCGTGCGCTGTTGCCTGGCCCGACGCCCCTGCAGGCGATCCATTACTTTCAGCCAGCCAAGTTTAATTATGTTGCTCGCCTTGATGGTATACAGTCCGGTGTAGTCCATCAATCTGAACCAGGACAGGCCGGTAAACAGCGTGATACCACTAAAAAGCAGGGCAAGTAAAAAGATGGTGGCACCGAGGAAGTTAAAACCACCAACAAGTCCCTTACCGATAAGGTCCCCCATGACGCCACCTGCATTCAGAGGCATGACGATATCCGGGTTGGCGAAATGCAGTGCCGCCAGCCCGGTACTGCCGATCAACGTCAGCAGAAATCCTCCGGCACGTAACGAGGTGTGTAGCGGATCGAGCAGGCGTTCGCGGGTGCGCTGCATATAGATCAGCGAACCCGTGTAGCCGACCATTAGCGGGAACAGGTAGGCCATCAGACCAAACAGGTAGAGAAATATGTCGGCAAACCAGGCGCCGGTGATACCGCCGGAATTGCTGATCGGGCCATCGGCACCGCTATGGGACCAGCTCGGATCGGCAGGACTATAGGTAATCAGCGAGATCAGCAGGTACAGGGCAATGGCGCCGAAGACGAAGACTGCGCCTTCCCTGAGGCCACGATGTACCTGACCGGACAGGGAGATTGCGTCTGCCTTTTTGCGTGTTGCCTGACCCAAACCTTACTTCACCGTTATTCGTAAGAAAACAATGTAACAGTTTCATTGTACTGATAATTCAGCCCTTATAGCAACCATCTATTGGGTATTTTTCAATGCCGCTGCATAGCAATCAGGGCAGGATGAATACACTTGCCGCCACTTACATTGATCCCTGCCAATAGCGCCGGATCCTGGCGCCAATTGGGCGCCACCAGGCGCTCAAGATAAGGCATCAAGGCAGCGGACAGGGCCTGTGAGGCGCTCCTGGGGACGGCCCCGGGCATATTGGTCACGCCGAAATGCACCACACCTTCCCATATAAAGGTGGGGTCCTGATAGCTGGTAGGCCGCGTGGTCTCGACACAGCCCCCCTGATCGACCGACACATCCACGATAACACTGCCTGGCTGCATGGTCTTTACCATCTCGGCGCTGACCATCATGGCGGCCCGCTCACCGGGCACAAGTACCGCCCCCACCAGCAGGTCGGCGGCGGCAACCGCCTCTGCCAGGCTCTGCTGATATGGGTATAACCCGGTGACATTCGCCCCGATGGCCCGCATTCGCTCGAGTTTATCCCGATTGCGGTCAAAAACGGTCACATTGGCGCCAATTTGTGCGGCCATCGCCACCGCGTTTCCACCGACATTTCCCGCGCCAATGACTACCACATTGCCGCGCTCCGCGGCAGGCAGGCCGCCGAGCAACAAGCCCTTGCCACCCATGGGTTGATGCAGGTAATGCAGGCCAAGTTGTATCGATAACCTCCCGGCGATATCACTCATCGGCGCCAGCAATGGCAGCCGACCGGAGGCGGTCTGCACCGTCTCAAAACCGACCGCCGTCAGGCCAATATCCAGCAATCTCTGCGTCAGTTCCGGCAACGCCGCCAGGTGTAAGTAGCTGAATAATAAGTGCTCTGGACGCAGGTAATCGATCTCAGGGGCCACTGGCTCTTTGACCTTGACGATGATGTCGGCGGATTCATACAGGGCCCTGGCATCGGCGGCGATGACGACCCCCAGCGACTGGTAGTCTGCGTCGATATAACCACTGAGGTCACCAGCGGTGGTCTCCAGAGTGACTTCATGGCCGAGCCTGACCAGCTCCGCCGCCGCTGCCGGGACCAGCCCCACCCGGCCCTCGAAGGGCCTTATTTCTTTTGGTATTCCAACCCGCATACGTGCTTTACCCCTTGCATTGCATTCCGTACCATATGGCAGCCAGGTATTCTGCCAATTCACAACAGTGCGCCATGGCGCCACTATTAATGATCGTAGCGTTAAGTTTGGACTGAATACCAGCCGTGAACAAGCCTGATTAAATGGGGTCTATTCAACGAGCTCAGCCACCCATCGTGGTTAATGCTGTTTGAACCAGATTAATCCCCTCGATATTCAACCTGTTTTTTTGGAGTATTTCTTGATGAGTGAAAACAAACACTGCCGCCTGTTAATTCTGGGTTCTGGCCCCGCTGGCTACACCGCCGCTGTCTATGCCGCTCGCGCCAACCTGGACCCGGTGCTGATAACCGGCCTTGAGCAGGGTGGGCAACTGATGACGACCACGGAAGTGGACAACTGGCCCGGTGGTGATGAGGGCCTGCAGGGCCCGGCCCTGATGGAGCGTATGCGGGAACACGCCGAGCGATTCAACACCGAGATCATCTTTGATTATATTCACCGTCTGGACCTGAAAAACCGCCCCTTTTCGCTGCATGGGGACAGTGGCAGCTATACCTGTGATGCCCTGATCATCGCGACCGGTGCGTCGGCCATGTACCTGGGGCTCGAATCAGAAGAGGCCTTCAAGGGCAAAGGGGTATCCGGTTGCGCCACCTGTGACGGCTTCTTTTATAAAGGCCGAGATGTCGCCGTGGTTGGGGGTGGCAACACCGCCGTCGAAGAGGCGCTGTATCTTGCAAATATCGCCAGTCACGTGACGGTCATCCATCGTCGGGATAAATTCCGTTCAGAGAAAATCCTCTCAGAGCAGCTCATCGAGAAATCGAAAACCGGCAATGTCAGCATCGAATGGAACAGCGAGCTTGATGAAGTGCTTGGCGATGCCACCGGCGTGACCGGTGTGCGTATCAAGAATACCCGGGATGGTTCCAGCAAAGAGATCGATCTACACGGTGTATTCATTGCCATTGGCCACAAGCCCAATACGGGCATCTTCGAGGGACAGCTCGACATGAGTCATGGTTACCTGACGGTTCAAGGTGGTGGCGACGGCAATGCTACTGCCTGTAGCATCGTGGGTGTGTTTGCGGCAGGTGATGTGGCCGATCACATATACCGGCAGGCCATTACCTCGGCCGGGGCCGGCTGTATGGCGGCACTGGATGCCGAACGCTACCTGGACAATCTTGAAAAAGAATAACCCAGTGGGATCAATAAAGTGAGATTAATGACATGAAGAATTTCTGGAATGATAAGGAGGCCGCCCACTATGACGGCGAACTGGGATTGCGCGTCTATACATCGCGACTGCTTGGCCGTGACAAGACCCTGGTACTGCATGGTGGCGGCAATACCTCGGTAAAGATCACTGAAACTGACCTGTTCGGTGACGATATAGAGATCCTGTACGTCAAGGGCAGCGGCTGGGACCTGGAGACCATCAAGGAACCCGGGTTCTCGCCGGTAAAACTGCATCACCTGATCAAGCTCGCCAGCCTGGAGAAGTTGTCAGACATTAATATGGTCAATGAGCTGCGTGCCAACATGACCCTGGCCGGTGCGCCCACCCCCTCCGTTGAAGCCATACTCCACGCTATCCTGCCTTATCAATATGTAGACCACACTCACGCGAACGCGGTGGTCACCATTACCAATACAGAAAATGGCCTGCAGCGCATCCGGGAAATCTATGGCGACAGTATGGTGATCATCCCCTATGTCATGCCGGGGTTTGATCTGGCGCGGTTGTGCGCCATTGAATATAAAAAGCAGGTCAACGCAAATACCCGCGGAATGATCCTGATGAACCATGGTATTTTTTCCTTCGCCGATACGGCAAAGGAATCCTATGAGCACATGATCCGACTGGTGGACATGGCAGAGCAATACCTGGCCAAACATAATGCGTTGACATTGCCCGCGGCAAAGACAGCCGCAACCGATCTGCGGCCACAGCGGCTGGGCATCGCTATTATTAGACACGAGATCTCTGCTGCTGCGGGATTTCCTGTCGTTATGCACTGTCAGCAGAATAATGACAGCATGGATTTTATCCATCGAAAAGATATCGCCAGTATTTCCCAACAAGGCCCGGCGACACCGGATCATGTCATTCGCAGCAAGCGACTGCCGATGCTGGGCCGGGATGTCAAAGGATATGTCTCTGCCTATACCGACTATTTCAATGAGTACAACAAAACCGCTTTAACCATGCTTGATCCGGCGCCGAGAATATTGCTGGATAAGGAGTTTGGCCTGTGCACCCTGGGACGTAGCGCCAAAGATGCCGCTATTGTGGCAGACATCTACCGGCACACGATGGATATCATTCGTCGATCAACCCTGTTGGGCGGATACCAGGCACTGCCGGCAAAGGACATCTTCGAGGTGGAGTACTGGGAACTGGAGCAGGCAAAACTAAACAAGGGCAGCCGCCGCGGCGTGAATGCCGGTGAAGTCGTTCTTATTACCGGTGCCGCCTCCGGTATTGGAAAGGCCTGTGTGGAATCATTCTTCAAGCGCGGTGCGGCCGTCGTCGCGCTGGACATCAACGAGGATATCATTGATTTATTCGCGCGGCCGGATTTCCTGGGTATTCAGTGTGATGTCAGCGATGAACAGCAGATCATACAGGCACTTGAGCAGGGAGTCAGACACTATGGCGGACTGGACATGCTGGTATTGAACGCCGGTATCTTCCCGGGTGGCTGTGCGATTGCCGACATGGCCCTCGATGAGTGGAACCGGGTCATGCAGATCAACCTGAATGCCAATATGATCTTCATGCGCGAATGCCATCCGCTGTTAAAACTGTCGCCAGGCAAAGGCCGCGTGGTGATCATTGGTTCAAAGAATATCGCCGCCCCGGGCCCGGGGGCAGCGGCCTACTCATCCTCAAAGGCGGCCCTGAACCAGCTCGCCCGCGTCGCCGCACTGGAGTGGGGTGAGGACGGCATAAGGATCAATTCGCTACACCCTGACGCCGTATTTGATACCGGTATCTGGACAGACGAGGTGCTGGCATCGCGCGCAAAACACTATGGCCTGTCTGTGCAGGAATACAGGACAAAGAATATCCTGAAAACAGAAATAACCAGTCATGATGTCGCTGAACTTGCCGCCGAGATGTGCGGGCCGTTATTCGCCAAAACAACCGCGGCACAACTACCCGTTGATGGCGGAAATGATCGGGTGATATAGCTGGATAAAATGGGATCCGTCATTGCGCGCCCGAACGAAGTGACTAAGGGTCAGCGGCGAGGGGTCAGGTCTTGCATTGCCACATTTAATTGATGCGAAATTGAGTGGTTGATCAGCATAGACCCCACCCCCTAACTCTAATTCTTAAATGGATTCAATAACCGTACACCTGTTCTTGAAAAATCCTTATGGTTGCGCGATACGACCGTCAAGTCATAAATCAACGCCGTTGCGGCTATTTGTTTATCCAGTGCATTTTCCGCATGCGGCACACGCAGCCGCCCCCAAAGCTGAGCGATATCCTGATTGATATCGAGTATGTGATCCTGGTACTCGGTAAGCAGCATATCCAGCCACTTTTCCAGTTGATTCGCCTGGCGCGTATCACCCCGGTGACGGATCAATTCGACGCCACGGCGCAGCTCACCTACCGTGACAACGGAGATAAAAACCCGTGCCCCTTCCTCGGTGACTTGCTTGAAAAAATCGCGTACACCCTTATTCGCCTTCGAGCGCTTGCGCGCCTCACTGATGACATTCGTGTCAACCAAATACATGTTCGTTTTCGTGCTCGTCCTCTAGCCG
Source organism: Gammaproteobacteria bacterium (assembly GCA_036986115.1). GTDB lineage: Bacteria > Pseudomonadota > Gammaproteobacteria > BTQY01 > BTQY01 > BTQY01. The sequence continues at coordinate 1,398 of BTQY01000020.1, read as the reverse complement.
CTCAAAATCCTCATCCTGTCCCACGTTTGGCATGGTAGAGAGGACTTCAGCAAAGCTCTTTCGTTTTGGGCACAACAGCAGTTCTTTAAGCAAGGCACGATGCTCGGCCTCCGCGCTCTGGCCATGCCGTGCAGCGCGTTGCTTGAGGGCATCGACAATACGTTGATCGAGATTTCTGACTACGAGATTTGCCATGGTTCACTTACCTGTCCTGACCCGAATGATTGCAATGATAGCACTTTTTATGCCGGATTGCAATCAATGATAGCAATGGGGAAGCTGACAATAATCCTGTGGCGGTACTAAAATGGAGTCAGACTCAATTCCCCAGGCCCCCATTTTCATGTCTTCCTCACCCCCTGACAATCACCCGGCCTTCAGCTTGAGCAATTTGCCCATGCGCCAGGCCATACGAATGCTGGCAACCACCAAGGCTTCCTGCAAGGACTTCATCATGACATCGTGATAACGTCGGCCATGTTCCGACTCCGCGAATGCCACATAGGCCGCCAGTTCGTCTGTTGAAAGCTGGCGGTAGGTATACGTCAGCCCCAAAAGATTAAACTTCGCCAACTGTTGTGTCATCTGTGGACGCTGCTGTTCGAACTACGCAAATAAGGCATCGTCATCCACCCGCTCGGCCTCCGGCATACTGGCATTCAGCCCCCGCGCGACACCAAACCCCATCATGATGGCCGTATCCACCGCCATACGTGTGGCATGTGAGGCCGCTATAAACTGCTCCAGCAACGGCTTGCGGCCTGCATCCGGCGTCGGATTTTTCTGCATGTACGCCATCATGGCCTGTGCCCCTTCCGGGGTGGAGACATCCTCTTCCATGGCGGTGATCCGCTGGCCCAGAGGCGTATCCAGCCACTGCAACACCTGTGCGGCATTCTGTGCCTCCAGGTTCTTGCGAAGCCGTTGATACACGGCCTGCTTCATTCGCTCGGGGGCATATTCTTCGCTGATGGTCTGTTTGAGCGCGGCCAACACATGCCCCGGTATCTTGCCTTCTTGTTGCTTGATACCCTGCAGCATCTGCAGTTGCATGCCCTCAAGCTGAGTATTGAGGCCGGAGGCCTGCATCAGCCTGCCTGCGATCTGATCATCCAGCATTTCAGCATGCAGCGACGACGTTACCATTAGTAACAGCATACCGAGTATGTTGAGGTAATGCCTGTATCGTTTAATATTCATATTTGCTCATCTGATGTATGAGTGATTATCTTCTCTGGTTTCATTATTAAACGCACCTTTCCAAGTCTTCGCATTAGCATAATCAGCTCAGTAAATCAGTCTGGCCCCTTTTTCTTCGATATTTACATAAACATGTTCAGCTCAGTAAATCAGTCTGACCCCTTTCCCCTCCCTTTTTCTCTATAAGCCTCCTTATGA
>BTQY01000019.1:0-40166 GCA_036986115.1 Gammaproteobacteria bacterium | reverse complement strand
CGGATCCTCTCACCGGTGCTGAATACCTGAAAGAACTCAGGACTGTGTTTTGCATTCATTGATATTTGCGAGAACAGCACTCCACCACTGGTATTCTGTTCATCATAATCACTCAGGCCCCCGGAGTGCATCCCCACTTCAGGTTTAAATATTTTTCTTACAAGCAGCTTGCCCTTTTTATCCCGCTTCAGACTGGCCTTACTAATATCGTCGAATTCGAGCACGTAAGTCCCGTCGTGAGCACGATTTTTAACAAACACCCGCCTTCTGCCGGAAGGTGTTACCAGCAGATATAAACGCCCGTCTTCTCTTGCCAGGCTGGAACCGGTAAATACCATATAACCAGAATCGCCAGCATCATCATAATCGGTAAGGATGCCAACAAAGCGCCATGTTTCCCCGTGATCCCTGGAAGAAAACAGAACGACCTTACGTTTACGCCACTCCCCAAGACCTGTCCTGGTTGTACTGGAGTCGATGCTGAGATAGATCACACCATTGACGGTGATGGAGCCGATCTCACTATAAAAAACATTTTCTTTCAGGCCGCTGTCAAGGGTATTTGGGTCAACTTTGCATTTATTTACTTTTGCTCCAAACAGACATACAGGCTTTGACCAGGGGCCTTCGGGGCTCTGCGCATATTTGTACTCAATCCAGCCATTTGCAAACAGACTGGTTCCTTTTTTGTATGGTGGCTTGCTAAGGTATCTATGGGTAAAGAGTTTCCAGCGACGAGAAGAACTATCTTTCGGGTCATAAAGCAGGCTGGGGGTTTCATAACGCCAGACACCTTCTTGGTTCTTATCGCCATCATGCACGACGCCATCTTCGGAAGTATTTACCGTGCTGACATATCCCCAGGTTTTGCCATGATCGGTACTCTTTGCCAGTCGGGTTTCAACATATTTTGGCAAGCTCACCCTGGAATAAGCCATCCACCCTGTTCCATCAACTCCATACTCGACCGATATGTCGAAAATACCGTTCTTGATCGCATCGTTTTTTATATTGATTTTGCTGTAGTTGTCGATGACTGTTGGTGGTTGCCCGTCCTGGGCGATCGATTGCTCCTTGCATGCGCTCAGGTTAGTTAACATGGCCAGTAAGGCCAGTGACTTGAAAGCGTATAAAGACCAATGCGGTAAATTCATATTCTTATAGTAGTGGGGTCAGGTCTTGCATTGCAACATGTATTTTAATCTATCATCCTGAATAGCGGCACAATCTTGTATCAACTAAATGTGGCAATCCAAGACCTGACCCCAATTCTGACCCCAATTCTCACCTGCAGTATTTTTTGACTTGCCTTTCTGATTGACGCAGTACTTTGTTTCTTTGCTTTTCATCCAGGTATACCCGCTCTCCCTTTTCATTTATCCGGGCCATCACGTTGGAACGTCTATACTGCGCCAGTCTTCGTTTTGCGGCTGTGCAACGTTTTTTCTTTTCCCTGGCCCTGGCCCGGGCCTTTTCTTCTGCCTCTTCTTTTGCAGCGTTTCTCTGGTTATAGCCCTGCTGCCGCTGGCGCAGTTTATTCAGCTCTTTTTCTTTTTGCTGTTTCAGTGCCTCCGTCTGCTTTTCATCCTGCTTCTTGCCTATCGTGGTCGAACCCTGGGGCACATCACCATAGTGTATCCGGCCATTTTCATCCGTCCACTTGTGGATCTCGGTGGCCGATGCGCTGATTAAGGACATACTCAGCAGTACTGTACAAAGACATCGCATGATCATTTGTTTGTATACACTCGTGATAATCTATCCAGGTGTAAACGCTGCCTTTGATCAAACAGGCGCCTGGAGACAAGGTGGACTGCCGTCATTACACCAAAACCGGTACTGGATGCAATCAGAAACATAATCAGGATCTGGTATTTGACCGCCTCCAGCGGCGGGATCCCGCTCAGTATCTGCCCGGTCATCATCCCCGGCAGGCTGACCACGCCGGCGATGGCCATGGCATTAATTATAGGCATCATCCCGGTACGCATGCTATCGCGGCGGATATCTTCTATGGCCTGCAGCCAGGTCTGCCCCAGGATCAATCTCGCCTCGACGCTGCCACGCAGGGTAATCACGCTATGCGTCAGGCGATCAACGCCCAGTGCGACACCGTTCATCGAATTGCCGAGAATCATCCCGAGTAACGGAAGCAGATAACGTGGCTCATACCAGGGGTCTGCCTGTATCACCACCAGTAAGGCCAGAAACGTTACCGCAAACGATGATACCAGGATCGAACTGGTGCCTACCCCAAATCCCCACCAGCCCTTCAGCCGATGCTGCTGTCTTGCCATCACTTCGCGGCCGGCGACCAGGAGCATGATAGTCACAACCGCCACCATCAGTACCAGATTAGTACTGCTAAAAATAAATTTCAGCAACAGACCAATCAACAATAGCTGGATGACTGTACGTAGCGCTGCAATAATCAGCGAGCGAGTTATGCCCAGCGCCATCAGATTGCTCATGACTGCAAGGGCCAGCACCAGCAAGGCCACCAGAACCAAATCAAATGTGGACAACAGCACCATATTCATAAGGGCTGCTCCTGTAATGCCCCTTGTTCAATAATAAAATGTCTGTCCGCCACACGACTGGCCTGCGCCGCATTGTGCGATACCCAGATCACAGCAGCCTGATAGTGCTTCTGGTAGTCCTTGATGAGTGATTCAACGGCACTGATGCTGTCTGGATCCAGGCTTGAGGTGGGCTCATCCAGTAACAGCATCTCGGGTTGATTTGCCAGCAATCGCAACAGCGCCAGGCGTTGCCGTTCACCGCTGGACAGCTGGCTGATGTGTTGTTGTAAAATGGCCGGAGCTAGTCCCAGTCGGCTCAGCCAGTCTGTGGCAAGGATGACATTTTGCAAATCATCATGACTGAAATGCTCCTGCGGGGTATCGTGCCACCAGAAGCTTTCAGTGGGTAACAAGCCGACTCTGCGTCGCCATTGGTCGGCCGGCATCCCGGAACACGTCTGCTCGCCCAGGGTCACTTCGCCGTCATGCTCATCCAGATCCACGATGGCCCGCAACAACAGGCTTTTGCCGCAGCCAGAGGCGCCTGACAAACACACACACTCTCCAGCGGCCACTTCCAGCTCAATATTCTTCAGTAGCGCTGTAGACAAATTTTCAATGCACAGTCGACTCATAAGATTGTCCGTGTGTATCAGTGGTCAATACCCTGACTGTTAACAGAGAGGTATCAGGGAAACAGACTGGATTTTGACATGAAGAAATTCTGCAGTATGTTTATGAATATTCAATTTACTGATTACAGCAACAGGTGTCTACTATGGCCGGGCCACACATGGCACAAACCTGCCCTTATTTCATTGGGTCTGAGCCTGATGATTACTGCTGGTGCGGTTGCGAGTACAGCAACAATAAACCGTTCTGCGATGGCAGCCATCAGGAATTTGCCTGTAATAATGAATAAAAAAAGGGCGTCCTGATTCAGGACGCCCAATTTAGAGTCACTTGTTTTTAATCGTTATATGATATAGCCACGTTCATCATGATGGGAGAGATCCAGACCTTCAATCTCTTCGTCCTCACTCACCCGCAGACCTATCACAGCATCTACGACCTTAAGAATCACGTAGGTAACAATACCTGTGTAAATCACAGTAGCGGCGATACCCATGAACTGGGCGCCGAGTTGCGCACCAATGGTGGTATTATCACCACCTAAACCAGAGCCGCTGAACACGCCGAGGGTAGTGGCACTGAATATACCCGTCAGCAGAGCGCCGATGATCCCGCCGATGGCGTGTACACCAAACACATCCAGAGAATCATCATAGCCCATGGCACGCTTCAGCTTGGTGGAAGCGAGGAAACAGCCAACACCTGCAGCAAGACCAATTACCAGGGCGCCCATCGGGCCGACGCTACCAGAGGCCGGGGTAATAGCAACCAGACCAGAAACTGCACCAGAAGCGATGCCGAGTACGCTTGGCTTGCCATGAACGACCCATTCAGAAAACATCCAGGCCAGCGCTGCCGTGGCGGCTGCAATCTGGGTAACGGCCATTGCCATACCGGCAACGCCATCGGCGGCCAGTTCTGAACCGGCGTTGAAACCAAACCAGCCAACCCACAGCATGGAGGCCCCCATCAGGGTCAGACCCAGATTATGGGGTGGCATCGCCGTTGTCGGGAACCCATGACGCTTGCCCAGTACCAGGGCCGTGACCAAACCGGCGATACCGGCGTTGATGTGGACCACGGTGCCACCGGCAAAATCCAGGACACCGTATTTAGCTAACCAGCCACCACCCCAGACCCAGTGACTTATAGGTGCATACACGATGCTTACCCAGATGGCCATAAAAATCAGCATGGCAGAGAACTTCATACGTTCGGCAAAGGCGCCAACGATCAGCGCCGGGGTAATGACCGCAAAGGTCATCTGGAAGGTCATGAAAACAGTTTCAGGAATGGTTCCGGACAGCGCATCGACACCGACACCTTGCAACAGTGCCTTATCAAAACCACCAAAGAAGCCGTTCATGCTACCGCCGTCACCGAAGGCAAAGCTGTAAGCATATAACATCCATATAATGGTCATTAATGCAGTAATCGCAAAACACTGCATCAGTATGGAAAGCACGTTTTTGCTGCGTACCATACCGCCATAAAACAGTGACAAACCCGGAATGGTCATAAACAGCACCAGGGCAGTTGCAACCAGCATCCAGGCGGTATCACCAGAATTCAGTTTTTCTTCTGCCAATGCAATTGCCGGCACAGATATCGCAACCGCGGCGACCAGTACGGCAATCAAACCTTTATTATTGAATTTCGTCATCATTACAATAGTCTCCCCGCTCTTACAGCGCTTCTGGGCCGGTTTCACCGGTACGAATACGGATGGCTTGTTCCAGGTTAGTAACGAAGATCTTGCCGTCACCAATCTTGCCTGTACGTGCAGTGTTGGTGATGGCCTCAATGACCTGATCCACCATGCCTTCATCCACGGCAACTTCGACTTTTACCTTGGGTAGAAAGTCCACTACATATTCAGCGCCACGATACAGCTCGGTATGGCCCTTTTGTCGACCGAAACCCTTTACCTCTGTGACAGTCACACCTTGTACACCTATCTCCGAAAGGGCCTCACGCACATCGTCCAGTTTGAACGGTTTGATAATTGCTGATACCAGTTTCATATTCGGTCCTCCGTTGCAGGCCCCGTGAAGGGGCCAACAGCGAGTTAATTATTATGTTTTATTAGAAATTAGCGGTGATTGAGAACACCAGTTCGTCATCACACAGGTCTGTACCACCAAAGCACCTGCGATCACTGATGTCAGTGTCGATATAACGAAGGTCGAAGTCGGCACCTTTCCAGGAGTAGGTCACGCCAATGTTCCATTCGTCATAATCCGGCGTACCAAACACGGCATTGTCATCAATGTCCTGGTGACCATAGTGAGCCGAGGCACTCAAATTGTCAGAGAAGTAAGGCAGTGGCACATCCAGTTCGACGTAGTAGTACTGGGCGTCATCGGTTTCACCGAAGAAGTCACCAGAATAGGCCACACCACCAGTCAATGCCGCTGGTCCAAAGTCGTAGCTCAAAGATCCATATACTTCCAGGAAGTCCAGCTGCCAGCCTTGTGGATAGGCATAGTACAGCAGGCCAATATCGTAGCTCAGCGCGGAGGTAAAGTTACCACCATAGCCACCATATAGATCCAGCTCGAAATCCGCGTCATCTGGCTTTTGCCCACGCAGCTCGACCTGTTCGACGGTGGCGGCCCAGGTACCGACGTACCAGCCGCTGGAGTGACTGAAATCGACGCCACCGGAAAAGGTACCGTTCTCGTTATTCTGGCTAATCCCGCGGAAGCGGTAATCGGTAGTGAAACCCATATTCCAGGCGGTCTCCCACTCGGCCATCGCAACGTTAGAACTCGCCAGCAGTATCCCGGCTATCAGCAACGCGCTTAGTCTTTTTAACAGGGTAAACATTTGTATCTCTCCTCGATATTGTTGATATTTCCTACGGGATTTTTCTCTGGATTTATTTCCATAGGAAAAATGTTCATTAATAATGCAGATGCCATGCCAAAACAGCATATTTATATTATACAATTACTTATTGGTGTTAATGGCCTGGACCACCCCGTTGTTTGCACCAAAATGATCGTTCTTTGGAAGCATTTTGCACATTATTGGTGCAAATATATTTAGCTAAACCGTCCAGGCAGCATACGCTACACTGTGGTTGCCACTAAACAAGACATGCGAGCCAAATAAGATCATTAAGGATGGGTGAGAATGACATGAATCAGAACAATTTAATAGATGAAATGCTTAAGGAGCTGTCACACTTGTTGCCCACCGGACTGGCGGGCATCAGTCAGGATCTGGAAAAGAACCTGCGGCAGGTGATGCAGCAGGGCCTGGATAAAATGGGTCTGGTGACACGTGAAGAATTTGAGGTCCAACGTGGTGTCCTGCTGCGCACCCGTGCCAAGATTGAAGCCATGGAAAAGCAACTGGCCGAACTGGAGCAGCGCCTCAACCAGTAGCGTCCGGCAGTAATTAATAACAGACTGCTACGCCACCGGGCGGCCTGGCAATAACTTACTCTTTGCCCTTCTTGAAGAACGGATCCAGGACACTGGCCAGTTCGCGCGGATCGAATTTTGCCACATAGGCATCGGCACCGACGTTGGTCCCCATGGTAATATTGGCATCAGCAGACAGGGAGGAATGCATCACCACCGGTACCCCGTTAAATCGCGGGTCAGATTTGATCTTCTTGGTCAGCACATAGCCATCCATACTGGGCATTTCCACATCGGTCAGCACCACGTCGAGGATCTCGTTTACCGGGACACCCATCGACTTGGCCCGCTCGGCAATCTCCCCGAGCCGGGCCCATGCCTCATCACCGTTCTTGGCACTGGTGTAATTGACCCCCATTTTGTCCAGGGTCTTTTCAATCTGTTTACGCGCGACCATGGAATCATCCGCATATAACAGGTTTTTCGGGTGGTCCTCAACCTGTTCCAGCGTGACTATTTCCTTGTAGACACTTTCATCTTCACCGCAGCCGGCCGTCTCAGACAGCACCCGTTCCACGTCGATGATCATGACAATGCGACCATCGTTCAATTCGGTCACTGCAGTGACCAGGCCACCCATGGCGTGTCCCATCATCAGTGGTGGCACCTTGATCTCATTCCACTCCATGCGCAGGATTTGCTCTACAGAATGTACCAATAACCCCTGGGTATTCCTGTTGTACTCGGTAACAATCAGGATGCCCGGCGGCTCCTCCACCTCAACACCACAAAAATGCACCAGATCGATCACCGGGATCATGTTGCCACGCAAGCTGACCATACCCATGACGCCGGGGGGCATATCCGGGGCACGGGTCACCTCAGGCAAATGCATCACTTCGCGGATCTTGAACACATTGATGCCAAATACCTCTTCACGGCCACTGCTGGTGTCCTTTCCGAGGCTAAATAGCAGTATTTCAAGACGATTAGCACCCGCCAGGTTGGTGCGTTCATCCACAGACTGGAGTAGCGAACTCATTGAGCCATCCTCTTCAAATTGTCTTCCTGTCAGTAGAATATCGACTGCTCGGCCGAATTAATTAGCCCCGGGGGGTGATTTTTTGGCCCCCTGGTGAGCTCCTGAGGGGCTTTTACCCGGCCTGTGTAGGGTATTTCTGTCGTGATTCAGCGCCGTTGACTGACAGCAACCGTCGCCATTGCCCGATTGTCATGGCCCTGGCCCCCGGACTACGCTGGGTGATACTCAGCCAGGGTTCACGCTGGACTCACGCTGACCCCATATAGCAAGGTAAGGACACCATGAGCGACATAGCGGTGGTTAAAAGCCGTGCCCAGGTGGGCATCAATGCCCCATTGGTCACGGTCGAGGTACATGTCTCCAATGGCCTGCCCGCGCTATCCATGGTCGGTTTGCCCGAGGCCGAGGTCAGGGAGAGCAAGGAACGGGTGCGCTGCGCCATCATCAATGCCGGTTACGAGTTCCCGTGCAGGCGCATTACTATCAATCTGGCCCCGGCGGACCTGCCCAAAGAGGGCGCACGCTTTGATCTGGCGATTGCGCTGGGGATATTGATTGCCTCCGACCAACTGGAAGGCGACGCCCTGGACAGCCTGGAGTTCCTTGGTGAACTGGCACTGACCGGCAATTTGCGGCCGGTCCATGGGGTGCTGCCGGCGGTGCTGTGTGCCAAACAGGCAGGTCATGGCATGGTGATCCCGACCATCAATACCGCAGAAGCCACGCTGGTCAATGGCATCTCTATCCTCGCGGCCGAGCAATTACTGGATGTGTGTGCGCATCTGGATAACAGTCGAATATTGCCAGCCGCCATCGCCACGGCATCTGCCGGCAACAACCCGATCAATCTGGATCTGCTGGACGTGCGTGAGCAATACCAGGCGCGGCGGGCGCTGGAGGTGGCCGCCGCCGGTCGCCACAACCTGCTGCTTATTGGCCCGCCGGGCACCGGGAAATCCATGCTGGCCAGTCGCCTGCCCTCTATCCTGCCACCGATGTGCGAACAGGAGGCGCTGCAGGCAGCGGCAATACAGTCCATCAGCACACAGGGATTTAAGCTGGCCTCATGGCGACAGCGACCGTTCCGCAGCCCGCACCACACGGCCTCTGCGGTGGCCCTGGTCGGTGGTGGCAGCCAGCCCCGGCCCGGTGAGATCTCGCTGGCCCATCAGGGGGTATTGTTCCTCGATGAATTACCGGAATTCGGCCGCCGGGTACTCGAGGTCATGCGCGAGCCACTGGAGTCTGGTGAGATCCATATCTCGCGGGCGGCACGGCATGAAGTCTATCCGGCGCGTTTTCAACTGGTGTGTGCGATGAACCCGTGCCCGTGTGGTTACCTGGGAGACAGCGATGGCCGTTGTCGTTGTACTGAAGAGCAGGTATCGCGTTATCGTGCCCGGGTTTCAGGGCCGCTGCTGGATCGGATCGATCTCCATGTCCAGGTACCCAGGTTACGCACCAGCATACTCACCGAAACCGGGCAAGGCACTCTGCCCGAGAACAGTGAGCAGGTACGTGAACGCGTCAAGCTGGCGGCTGATCGCCAGCTAAAACGCTCAGGGTGCCTTAATCATATGCTGGACCAACAACAGATCAGACAGCACTGCCAGTTAACCGAAAAGGACCAGGCCATGCTGGTCATGGCTGTAGAAAAGCTCAGGCTATCGGCACGTGCCTATCACCGGATCCTGAAAGTGGCCCGTACCATTGCCGATCTGGCGGCGGCCGAAAATATCGGCAGTATGCATCTGCTGGAAGCCCTCAGTTACCGAAAACCGCTGTTACAACATCATTCCTGATCAATGTCCTTATCATCGTCTGTCCACAACAAATCCAACCTGAAGGAGTTGCTGGCGGGGGGTATGAATAAAACCATTTGCACCACAGAGGACACGGAGGTCACAGAGAAAAAATATTCTGTGATACAAATGCTTTAAATATCCCCAATGACTGCAAAGGTTGGCGAGGATGACTTTTTCAAGCGACTTGCGAGCGTAGCGAGGTCGGAGCTTGAAAAAGATATCGGAGCCAGCCACAATTGTCGGAGATACTCTTTACTATTGCCGCCGGATACACGCTTCGCGCTTAATCCGGCCTACAACTGAGTCCTCTGTGGTGAAAAATCTTAGTCCGAAAAAGTCACCCTCGTCAGTCTGCTTCTATCTGAATACAGATGAATATCACACTTGCATTCATTTGCGGATAAGCCTTGCCTACTTGCTTTCGCCGACCATGTAGACCACCGCGGCCTTGACGGCAATGTCACTCAGATCCGCACGGCCCCCCTTGGCAGGCATAAAACCCTTTTTACCCTGAAAACCCTTGATGGCATGGTCTTGCATTACCGCCATGCCCTGGGCGATACGCCCGACCCAGGCGGCCCTGTCGCCCAGCTTCGGTGCCCCGGCAGCGCCGCTACTATGGCAGGCAGAACAGGCGGCGGTAAATGTGGCCTTGCCATCCGCAGAGCCAGAGGCGGCGGCAGCAGCAGGTGCTGCAGAAACCTTTGCAGCGGGTGCCGGTGCTAAATCTGTAGCGGCAAGTTTCACTTTGCCCACCGGCTTGATGGTTTCAGGGGCGGGACCGCCCGCAACAGGTGCGTCATCATCATCAGCGATCATATTGGCCAGGACAATCAGAACGACCAACAGGATAACCAGGAAAATCAGAATGCCCTTAAATGTGCTAGCAAAAGCGTCGTCTTCGCGGCTCACGATAACCCCCCTGGTATCAAATAAATAATTGCTTTGAGCATATGATTATATCCTTAAAATGCCTGTCAGGTGAAAATCGTAAATAATCATTACCAGGCCATTGTGCAGCTATTCTCACATTGCCGGCTAACTTTCCGTGTTTACCATCAGTTCTGGCGCCTGTTTGTATTTCGGCCTTACCAGCCAGGTTGCCAGCGCCGGTAATAAAATCATCGCCGCTAACATATTGGCGATAAATACGAAGGTCAGCAGGATCCCCATATCCACCTGGAATTTCAGGTCCGAGAATATCCAGGTACTCACGCCGATAGCCAGGGTCAATGCCGTAAACAATACCGCATTGCCGGTGGTCATAAAGGTTTGCTGTAATGCCAGCTTCAACGTAACACCCGGTTGCAGGTCATCACGCAGACGACTGAATATATAGATACCGTAATCCACACCGATACCGACACCGAGGGCTACTACCGGCAAGGTAGCGACCTTTAGTCCTATCCCGAGTTTAACCATCAGCGCATAGGTCAATACCGAGACCAGTGCCAGCGGCAGTATGATACACAGGGTCCCCAGCAGCGTTCTGAAGGCCAGCAGGCACAAACCGATAATGGCGGCATACACATAGATCAGCATCGGTATCTGGGCAGCATCAACGGCTTCATTGGTGGCCGCCATGACGCCGACGTTACCGCTCGCCAGCCTGAAGCCAACGTTTTTATAAACATGTTCCCTCGTATAACTTTTTATCTCTGCGACGATACGGGCAATGGTCTCTGCACGATGATCTTTGGTGAAGACCTGTACCGCCATGACACTGCAGTCCGAATTCAGCAAACCGGTACTGGTATCGAAAGGGTAAACTGCCTGTGCCAGTACCTGACTATTACGTGACAGTACCCGCCATTTTAGTGTGCCCTCGTACCAGCCGGCGTTGACCACCTTGGCGAGGCCCGGCAATGTCACCACTGTTTGTACTCCCTCGACATTGCGGATATGCCAGGCAAACCGATCAATGGCGTCCATCACATTATAGTTTGTACATGCATCTGTATCAGTTTCAACAATCGTGGTAAGCACATCCACGCCAATGGCAAATTGGCTGGTAATGTGATCAATATCCCGGTTATAACGTGAATCTGCATGTAACTCAGGTGCACCCGCCTCCAGGTCCCCAATCTTCATGTCCCTGGCGACCCACATACCATAGGCAAACATGCCCACCGCGATCAGGATGACCACTTTTGAAAGTGGTGGGTTGCATACGGATGACAGTTTTTTCCAGAATTTTCCGGACTTCACTGGATCAAACCGCTTCAGGCAATCCGGGGGTATATAGGAAAGTAACACCGGTAATAAAAACAGGTTGGTTAACAGGATCACCGCGATACCCAGACTGGCCGCAATCGCCAGTTCACGGATGATCTCGATCTCAATCAACATAATCGTCATAAAGCCCAGGGTGTCACTGATCAAGGCGACACTGCCCGGTAATAGCAGGCGCCTGAAGGCGGTACGACTGGCTTGCAGGCTGTCACGGCCCTTGATGCCTTCAACCCTGGCCGCATTGACCATCTGTACGCCATGGCTGATACCTATGGCAAACACCAGGAAAGGCACCAGAATGGACATCGGGTCAATACCATAACCGAGTATCGGTAACAGGCCCTGTTGCCATATCACCGCAATCAATGAACAGAACAACGGCAACAATGAAAGTCGCACCGATCGTGTATAGGCATACAGCAGTAATGAAGTAATACCGAGTGTCACAAAGAAAAACAGAAATACACCGCTAAATCCTTCCACCACATCGCCGATTAATTTTGCAAAACCAATGATGTGAACCTCGATATCATCATCGGCATACTTCTGCCGGATCTGCTCAAGTTGACTGGCGACCCCCAGATAGTCGACCTTTTGCCCGGATTGTGGATTGGTTTCTATCAGTACTGCGCTGACAATGGCACTGCGAAAATCACTGGAGACGAGTATCCCAACCTTGCCGGTCTTCTGGATGTTCTCCCTGACCTTGCCAAACCACTCCGGCGTTGGCCTGAATTCTGCCGGGATCACATTGCCACCCGAGAAACCGCCTTCGACCACCTCGATGAATCTGACATTGGGCGTAAACAACGAGGTCACGCTGGATCGTTCCACGCCATCAATGAAAAATACCTCATCGGTAATGGCCTTCAGTTTTTCGAAATATTTTGGATTGAATATATCGCCCTTTTTTTGTGTCACGGCGATAAGGATCCTGTTGGCACCGCCAAAATCCAGCTGATATTTGAAAAACGTCTGCATGTATTCATGCTTTGCCGGCAACAGTTTTTCAAAGCCCGCATCCAGTCTGAAATTCAGTGCCGAAACAAACATGCCGACAGACACGATTGCAAAGAACAACAATACCTTGCCACGATTCCTGAATATCAATCTTTCAAGGAAACCGGTCACGGCGTCAGTTTCTCCACGCCAGATTCACCGACCACAATCAGGTCACCATTACTGCATGCTGACAACGCGGCATAGTTGCGCCGGTTACCTGCCTGTATCGGGGAAAAGCTGTTGCCCTGATTGGTGCTCTTGAGTATGACGCCGTTATGACCTGCCAGATAAATGTTCCCGCCAGGCTGGCGGTAACCACCTTCCAGCGAAGAGTTGACCCCGACATCCACCTGCTTCCAGCTATCGCCCCCATCATCCGAGCGAAACACATGACCACGCATCCCGTAAACCAGCAAGCTCGACCTGGATAGTGACAACACACCAAAGAAGGAGCCAACATAGGGCCGGACAAGTTTCTGCCAGCTACGTCCGGCATCAGTGGATCGATACAGGCTGCCCGCTTCACCGGCGATCAGCAGATTATCATCGGCAAACGGGGTAATACTGTATAAATGGAAATCTTCATCACTGACAGGACTACTCTGCCAGGTCTCACCACCATCATTACTGATGATAAACGCGCCATAGGCACCGATGGCGATGCCCTGACGAGAATTACGAAACCAGATATCGAACAGTGGCTGCTCGGCGGGAGCATCCTGATAGGTAATCCGCCAGTTTTCTCCGCCATCCCCGGTCTTCAGGACAACGCTGTCATGTCCAACGGCCCAGCCTCTCTTGTCATCAATAAAAAAAACTGCCGTCAGGGTGGTGCGCGTGGGGACTTTGGCCTGTTGCCAGTTGCCACCACAATCATCTGAATACAGGATGTGGCCCCGCTCGCCAACGGCCACTTGACGCGAGCCCGCCTGAGTGACATCCAGTATCATCGAACGATATGCCAGCGGGGCCGGCATTGCCCAGTCAGGCGCAGCCGTGTCAATTGAATCTTGTTCAGAGTATGCGAAGGGTGAGTGTATTATCAGGTAGAGGAATAAGACAAGATATACCCGAGGACTCCTCATAACGGTATATCTCACTTCATATTGCAGCCTTAACAACTGAGCTATCGTCTACCCGCCCGGCGTAATGCTGATGGAGTGTAGTCTGAAGGTGAACGCTTGATATTAAAATCATACATACGTTCTTTATTGTTCAGACCCAGCACCAGGTAACGACCAGACTGCAGATCATGATGGACTTCCAACGTGGTCCACAAGATTGGGACATCATAATAGTTAATCGCATGTCCTTCGCTTATTCGCCAGATCTGGCCACGATTGTCATATTTATCGGCAACCAGAATCTGCCAGCTGTCTTCATCAATATAAAACACCCGCCGGCCATAGATATGGCGTTCTCCATCCTTGAGGGTCGCTTCCACCTCCCAGACCCGGTGTAATTCATACCGCGGGTATTCCGGATTCAGGTGACCGACCGCAAGGATATCCGCGTACTCCAGCTTGTCACTATGTACCCGGTAATCATTGTAGGGTACATAGATCTCTTTTTTGCCGAGCAGTTTCCAGTTATAGCGATCCGGTGCACCGTTGTACATATCAAAGTCATCACTGGTACGCAGACCATCGGACGCAGTACCCGGATTATCATAGGCAACGTTGGGGGCACGGCGTACCCGTCGTTGACCCGGGTTATATACCCATGCTGAACGGGGCTCGGTGACCTGATTAAGGGTCTCATGAACCATCAGGACGCCGCCCGCCAGGCGTGCAGGGGACTTCACTTCCTGTTTGAAATACAGCAGCAGGTTATTCAGATCCTCGAACTTGACTCCAGGCTTGGCATACAGAAAATCAAATTCATCCTGCAGGCTGACCAGCACATACTTGCCGCTGGCGGTCACCGCCGCCTGCTTGATCCAGCGCTGCACGGTATTGCCGCGAAAACGTACGATATGGTTCCAGATGGCCTCCAGGCCATTTTGCGGGATCGCAAACGGGATGCCTTCGGTCGCATCTGCAATGCCATTGCCGTTATTGACCAGTTTTGCCGTGGTGGCATTGCGCTTGATAGCGTCATAAATGCGCTGCGGGAATGATGCCGTGCGGCGAGTTTGATAGATATTCATCTTGTAGGTTGAATATTTTTTCAGCAATGCCAGCTGTCCCGGGGTCAGCTTGTCTTTATATTGATCGGCATTACTGCCGGTGATCGAAAACAGCGGCTTATCATCCGGGAAGGGGTCTGGGTGGTGTTGTCCTTGCTGGTAACCTGCGGGCGGCCTGGTGATGCCGCCGCTCCAGGCAGGAATGGTGCCATCCTTGTTACCGGCCTTTTCGGCCCCCATCGGGGTCAGGTCCTTTCCAAGCCTGGCGGCCTGTTCCGGCGACACAGCGGCATTCGCCATGCCTATGCTGTAAAACAGAACAATGCTCCCTAACAGGTATCTTTTTATCATTGAAGGCCTTCCCTAGAATGAGTACTTGATGTTCATTGAAACAAAGTCACGATCGTGGAGCAGGTTATGATCTCCACCGCCATAGAGCCGAGTATAGCTAAGGTCACCGGTCCAGGCATTCAGGTAGGATGCCCCCAGACCCAGTGTCAGTGCCTTGCGGCCCTCAATGAAATTGCCTCCCGGTCCTGGTGTCGTGCCATTGACGTCGTGCGCAAAGGCCAGTCGGGGTGACAGATTGACCGCGCCAATCGCACTGTTGTAATCCAGCCGGGTCACCAGGCGATAGCCCCAGGAACTCTGATCGGCGTAGCCATCATCCTGAGCTGTGCCTGCCACCGCTGGATTCGCCGGTAGTGGTGTATTTGGGCCTTCCAAACGTAAAACATCTTCATCCGGCATATTGTGAACATAGGTCCAGCCTACCTCACCCAGCAGGACCCATTGGTTGGCCTTGAAGATATTACTGCCCCCAATCAATTTAGTCGCGGTTAGCTGTACCTGGGTTACATCCCTTCTTATATAACCGGGTACCTCACTGCCAAGACCACCAGGGCAGGCACCCAACTGACTGGCCGCACTACACAAGGCGCTCAGCAGTATCTCAACATCCTCGATCTGCAAAGGCACATCATCCCGGTGACTAATTTCACCCTGCAGGGCGATACCATTATTCATGACAGTATTAAAACTAAGCCCGTACAACTGGATGTCTTCAGGATACTCAACAAAATAATCAGCTGTATTCGGAGTAGCGCCAGAGACTGCATGGGCACTAATGATCGGTACCCGACTGTGATAATTTACAAAGAAGAATCCAAACTCAGTATCGTTCAGTTGCTGTGCCAGATAACGAAACGCGACGCCATATTGTCCAGTATCCCTGGCATCCCTATCAGCCGCGCGTGGGATACACACAGCGTTACCTGGAAAAGCAAGCGCACAACGAGATTCGTCATTCGCACCAAAGCCCGTCACCACATACTGACCCCCGGCAGAGGCAAAATCATTGGTGCTGAAATAGGTCCCTCTGGGGTCGATCTCAACATGATCGAAATTTGAGAGGATCGCGGCTTCAAAGCTCAGGTTGTCTGTCAATTCCTGTGAGAACCACAACATGTTTACCGGTGTTAAGGCCTCACGAAGCTCCGAACCGGGAATACGAAGCCTTCGGACATCGACTGGATTGAGGACATTAATAGAGTTTTGAATAAAGGTACTCTCACCCCAGCTGACCACCTGCTTGCCAAGGCGCACATCCAGTGCGCGTCCACCCAGTTTAAAGCTGCCCCGAACATAGCCATCCAGAAAGCTGAAATCATTATCAACAATGCCTTCGGCCTTGCTCGTCAGGTCATTATTGCCATTATTTTTAAAGTCATTGAAATAAGTGGCACGAACAAAGGCACCAAAATTACGGTAATCGACTTCCAGATCATGCGTCACCTTGATAACGCTGGAGACGACACCCTTGTCATAATTGATGTTGCCATCATCCGTATTCACCGACCTGAGTCGCCCAAGATTGGCAACACCAATCAGGTCTTTATCGCGCCCTTCGACCCGCCAGGTGGCACCAAGCGATATAGTGGTATCAAAGCTGCCTGACAATTCGCCCTGATTAAATTCAAAGGCCTGCGCGGTGTAGAAAACTGACAACAGCATGGCTGCTGAGGCAATATGTGAAAAGTAGCCTAACCTCATAATGTTCCCTGATTTTTATTCCTTCATTGGCCACCCTGCTGATTAAAGAGTTCCGGGAAAACGCCAATAATCTACTATTAATTGTGGTTAAGGACACTCGATTTGATGATAAATGCTATAAGAAAGCAAATTAGTAAAGTAGAATATTACTCGTTAATTAATAACATTCATGGTGGCCTCCCCAGATTATGAGCCAAATCAAGCATCATAGCGCCATTAGCCAGCCCGGTGTCGACGAAGAAAGTGTTCTGCCGCTATGCCGACTGCTGCCGGTAGCGGCCATCTATTGGGACCTGGACTATAAAATCAAAGCGTTGAGTTCAATAACCGCCGCTTTATTTGGCTATAAAGAAAATGCGCTGCAGCAACAATCGCTGGCTTTATTATTCCCGGACGGCTCAGTATCGCTACAACAGATCCGCGACCAGACACGTGATACTGGCCAGGCCATATTTCCACAAATCGACAATATTACCCACTCGGGCATGATCCTGAGCTGTGACTGGAATTGTACCCCGATCAAGGACGCACGAGGGGCTGTCTGTGGTGTGCTGAGCATTATCCATGACACGACTGAATTACAGGAGAGCCGCGCCATCGCTACTATGGAGCGCGAGAGCTACCAGAAACTCACCGAATCCCTGAATGACTATATCTATATCCATGATCTTGACGGCAACATGCTTTATATCAATGAGGCAGGTGCCGGGATATTTGGCTACAGTGTGGAGGAATTTCTCGAACTTAAATTTGCAGATATTTTGTTTCCAGAAGATCTGGAAAAGGCCCACGCAAGCATCAGGGAAAAAATCGACGGCAAGGACACCGCCGGTCCGTATGAACTGCACGCCCAAAAGAAGGATGGCACAGCTTTCTGGATTGAAGTCTCGAACCGGCTTATTTTCCAGGATGGAAAACCAGTACGGGTACAGGGTATTGCCCGGGATATCACTAAACGCAGGCAAGTCGAGGAACTGCTTCGTCAGAGTGAATTAAAATTCCGTACCATATTTGAATCCATTGATGATGTCTTCTTCAGAACGGATGAAAATGGTGCCATAGTAATGGCCAGTCCCTCCTGCCTGACACACGTGGGATACACGCATGAAGAAATCATTGGACTCAATATTGGCAACATTTACAACCATGACGCTGATCGGTTTACCCTGCGCGACGCCATCCGCAAAACAGGATCAGTTCAGGATTACGAAGTCAATCTCAGGCACAAGAACGGTACCGTCCTGCCCTTTGCGATCACGGCCCACACTGTGCTTGATGAAAGTGGCAATCGCATCGGCATTGAAGGGCTGGCACGCAATATCACCCAGCGCAAGGAAGCTGAAGCAAAACTGCTGGAACGGGAGAAAAAGTTTCGTAACATCATTGAAACAATTCAGGATGTCTATTTTCGTACCGAGCACAATGTACTGACTTATGTCAGTCCTTCTGCTTATCAATTAATAGGTTATCAGCCTGAAGAGATGCTTGGTCACGAGCCCATAGAATATTACCGTGACCCGGATCGACGTGGACAAATGTGGAAGGAATTGTCTGAAAATGGCTCAGTGAATGACTTTGAGATCGACTTTATTCATAGAGATGGTCATACCATTAGATGCTCATTAACAGCCCACCGGACGGTGGATGAAGCAGGAATCCCGACAGGCCTGGATGGGCTGTTGCGTGATATCGGCGTACGCAAGGAAACCGACAAGATTCTTCAGGAAAGCGAGCAACGTTACCGACGTATCTTTGAATCGCTGCAGGATGTTTATTACGAAGCTGATATAGAGGGTATTGTCTATACACTGAGTCCTTCGGTCCATGAGATCTATGGCTATGACCCTGGAGAGATCATCGGCAAACCGGCAACTATAGTGTATGCAGATCCGTCACAGCGTGAAGGCCTGATGGAAGTACTGAAACGTGATGGGGTCGTCAATGACTATGAATTAATGCTAATGCATAAAAGCGGTCAACTTGTCCCTACCTCAGTAACAAGCAAATTTCTCTACGACGATGATGGAAACACTGTTGGCATACAAGGCATATTACGTGACATTGGCCAGCGTAAACAGACAGAAGAAGCATTGCGTGCCAGTGAGACACGTTTCAGATCCATTTTCAGTTCGATTCCTGACACCTTCATGGAAATCAATTCCATGGATACCATTACCAATGTCAGTCCATCGGTGCGCCATTTTGGGTACAAGCCAATGCATCTGATCGGTAAAAGCGCAGATATCCTGTTCGCTGGTTCGGGACAATGGATTGACATCAGAAAAAGACTGTTTGAAGGTAAAGAGGTCATTGATCACGAGTTAACGATTAAATCTGTCCGCAACAAGCTAGTACCGGTATCTATCTCTGCGTATATCGCCTATAGCAATGATGACAATCCTGCCGGCCTAAATTGCGTCATTCGTGACATCAGTGGGCGTAAAATAGCTGAGCAGGAACTGGAGAAGGCTCGTGATCATGCACAGGAGGCCAATCGGGCCAAGAGCGCCTTTCTTGCCAACATGAGTCATGAACTGCGTACACCCTTGAATGCCATTATCGGTTACAGTGAAATGCTCCAGGAAGAAGCCAGTGATAACAACATGGAAGTATTTTCTGATGATTTGAATAAAATTGCCTTATCTGGAAAACACTTGCTGCATTTAATTAATGACATTCTTGATCTGTCCAAGATTGAAGCAGACAAAATGGAAGTATTTATTGAACAATTCAATATCAAATCCCTGGTGGATGATATTACTTCGGTCATTTGGCCACTTGCCAGGACAAACAACAACTCGATCAATATTAAATGTGCCGACGACGTGGAAACCATGGAGTCTGACAGGACCAAGATCAAGCAGTCTCTCTTTAACCTGATGAGTAATGCATGCAAATTTACCAGGGATGGCCGGGTGTCACTGTCAGTCAGAAAAGAATCCACCGATGGTTGTGACTGGATAATTTTTGATGTCTCAGATACCGGTATAGGTATTGCAGAAGATCAAATTGACAAATTATTCAGGGATTTCACCCAGGCCGATTCTTCCACTACACGGGAATTTGGCGGTACCGGGCTTGGCCTCGTCATCAGTAAGCGTTTCTGCCAAATGCTTGGTGGTGATATCAAAGTAGAAAGCGTCTATGGAGAAGGGACCACCTTTAGTATCGTCATCCCGGCAGTCAGCCATATTCAATAATCGTGCAAGACAACTTGGGTGCCATGCGTTATCCTATGCGCCTTGCTGAATAGCTTGCGCCCGTAGCTCAGCTGGGTGAGCCGGAATAGAAAAACGTCCAGTGAACGTTTTTCCCGGCGAACGCCTCGCCAGGGAAGGCGAGGCCGGTGATGAAAGAATCACTGATACTGACCCAGGGATGGTGAGAACAGTTTTAAATATATTGCGCCCGTAGCTCAGCTGGATAGAGTATCGGCCTCCGAAGCCGAAGGTCGCGCGTTCGAATCGCGCCGGGCGCGCCATATTACCCCATGTCCAATGCAGGCGTTCCGGATTCCTGACCACGATGGCTGGAACAATCTCTCAGGCAGAGATAATTTCCATGTTGCAAGTCAAGCATTGCACCGCTATGTTTTACCAAATAGAGTCGTGACCAGGGAATGTTGATGGCCGTCACCGCCTGCAAATATCATCCGAAAGTACCCGCCCGCTGGGAGTGCCTGGAATGTGATGTATCGTTTTGTTCCGGTTGTATCAAACAGAACATTGCCAGAAACGCGGTCACATGTCCCCTGTGTAATAACCTGGCAGAGCAGGTCAGTGCCGGTAATTTTATCGTACCGTTCTGGAACCGAATCCCTAAATTTTTTACCTATCCGGCAAACCTGACCGCATTAATATTCATAATTATAATCGCCATCGGGCATTTTGTTTTCCAGTTTGGTGGCATTCTCGGGATTGGATTCAGGTTATTTCTATTACTTGTATTTGTTAAATATGCAATGGCGGTACTCGTTCATACCTCCCGGGGACATCTCGATCCTCCCGATGTAACATTTGAGATGATAACAGAAAATCTAATGTTGCCTGTTAAATTGCTGCTGTTGTTCATCGCCATGTTTCTTTCAGTCGGATGGGTCGATTACAATCTGGGGGGCTTCTTCGCCATTATATGGGCCATCTTTATACTGGCAGGACTTCCGGCCAGCATCATTGTCCTGGCCATCGCCAGGAGTTTATTCAGGGCTATGAATCCGATACTGATATTCAATGTAATGAAGAAGACAGGGATGCCTTATCTGCTACTTTATATCTTTTTACTTATGGTCGCAGGTGGCAATAGTGCGATAGGAGATATACTTGAAGATAGTGATAGCTTCATACTATTGGCCATAAATAGCATTGCCGGACTTTACTTCGTGCTCATTATGTTCAATATGATGGGTTATCTGTTATTCCAGTATCATGAGGATCTTGGCTACGATATTGATATGCATGTTGGCCGTGATTTTGAATCACAACAAACTAACAAAGAGGTATCCTCCAGCCCGATTATGAATGAAGTTGATGTTCTGATTAAAGAAGGCCGCCTGGATGACGCAGTAAAAGTTATACAGGAAAAGATCTCCCAGAACATTAATAATCTGGAGCTGCATGCACGTTATCATATATTATTACAGCGAACAGGAAATGATGTATTGCTGGCTGAACATGGCCAGGAATACATCAACATCCTGTTATTGCAGAACCAGCCAGGCAAGGCTGCTAATATATTCAGGGAATGCCTGAAGGCTAACCCGAAAATCGCTCCGAGTGATCCTGACAATATTTATGAAATAGCAAACACCTTGTATGGCATGCGCGCCTTTCGCGAAGCCTTTACGCTAATCAATGGTTTCCACAAGAGATATCCCAGGCATCAGGATATTCCAAAGATTTACCTGCTGATGGCGAAACTGCTATGTGAGGAACTGCAGGAAGAGCAACAAGCCCTGAAGGTAATAAAATTCCTGCAAGGCCAATATCCAGATCATGAACTTAACGATGAGATCAATCAATACGGGCAATTCATCCGCAACATGATGAAACATGCATGATTGATTATATGGTTTTCAGATGCCTTGCTTCATGGCTTTCCGGGAATATCCGGAACAATTGCTCAGCATACGCCTTACCTAAATCTTCTTTCCCCGCTTTCCTGTAGCCTATCGATAGTGCCAACAGAATCCCTGGCATACGTTCATCCTGCTTTTTCTTTTTTAATAAATTTCTGGTGATTTGCTCAGCCTCATCCAGGTAACCATTTTTTGAAAATCTGACCGCCATCTCAAATAGCATATCAACGGTGAAACGGGCGCTTGATTTACATAAATTTATATATTCCCGATATGTGGATGCAATTAAATTTATTGTCGCCGGATCCCTTCCATACAAGGACATTATTTTTCTGGCCGCGAAGTGGTAGTCATCACTTCCCGGCTCATGCTTTGCGGCTTTATATAATTCTACAAGATATTCACGGTTTTCAGGGTGCGCTTCGTACAGGCCCTTGAATTCAATGGCCGCCTTGTCATATTGCATCCCGGATAAAAAATCCATTGCATCTTCATAATTCTTTGTTCTGGTTTCCTCTTTGTTATGTACATCCATATATTCCAGATCTACACAATCTGTAAAGCGCTTGATATAAAAAGCGATCAACCCGCCACTGAGCAGACCACCGATATGCGCGAGATAATTGACATTACTAATACCCCCCCAAAACAACTGGTAAAACTCCTTTCCTAGCCATAAAGGGAAAAGTATGATCGCTGGTGCTTTTACATAGTCAAAATAAACAATGATAAAGTAAAAGAAATTTATCTTTCTAAAACCAAACAGGATTGTATACATACCCATCAATCCAGCTATCGCACCTGATGCGCCTATAGAGGGAACAATACTTTCTGAATTAATAACAATATCAAGCCCTGCAGAACTTAGACCTGCCAGTATGTAAGAAAATAAATAAACCGATTTACCTACAATGGCTTCAACAACAAACCCGATGATGAACAGGAAAATCATGTTGCCCAGCAAATGATCAATGCTTCCATGTAAAAACATATGGGTAAAACTGGTGACCAGTTCCGGTTTTCCCGGTCGATACCCGTAGCTGAACCATACAGCTTTTTTCAGAAGCCGGTTAAACTCCAGTCTTTGTTCCTTCCATTTCCTGAAATTCCTGTCTGAAGGTTTAATAATCTCGTTATTCTCGAGACGTGGCATAAACCCGCTGTCTGTAATCATCGACATTAATATATAGGGAACACTGTCCGGTTCATCACGAAATACCTTGCGGTATTCCCCGGACAATTTATATTCGCCCTTGTCCTTAAGGTACTTTATATATTCAGGGATCTCGATTTCAGGCAGGTCGCCCCTGACATAGTACTGCACCGCCTGTTCTATGTACTTGTCGTCTTCACCCTGTATGGAGAAATATACAAAACTGTTGATAATAATCAAAAGGATCGTAATCACAGGCGGATTACGCCAGTTTATCTTTTGGTAAAATGGCAGGATAAACATTTACCAATGTCCTTTTAGTAATTCCTGATGCCGTTTAGGAAGCCGTCTTTCGTTCTGCAATAGTGTGGATAACAATGACCAGAACGATACCGATCACTAACATCATCATAGACCAACCCAGCGTGGCATCCAGGTGTTCAGGTAATATCGGCTCGGAACCTACCAGTTTTTGCTTGCCCCTGACAGTGATAAACTCCCTGTTTTGATATGGCCAAATCACCCACAGGGACGCAATCAGTATCCCCTTGATGAACAAAATCATGTGCCGATAATAATGATGCAGCATCCACACCAATATACGTGTAAAGATCACCAGGCCGGTCACCATGCCCAGCGCAAATGGTATCAGCACAGCAAAATTCAAATCACCAACGGCAGCTAACACATAGGTATATTTACGCATGATCAGCAGGATAAATGAACCCGATATACCGGGCAGTACCATGGCACTAATAGCTACCGCGCCACTTATAAAGATAAACCAGCTGCTATCAGGCGTTTCAAATGGCACCAGGTTTACGATGATAAAGCCAAATATCAGCCCAGCCGCAACGAACAGGATGTCGTTCAGCCTGTAGTTTTCCACTTCTTTCATCAATATATAGATTGAAGCCAGGATTAAACCAAAAAACAGCCCATAGACCAGTTCAGGATGAGTTTTAATATAGACTGGTAATGGAATGACCCGGGTAAAAAACACCAGTGCAAAGCCGATACCAACAAGTAACGGAATAAGAAACTGGAAATGAGGCCGGCTACGGAAGGTTTTCAGATCCAGCACAAACAGGCTCTTCAGCCATTTAGTATCAAATGAACGAATTGCCTCGAGGAATTTTTCGTAGATCCCGAGGATCAGAGCCATGGTACCGCCACTAACACCAGGGATCAGATCGGCGGATCCCATGCAAAAACCTTTCAGAACAACAGCAGGATAATCTTTGAATTTCATGCAGACAAGTCTTGTTAAGCAGCCGCTATGCTTCGACTGCATGAATGGTACGTTATTCCCTGTCTGATATACAGCGGTTTCTGCCGGTTTCTTTGGCGCGATACAGATTCTTGTCTGCGCGCTCAAACACCACCTCCATAGAGTCGCCACGACGAAGCTCGGATATCCCGCAAGATACCGTGATCAGGACATGATCCCCCTTGCTGTGAAATTCACATTCCTCAACAGTCTTGCGTATCTTTTCTGCCACCACTTCGGCCGCCTCCAGTGTAGTCTCGGGCAGTAACACCACAAATTCCTCACCACCAAAACGGGCAAAAAAATCTGTCTCCCTTACATTGCTGTTTATCACCTGGGCAATGGTCCTCAAGGCCTTGTCACCGGCCTTGTGTCCATAGGTATCATTGATCCTCTTAAAGAAGTCAATGTCCCAGATTGCTATGGTCAGTGGTGAACCATAACGTTTCCAGCGCCCGTATTCCTGTTCAAAGCGCTCATTATATGCCAGCCGATTATAGACTTCGGTTAACGGATCGATCAGCGCCTGATTACGTTCTTCAATTAATTTTGTTTCTAACGTCTTGCTCTGGGATTCCATTACCTGCATTTTGTTTTTAAGATCCTTGACCTGTTCTTTTGCTTCTTTATGGCGTTGTTCCTCCTTATCCACAAATGATCGCATATGTGTCCTGATGCCTTTCAGGCGTTCATGAACTGAGGCCTTGAGATCATTTATGTCATTGGCATCATTGACACTGGACTCAATACCATCGACCTGCTCAGCAACCATGGCATTCAGCTTTTTACCATCTTCCATAGAATCATTACTGCTTTGGCTTGATTTGGTCAGATGCTGATCCAGCTCTTTCAGGTTCTCGGATAACTGCTTTAGAAATACTTCAAAATCATGCTTTTCTTTTTCAAGGCTGCTTCGCATTTCCATGACCAGCGAAGCTATGGCCTTAAGGGCGCCGGGCAATTCATCATCAGACATGCCCTTTTCCCAATCCTCTTTAAGGGCCTCTGCCTTGTCAACCATATTTGAAGTCAGATCCAGTCGTTCAAGTAACTGGATAAGAACCTCATGCACCGTGGTACGATTACCTTCTTCAATATTATCTGTGTCACCTGCGGTCATTCCTGAGGCGCAACTGGATATCAACCCGGATATATCGCCAAGCAACTGCATAACATCCTTTTTGGACTTGAGGCTCGTCGCCTGTTTTTTTATTTTCGAGTAACCACTATCGTTCTTATCGATAAACGAGATCATATCAATAAGCCGGACAAGCACAGCGCCGATATTTGGTGATGTTTCGCTCTTTTCAACGACTGGCTTGTTCTCTATCTGTTCACTTGGTGCGAATTGCGCTGCTTCAATAACCTCACTGTGAATTGCAGGCTGTTCTTTTTTCGTACCATCTGACTTACCAAATAATTTGCCAAATAAACCATCCTTTTCCCTTGTTTCCCCAGCTGGCGTTTCCCTTGTGACTTCAAGCAGGAAATGGCTAAAATCATTAATCATTGATTCCTGGTCAGTCCTGGCCCTGATTTTCTTTCTGAGAATTTTTTCCTGTTTGCTGACTGACTTTGGCAGCTTTACCTTGTCGAGAATTTCCGACAGCGCTTCGGAGAGCAGATCATTTGATTCGTCTTTGGTACTTTCATCATTCTTGACCTTGCTGGCCACATCAATGATTTGATCGATCATATTCTGGAGTCGTACCGGGTCTTCCACACTGCGTACGGTATTTCTCAAGTGCTCCAGTTGTGTATCCAGTTTCGCATTGACGCCATCTGCAGCCAGACTCAGACGGGAGATGCTGCGTCTTAAGGCAGCCTGGGCATTTTTTGATTCTTTTTCTTTCTTCTCATGTTCTTCCAGTGCAGCATAATATCGTTGCTTCCACTGTTCAGCAGTCTGGTCTTTATCATCTTTATAAGACATGCACCGGCTCCCTCTACATCTTATGACAATAAATGTATATCGGGCGGAACAATAATATCCGTCGCAATCGGCAAATGATCAGAGTATGAATGTTTAGGCACATGTACATGACTGACATGTAAACTGTCTGCCACCAGAATATGATCGAGTTGCTTGCTGGGTCTCCAACTGGGAAAGGTGTTTTTCTCTTCAAACGGATCATGCATATGGATCTTTTTCATCAGCGTCCTCATCTCGGCACTACCAGGCTCACAATTAAGATCACCCATAATAACAGCGTACTTGTAATCGCTGATGAGTTCGCTGATAAAATCCAGTTGTCTCACCCGGGTGCGCTTGCCCAGTGCCAGATGCATACCAAGCACAGCCAATGCATGCTTGCCCTTGCCATAACGGGCCAGCATGGCAGTGCGCCCGGGTATCATGCCAGGCAATCGATGCACAGTGACCTGGGACGGTAATAACCTGCTCAGCAGGCCCTGACTGTGTTGTGCCATCCGGCCCATGTTCCTGTTGACCTGATCATGCCAGAACGGAAATTTTGCCTTCTCTGCCAGATACTCAGTCTGGTTCACATAGTGGGTCCGCATGCTGCCGGCATCAGTCTCCTGCAATGTGACGATGTCATAGTCACCAATAAACTGCGCAATGCTGTTCAGGGTATCGAGACGACGCCTGTCGGGTAACAGGTACTTCCAGCTCTGGGTAATATAATGATGCGGCCGCACAGAGGCGTTGCCCACCTGAATATTGTAGCTGCACAGGCGCAGGCGCCTTCCCAATCTTGCCTGTTTAGTCTCGGACGTCATGTGTTAAACCGTCGATTTAGTCACTGATGATGCATATATCGGCCACTATTGGGTATAAATTAGCCTAATTGATGATATGGGGGCGTATTACCAGGAAATCTATACCAGAAAACTTATATAGGGCAGACCATTTCACCCAGTTTTTCTGTCAGTTTCAGATTCTCACGGTAATCTACCGGGCAGTCTATGACGGTAACTGTGTTCTCACGCATGGCTTTGTGCAGAGTTGGCAACAGATCCTCCGTCTTTTCAATTCGATAGCCTTTGGCACCGAATGACTCGGCAAACCTGACGAAATCCGGGTTGGTGAAATCAATATTGGACGACCGGCCAAACTGACTCAGTTGTTTCCATTCAATCAAGCCATACTTGCTGTCATTCCATATCAGAATAACAATTGGCGTACGGTTGCGTACGGCCGTTTCTATTTCCTGGCAATTCATCATGAAACCGGCATCACCGGTAACCGCAACCACGTTTCGCTTTGGGTAAACCAGTTTTGCCGCCATGGCCCCCGGGACAGCAATACCCATGCTGGCAAAGCCGTTGGAAATAATGCAGGTATTTGGCCGCTCACAACGGAACATACGTGACATCCACAACTTGTGCGCACCCACATCACAAATAACGATATCCTCGAGGTCCAGCGCGGTACGTAAATCCCAGATAATCTTTTGTGGCTTGACCGGAAATTCACTGTCGTCTTTTAGCTGGTTCATTTCCTCGATTAATGCATTGCGCAGCGGTCTGAGCTTTTCTTCGGTATGTGCTGTGGCACATTCAACAATCCGGTTCAGGCTGTGTTTGATATCACCAACAACGCCCACTTTCACCTCATAACTCGCATCCACTTCGGCAGGTGACATATCAATATGCACAATGATGCGATCCCGGGTGGGGTGCCATAAATGCGGGTGAAATTCGACCAGATCATAACCGATACAAATAATCACATCTGCCTGGTCAAAGCCGCAGTTCACATAATCATGTGACTGCAAGCCAGCGCTGCCGAGCGCCATTGGATGCTTGAACGGAATGACCCCCTTGGCCATGAATGTATTGGCTACCGGGATACGTAGCGCAAGCGCAAACTCTTCAAGTTCCTCGCTGGCACCTGCACGGATAACACCATGTCCAGCCAGGATCATCGGGTTGTTTGCATTACTGATGATATCTGCTGCATGTTCAATCCGGTCTCTGGCCGGTTCCGGAGCACGTGGCTGCCTGACCACCAGTGGGCGAGCTTCAATCTCCATCTCCGAGATATTCTCGGGAAACTCGATAAAGCACGCCCCCGTCTTTTCCGTCTGCGAAA
This sequence comes from Gammaproteobacteria bacterium, assembly GCA_036986115.1. Taxonomy (GTDB): domain Bacteria; phylum Pseudomonadota; class Gammaproteobacteria; order BTQY01; family BTQY01; genus BTQY01. Next base: position 11,825 of record BTQY01000019.1, on the reverse strand, counting down.
CCTTGAAGGCCTTGCGCACTACTTCGGGGATAATATTCGGCGTCAGTAATCGCGATGAATACTTGGTAATAGGCTGGAACAACAATTCCAGATCGAGTACCTGATGGGTTTCCTTGTGCAGGCGATCGGTCGATGCCTGCCCGGCTATGGCAACCAGCGGCGCATGATCCATGTTGGCATCAGCCACGCCAGTAATCAGGTTGGTTGCCCCCGGGCCCAGGGTGGCGAGACAGACGCCTGCCTTGCCAGTCAATCGCCCATAAACATCTGCCATAAAGGCCGCGCCCTGCTCGTGCCGCACGGTAATAAACTTGATGGAAGAATCCAGCAATGCATCCATGACATCCAGATTTTCCTCGCCCGGAATGCCGAAGATATACTCTACACCTTCATTTTCCAGGCATCTGACAAATAGTTCCGCTGCCTTCATGCAAAAGATCCTTATCGCTTACTTTTATGATATAAGCGTAGATATTATTTATTGCCAGTCGTTACGTCCCCAGCTGAAGATTCCCTGGCTATCAGGAAATCGACTACTTTTAACATGTTTTGATGGGTTATCCCGGTATCACCCAGGCTGGCAATCCTGGCATCCGTCATGTACTTGCCGTTCACGATCATCGATGGCACGACGTTAATACCATAGCGACTGGTCAGCATCCTGGCGCGCCTGACCTTGGCCAGGACACTGAAGGAGCGAAAGGTCCTGTCAAAATCCTCCGCCTTCACGCCGTGTTTCACAAAAAATGTCCTGATGGATTTTTCATCCGATAAATTGATGCGTTCTTTGTGTATCGCATCGAACACTTGCTGGTGGAGCTTGTCCGCAATACCTAGTGCCTCGGCAGTGTAGAAAAGCTGTGCATGCAGCTCCCATTGTGGGCGAAATATCGCAGGAACCCGCACAAACTTTACATTCTTTGGCTTTGTCTTTAGCCACTCATTTAATATCGGTTCAAACTTGAAACAGTGCGGACAACCGTACCAGAACATTTCCACCACCTCGACCATGCCCTTGCCGGTAGTTGGCTGTGCCGGTGTGACCAGTTTATATTCAAAGCCTTCGGCATAGCCCTCTCCGGGGGCAGCTGACAACATCCCCGGGGAAAGCACCACAAACATAAATATTAATGTGAAAAACTTGTTCATATCAACACTCCCTAATATAGTTCGCCAAACACTATCTACCCTGTTTTCATCAGCGTATATGATTTCCTGGAATATTCTGTTGATCAATGCCGGAAAACAAAGAAGGGGCAACCAGAAATCACCCCTTTCTCTACACACAGCAAGATCAATAAATCGATTAATCAATACAGACCATTAATATAGTTTGCGACGGCCTCGATCTCCTTGCTGGACATCCTGGCAGCAATATCCTGCATCATCCCATTTTGATCATTCTGACGTTTACCGGAATTAAAGTCCTGTAGTGTCTTGGCAGTATATACAGCGTGTTGACCACTTAACGCAGGGAAGTTTGCGGCCGGGTTCCCGGCACCGGACGGACCATGGCAACTCATGCAGGCAGGCAATCCCTTTTCCTTGAGACCACCGCGGTAAATCTTTTCACCCAGTTCAAGAAATTTCTTGTCAACCGTACCCACCTTGACAGACTGGCTGGCAAAGTAGGCACCCACATCAGCCATGTCCTGTTCCGACAGGTTGATGACCATCGAGGCCATGCTGGCATCGACACGCGTCTTGTTCTTGAAGTCCCTGAGCTGCTTCGCGATATAGCCTTCATGCTGACCTGCGAGCTTTGGCCATGCCGGATTAGCACTATTACCAAGGGTACCGTGACAGCCCTGACAGCTAACAGATTTGCCCTTACCTGCCTCGGCATCACCAGCGGCCTGTGCGCCGATTGGTATAACGCCCATGAAGGCAAACATCATCAAGGCAGTGGTTAACAAAGTCTTGCTCATCATTATTGTCCTGTTCCCATTTCCTCGCCCAGGTTCTATACAGGCGGGCGAGGCAACTGCCATAGGATAACGTTACCTCTTACTTGCCCTGATCGCGCATATAGAGCACAGCGGCCTTGACATCATCGTCACTCAGGTCAGCACGACCACCCTTGGCCGGCATGAAACCCTTCTTGCCCTGGTAACCCTTGATGGCATGCTCGATCATCGCGGCGTCACCTTGCTTGATGCGTGGGGCCCATTCAGCCTTGTCACCCAGTTTTGGAGAATTGGCAGCACCGCTGTTATGGCAGGCAAAGCAGGCCTTGTCGTACACGGCCTTGCCCTCAGCGGCCATCGCAGGACCGGATACCAGTGCTGCCAGTGCGGTAATCAACATAATTTTTTTCATCAATTTCACCTCTAAAATTTAAAATAAATCGTGTAAATTCCATGCCCTTAACAACATGGGCTCCATTTCAATTCAGGATAAGATAGAGCCTCCCTTTACGATAGACTCCCCTTAAGGATATGACCACCGAACGGCCAATTGGTTTAGTCCGGGGTTGCCCATGCAAAACACTCACGTACATGGGGAAATGGCCCCACTGTATACCAGAACCCCCTAATATGGTCAACCTCACCGGTCCTGTGGTCTGGCCGCAAATGTCGAGATTATAATTTTATTAAACAATAACTTAGTGTATATTTAGCCGACTGTTTAACGCAATTTTCAGCCACCCTGGAATTATCATGAGCATCGCCTTCAACACCGCCCAATTCATGCTTAGTGTGGCCCAACTGGAGCAGGCCCCGGCGGACACCGGGGCAGAGGTGGCCTTTGCCGGTCGCTCCAATGCCGGTAAATCCAGCGCCATGAATGCCATCACCAATAACAGGAAGCTGGCCCGTACCAGCAAGACCCCCGGGCGCACCCAGCTGCTGAACTATTTCTCGCTGGATCCACAGGCAAGTCGTCGCCTGGTGGACCTGCCCGGTTACGGCTATGCCCAGGTACCGCAGGCAGTAAAGCGGCAATGGCAAGCGCTATTAAGCCATTACCTGGAAACCCGGCAATCCCTGGCGGGACTGGTGCTGGTAATGGATGTGCGCCACCCGCTGAAGGATTTTGATCGCCAGATGCTCAGTTGGGCAGCCGGGGCCGACCTGCCAGTGCATGTGCTGCTAACCAAGGCCGACAAATTCAAGCGGGGCAAGGCCACCAGCACCTTGCTGGCCGTGAATAAACAACTGGCCGGGCTGCATGCCAATGCCTCTGCCCAGCTGTTTTCCGCCACCGTCAAACAGGGCCTGGATGAAGTCCGGGACAAACTGTCCGGGTGGCTGACAGGTGCCGGAAAATAGCCAAATAAACCGAATAGCGTCTTATTTTGGGCGAAAAAAAGCCCCGGCACTGAGGGGGGGTGAGGACCGGGGCAGAGTCACGTCCAACATTATATTGAACGGCTTCCTGTCCAGGGAGGGAGGACAGAAAGGTCCCTTCAACTAAGAAGGCACACCTATATGAGACACTTTTAAGCGCCCAAGTTCAAGTGCTTATTGACAATTATTTGAAATTATTTTTGTAACGATTTCAGTGGATAATCAGGGAAAACTATAAAATCACGTAATATCGGGACTTTGCAGACCGTGGCCCGGATAATGGCCACAGAATGGCCTGCCAGCCCCATTAGTGGGCCTCATCCCAGTTGCTGCCGACACCCGCATCGACCACCAACGGTACCTTCAACTCAGCCGCCGCCGCCATCAGGGCACAGACATTCTGCTGTAGCTCATCCAGATCAGCCTCAGCCACCTCAAATACCAGTTCATCGTGGACCTGCATGATCATACGTGCGTCCAGCCCGGCCTTCAACAGCCAGTGATCTACCTCGATCATGGCCATTTTGATGATATCGGCCGCGGTCCCCTGCATGGGTGCATTGATCGCGGTACGCTCGGCGTACTGGCGGCGTTGTGCATTCGAGGCATTGATATCCGGGACATGCAGACGCCGCCCGAACACGGTTTCCACGTATAGTTGTTGCCGTGCCTGTTCACGGGTGCGGTCCATAAAATCCTTTACCCCCGGGTAACGATGGAAGTACAGGTCGATATATTCCTGTGCCTGCCTTCGCTCGGTACCCAGCTGCTTTGCCAGGCCAAACGCCGACATTCCGTAGATCAATCCAAAGTTAATGGCCTTGGCACTGCGTCGCTGTGAGTCGCTGACCTGCCCGGGATCAACGGCAAATACCTCGGCCGCCGTGGCACGATGGATATCGTCACCAGCGGCAAAGGCACTCAGCAATCCCGCATCTTCGGAAAGATGTGCCATGATGCGCAACTCGATCTGCGAGTAATCTGCGGCAAGTATGCGATAACCTTCAGGTGCAACAAATGCCTGTCGTATGCGCCGGCCTTCCGGGGTACGTATCGGGATGTTTTGCAGATTCGGATCCGATGAAGACAATCGCCCGGTAGCGGCAACAGCCTGGTGATACGACGTATGCACCCGGCCTGTTCGGCTATTAATTTGTAATGGCAGTTTGTCTGTGTAGGTCGACTTAAGTTTACTCATGCTACGAAATTCAAGGATCAGTTTTGGTAATGCATAGTTTGATGCCAGTTCCTGCAATACGGCCTCGGCAGTGGAGGGTTGCCCCTTCGGGGTTTTTGCACGCACCGGCAGTTCCAGTTTTCCAAACAGAATGGCCTGGATCTGTTTTGGTGATCCGAGGTTGAACGATTCACCGGCCTCCTCAAATGCCTCGGCCTGAATTTCATTGATGCGCTTGCTCAACTCCTTACTTTGTTTGGCAAGCATTATTGCATCCACCATCACGCCATTACGTTCTATCCTGGATAAAACAGGCAATAACGGAATTTCCATGTCATCGTAAACGTGTTTTAATTTTTTATCCCTGGCAAGCTTGCTCCATAGAGTCTCATGCAGCCGCAGGGTGATGTCTGCATCTTCGGCAGCATACGGTGCTGCCTGCTCAATAGGCACTTCATCAAAGCGACATTGTTTTTTGCCCTTGCCGGCCACATCTTCGTAATGAATGGTCTTGTGGCCAAGATACTTCAGGGCCAATGAGTCCATGTCATGACGCGTCGCGGTACTATCAAGCACGTATGATTCCAGCATACTGTCATGGCGGACACCACGCAGTGCAATGTCATAGTTAGCAAGCACATTCATATCGTATTTCATATGCTGGCCAAGTTTTTGCTGCGATTCGTCTTCAAGCAGTGGCTTTAACTGCTGCAGAACATACTGGCGCTCCAGTTGCTGCGGGACACCGACATACTGATGTGCCACCGGTACGTAGGCTGCCTCGCCAGGCTTGATGCTGAATGACACGCCGACGATCTCGGCATCCATATATGCCAGACTGGTGGTTTCCAGATCAAAGGCAAACAACGTTGCCCCGCTCAGTTTTTTTAACCATTTCTCGAATTCAGTCTTTTTATAAACCGTGTCATAGTCTGCTGCTGTGGCAGGCACAGTTTCATTTATTGACTGCGTATTGCCAGGTGCACCCTTGTTGCCAGGCTCAGCATTGCCGGCGATGTCGTGATCCAGCAACGCAGATAGCCAGCCCTTAAACTCAAGCCGCTGAAACAATGTTTTTAGTTCAGCCGTGTCAGGTGCCCTGCGCTGAAGATCCTTTACACCAGAGTCCATATCGACATCACACTTGATCGTTACAAGCTGCCTCGATAAAGGTAATTGGCCAAGACTGTCATGCAGGCTTTCACCGACCTTGCCCTTAATGTCATCGGCATGCGCCATGATCTCATCGAGAGTGTTATGGGCCTCAAGCCACTTGACGGCGGTCTTCGGACCGACCTTTGGCACACCGGGAACGTTATCGACACTATCGCCGATTAACGCCAGGTAGTCGATGATCTGATCAGGCCGGACACCAAACTTGTCGACGACGCCTGCTGGATCCATCCGCACACCGTTCATGGTGTTGATCAGACTGACCTTGTCATCAACCAGTTGCGCCATGTCCTTGTCACCGGTGGAGATCAACACCGGCATGTCCTGCCCGGCTTGCGTGGCCTCCGTGGCCAGGGTGCCGATGACGTCATCCGCCTCGACCCCGCGCTGCATGATTAATGGCAACCCCATGGCGCGTACCACCTGATGCAGGGTTTCAATCTGGCCGCGCAGCTCGTCCGGCATCGGTGGCCGGTTGGCCTTGTACTCTTTATACATATCATCGCGGAAGGTCTTGCCGGGGGCATCAAACACAACCGCAATATATTCTGGCTCGATATCCGTCAACAGCCGTCGCAGCATGTTCACGACACCATAAATGGCCCCGGTGGGTTCGCCCCTGGAATTCATCAGTGCGGGCATGGCATGAAAGGCGCGATACAGGTAGGAGGAACCATCCACTAAAACCAGCGGTTTTAGCGCCTGGCGAGATTTTGCCGAAGATTTCTTCGTCTTTTTTGCTGTCTTGGCCATACTTACAGTTCCGGTGTCCTCAAATTACGGGGAATACGGGAAACACGGGAAAATTTTCCTGATTCACGGGATAATAGGCAGTCCGGTCATTATGCCTAATTCACACATATAAGTACTATGTGCCGGCCCTTTTAACGAAGAGAACTTGGCGAATAAAACGCGAGTGGCGAAACAATATGATAGAAAAAAATGAGTATATGGACGCACGTCTGTCACCTATCAACGATACCATGTTGAGCAGGGAATCCTGGAAGATCTTCCAGATCATGGCGGAATTTGTCGAAGGCTTTGAGCGCCTTGCCCGGATCCGGCCATCAGTGAGTATCTTCGGCTCGGCCCGGACCCCGCTCGATAGCCCCTACTACAAGCTGACCGAGGACATCGCGCGGGCCCTGTCCGATGCCGGCTTCAGTGTGGTCAGCGGCGGCGGCCCGGGCATCATGGAGGCCGCCAACAAGGGTGCCTATGCCGGAAAATCTCCCAGCATCGGGCTTAACATCCAGTTACCTCACGAGCAATCAGGCAACCCGTACCAGGATATCTCCTTGACTTTCCGGCATTTTTTCTCGCGCAAGGTAATGTTTGTCAAATATGCCGCCGCCTACGTGGTACTGCCGGGTGGTTTTGGCACCCTGGATGAACTGGCCGAGATCCTGACACTGGTACAAACCAGAAAGACCCGCCGTATTCCGATACTACTGGTTCACAGCCCCTTCTGGGACGGCTTAATAGACTGGTTCAAACAGACACTGGTAGAGGAAGGCACCATCAGCGCGGGGGATCTGGATTTATTCCAGGTGCTGGACAAACCCCAGGAGGTGGTAGATGCTATCTTTAGTCACTACGGGGCCCGCGGCTTCGAGCCCTCGGAGGAGGAGCAGGAAATACTGCTGCAGCTATAATATACAGGTACGATGAAGGCAGGGTTTAAAGGACTGATCATGATGGAACAATCTCGTTTAACAACACAATTCACTGCCATGGCCACCGCCATGATCATTACCCTGACCAGCCTGCTGTGGGTGACATCCCCTGCGTTGGCGGCAGGAGAGAAAAAGCAGGCCGAACAATCAAAGACCGATGCCGTGCCCGTCCCGCCGCCGATTCCCAACGAAGAGGATACCATTGTGCCCGATGTGACCATCGTCGAGGATGATGAGGGTAGAATTGAAAAATACAGCGTTAATGGTGATGTCTATATGATCAAGATCACGCCAAAATCCGGTCCGGCCTATTACATCACGGATACCGACGGTGATGGTATTCTGGAGAGCCGGAGCCATGAGCTGGCGGCGGATTTTTACATTAACCAGTGGATGATATTCAGCTGGTAGCTTGCCGTCACCAGGGGGCCATTGCTTGATAGTTACTGTAAAATAGCCTGTAAATAACGTTTTTCTAAAATAACGACGATCGCTAAACACCATGTCGGTATACACCGTAGTTTCACGAGAACAACTCGAGGAATTTCTACAAACCTATTCCATTGGCGAACTGGTCAACTTTGAGGGCATCAGTGCCGGCATTGAAAACACCAATTACTTTGTCAGTACCACCAGCAGTGAGTTTGTGCTGACCCTGTTTGAAAGTCACACCGCCGATGAGCTCTGCTACTTCCTTGATTTAATGGCCTTTCTGGCCGAGCATGATGTGCCCAGCGCGCACCCGATCGCCGATAAGCAGGGCCATTACCTGCGCACATTGAATGACAAACCGGCCGCCCTGGTAAAGCGGTTGGCCGGTAAAGTCATTGAGGATCCGAATGTCGCACAATGTGCCGCCATCGGCCATGCCCTGGGTGATCTACATGCCAAGGGCCAGCAGTTCAGCGAACATCGGGATGCCGACCGGGGCCCGTCGTGGTGGTGTGACACCGCCGAGCGACTCTATGAACATATCAGTGACGAGGATACCGGGTTACTACGGGCCGAGATCCGCTACCAGAGCAGCCAGCGTACCGCCGCCCTGCCACGGGGCGTGATCCACGCGGATCTGTTTCGGGATAATGCCCTGTTTATCGGCGATGATTGCACCGGCATCATCGACTTCTACTATGCCTGTAATGACGTCTTACTGTATGACCTGGCGGTGACCGTTAATGACTGGTGCAGCAATAGCGACGGCAGCCTGGATGAACACCGCAGCCGCGCGATCATCAAGGCCTATATCCCGCAACGGCCGGTGAATGCTGACGAGCACGATGCCTGGCAGCTGATGCTGCGGGCGGCGGCACTACGATTCTGGCTATCACGCCTGCAGGACAAGCATTTTCCGCGACAGGGCGAAATCACCCATATAAAGGACCCGGAGGTGATGAAAAATATCCTGCTGCATCGAATCAATGATAACCTGACAGAAATCAGGGCCTGAGTGCTATTTGAACATTCAGTGCGACGGCCATAGATCCAGATGAGTGCACAGTTCAATGCGTAAATGTGAATAATTCCCTAGAAACTCAGGTATAAATGTAGTGTCATAGCAGGCATACGACGGCTTCAGGGTCGTTAGTCTTCCCGGACTTCAGTCTCATAAAGGATAAAATGATGAAAACCAAAATATTAAGTTTTTTCCTTGTATTTTCGATGTTTACACTCGCCGGTTGTCAGTCTTCACCAACCAAGGAAGATACCGGACGGGTCGTTGGTGGCATCCTCGGTGGCGTCCTGGGCGCCCAGGTGGGGAAGGGCAAGGGCCGTACCATCGCCATTATCGCCGGTACCATCGCCGGTGTGTATATCGGCGGCAGCATCGGCAAATCCATGGATGAGAATGACCGTTATCGCTCCCAACAGGCATTAGAGACCAACCGTACCAACCAGCCCGCCAGCTGGACCAATCCGGATAACGGCAACCAATATACCGTGACCCCGACAAATACCTATACGGCGTCCAGCGGGGAGCCCTGTCGGGAGTACACCACCGAGGCCGTTATCGACGGCAGGAAGGAGATCATCCGCGGCACCGCCTGCCGTGAGCCAGACGGCAGCTGGCGAGCTGCAAACTAGTTTCCCTGCAAACTATGGCGGAATAAGACCTATGGACAAACCGTTCGCAGAGTCCTGCGAGCAAAATAAAGAAGCTATTTTGAGCGTCCTGCGTGAAATCTTCACGCAGGATGCATTGCTATTGGAGATTGGCAGTGGCACCGGCCAGCACGCCGTGTACTTTTCCAGACACCTGCCACACCTGACCTGGCAGACCAGTGACCTGACAGACAGGCATCACGCTATCGGGCAGTGGCTGGATGATGCGGCTCTTGATAACGTTCTGGCTCCACTGGCGCTGGACGTCAGCCAGGCAATCTGGCCGATATCGCAGGCCGATGCCATCTTCAGTGCCAACACGCTGCACATCATGTCGTGGCACCATGTCAGCCGATTCTTTGACGGTGCCGGCAAGATCCTGCAACGTGGGGGCAAGCTCGCCGTGTACGGGCCATTTAACTACCACGGTAACTTTAGCAGTGACAGCAATGCACGCTTTGACCAGTGGTTAAAGGATCGCGATCCGCTCAGTGGTATTCGTGACTTTGAGGCACTGGATGCCCTTGCCCTTCCACACGGCATGAGATTTGATCAAGATATCGAGATGCCGGTAAATAACCGCATACTCGTTTGGGTAAAACAATAGTTATACCGGATTAAGACAGGTGAAAAAACACCCTGGCAAGCTTTTACGGACACTGGCACTTTCATTGCTCTTTATAACAGGCAATGTAGTGGCTGAAGTACCCCCTGCGCAGCTAAAAGAGATTGCCCACCTGATGGCATTTATGCAAAACACCGACTGTCTTCTGGAGAGAAATGGCACAAAATATGCTAGCAAAAAGGCATTATTGCATATCAAGCGCAAATATGAATATTTCACTGATAAAATCCATACTACGGAAGACTTCATCAAGTATTCGGCCACTAAAAGTGAAATAAGCGGCAAGTTTTACCTGGCACATTGCCCGAAAGAGCCGACCATGAAACTGAGCGACTGGTTGTACCTGGAACTGAAAGACTATCGAGAAAAAAGGATGCCGATAAAATAATACCGGATACGCACTGCGTGCTTTATCCGGCCTACATGGCATCCTGAATGGGGAAGACTGGCGGAGCGTACTTTTTCGGCACGAAAAAGGTACCGAAGCCAGTCAAGGCTATTAATAGTATCGTACCCCGAATTACTTCAAGACCTTGCGTAACCACGCCGCGATATCATTTATTTCTTTGGGCACCACGGCATGCGGCATGTCATAGCGGTGCCATTCCACCGGGTAGCCTTGCCTGACTAACAGATCCTTACTATTTTCAGCCAGTATTGGCGGCACAACCGGATCCTCGGTGCCCTGCGCCATAAAGATCGGCACATCCTTATTGGCCGCATGTGCCTCGGCCTCGAGACTATCTGCCAGTGGCAGATAAGTAGACAACGCCATGATGCCACCCAACCTATGTGGGTAACGCAGCCCGGTGTGCAATACGATTGCCCCTCCCTGTGAGAAGCCGGCCAGTATGATATGTTTCGCCGCGATACCGGCATCACGTTCACGCCGGATCAGTGCACGCAGTTGCTCACCGGAGCGCTCAATGCCGACCTGGTCCTGCTGCTGATAAAAATCTTGTGACACAATGTCATACCAGGCAGGCATTACGGAACCATTATTAATGGTCACCGGCATGCTCGGGGCATGCGGGAACACAAACCGGATAGCGAGCGTTTGCACACCCAGATCCGGTACCACTGCTTCAAAATCATGTCCGTCAGCGCCAAGGCCGTGTAACCAGATAACGCTGGCCCGAACATCGCCGGGGGGATTCAGCTCAACGCAGGGCAGCAGGGCACTGGATTCAGTCATGCTTTTATTAAGGAGAGCACGACGTCATCACCGGCCTGCTCCGAGCACAGGCGGTTTAACAATGTGTCCAGGGGCTCGCCATTATCGGCCCGTTGCCAGAGGCTGTCTGCCTCATTGTAATCCATATGGAAACCGCCACTTTTGGCAGCCACCCACAACTGCAGTAGTGCCGTCTGCCGGTTGATGATGATCTTGCTGCCATCATCAAATTCCAGCGTCAGGATGCCGCTGCTGTTCTCATAGTCGATGTCACTGTTACTGTCATCGATGGCCTCCTCAATGGCCAGCAATGTCGCGTCCACCAGCTGATTAAACTCAGATTCATTCACAAACTGTATGCCTTGCGTTGAATGATGGTATCAAGTCGCCAGTCTAACCATCCTGTAACAGGCAAACAATAAAAAACCGGGCAGTGATCGGATGACCACTACCCGGTTTGATACTTTAAGACCAGGACAGGCTTATTTTATCTTGACAGACTTGGAGGCACTCTGGCCCTTGTTGTCTGCCCAGGCGATGTTGATCTCGTCGCCCTTGCTGCCGCCTGCAAACCTGAACGACAGGTAAGGGTTCTTGGAAATCGCCGGGC
>BTQY01000018.1:0-41887 GCA_036986115.1 Gammaproteobacteria bacterium | reverse complement strand
GGTGCGCCCGAACGAAGTGACAAAGTGCCCCTGGGGTGCGCCCGAACGAAGTGACAAAGTGCCCCTGGGGTGCGCCCGAACGAAGTGACAAAGGTCGCTCTCGCGCGTCCATGCGCTCCGCGACATTCGTACTTCCTGTACATCATGCCCCTGGGGCGTATGCTGGAATCCAGTGGCCCATTCGTGGGCAGCGGCTAACGCATCAAGTCCGGCACCGGCCTTCGCCGGTGTGATGTGATGATACCGCTGTGGCGCGACGATAGAAGAAACCCGCCAGCGGGCTGCGGGGTAGTTTAGTAGGGGTTTTCCCGAACCATTACCGGGAAATGTGAACCAGATAGGGCCAAGTGTTAACTGTGTCACAAATTTGGTGATTTAGACACCGGTTATCCGATAAACCGATCCATTTGTCGATAAATAGGTGCAAACAAGGTGCCTGCTATCTATCATGAAGATGTTATGAGACGCTTCCAGACACGGCGGGGGTTTACCCTGGTGGAACTGCTAATCACCGTGGCCATCTTGGCCATTGTGCTAACGATTGGTGTCCCCAGCTTCCGGGATTTTATTCAGAACAACCGCTTACGCGGGATCACCAATAATTTGGTACTGGATATCAATTTTGCCCGCAGCGAGGCCGTCAAGCGGGGCACTCAGGTGATTTTGTGTCGCTCGGCAGCCCCCGCGGCCAACCCACCGAGCTGCGGTGGCACAGCAGAGACCTGGACCACCGGTTGGATCGTATTTGCCAGCCAGGACTCCGATACCAGTTATACCAATGGCACCGATATCCTGATAAAACACACCCCGGCGGCCACCACCGGCATCACCATTATCGCTAACTCAGAAGCAGATGCCTACCTGGCATTTAATAGTGATGGCATGAAATACAGTACCAATGCGGCAAATCCATCGGCCAAGTTCGCCATTTGTGATGACCGTGATGGTGACACGAATTATGACGAAGAATACGGTCGTGAACTCACCGTGATCAATACCGGCCGTCCCAGTTTACAGACAGGAACAACAACAACCCCCATCGCCAGTTGCGATAACCCATAAATGACTATGCGCACACGACAAACACAATCAAAACAAACTGGCTTCACCCTGATGGAGGTCCTGATTACCCTGGTGATCCTCGCCGTCGGTCTACTGGGTCTGGCGAGCTTACAGGCCAGCGGCATGAAGCTTAATCACAGTGCCTACTTGCGCTCTCAGGCCCAACTGCTTGCCTATGACATCGTTGACCGCATGCGGGCAAATCGTACTGAGGCCATGAACACCAATAATTACCAGCAGGACTTGAATACCGACCCCGCGTCACCCTCGACCAATTGCGCCACCAGCACCTGCACCGAAGCGCAAATGGCGGCATTCGATCTGTTTGAATGGCGTGAGATCGTTGACGAATATTTACCCCAGGGTGAAGGCTCGGTAACCATCAGGGCATTAGGTGACGGTGGTCGCCTGTACATCATTGATATCAGATGGCTGGATGACCGCAACGTCAAAGTCACCGCCACCGATCCAAGCTCATACAATAAACGTTATCAAACCTTCCAATTCAAGACGGACCTGTGACGATGCCGGTAAAACGACCCTGCCTGTTCCTCCGCCGCCACGCTTATCACAGCGCAGGCATCGGCCTCATCGAGATCATGATTGCCATGGTGTTGGGCCTGATCCTGGTAGGCGGGGTGATCGAACTGTTTGTCAACAGTAAAACTACCTACCGCACGGCTGAAGAACTGTCGCGCATGCAGGAAAATGCCCGCTATGCCATGTATCTAATACAAAAAGACCTCCGTATGGCGGGCTACTCCGGCTGCGCACCGAGTATTGTCAATCATCTGAATACCGCCGGCAATAATTATAACGATACGCTGTTCAGGCTCGATGAGGCCGTCGGTGGCTGGGAATACAGCGCCGGCGGCGGCACCGGCCCCGGTGACTCCTTTACCATCACCAGCCTCGACCCCAGCGGCATCGGTGTCAGTAGCTGGGATGATCGCACCGGCAGTGACCTGCCGGCGAGCCTGCAAAACCTGGTGGTCGCCGGGACTGATGTGCTCACCATCAAAGCGCTGGGCAGCAATCAAGATATTTCCGTCAAGGACAACAATACTATCAACAGTGCTTCCATCAATACGAATAGTGCCAACAATATCCCCCAATACACCATATTATTAATAACTCAGGATTGTAACGACGCCGACATGTTTCAAAAGCGCAATAATGCCAGCGGCGCTACTGTCTCACGCGGTAATGGTTCGACCAGCAACCCTGGACCGGGCAATGTCAACCCCAACACCCTTCCCGGTTTCGGTGGAGCTCAAAAATGGTCCACCATATATGGTCCGGGGGCGAAATTCCTGGCCCTCCAGAGCAACGCCTATTACGTCGGTAAAGGCACCAATGGCGAGCCGGCATTGTTCCGGATGTCGTTTGAGACCGGCGCGGCCGGCACGCCACAGGAAATCGTCGAGGGCGTGGAAAACATACAAGTGCTGTACGGCGTCGACACCGACGCTCCCGAGGATGGCATCGCCAATGTCTATCGCACCATCGATAACGTCGGCGTCGGCGCCACTGATGGTACCAAGGTCTCCAGTGTGCGGATCTCCTTGCTGATGCGTACCGTCAACAGCGTCTCCACCGACGTTGACACCAAAACCGATTACAGTATGACGGGGCATACCACGGCCACCGCCACCGAGATCGATCCGATCAATGATCGCTATCTTCGCTATGTATTTACCTCCACCGTCAAGCTACGCAACCGGGGGGACAAGTAATGAAGCCTTACAGTATGCATCAACGCCCCAAACAACGAGGCGCCGTACTGGTGGTCAGCATGATGTTTCTGCTCATCATGACCATCATCTCCCTCAGTTCCATGACCTCCTCGTTTATGCAGGAAAAAATGGTCGGTAATGCCGTGAGTCGCGAGATCGCCTTCCAGGCCGCCGAGGCCGCGCTACGCGCCGGGGAACGCTACCTGGCCTCGGGCAGCAATAAAGACAACACCCTGAATGCCATTTGCAACAAGGTCGTCGGCGATGGTGACCCCTGTGATCGCGCCTATGACTCCACGGGAACCAAGATCAAGAGCGTCGGTGACGACCTTGGCGATGTCTGTAACAACGGCTTTTGTACCCCGCGGGAACAGGACGCCAGCTACGACAAGAATGCCAGTTATTCCTGCGGTGATGCCAATTATGTCCCGGAACGCTGGCAGACCTGTGCATCAGGGACAGCCGCGTCAGGCAATAATCTCAATGTCTTTACCACCGCCGGTAAATATCAGGTGTATCCCAATACCGGTCAGTTACAGCAGGTGGCCCAGGAACCGCGCTTTGTTATCGAGTTCCTGGGATTCCGCACGCCATCCGGAGATATCTCGCCCTGTGACACCAACAGCGATGGCACCAACGATACCCCGGCCAGTTCTGCCGTGTGGCCGTTTTGCACCAGTGACCCGGCCTATTTCCGGGTGACCGCCATGGGCTACGGCGGCACAGTCAATACTCGAGTCATGCTCCAGTCCACGGTAGTGGTGAACTGAGGAAAGTATAGGTGATGTTATGAATACCAATAAGGCACATATAGGTGATGTTATGAATACCAAACTGATACTGTCCCGTAAGACCTGGCTAATGAAATGCTTCTGGTTCTTATTTGCTGCGCAGATGGCGTTCTTTACTGGCAGCGCCACGGCCTATACGGTGAATTCCTCGGTCAGTGCCAGCAACTTCGAAAAGCAGCCCTCCATTATTTCTGACTCGGCAACACCATTGGTGATGCTGGTTATGTCCAATGACCATCAGCTTTATTTCAAGCTTTACACAGACTGGGATGATCTGGATTCAGACGGTACCCCTGAGACCACCTATAAACACAGTGTCGACTATTACGGCTATTTTGATTCCTACAAATGTTACGACTACGATGTCTCGGATGGGCGTTTTGAACCCAAGGGCGTCACCGCAGACAAGTACTGTAACGGCGTCAGCGGCAACTTCAGTGGCAACTTTATGAACTGGGCCAGCATGACGCGTATAGATGCCCTGCGCAAAGTATTTTATGGCGGCTACCGCAGCACAGACTCCACCACAGTGACCGTGCTGGAGCGCAGTTTCCTCCCAACCGACGCCCACAGCTTTGCCAAGCACTATGAAGCCGCTGATATCAGCAAGCTGACCCCGTGGAATGTCACTGAACTGACCTTGTGTAACACCACCTACACCAATAATGGTGGCAGCGGTGGTGTTTCTCAAAACGTCACCGCGCCACCCCTGATCCGCGTGGCCCAGGGGGACTTTAGATACTGGGCCGCCAATGAACGCTGGCAGTGTACCTGGGATAATGAACGCGGTGACAACGCTAGCGGCACCAATGTCACCGGCTCCAACACCTCTGACCCAAGCAGGGCTGCCGATGGGCTTGGCCAGGACGATTACATCGCCCGGGTGCAGGCCTGTGTCAGCGGCCTGAACGGCAAGGAAAATTGCAAAGCCTATGATGATAACGGCACCACCCGTTATAAACCCATTGGCCTGTTGCAGACGTATGGCGAGACTGGTGCCGTGGATTTCGGTCTGCTCACGGGTTCGTATCAGAAGAACAAATCTGGCGGGGTGGTGCGCAAGGATGTTTCTTCATTTACCGCAGAAGTCAACACCAGTACCGGGCAATTCACCGGGGCTACCGGTATCGTCGAGACCCTGGATCGGATGCGAATCTCGCGTTATGGCTATAGTGATAACGGCATTTACAATAACCAGGATAGTTGCGCCTGGGGGCTGAGCAGCTTTACAGAGGGGAATTGCTCCAACTGGGGCAATCCTATCAGTGAGATGTATCTCGAGGCAGTGCGTTACTTTGCCGGCAAAAACAAGAATAGCGCCTTTAACGCCAATGATAGCGGCTATATCAACGGTCTCACGAGTGTCTCCAGCTGGACCGATCCGCTAAGCGATGCAAATCGTTGCGCCTCGTGTAATATCGTGGTCATTAACGCCAGTGATATTTCCTATGACTTCGAAAGTCTGAGTATGAGCGACCTGCCCGGCGCACCGTCGGCCACCACCCTCACCAATACCGTCGGCACAAAAGAGGGCATCTCTGGAAATTCCTATTTTGTCGGTGAAGATGGCACCGCCCCTGATGACCAGTTGTGTACGGCAAAAACGATCACCAATCTGGGTGATGTGCAGGGTACTTGCCCGAACGCGCCGCGTCTGGATGGCACCTACAACATTGCCGGTATCTCGCATTGGGCCCATACCGAAGACATCCGCACTGATATCAATGATATTCAACTTATCAATACTTATTCGGTGGCATTGGCACCTTCGACCCCCTCGGTGGTGATCCCCGTCCCCAATAGCACCAATACGGTGACGCTGTTACCCGCCTGCAGAAATACCTCTCTGAACCCGGATGGTAACTGCGCCATTGTGGATTTCAAGATCATTGCACAGAATATTGCCGCAGGAACCGGAACCCTGTATGTGAACTGGGAGGACAGTGAGCAAGGCGGCGACTATGACCAGGACATGCAAGGCACCATCGAATACTCTATTGCCGGTGGCAATATCACTATCACCACGGACGTCAGGGGCACATCAACGGGCTTTGCCATGGGCTTCGGCTATGTCATCAACGGTACCACCAATGATGGTTTCCATGTGCATTCCGGGATCTACAATTTTTACTATGATGAGGCGGGAACCACTGTCGATTGCAATCCCGCATGTACCGATAATGAACCCCCCTTTGGCGGTGGTGGTGACCCGGCAACGGCACGTACCTATACCATCGGAACCTCTAGCGCAAAATTACTGAACGATCCCCTGTGGTACGCTGCAAAATATGGTGGCTTTAATGACTCCGATAACGATAAAGACCCCAATGAAATAACTAATGCCGAATGGGACCTCCGTGATACCTCGGGAAATGCCAACCCTGATGGCATACCAGATAATTATTTTCCGGTATTTAATCCATCTGAGCTGGAAGATCGCATGAACCAGGTCTTTAACGCCATTCTAAACCGTGTCGCAGCGGGTACCGCCGCGGCAGTGGTATCAAACTCCGCCACTGGTGTTGGTGCGGTGTATCAGGCTATATACCAGCCCCTGATCAAGGTGGGCACTGCCGAAACCACCTGGGCCGGATTTCTGCATAGCATCTTTATTGACAAAAAAGGCCTCTTCCGTGAGGACAGTGATGGTGATGGCGTGCTGGATGACTATACCGCCACTGGTGACCGGATTATCGATATATATTACGACACCACCACTGATGCAACCATGATTCAACGTTACACCTCCGCCGATGGTGGTCTGAGCAAGACCGTGGATGGCGCCCCGGTACCCATTCATGAGATCAATCCCATCTGGAGTGCCCATGAGGTCATGTCGACCATCAGCAATACGATGATCAAGACCAATCGTGTCTATACCCCGTCCAATACCACTAATGGGCGATATATGTTCACCTGGATTGACGACCCGTCCGGCGCCGGTAGCTCCACAGCCGGCGAGGTGGATATCGGTGAAGTGATCGCCTTTGAAGCGAGTCAATTTGACAACAGCACCACCAATTTCCATTTCCTCAATACCACTTCGCCCGATGATGGTATCGATGATGGTGATGATGCCGGTGATGTTGTGAACTTTGTCCGTGGCGTAACCGGTATTACCAACCAGCGCAATCGTGAAATTGACTATGATAATGACAGCACCGTAGAGAAATTGCGCATTGGGGATCTCATCCACTCCACGCCCGCGGCAGTGGGAGCCCCCAATGACAACTACGAAACCATCTACGGGGATGATACTTATCGGGATTTCGTCAACCAGTATGCCAATCGCCGGCAGGTGGTGTATGTCGGCGGCAATGATGGCGTTATCCACGCCTTTAACTCCGGTTTCTGGGACGAGACGAACACTGCCTTCGTTACCGATCTCACCGGCACAGCACCTAGCCCGCTGCCGCTGGGGGCCGAGTTGTGGGGCTATGTTCCGATGAACCTGCTACCGCAACTGAAATGGCTACCGAACCTCGACTACCAGCATGTTTATTACATGGATGGCGAACCCCTGGTGGTCGATGCCAAGATCTTCAGCGCTGATAATGACCACCCGAATGGCTGGGGCACCGTCCTGATCATGGGCATGCGTCTGGGTGGCGGCGATATCGCTCTGGATATTAATGGTGATAACACCATTGGTGGCACTGATGACACCACGGTACGTTCCGCCTATGTCGTGATCGATATCACCAATCCTGAGGTGCCGCCGACGGTTATCGCTGAAATTACGGATGCCAATCTGAAATACACCACCAGTAAACCATCAGTGGTCAAGATCCGCAAACCCGTCTCGGGGGATTTCAATACCGGCACGAATGACTGGTACCTGGCGTTTGGTTCCGGCCCGGATAATCTGGTCAGTGTCGAGAGCAGCCAGACTGCCCGGATATATTTGTGGGACATGTCCAGCAAGGCCTTCGTTACTAATTTCGATGGCTCAGCCAATGGTTCAGCCAATGGCTTTGTCAGTGACATGACGACGATTGACTGGGATCTGGATGCCGTCGATGACGTCGTGTATTTCGGTACCGATGAAACCAATACCGCCGTGCCAGCCGGGCGCCTGCAACGACTGGTCCTGAACGACACGGGAATGGCATCAAGCTCCATCAGCACCATGATCAATGCGGGTCAGGCATTATTGAATAAACCACTCACCGTCAGGGATGGGACCACTCGCTGGGTGTTTACCGGTTCGGGAAGGCTGTTTACCTCGGCTGATATAAATACCACTTCGCAAGAGAGCTTTTATGGTATAAGGGACGACCTGAGCTCTCTATTTACCCTGAGTAATCTTCAAGATGTCACCGGTGTTGATGTCTATACCAGTGGCGCCATTGACGACACAGGTAGTGTACTTTCTGGCGAACCCGTCGTCACTGATGCCAGCGGCTACGGTTGGCTGGAGAATACCATCGGTGGCAAGGATGGCTGGTATTTCAATTTTACCGCGGGATCTGGCCCATCTGACAGGACCCTGGGTAATCCGGTCAGTATCAGCAGACTGTTGTTGTATACCATTTATACACCCACATCTGATCTGTGTAATGCCGTCGGTAATACAGACCTTCGCATAACCTGCATGCGAACCGGTACCGCCTGTCCGTTTGATGTCCTCGGTACCACCACCACGGCGTACGGCGAACTTGCTGAGGACCAGGTGGACTTTGCCGTAGGTCTTGTGACAGATATCTCTATCCATATGGATTCTGAGGGCAACCCCTCGGTGATCGGCCAGGGTGAGCATGGTGAACTGAATAAGCAGGGATTCAGCCTGCCGCCTGTCTCCACCGGACGCCAGACCTGGCGTGAAATCACAGATTACTAGGTGACGGCATAACTGGACTATACAGGGCAATCAATGCATACCACTCTATCGGAGGATCGGCGAATGACGCAGGCAAAACAATCTGGCTTTTCACTCATTGAACTAATGATTGTCGTTGTCATCATTGGTGTTCTTGCTATGATTGCCTACCCCTCCTATCGTGATTATATTATACGTTCGCACCGGGCAGACGGTCAGGCGGCCCTGACCGAATGCGCCTCCATCCAGGAACGCTGGTTCACGAAACAGAATCAATACAACTCCGCTGCCGGAACGTGTGGTGCCACCTCACCTGATGGCTACTACACGATTGCGGTGGCCATTGGTGACCAGCAAAACGATGGCACCTGTAATACTGGTGGTACCCCTGCCGACAATGATTGTTTTGATCTCACGGCGACCCCAACCAGCAAAGGGAAGCAGACTGACGACACCACCTGCGCGACCATGACCCTGAATAGCGCCAACACCAAGGGGGCACAGGATGGGGCTTCCGCTGACACCACCAGCACTTGCTGGAGAAGCTGACGTTAGTCGGCAGGGGTAACAGCTTGCAGTTCTTTCGGTAATGAAAATGCGACTTTTTCTTTACGCCCGGCAGATTCCTCGGCGATAACCGCCCCCCAGGATTTCAATTGTGACACCACCTGCTGCACCAGCAGTTCCGGTGCCGAGGCACCGGCGGTAATACCGATGCAGTCCTTATCTTTTAACCAGGCCCGATCGATCTCATCCGGGCCATCGATCAGGTAGGCCGGGATACCGTACTTCCCGGCAATCTCACGCAGGCGATTGGAATTCGAGCTATTGGCCGAACCCACCACCAGCATCACGTCGCATTCACTGGCCAGTTTATTCACTGCATCCTGGCGGTTCTGTGTCGCATAGCAGATATCATCCTTCTTCGGCCCTATGATTAGCGGAAAACGTTGTTGCAGTGCTTTAATAATAGTGCGGGTATCGTCAATAGACAGGGTGGTTTGAGTGACAAAGGCCAGCCTGCTGGCATCCTTGACCTGTAGCCTGGCGACATCATCGGTGGACTCGACCAGGTACATGCCGCCCCTCTGTTCACGCTGGCCAGGTTCGTACTGACCCGCTTCATATTGTCTCTCTTCATATTGCCCTAGCGTCCCTTCTACTTCGGGGTGACCCGCATGACCGATCAGAATACATTCGTAGCCTTGCCTCACATGGCGGCTGACCTCCATGTGCACCTTGGTCACCAACGGGCAGGTGGCATCGAATACCTTTAGTCCCCTCGCCTCCGCCTCACGACGCACCGCCTGCGACACGCCGTGGGCACTGAAGATCACGGTGGCTTCGTTCGGCACCTCGTCAAGCTCCTCGACGAACACCGCACCCTTTTCACCGAGGCACCTGACCACGTAGGTGTTATGCACCACCTCGTGACGCACATAGATCGGCGCTCCAAACAGTGTCAACGCCCGATCAACGATCTCGATGGCACGATCGACCCCGGCACAAAAGCCACGCGGATTGGCGAGCAGGATTTTCATGGGGGGATTATATCGGAAAAGATCCAGGGCAGTCCGCAAATGAACGCGAAAAAAGCGAATAAACACAAATGAAAACATAATTTTATGGGGTATGCGGACATCTTTATTGATGTGGTGGCGTGTTTAAGGATAGTGCCTTTGCTTGAAATGGATACCGGCATACGCCGGTATGACAAAGCAGACATCAGCATGACAAGTCATATACTTGTATATTCAATTGTATTTGTGTTTATTTGCTTTTTTTGCGTTCATTTGCGGACTGATTTTGAATTTCCATTCCTGGCGGAATGCTTTTCAGGCACTACCCACCGGTGCACTACCCGCCTGCACGTCGAGGATCTCAACGTTAAAGGTAATGGTATGCCCGGCCAGCGGGTGATTAAAATCCACCACGATGTCCTTGTCCTTGACCTCGATAATCGCGCCTGGCACGGCATCCCCAGACGGCGTGGTAAATTCGATGATTAAACCGGAATCCAGGTCCATTTTGACATCAAAATCCTCCCGCGGCATGTGGTGTACATTCTCTTCATCGGGAAAACCAAAGGCATTATGCGGGTCGATCTGCAGTGACTGGGTATCACCTTCTTTCAGGCCATATAAGGCCAGTTCCAGGCCCTCGATCAGGGTGCCATCGCCCATCACAAATTCGATTGGCTCATCCTCACTGGTATCGGCAATGGTGCCATCCTCCAGGATAATGCTGTAGTGCATCACCACCTGGCTGCCTGGTTGTATTGTACGCTCGTCGGCCGGGACCATCTCCATTGAAGGCTAATCCTCTTTATGCACGCTGCCGAAAAACAGCGCGTCTATAATTAACAAAGTGGCACCTACGGATATCGCCGAATCGGCGATATTGAAGGCCGCGAAATACCATGACTCGTAGTAGAGCTGGACAAAATCCACCACATATCCCAAGCGTAGACGATCAATCAGATTTCCTACAGCCCCACCGAGCACCAGCGTCAGCGCCAGCGCCGCCACCCAGTTTCGAGCGTCCAGCTTGCGCAGCCACATGACGATGACCACGGTAACCAGTATCGCCAGACCGATAAACATCCAGCGCTGCCAGCCACCCGCGTCACTCAGGAAACTAAACGCCGCGCCGGTGTTGTGCAGCAAGGTCAGATTGAACGAGGGCATCACCGGCAGCGGCACCGCATACTCCAGCTGCATCGAGGCCAGGGTCTTGGTTCCCTGATCCAGCACGGCAACGATGATCGACAACCACAACCATTTAAGCATCAATATATCCCATTATATTTTCCATTGAGGTCTGGGCCTGATGTGTTCCTACGAAATACTGATCAATAACAATCGCTTAGAGACAATCATCATTCGCGACGTCATTCCGCCATTCTTACTCGTCATTCCGGCGAAGGCCGGAATCCAGAATGCGTATCGTTCGTGTACCCTGGATTCCGGGCCTCCACTTTGTTTCGCCCGGAATGACGGGGTTTCATGTTTAATAAGGTTAAACAAACTCACGCTGTTCGCCACTGCCATCGACATTGGACACACACCGGTCGCAGATCTCGGGATGATCGCCATGACTGCCGACGTCTTCGCGGTGGTGCCAGCAGCGGATGCATTTTTCATGGCGGGACGCAGTGACCGAAATCCATATCTCATCACCACCTGGCAATTCATACTGTTCGGCCTCTTTCGGCGGTTCACCAGCAATATACAGCCGGGCATAAGAAGTGATTAATGCGAAGCGCAGCTCATCACCGAGCAGGCTGAGCGCATCGTGGATCTCGCGACCACAATACAGCCCCACTTCAGCATCCAGTGAAGAACGAATCACACCCGCGATGCGGGCCTTTTCCAGTTCCTTCGATACTGCATCACGTACACTGATGACCTGATCCCAGAATGCTACGCCCATCTTCTGAGTACCCATGTCAGTAAACTGTGGTGGAATAATATACCAGGTCTCCAGAAATACAGACTCGCCCCGTTCCCCGGGCAGGTTGTTCCAGATCTCATCGGCGGTATAACTCAAAATCGGCGCCAGCCAGCGCACCAGACTTTCTGCAATATGAAACATGGCAGTCTGTGCTGATCTTCTTCCCACACTATCGGTCTGGCAGGTATACATCCGATCCTTCAGTACATCGAGATAAAAGCCACCCATCTCGTTGACACAAAAGTTTTGCACCTTGCGATAAATCTGATGGAACTCATAACTCTCATAAGCGCCCTGGATCTCGCCTTGCAGTTCGGCCGTTTTACTCACTGCCCAGCGATCCAGTGACAACATACTGTCGGCACTGACCATGTGCATGGCCGGATCAAACCCGTTCAGGTTGGATAACAGGTAACGCACGGTATTACGAATACGACGATAGGCATCTGTCATGCGTTTCAGGATCTCATCGGAGACCGTCATCTCGCCGCTGTAATCGGTCGAGGCGACCCACAGGCGCAGGATGTCGGCGCCAAGATTTTTGATGACCTTTTGAGGAGCGATCACGTTGCCTCTGGACTTCGACATCTTGTGGCCCCTGGCATCGACGGTAAAGCCATGCGTCAGCACGGTCTTGTACGGCGCCTCGCCACGCATGCCCATCGCCGTGGTCAGGGAAGAGTTAAACCAGCCACGATGTTGATCGGAGCCCTCTAAATACAAATCCGCCGGGTACTGCAGTTGCTCGCGTTGCTCCAGCACACAGGCATGACTGACACCGGAATCAAACCACACATCCAGGATATCGGTGACCTTCTCGTACTGCTGTGCTTCATCGCCGAGCAACTCGGCCGGATCCAGTTCATACCAGCCATCAATGCCGTGCTGCTCAATAATGTCCGCCGCCTGTTTGATTAGCCGGACGCTGTCCGGGTGCAGTTCCTGGGTATCTTTATGGGTAAACAGTGCGATCGGCACACCCCAGGCACGCTGCCGGGAGATACACCAGTCCGGGCGATTCTCGACCATCCCGTGGATCCGTGCCTGACCCCAGTCCGGTAACCACTGCACCTGCTTGATTGCATCGAGCACGCTGCTGCGCAGGCCATTTTTATCCATACTGATAAACCACTGCGGTGTGGCACGGAAGATGATCGGTGTCTTGTGGCGCCAGCAATGCGGATAGCTGTGTTGCAACGCGCGCTCACGCAGCAGCCGGCCATGTGCCTTCAACACATCGATCACCCTCGGATTGGCCTTAAAGACATGCTGGCCTTCGAAGAGTTTTGTCCCTGGCACAAAAGTCCCGTTGCCGGCGACCGGGTTGTCCACCGGGAGATGATAGCGGCTGCCGACGACGTAATCGTCCTGTCCATGGCCCGGTGCGGTATGCACACAACCGGTCCCGGCCTCGGTAGTAACATGCTCGCCGAGAATAACCGGCACTTCGCGGTCATAGAACGGGTGTTGCAGTTTCAGGCCCTCAAGTTCAGCGCCCTTGCTATAGGCAACGACCCTGTAGTCATCGACATCATAGCGGTCCATGATGTCCTTCAGCATGTCGTTCGATAGCAGCAGCCTTTCGCAGCCCTGGCCAGCATCACATTCGACCAGCACATATTCAAGCTCGCCATTCAGTGACACCGCCTGGTTGGCCGGCAAGGTCCACGGCGTGGTGGTCCAGATGACGACCGAGATCGGGCCACTGCCGACCTTGTGATCCGGGGCATGCGTCATGCGTGCCAGTAATACCTCGTCATCCAGTATCGGGAAACGCACATCAATCGCCGGCGAGGTGTGATCTTCATATTCGACTTCGGCCTCGGCCAGTGCCGAACCACAATCGATACACCAGTGTACCGGCTTGGAGCCCTTGTTCAGGTGGCCATTTTCAATAATGCGACCAAGCGAACGCACGATGTCGGACTCGAATTTGTAGTCCATGGTCAGGTAAGGGTTGCCCCATTCCCCGAGTATGCCTAGTCGAATAAAGTCTTCACGCTGTTTGTCGACCTGTTTGGCCGCATAATCACGGCACGCCTGGCGAAATTGTTTCGCATCGACCTTGACGCCGGCCTTGCCGACCTTTTTCTCGACCATCAGCTCAATTGGCAGACCATGACAGTCCCAGCCGGGCACGTATGGCGCATCAAAACCACTCATGGATTTTGACTTGACGATGATATCTTTCAGGATCTTGTTGACCGCATGACCGATATGAATATCACCATTCGCATACGGTGGGCCGTCATGAAGAATAAACTTCGGCCGGCCTTCTGCGTGTTTACGCAACTTGCCGTACAGGTCCTGTTCCTGCCAGCGCTTCAGGGTCTCCGGCTCACGGTTCGCCAGATTGGCCTTCATCGGGAAGGCCGTCTTCGGCAGGTTTAAGGTGTCTTTATAATCAGTCATTATTTCTTCCATAGATCTTAAAAACAACGCAAAAAACACTAATGCATTGGTGCATTGGGGTCAGAGCACATTTTTCGCTAATATTCACAGTTACTAACATTAATATTAGCGAAAAATGTGCTCTGACCCCAATAAATCTCCAATAAACTTGCCAATAAATACTTCCGTGGTAAGTCTTTTAGTTCCTGTTACTGAAAAACGCTCTGGCATTGTCGGCATCCTTCAGGATCTGTTCTTTTAACTCTTCAAAACTGTCAAACTTTTCTTCATCACGCAACTTGTGCAGGAAATCAACATTCACATACTGGCCATAGATGTCCGCATTAAAATCAAACAGATGCACTTCCAGTAAACTTCTTGTGCCGTCGATGGTTGGCCTGGTACCGACATTCGCCACACCCTGCACCGGTTCATGCTCGACACCAAACATCTCTACCGCATACACACCCTGTACCGGCGTCGCATTACGATGCAAATGAATATTGGCCGTCGGAAAACCGATCAGCCTGCCACGCTTGTCACCGTGGGCGACACGACCACACATCCGGTACACCCGACCGAGCAATTTTTCTGCCAGTCCAAGCTCCCCTTCTTTCAGTGCATCACGAATACGTGTGCTGCTGACTCGCTCATCTTCGATCGCGAAGGTGTGCATGTGCACCACCTGGAAACCATGCCGTTCCCCGGCCTGTTGTAACATCGCGAAATCACCCTTGCGTCCGGCACCGAAATGAAAATCATCACCGACCACCAGATAACGTATACCAAGCCCCTTCACCAGGATGTCGTCGATAAAGTCCTCTGCCGACATCTGCGCCAGTGAGCGGGTAAAACGCAATACCAGCACCCTGTCGATGGCAAAGCGTGCCAGGATCCTGAGTTTTTCCCGCAGCCGGGTCAGTCGTGGTGGCGATTGCTCCGGCTGGAAATATTCCTGTGGGTAGGGCTCAAAGGTGATCACCAGCGTCGGCAAGCCCATTTGTGCCGCCTGCTCCGTCAACTGGCCGAGCACCAGCTGATGGCCGAGGTGGACCCCATCGAAGTTGCCAATGGTCGCGACACAGCCTGTTGTCTCCCCGCTACTCTCAGCTGACACCTGCTGGGCTGGTGGCAGATTATAATGGCCGCGAATTAACCGCACATCCAGTCCCTCTCATCGCAAAAAAAGCGTGATTATAAAGCACTTGGGCATCAGGTTCACTTGATCGGTGTCCTCAACTGGCCGAGGCGAATACCCATGGCGTACAGCAACAGCAAATATACCGCCGCACCGATAACCACGCTGGCCCCCAGTTGCCAGCCCCGTTCATACCAGGCCAGCGCCTGCCAGTCGTCCACTCCTGCTGATCCCCATATTCCTCCCGCTCCAGGGCCAAGCCACAGCAGTGCCAGCATCATCAACGTCACGGCCACAAGTACCTTGATGACCAGCCTGCCCCAGCCCGGCAGCGGCATGTAGACGCCCTGCTTACGCAGGCCCCGCCACAACAGAGCGGCGTTGATATAGGACGACAGCGCCGTCGCCAGTGCCAGACCGACATGCGGGCCCTCGAAGGCCCACATCACCAACGGCACCACGAAGGCGACATTCAGCAGCATATTGGCGAGCATCGCGATAATGCCAATGCGTACCGGTGTCTTGATGTCCTGACGGGCGAAATAGCCCGGCGCCAGTACCTTCACCAGGATGAAGCCCGGCAACCCCAGCGCATAGGCCATCAGGCTCAACGAGGTCATGTACACGTCGGTGCCAGTGAAACCACCATACTGGAACAGCGTGGCCAGGATCGGCGTGGCCAGCACCATCAGACCGATCGTCGCCGGGGTGGCAATGATCCACACCCAGCGCAGCGCCCAGTCGAGGGTAGCGGAAAAGCGTTGCGCTGACGCAGCGGCGTGCTCGCGCGACAGACTTGGCAGGATCACGGTCGCCAGTGCGATACCAAATACCCCCAGCGGAAATTCCACCATGCGATCCGAGAAATACAGCCAGGTGACCGAGCCGGTGGCCAGGAACGAGGCGATCAGGGTGTCCACCAGCAGATTAATCTGTACTACCGAAGAGCCGAAGATGGCCGGCAGCATCAGCCGGCCGATGTGTCGTACACCTTCGTGTCGGAAGCCCCAGCGAGGCCTCGGCAGCAGTCTGAGCTGCTGCAGAAACGGCCACTGGAAGGCCAGTTGCACCGCACCGGCGAACAGCACGCCCCAGGCCAGTGCCTTGACCGGCACCTCGAGCATCGGTGACAGAAATATGACCGCACCGATCAGGGTAACATTCAGTAATACCGGGGTAAACGCCGGCACCCAGAAGCGCTGAAAGCTGTTCAGCACGGCACCGGCAAACGCCACCAGTGAGATAAAGAACAGGTACGGGAAGGTCAGTCGCAGCATCTCCACGGTAAGCTGGTATTTGTCCGGTTCATACAATGAGAAGCCGAACGCGAACACCGTGATCACCAGTGGCGCGGCGGCCACGCCAAGCAGCGTGATAGCAAGCAATACCCCACCGAGTGTGCCGCAGACATGGTTGATCAGGTCCTGCACCTCTTCGGGCGAGCGCTTGCCCCGGTACTCCGTCAGTACCGGCACGAAGGCCTGCGAGAAGGCCCCCTCGGCAAACAATCGACGGAAGAAATTGGGGATGCGAAACGCCACCAGAAAGGCGTCTGTGCCGGCCCTGCCCGGGAAATAGATGGCGAATACCTGGTCACGAATCAGCCCCAGCACCCTTGAGAGCAGGGTCATGCTGCTGACCGTGGCGGTCGACCTCAGCAGACCCATTGGCAGGCCCCTGGTTGGTAACCGGCATGGCAACGGGTGCGACGATGATATGTGCTATAACTCAATGTTTCTTATAATGTTTTTCTTGATAATCTGTGCCAAGCATAGCACTTCTGGGGATCCCCTGCGAATCCGACGTAAATCAGGCCCACTAGCGCGGCTACGCTGAACGGATGGCCGCCGGATATTGACAAATGCCGCTAAAAACAGCATGATTGCGCACCATTTTGAAGATAGTAATGAGTCAGGAGCCGACATTGGCCAATTCAAATCAAGCAAAAAAACGCGCCCGCCAGGCGGAGACACGTCGCCAGCATAACGCCAGCCAGCGTTCCATGCTGCGTTCCAGTATCAAGCGCGTGGTTGTCGCCATCGAGGCCAGCAACAAGGACAAAGCCCAGACCGCCTACAAGGCTGCTGTGCCTGTCATCGATAACATGACTGGCAAAGGCATCATCCACAGCAACAAGGCCGCCCGTCACAAGAGCCGCCTGAACAAACGTATCAGGGCCATTGCCTGAAGCGGGTGGCGAAAACAACAAAAAAGCCGGTCACAAAGACCGGCTTTTTTATTAGCAGTCAACATCAGCTTCACCACACGTGGAAGAGTACTCAATAAGTGCTCCGAATTCCTGATCATTTTGGCTGAATCAACCCGTCTGGCAGAAAAGTGCCCCGCGTTCTGCAAGACCGTGGGCCGCATGGACGCGGCCCTCGAGCCTACAAGGATGTATTTACGGCGTGTCATGCAGAACGCGGGGCACTTCTCTGCCTACTGGTAGTCAGGAATTCGAAGCACTTATTTAGCTCAACACCAGATTATCCCGATGGATCAGTTCAGGTTCATCCACGTAGCCCAGTATCGATTCGATTTTATCACTGGCATGGCCCATAATCATGCGCGATTCCTCGGCGCTGTAATTGACCAGTCCGCGCGCCATCTCATCGCCAGCATCGTCAACACAGATCACCAGTTCACCACGGGAAAAATTGCCGCTAACGGCGGTAACGCCAACCGCCAGCAGGCTTCTGCCCTCATCCTGAAGCACCTTGATGGCACCGGCATCGAGTTGTAGCTGACCACGCGATTGCAGCTGTCCGGACAGCCACTGTTTACGGGCGGCCTGTGCGCCACGCGCGGGGATCAGGGCCGTGCCCAGCTCCTCAGCAGCAACAATCCGGGTGAGTACATCCTGCTCGCGGCCAGAGGCAATGATAGTGGCCGTGCCCGAACGGCTGGCCAGTCTGGCGGCCTGCAGCTTGGTGCGCATGCCACCGCGGCCGAAACTGGCACTGTCTCCCGCCATCTCCCACAACTTGTCATCCCCGGCCACGGCCTCAGATACCAGCTGTGCATCCGGATTATGGCGTGGATCGGTGCTATACAGACCCTGTTGATCGGTCAGGATCACCAGCAGATCCGCCTCCACCAGGTTAGCCACCAGTCCCGCCAGGCTGTCGTTGTCACCAAAGCGGATCTCATCGGTGATCACGGTGTCATTCTCGTTGACCACCGGAATAACACTGTGACCGATCAGGCCGCGCAGGGTACTGCGGGCATTCAGATAGCGTTGTCTGTTAGACAGGTCATCATGCGTCAGCAGGATCTGCGCCGTATGCATATCGTGCTTCTGGAACGCGGATTCATAGGCCTGTATCAGCCCCATTTGACCGACGGCCGCCGCCGCCTGCAGGTCGCACAGTGAATGCGGCCGCTGTTTCCAGCCAAGGCGCTGCATGCCTTCGGCAATGGCGCCGGAAGAGACCAGCAACAGCTCGACACCCTGGCTGCGTAACTGCGCCATCTGCCCGACCCAGCCAGCAATGGCATCATGATCCAGACCACGACCATCATTGGTCAGCAGGGCACTACCGATCTTGATGACCCAGCGCCTGGATTGTGCCAATTTTTTACGGTGCTCACTCATTGTCTTTTATCTGCTGGCCTTGCTGCCCGGATATCGATATCTCCGTCTCTATTTCCGGGGCCGCCTGGCCATGTTGCCTGGCCGACTCCAGATGTTCCATTATCTTATACATCAGTTCCTGTGTGCCTTCACCACTAACGGCCGATATTCTGAACACCGGCCCTTGCCAGCAAAGCCCTGTTACGATCGCCTCACAACAGCTGTCGCGTTCATCCCCCGACAATAAATCCATCTTGTTCAGCACCAGCCAACGGGGTTGTTCAGTCAGTTCCTGGCTGTATTTGGCCAGCTCAGCTTCGATTGCACGTACGTCCTGCAGTGGCTCATGGGCCGCATCCAGCGGTGCCATGTCCACCAGGTGCAGCAACAACCCGGTTCGTGAGACATGCTTTAGAAACTGGATGCCGAGCCCGGCACCTTCCGCCGCTCCCTCAATAATACCCGGGATATCGGCCATTACAAAACTGCGACTGCTTTCAATGCGCACCACACCAAGATTGGGGTGCAGGGTGGTAAACGGGTAATCTGCCACCTTCGGTTTCGCCGACGTGACCCGGCTGATCAGGGTCGACTTGCCGGCATTCGGCATACCCAGCAGGCCCACATCGGCCAGCAGTTTTAACTCCAGAAACAGCTTGCGACTCTCACCAGGCGAACCGTTACTGGACTGACGTGGGGTACGATTGGTACTGCTCTTGTAGCGCAGATTGCCGAGCCCATGAAAACCGCCCTGGGCGACCTTGACGGCCTGACCATCTTCGGTAATATCGGCGATCAGCTCATCGGTCTCCTGATCACGCACCAGAGTCCCCACCGGCACATCGATATAAAGGTCTTCACTGCCCTTACCGGTCATGCCACTGCCCTTGCCGTCCTCACCGCGCCTGGCCTTGAATTGTCGCTGATAACGGAAATCCACCAGCGTATTCACGGCGCTGTTGGCGCGCAGGAAGACACTGCCGCCGTCGCCACCATCACCACCGTCGGGGCCGCCCCTGGGAATAAACTTCTCGCGGCGAAAGCTGACACAGCCATTACCGCCATTACCGGCGCTGACCTTGATTGTTGCCTCATCTACAAATTTCATTTTCGTTAAACGCCAGCAAAGCCTTTGTCGTTACCCCGTGAACATTCTCGTTAAGCTCATTATTACTTAAGCTCGATCAACTCTCTACTCAATACGTCCTCTAAACAGGTACTGCTGTATCATAAGGGTGTCATGCGAAATATCATACCGGCTGACAATGCCTCGTCATACCGGCGCAGGCCGGTATCCATCTCAAACAACAGCGCCACCCAGTGATAACACGCTATTAAAAACCATGAATTCCGTCGGCACAAACAAAAAACCCCGTCGTTGACGGGGCTTGCTAATACTTTTTTTCAGGTCAGATCAGGCCGCGACAATGCTCACATACTTGCGTTTCTTCGGGCCCTTGACCTGGAACAACACCTTGCCTTCTGCCTTGGCAAACAGTGTGTGGTCCTTACCCATGCCGACATTCTCACCGGCATTAAACTGGGTGCCACGCTGGCGGACCAGGATGTTACCGGCCAGTACACTCTCACCACCATATTTTTTCACGCCCAGACGTTTGGATACTGAATCGCGACCGTTACGTGTACTACCACCTGCTTTTTTATGTGCCATTGCTATTAACCTCTGTGCAATTCCTGGCCGGTCTTAACCGGTCTTAATCGGTCTTAACTGGCGATACCGGTAATCTCAAGTTCAGTAAAGTACTGGCGGTGGCCGGTACGCTTGTTGTAATGTTGACGACGCTTGAACTTGATAATTTCAATCTTTTTGTGACGACCCTGAGATTTGACCCTGGCGCTGACCTTGCCACCGTCTACGTAAGGCTTGCCAATCTTCACATCGGCACCTTCACCGATCATCAGGACCTTGTCAAAATCGATACTGTCGCCCACGCCCAGTTCCAGCATTTCGACCTTCAGGGTCTCGCCTTCGACAACCCGATACTGTTTGCCACCTGTTTCAATTACCGCGTACATGCTGAATCTCCGCACCCAGCAACAGCCGGGTAAAATATGCCATAAATCAAGGGCGTGCATTCTACCGTTTGAACCACTGCCGGTCAAACCCTATTTTGACTGAAACCCGCCATCGATTAACTTATAAGCTATTGTTTTATATTGTTTAATATTGATGTCTGGGGTGAAGTACAGAGTTCATGAAAGCGGCATCCCTGAAACAGGGGTTTCTTTACTTGACACCCCCCTGAGCCCCCCATAGGATGCACAGCCGGACTCACATGAATATACCTTTAAAATATAGCGACTTATGGATCTGAATCACATAAACAGCCTCATCGAAAATGATATGCAGGCCGTCAATGAGACCATCACCAGGCGGCTGCAGTCCGAGGTGGTCCTGATCAACCAGTTGTCCTTCTATATTATCAACAGTGGCGGCAAGCGTCTGCGGCCGGTCATCCATCTGTTGTCCTGCAAGGCCATGGGCTATGACGGCGATAAGCATATCGGCCTGGCCGCCATTATTGAATTTATCCACACCGCGACCCTGCTGCATGACGATGTCGTGGATTCATCCGCTATGCGCCGCGGCCAGGATACCGCCAATGCCATCTGGGGTAACGAGGCCAGCGTGCTGGTGGGAGACTTCCTGTACTCCCGCGCCTTCCAGATGATGGTCGAGATCGGCAGCATGCGTATCATGGATATCCTCGCCGACGCCACCAATACCATCGCCGAAGGCGAGGTCATGCAGCTGTTGAATGTGCATGACGCCGACACCACCGAGCAACGCTATCTGGATGTCATCCAGTCCAAGACCGCCAAACTGTTCCAGGCCGCCTCGCAGCTGGCGGCGATTTTATGTCAGCGAAGCCCGGCGGAAGAACAGGCCATGGCCGACTATGGCATGCACCTCGGGACCGCCTTCCAGCTGATCGATGACGTCCTCGACTACAGTGCCAGCTCCGAAGAAATCGGCAAAAATATTGGCGATGACCTGGCCGAGGGCAAGCCCACCCTGCCACTGATCTATACCATCGCCAACGGCAGCCAGCAGCAGGCAGACCTGGTCAGGAATGCGATTGAACACGATGGCAACCACAACATTGATGCCATCAAGGAGGCACTGGTGTCCACCGGGGCGATTGACTATACCGCCAAGTTTGCCCGGCGCGAGGCCCAGCATGCCGCCAGGGCACTGGAAATTATCCCTGATTCAGAATATAAAACAGCAATGATCCAGCTTGCTGAATTTGCGGTCAATCGTACATACTAATAGAACACACGGCGTGTAGCGCAGCCTGGTAGCGCACTTCGTTCGGGACGAAGGGGTCGGAGGTTCAAATCCTCTCACGCCGACCATTATATCTTCCATCAGCCTCCGGCTGATTTCCTTTTTCAATTGTGCGCAAGAGGATTACCGGCCAGTCGCTTCGGACTTCCTGTCCTCTCGCGACACTAGTACGTCCCTGTACGTCGTCCGGGCGTTCACCATGCTGCGCGATCAGAACCTGCAATGCAGGTTCAGGGAGTACTTGATGAACCCGTAGGGTTCTGAAGTGATTGTCCCAATGGACAATCGGTCATGGCTCACCCTCTCACGCCGACCAATAATATCAATTATCGGCCTGCGGCCGATTTCTTTTTATGAATGAGCGTGCTCGGATTACCGGCCAAGCGATAAAGAAGAGCTGGCCCACTTCGATGAGGTTTGGGAGAATTTTGATGACGATGGAACAGGAGAAATATATTTTTCTAGCGAATCAAACCTGAACAACTATTATCATTTTGCTGACGAACTCCTCGCTCATTCAATGATTCATAAAATATCACCCGACGACCCCATGGGGGGTCATGATCTATTAATGAAGGATGTTTCAGCAGTATCTAAGCATATGCAAGCCTTCTTTAGTGAAGTCTTGTCTGTTGTGATGGCAAAATATGTGGCTGATAACTTTGATGATATGGATACAGAGCTAGTAGAAGTTCCGGATCGCCCATCATTGGATGAATCGGTATTTGGTTTCTTTGTGGATGAATCTGCCTAGGGTCAGGTCTTGACCCCGTTCTCTGCCCCCGTTCTCCTAGCCCGTGATCACTGACATGGGGATTCGTTTCTTTTAATATTAGTGATTACTAATATTCTGACTAGTCGACTATCTAGATAGGAACTACCTGGGCTATACTCAGGTCAATAACTATAAGAAATCCGGCCATCTGGCCGATATATATAACGGGATAACTAGGCTACACAAGGTGGAGAACTCTTATGCAGGAACTTATTGTTACTGCCCTCTGGGATGATGAAGCGCAAGTTTGGCTGGCTACAAGTGACGATATACCAGGCCTGGTTGTAGAGGCGTCGACATGTGACGCCCTGGTTAAAGAGCTACAGCTATTAATACCCGATCTATTGGAAGAAAATGGCATGATCCCAAAAGATGCGGATCAAACCATTTCATTCAAACTATTAAGTGAGGCATTAATTCACGCAGAGCACAAAAAACAAAATTGTTTGAATGGCTAATTATTACCGGGAACTAATCAAGGCCCTGAAAGCACATGGATGTTCTTTTGTTCGGCAGGGAAAGGGTAGCCATGAAATATGGTCCTCGTCAGATGGCAAGCGATTTTCCGTCCCACCAAATACAAAATCCAGGCATACGGCCAATGCGGTCTTGAAGCAGGCGGGGCTGGAAAAATTATTTTAACGATTCCATCTCGGTGATGTCAGCGCTGAATTACATTTAATAATGCCACGTTTATCACTCATCTAATCTCCTGCTTATGGCTAAGCAGGGTAGGTAGGATGTCACGTGGGTCAGTTTTGGATGCAATTCAACAACTATAAGTCACCCACATATTTATTGTTCCCAATATAGTCATTGATAGAATATATTATATAACTCACTGGTTCTATTAATAATTAATCAAGCATTACAACCTCGAACATCCCCCATACGCCCAAATATTGACATATCCACCTCTACCCATAATAATCATGGGTAATCAATAAATAATATAGGTATGAGATCTTGCGCAAAGGCAAGGAAGCCGCCCAGATCGGACTACTAAAATCCAGGGCAAAGCAATTAATTCGGGGTGCGGCAGAAAATACAGACCGTATAGGCTGGTCTGACCACGCATTAAAACGAATGCGGCAACGAAGGGTGTCACCTAGCCAGGTCCTTAAAGTTCTGCGGCAAGGAAAAATGATTGGCAACCCAAGCCTCGACAAAAACACCGGACATTGGAAATGTAAATTAGAGCGCTATACCGCAGGTGACTGCTTAAATGTCATTGTGGCAATTGAACGAAACGAAGATAACACACCCATCATTATCGTTAGTGCGATAGTGGATTAATACAATTAAATAGTTTGTGATATGGAGATGATTACTATGAAAAAACTGTATCACTATACGGGATGTGGATTGCGCAATATATACCTGAGAGATGGATATAAAATACGTGAAACAGCCTATGGTAAAACTGTCTCAATTGAAGATCTGGACGGCTTACATCAGGCAATTGCCTGTGATCTGGTCCATTATAAAAAGAAACTTAGCGGCACAGAATTTCGCTTTATCCGTAAAGAGCTGGATATGTCCCAAAATCGTTTAGCTGAACTTGTAGGGACAAAGGAACAAACGCTGTCACTATGGGAGCGTAAGAGTAATGTGCCTGTCTGGGCGGATCGACTCGTCCGGAAAATATACCTGGAATTCATGGGCGGTAATGAAACGATCATTGAACTTGTTGATCGACTTAATAATCTTGACCGTAAAGAATATGAAAAGAAACGTACCTATATAGAAACTGATGAAGGCTGGCATGTAGAAGCAGATGCCGCATAAATTGGGATCAGGGCCTCAATCACCGTCCTGCATATCGCGCCGGCTATTTTAGCTACCATGGCTGGTCGAGTCAGACAATCCCAGTTTCTTATGTGTGTGGAAGATATCAAGCTCCCTGTCATAGAGGCTGGTTTTCACATTAAACAAACCCAGTAATGAATATGACAAGTTGTCGTGAGAATATTCTTTCTCTCTTTTATACTGCAGTTCTGTAATATCAATATTGTTGTCATCTGCAAAATAATCAGAGAACCACACAATCAGGGGCACGTGTGTTTGCGCCTCGGGGGCAAGAAAATAGGGCAAGCCATGTAAATAAATACCATCCTCCCCCAATGACTCTCCATGATCTGAAAAATAAACCATGAAAGAGTTATAGTTACTATTATTTTCCTTTAGATATTTGATGGTCTTACTGAGAATGTAGTCTGTGTAAAGAATCGTATTATCGTAGGCGTTGACAATCTCACTGGCATCACATTCCTGCGGTGCACTCCTGGTGCAATATGGCTTGAATGCCGCGAAGGTATCAGGAAAACGCTTGAAGTATTTCGGACCATGGCTGCCTAAAGTATGTAAAACAATTAATATATCTGACTTCGTGTTATTGATATGTTTATCAAGGTGGTCCAGCAGGGCCTCATCGAAGTATTCACCCCGATTATAAAAAGGTGAGTTTTTAACAAGATTGTCACGCAAATTAATATTATCAATCCGGCGGCATACCCCCTTGCAACTTGAGTTGTTATCTATCCAGATGACCTTGACCCCGGAGGTTTCCAGTACATCAAGCACATTTGAAATACTACCCGCCTTATCAGGGGTATATTCATCCCTGTTGAAAAATGAAAACATGCAAGGCACCGAATATGCCGTGGATGTTCCACAGGAATACGCGTTCGTATAATTTATTATATTTAATTTATTCAGCCGGGGATTAGTCTGTTTGTTATACCCGTTTAGCGAGAAGTGATCTGCTCTTGCTGTTTCACCTATTACCATTATTCCCACGGTTCTTTTGGGTGAGATTTTGACTTGTTTGGCATCTTCACCAATACGTTTATAGGTATCCTCCTTTGTTACCAAACGACCCCTGAAAAACTTCAGCGAAGATTTAATCGGGTATTCGGGTGTCACATAAACCCTTAGATCCCTGTTCTCACGTGTAAAATATGCAACATATTTAAAATTAAGCATAATCATCGCCGCCAGAACAAGTAATATTCCGACGGCATAGGTCGAACGCGTTAGAAGCTCTTTTCCTGCTGTTTTATAGGTGACCTTTGCCATCACAATAAATACTGATGGTAATACTCCGAACAACAACACGTGCAGCACTAACGGGGTTGATACCAGTTCAAAGGCCTCCTGATGATTATTATCGCGGATCGTTTCGGCGATATTGCGGATCATATCTTCATTAAAAATAACACCCAGCTGCTGACTGAAATAGCTGGTGATCGAAGCAACCATGACAAATAAAACAAGAAGGGCTTTCAGGGTGTACTTCTGGCCAAAGAGCAGAAAAACGAGGGCCAGGGACCCGCTCAGATAAAGCAAGTAGGTCAATGTGAAACCTAATCCCTGAAGTGAAAAGAGATCCAGCCTTTCAGACAAGCGTACCCACAATACTTGATTGTTTGCGATAATAATAAATACAGCAATCAGTATGATGAGGTGTACGGACGATAATCGAATTTTGTTCATACAGGTGTCACCTAGCAGCGCAATGTCACTATAGATAACAACGACATATGCAGAACCAGGGGTATCAGAAATTATGTGCGGTGTAGTATAATCTGCAGGGCGTTCAACTAATGTTAACTCAAGGTTAAGATAACGTTAAGACATGCCAGGCTGAGACTGTTTAGTTGCTGAAAATGCATGCTTACTGAGGATATACTGACTCAAGATGCCCTGGCATGATAAATGTGAGTTGCCCACAATGAACTTTCCGATATACAGATAATGGCCCTGTAATAAATCCGATGCGACTATTGTTGATTGAAGACAGTCAGGATCTTGCCATAGAGATTGCCGATTTTTTTGAATCCAGGGGAAATACCATTGATAGTGCCAATGATGGCATCACCGGGCTTCATCTCGCCAGCGTAAACGACTATGACCTCATTATCCTCGACCTGATGCTACCGGGGATTGATGGTATCGATCTTTGCAGGCGTCTTCGTGATGATGCTGACATATGGACACCCGTGATAATGCTGACTGCGCGGGACACACTCAAAGATAAACTGGCAGGCCTGGAGTCCGGTGCAGATGATTATCTTGTCAAGCCATTCTCATTAAAGGAACTGCAATTACGCATTGATGCAATCCTGAGGCGGGTCAAAGGCAACAGCAAACTCAAGGTACTGAAAGTATCTGATCTCGAATTAAATCGGAATACATTTGATGTCACAGTAACTGGAACCGCATTAACCCTGACACCAATTGAATTCAAGATCCTTGAGATATTAATGATTAACTCTCCAGGCGTCGTGCGCCGCAGGGATCTGGAATACTATATCTGGGGTGATGTCCCGCCAGATGGTGATGCCTTGCGCGTACATATCCATAATTTGAGAAGCTCCATAGAAAAACATACTGATTCAAAAAAGATCATCACGGTACGTGGTATCGGTTATAAGTTGATAGAGAATGATCAAACTCATACATAGTTTGCGCACACGGATCTTTATATCCTATCTTGGCCTTGGAATTATTCTGGCCTTGCTCATGATCTCCATGGAGTACTTCTATATGGAAACTATTGAGCATAAGGTGATAGACGCTAACATTAACGATGAACTGACCTACTTTATCAAGACGACAAAGGATCTTCCGAAAAATTACACCCTGAAATCAGCGCACTGGACTGCCTATAAAGTGGCGCCCGGCGAAGCACCGGAAACCCTCGCTAATCTGGATGGTTACAACAGTGGTCTGCACGAAATAGTCAGCGGTGGGAAACAGTATGACGTTGCAATAAAAGAACAGGACGGCGCACGTTATTATCTAATCGTTGATGACACTGAATTCGAGTCCTATGAAAAGATACTGAGATCCATCCTGATATTCATCGTGATACTCATTGTTTTTACCTCGGCATCTTATGGATTCTGGTTATCCAGAAAAGTCATCGAGCCCATCACATCTCTGGCAAACAGGGTCAGCGAATTAAAACCTGTAAGCCTTGTCCATAGCCTGGCCAGGGATTATGCCTATGATGATGAAGTTGGTGCTCTTGCAAGGACATTTGATGCTTATACTAAAAGGCTGTCTGAATTCATATCTCGTGAGCAGGAATTTACCGCTGATGCAAGCCATGAATTACGCACGCCACTAACCGTGATAAAAATTGCAAGTGAAGCATTACTCACGCGTGACGATCTTACGGAAGAGATTCGTAACAAGATCTTGCGTATAGAAAAGGCCGCGAATACCATGAATGACCGCCTGAGCTTGCTTCTTACGTTATCTAGAGAAATAGATGATGAGAATGATCTTAATTCCGCTGTGCACATCGATGAAATGCTTAAACAGGCCATTGATGATCTTCAGCCCTCGTTAGCAGACAGCGTTGACCTGGTTACTGATTATTCCGCATCACCGCTGGT
This sequence comes from Gammaproteobacteria bacterium, assembly GCA_036986115.1. Lineage (GTDB taxonomy): Bacteria > Pseudomonadota > Gammaproteobacteria > BTQY01 > BTQY01 > BTQY01. The sequence goes on along the minus strand of BTQY01000018.1, from coordinate 13,430 downwards.
TGTTGCTCCAAATGAGTTAGTATCAATACTTATCGGCAATCTGCTCCGAAATGCCTTTTCCTACACAAGAAGAGGCAAGATAGAAATTATTCTAGATAAAACTTCTTTAGTCATTGCTGACACAGGCACCGGTATTCCCCAACAAGATATGGATAAATTATTTACCCGGGGCTATCGTGGTAGCGGCATGGACACCGATGGCTATGGCCTGGGCCTGTCAATATCAAAACGTATTTGTGATCGATATGGATGGGACATCTCAATTGAGAGCAGCGAATCTAAAGGCACTCGTGTGATATGGGATTTTGCATAAAGGTATTATGCGATGACGAAAAAGGTATCAGCACCCGTCACCACCCTGGCAGAAGCCATTACTCATTTATCGGATAATGCCTCTCAAAAACATCTTCCATTAACATGATCCGGTAATTGTGCTGCATCAGTTTGTAGGTCCAGAGCTTTTTCTGGTCCTGGCAATCTGGCGAGGACAGCTGCCGGATCAAACAAATATTTGTCTCAACATCCCTGAGTTCACTCAGGAGCTGCTTCACATTAAACATAATTGCAAGATTGTACATAATTCATCTCCCACTGCCGTGTTGCCATTCATATCGCGTGGTTACTCGATGACCGTTGTGTCGTTGTTATTATTAAGTGCCGAGTCGTAGTCTGGTGCTGCGTTTGTAAGGGTTCAGATACCAGGCTCAACACGCGGCAGCCATATCCTGTATAACGCCCCTGACCCGTCCTGGTTGTCAAACCGGCCGAATAATGTAATGGGATCAGGAGTGAGGGGTCCCCGCGAATATCTGCTGTATTCATCATCCCGGGCGAAGCGTACTGCAGACCCGGAATAAAGTGTATTATATTCAGTCTGTTACCGGATTCCGGCCATCACCCCAAAGGCATGATGTACAGGATGTACGAATGTCGCGGAGTGCATGGACGACGTACAGGGATGTACTAGTGTCGCATGAGGCAGGATGCCGGTAGCGACAGCGCGAGAGCGACCTTTGTCACTTCGTTCGGGCGCGCCCCAACGGGATACACCCGCAATCGGGACATCAAGACTGGAGAGGGTGACTTTTTCCGACGACTTTACCCACCACGTTCTTTGTGGCTGGGCGGAGGAGGAAAAAGGTACCGGAGCCAGTCAACAATATTCAGGCGCACGATCATCTAGCTTACGCGCAGAGAAATATCGTCATCAACCCCGGGCTCCTTAAAGGTATCAAAATATACCGGTCTGCTTATAGCAAAACCCTGGGCATAATTAATCTTCAGGGTCTTCAATATATTCAGGGTTTGCGCATCCTCGACACATTCTGCAATCGTCTGCATATTCATCACCTGTCCAATCTCGTTTATCGCCTTAACAACAGAGCGATCTTTTGCATCTGAAACCAGATTGACAATAAAACTACCATCGATCTTTATATAATCTACCGGCAGATTCTTCAGGTAGGAAAATGAACTCATGCCACTGCCAAAATCATCAAGTGCGAAACGACAGCCTATGCCGCGGAGCTCCAGGATAAAGGCCATGGCACTTGAAATGTTTCCCATGACAGCAGTCTCGGTAATTTCAAAGCACAGACTGCCTGGAGATATATTATTCTCTTCTATTCTATCCAGGACAAAATCCAGAAATATCTCATCAGACAACGTCTGACCTGAGAGGTTAATCGACACCTCAGGCACAGCTTCTCCAGCAAGCTTCTTTTCCCTCAGTTCATTAAAGACATTTTTTATTACCCAGCGGTCGATAGCAGGCATCAGGTGGTATCGCTCGGCGGATGGCATAAATGCGGCGGGTAAAATCAGGCCGCTATCGTCTGCCACCATACGCAGTAGAATTTCACCTTGAGCCGGTGCCTCCTGTTCATCCACCGGGACAATGGGCTGGTACATCAACCTGAAATTATCCTCATCAAGTGCCTTTTGTATGCGCTGCTTCCACTGCATTTCACCATGACGTTGTGCAACCGCAGTATCGTCTGCCTGAAAGACATGCACACGGTTTCGCCCCTCCTCCTTGGCCACATACATGGCAGAATCCGCCGCACTCAGGACATCAGTAAGCTCACTATTTTCTTCCGTAATGGGAACTACACCGATACTCGCGCCTACCCTGAATTCCTTGCCCTTCCAGTAGAAGCGATAATTCTCCACTACTGCACGCAAATTCTCTGCAATTTCCTCTCCCTTTCCCAATGGGCAACCCTTTAATATCACCGCAAATTCATCTCCACCGAGACGTGCCAGCACATCTGCCTCACGCAGGGCCTTGCTCAGGGTTGCTGTAACACCTTTAAGAAGATCATCACCAGCAATATGACCGCAGGTATCATTGACCACCTTGAACTGGTCGAGATCGAGATAACACAGGCAATGTCGCTTGTTTCCACCACCGGATTTTCCAAGCAAGTTCTTTAGCTGGTTCTCAAAGGCCCGCCTGTTCATCAGGCCGGTCAACGGATCATGGGTCGCCTGATACCACATTTGTTTAGCAAGGTTTCTTAGCTTGGTGACATCATGAAAAACCAGCACGGATCCGGTAATGTTTGATTCTGTATCGCGTATTGGCGAGGCGGTCACCTCGACAGAGAATGTTGTATCACTGCTGTGATGATGCAGGATGGTGGATTCTGTGAGGACAATGGTCTTTCCCAGCCTGAGACATCGATCGATCGGATTATTTTTCAGTGGCTGTTTGGTCTTTTCATCAATAAGTTCTAACACATCATTGACTTTTACCCCTTTAGTATCAGCCATACTCCAGCCGGTATAGTTTTCTGCAGCAGGATTCATATAATCAATGACGGCATTGACATCTGTCGTTATTACACCATCACCAATTGCTTCCAGAGTTATCTGGGCACGGCCCTTGAGCTGGTACAATGTTTCCTGTGAATTTTTTAGTTCAGTAATGTCCCTGATCGTGCCCTCCACCCCCTCAAGCCCGCCTTGCGGGCTTCTTATAAAATGCGCATTGATCGAAACCCAGATCACTTCTCCATCAAGACGCTCCATTCTCGCCAGATGGTGCTCAATAATACCGGAGGCTGAATCTAACTGTTTGAATAGCTCAAGATGTATATCACACATGATAAAAATATCATTGAAGTGCATTCTCTCGACTTCTTCAGGTGTGTGTCCTAGTAAAAACTCTACTGAAGGAGATACCCAGTTAATCATGCCCTCCATATCGATTCTGAAGATGGTGTCGTGCACATTATTCAGAATGGAACTTAATTCTTTCTCTGATGCTTCTGTTTGTTTTTGAGCTTCAATACGGTCACCGATCTCGTCCTGAAGCGACTCATTGTATTTTTCTGCCTGTTGTTGCGCCTTCTGTGCATGCTCCTTGGCAACGGCCAGATTCTGTAATAATTCTGTATTTTCAATCCCAAGCATGGAGAGCCGTGCCAGATGATAACGGCTACGGGATGCCAGCACGATCATTAGTAACAGCGCCAGTAAGAGTATGCCCGCACTCAGCACGACCAGGCCATTATCACTGGAGATCATGGCTATAGCAGGTGGCAGTGAAGCCGTGATGATAAAACCCATGAATGCCACCGGCAACATGGAACGGCTTGCAAACACCAGCCCCATCATAGCAACAAGCAGGAATCCACAAAATATTATTTCTTCCGGATCACCATAGAATGCAATGAACGCACCCATCGCGCCCCACATGATGCCACTGGCCACGCTAACAATATTCACTCTGAGAAGCCAGGCTGCCAGCTCATCTGGCTGACAGTCATCGATACTGATGTCATAACTGTAAACCAGTTGTGTACCAATCAGGATCAACATCATTGAACCCCAGGCCAGTAGTGCAGGTATCTGTCCACTGGCCAGAGGGGTCGAGGGGATCACCACCCATAGTGTAATCAGCGCCATCACCCCCAGCGCCAGCTCACCTGCCAGGCCTGCAATGACCTGCGACAGGTACTGCTTCGTCTGCTCGAAGCGGATCCGCTGGCCCATGCCTTTGCTATGTGATGAATTGGTGTAAAACGGTAGCATCTTCAGCCAGGTATCTGTGAGTTTGAGCCTGTGACAGGTGCACAGTATTCACACAAATATCGGCAGCCGGGAAAGATCCTTTAACTCCAGATACTGGATATATCAGCAACTGGTTATTGCCGGGGTGGGGGAAGATAACGCACAAAAACTACTGCAGGATGGTCTCCAGCATATCGTTAAATCGCTGGATATTGATCGGTTTGGTGATGTAGTCGACAAAACCGGCATCACGTCCCTGCTGAATGTCCTTGGGCATGGCATTGGCACTGACCGCCACCGTGGGAATATTCCTGGTGATATCCTGAGTACGCAGATGCTTCAACACATCATAACCACTCATGCCTGGCAAGTTGATGTCCAGCAGGATCAGATCCGGTAACTGTTGCATGGCCATACTCAAGCCCTGCTCTGCTGTCTCTGCAGTCAACAGGTGAATATGGTCATGTCTATGTAACAGTTGTTCAACCAGTTTAAGATTTGCCGGATTATCTTCCACATAAAGCACCTTGCGAACCCCGCCAGTGGTTTGCAGTGAATCACTGACATGTCCGTCCGAGGCAAGCTCGTCATAAACCGGCGTCACCCGATTCGCCAGGTTTGCCAGCGGTAGCTCTACCCAGAAACAACTGCCCTTGCCAGGCTGGCTGTCTATACCCAGTTCGCCGTCCATTAAATGCACCAGACGTTGTGTAATAGCCAGACCAATACCGGTTCCTTCGACTTCCTGATCCTCTGTATCCAGCCTGTTGAAAGGTTCGAAAATTACGGCCTGATGTTGTGCTGAAATCCCCGGACCGGTATCCGTTACCCGGATACGCAGAGCATGAGTAGAAGTCCGGTCACAATCAATACAAACGCTACCACCTTCATTGTTATATTTCACGGCATTTGACAACAAGTTCAGCAGGGCCTCTTTTAACCTTAACCTGTCTGCCTTTACTGCAAGATTCTGGCAATTGCTGGTATCAAATGTCAGTTTCACACCGTATGTATCAGCCATTGGTTCAATCAGGCCATGGCAGGCCTCAATCATGTCATGTACGGCCACCGTTTCCATAATCAGATCAATACGACCTGCCTCGATCTTCGCCAGATCCAGTACTTCGTTAATCAGGTCCAGCAGGTGACGGCCTGCCCTGAGTATTTCATTGGTGTAATCTTTTTGGTCTACTGAAAGAGAATTAACGGGATCATCTTCCAGTAACTGCCCAAAGCCCAGTATGGAATTCAGTGGTGTCCGCAGCTCATGACTCATACGGGAAAGAAAATCAGATTTGGCCCGGTTCGCCAGTTGCGCATCCTCTTTTGCCCTGGCCAGTTCCGCGGTACGTTCAGAGACCCGAAGCTCCAGCTCATCACGTGCCTTGCGAAGCTCTTCCTGCACCTGACGTATCTCGGTAATATCGTGTACAACAGCATAAAAGGTCTGCTTGTCATGAACCGAGAGGGCACTCCATTGCAGGTAACGAAAGATACCATCCTTGCCACGCACGCGAACCACAAAATCGATAGTGGCACTATTGCCTCCGGATAAACGAGCCACTTCGGCAATCGCCCTGGCCTGATCTTCAGGGTGAACAAGCTCAATAAACTTATGGGAAGTAAGTTCCTCGCGGGTGTAACCAAGCACCTCTTCCCAGGCGGGACTTAGATCCTTTAAGGATCCGTCATAACCGGCAATACAAAGCATCTCCACTGACAGGTCAAAGAACTGATCACGTTCCTCAAGTACCTCCCTTAGCGCCTTTTCCGCCTTGCGGCGCTGCGAGATGTCCCGAACCAGCACCAGTCCGGCCGCCTTGCCATTCCACATGGTTCTGGCGGCCGTCAGCTCAACCGGAACAGGCTCGCCATTTTTCATGACGTAGGTAGTCTCATAATGTTCCGGTGCCCATTCGCCGGCCAGACGAAGTTGTAATCTCTCCAGTACCCGGGGATATTCATCCGGGTGAACCACATCGATTAAACCCACCTCGTACATTTCCTGCAGCGTGTAACCCAGCATGTCAGCAACTCGCTGGTTGGCAAACACATAGTGACCACCATGCGTTACCAGTATGCCATCGTTGATATTCTCCGTTAGCGCCCGTAGATTGGATTCACTGTCACACAGTGCCTGCTCCGCCTTTTGACGTGAGCTAAACATCGGCCCAACCAATGCCACACCGACCACCATCAGGGCGGATATACCCAGTGCCACTAGTTCAGACATATAATTGGCTACAGTCATACTGGATTCCAGCATATTTATAAAACTGATGCTGCGGCGTATCCCCATCAGCAACAGTGCCGCTGCAATCACAGACCAGGCGATTTGCCAGCCGGTGGTACGAATCAGGCGAAATGCCAGGAAGGCCGCCGTAAACTGCAGCACAATAGAGACAGCAAATATGATGATCGAAGTGGTCATTGGCAGTGTCACGAGCTCCCGGCCAAAGGCCAATCCAGGGATATTAGTTAATGTTAATCTGATAACAACCGGTATCGGGCATCTGCTAAACGATGCCTGACCCGACATTACCTGACAAGCCGTCAAACTACTATAGCCAGATTTTTACTGATTGGGGAAACTGGCGGGCATGCAGCCGAATCAATAAATTAGAACGCGCTAAACGACCTGGGGTGTCAGCATAAAAAGGGGAGACAGCCGTCTCCCCGTTGTTGGTCGTTATTTAGACCAGGTCTAAAATGGGATATCATCATCGAAATCATCTGCGGCAGTGGTCGCGGTGGTCGCCTGTGCCGCTGCCTGTGGCGTGGCGGCAGAGTCCTGATTAAAGTCTTTACCACCACTACTGCTTCCACGACCACCCAGCATTTGCATTTCATTGGCAACAATCTCGGTGGTGTACTTATCGTTGCCCTCTTTATCCTGCCACTTGCGAGTCTGCAGACGCCCTTCCACATAGACCTGGGCACCCTTTTTCAGGTACTCGCCAACGATCTCTGCGAGACGATTGAAAAACACCACCCGATGCCATTCGGTGCGATCATGCTGTTCACCGGTGTTTTTATCCTTCCAGGAATCGCTGGTAGCGATGGACACATTGGCGACTGCTGAGCCGGACGGGGTGTAACGCACCTCTGGATCCCTGCCCAGATGCCCTACCAGAATAACCTTGTTTATACCTCTTGCCATTGAATTATCTCCTTGTGAGGATTAAGTGTAACGGCCAGTCCCTGGCCATCATCTTAATGATCGTTATGTTGTTATGTGAACCCATATCGTAATACAAACCGGCCGCAAAAGGGGCATGGATCCCAATAATAAAATGGCCATAAACCGGCGAAAATCCCGAAAAATAAAATAGAGATAATTCAGTATTTTAGCTATCCAACTAACTACCAGGGGTTGAAAGTGCCTGTAGGGCGTCATGATCCAGCTGGCGTCGCTGCACCTTCAGGTAGGCCATACCATCCTCGACCACCACCACGGCCTCGGACACGCCTTCCACCGCGATTAAGCGGGCGCTCAGGTCCTGCGCCTGCGCCGCACTGGAAACCGTGACCCTGAGCACGTAACTGCTCACTGAGAGCGGGCTTTTCATGCCTATGGCCAGAAACAACCACAGCACAGCCAGGCTGCCGCTCAGGGCGAAAACCCCGCTCAGGCCATATTCCCCCAGGACCCAGCCGCCCAATGCACCACCGGCAAAGGCGCCGGTAAACTGGCTACTGGAATACACCCCCATAGCGGTACCCTTCTTGTCCGCCGGCGCCAGGCGGGTCACCAGGGCCGGCAGATTGGCCTCCAGGTAATTAAAGGCGCTGAAAAATATCCACAAAAAGATGCCTATCTCCAGGACACTTTGGTGGAACCACATCAGGCCGAATTGTCCCAGCGCCAGTACCGCAATAGCAGCGACAAAAAATCCCCTAACCCTTTGTTTTCTCTCTGCCGTAATCAGAAATGGCAGCATCGCCAGCACGCTCAGCAGCAGCACCACAAGATACACATAAGAATGCTGGCTGCTGGAAAGCCCAGCCTCATCGCGCAGCGCGAATGGCAGCGCCAGGAATGTCGCCGTGATAATCATGTGCAGGATCAGGATCCCGGCATCCAGACGCAGCAATTGTCGGTCTTTTAGAATGCTCAGCAGTGATGACGGGACCACCTCGGCATCCCGATGTACCCGGGTCGACACGGCCTGCGGTACCCCGAGAAACAGCACCCCGATACCCAGCACCGCCAGCACTGCCGTGAGCCAGAATATACCGGGGATCCCTATCCAGGTATTCAATACCGGCCCGATCACCAGCGCCAGCGCGAATGCCATACCGATACTCATACCGATAATGGCCATGGCCTTGCTGCGGTGCTCCTCACGGGTCAGATCTGCCGCCAGCGCCATCAACACGGCGGCGATAGCGCCACAACCTTGCAGCGCCCGCCCCAGGATCACTCCCTCGAGAGTCTCCGCCTGCGCCGCCAGAACACTGCCTGCCGCAAAGATAATTAAGCCCACGACAATCACCGGGCGCCGGCCAATACGGTCCGAGAGCAGCCCAAATGGGATCTGTAGCAGTGCCTGGGTCAGGCCATAGGCGCCCACGGCCAGCCCCATCAGTAATGGGGTATAGCCATCCAGATTTTTAGCGTACAGGGAAAAGACCGGCAATATCATGAAAAACCCTAACATTCGTAGCATATATATGCCCGCCAATGCCAGGGATGCACGCATCTCCCCCGAGGTCATGCGTTGATGTTCCACTTACAATTTTTTGCTAGTTAGTCAACAGACAGCGTATATTAGCAGGTTTACACGACCGACGAAAAACACCATGACCAGCAACATACAGCTGCGCGGCGCGCGCACCCATAATCTGCAGAATATCAACCTGGAACTGCCCCGCGACAAACTGATTGTCATCACCGGACTGTCCGGTTCAGGCAAGTCCTCGCTGGCCTTCGATACTATTTATGCCGAGGGCCAACGTCGCTATGTCGAATCGCTGTCGGCCTATGCCCGGCAGTTTCTGTCCATTATGGAGAAACCGGATATCGACCATATTGAGGGCCTGTCACCGGCCATCTCGATTGAACAAAAATCCACCTCGCATAACCCGCGATCCACGGTCGGCACCATTACCGAAATCTATGACTATCTGCGGCTGCTGTTTGCCCGCGCCGGTGAGCCGCGCTGCCCGGAGCATGACCAGGTACTCGAGGCCCAGACCGTCAGCCAGATGGTCGACCATGTTCTGCAAATCCCCGGGGGCACCCGGGTGATGGTGCTGGCACCGGTAGTACGCAACCGCAAGGGTGAGCATGAACAATTATTAGCATCGTTGTACAGCCAGGGTTTCATTCGTGCCCGCATTGATGGTGAAGTTTACGGGCTTGATGAACCACCCGAACTGGCACTGCACAGGAAACACACCATCGAAGTGGTTGTGGACAGATTAAAGGTCCGCGATGATATCCAGCAACGTCTGGCCGAATCCTTTGAGACCGCCCTGCTGCTGACCGATGGTCTCGCCAATATTGGCTATATAGATACCGGGCAGGCCGATATTGTTTTCTCGGCACGCTTTGCCTGCCCCACGTGCGGCTATAGTATCCCGGAACTGGAGCCAAGACTGTTCTCTTTTAATAATCCTGCCGGTGCCTGTCCCGGTTGTGACGGGCTTGGTGTGAAACAGTTTTTTGATCCGGCGAGAGTGATCGTCAGTGAAGATGTCAGCTTGCCTGGAGGGGCGATTCGCGGCTGGGATAAACGCAATGCCTATTATTTTCAGATGCTGACCTCGCTTGCCGCACACTACAAGTTTGATCTGGAATTGTCATTCAGTGAGTTATCAGAACGTATACGCAATGTCATTTTGTATGGTAGTGGCAGTGATGATATTGAATTCAATTTCAGTGGTGAACACGGCAAAAGGCGTCAGCGTATCCAGCCGTTTGAGGGCGTCATACCGAACATGGAACGACGTTATACTGAAACAGAATCTATGGCCGTGCGAGAAGAGCTTTCGAAATATCTCAATCAGCAAACTTGTCCAGACTGTCATGGGACTCGCCTGAATGAGGCCGCGCGTCATGTCTTCATCGGGCCGTACGGCTTGCCTGAGATTACCGCGATGTCTATTGAAGATGCGCTACATTTCGCCGAGAACCTGAAATTACCGGGAAAACGCGGCGAAATCGCCTCCAGGATCATCCGGGAGATCCAGCAGCGCCTGGCCTTCCTGGTGAATGTCGGCCTCGAATACCTGAGCCTGGACCGCAGTGCCGAGACCCTGTCTGGTGGCGAGGGCCAACGCATCCGTCTGGCCAGTCAAATCGGTGCGGGCCTGGTTGGTGTCATGTATATCCTTGATGAACCCTCTATTGGTCTGCACCAGCGCGACAACAAGCGCCTTCTGGGGACACTGGAGCATCTGCGTGATCTGGGTAACACCGTGATCGTGGTGGAACACGATGAAGAAGCGATCTTTGCAGCAGACCACGTCGTCGATATCGGCCCTGGCGCCGGTGTCCATGGCGGCCGTATCATCGCCCAGGGCACGCCACAGGAAATCTGTGATCAGGCTGACTCTATCACCGGGCAATACCTGTCCGGAAAACAATGCATCGAGATACCCGCATCACGGACACCGTTTGATCAGAACCGGGTGCTGCGGATTGAGGGGGCCAGCGGCAATAATCTCAACAATGTGGACATACAGATCCCGCTTGGCCTGATGACCTGCATTACCGGTGTCTCCGGTTCCGGCAAGTCCACATTGATCAATGACACCCTGTATCGTGCCGCCGCGTTGCAGATCAATCGTGCCAGTGATGAACCCGCGCCATACAGGGCCATTATTGGCATGCGACAATTCGACAAGGTGGTAGACATTGATCAAAGCCCGATCGGCCGGACCCCGCGTTCCAACCCGGCCACCTACACGGGCCTGTTTACGCCGATACGGGAGTTATTCACCGGGACACCTGAATCAAGGACGCGGGGCTATAACCCGGGCCGCTTCAGCTTCAATGTTAAAGGAGGCCGTTGCGAGGCCTGTCAGGGTGATGGCGTGCTGAAGGTAGAGATGCACTTCCTGCCGGATATCTACGTGCCTTGCGATGTCTGCAAGGGTAAACGTTACAATCGCGAGACCCTGGAGATCCGTTACAAGGGCAGGAACATCTATGAGATTCTGTCGATGACGGTGGAAGACGCGCTGGCCTTTTTTGTAAACATCCCCGCCGTAAAACGCAAACTACAAACCCTGATGGACGTTGGGCTGTCCTATATAACGCTTGGGCAAAATGCCACAACACTTTCCGGTGGCGAAGCCCAGCGGATCAAGCTGTCACGCGAACTTTCCAAACGAGACACGGGCAAGACATTGTATATCCTCGATGAGCCGACCACTGGCCTGCACTTCCATGACATAAAACAGCTGTTAGCGGTGCTGCATCATCTGCGCGATCACGGTAACACCATCGTGGTAATAGAACACAACCTTGATGTGATTAAAACTGCCGACTGGGTCATTGATCTGGGACCGGAGGGTGGCAGCAAGGGGGGTAATATCCTGGTATGTGGCCGCCCCGAAGACATTGCCGATCACGAGGCCTCCTATACCGGTCAATTTCTGAAACCACTGCTGTCTGCCGGCACGGTGAGCACCGGGAAAGTAGCGTCAAATCAGTAACTTAATTAAATCTAGACCGAGTTCTTGACCAGCTCATGAATGACCTTTCTGATGGCAATTCGTTGCGACTCCGGTAGTTTCATCCAGTCGGTTGCAATGTCGAAGGCCTCCTGACTCATGACACTGGCCTCCTGGGCGATTTCTTTTTTGCTGTCATCGTCATCACTGACCGCAGATATCATGTCGCCCTGCCCGGACAACAACCAGTTGGATCTCACCCCGGTGATCTGCGACAGTTTCACCAGCTTGGAGGTAGGAGGAAACTCCCCGCCATCCAGCCACTTCTTGGCGCTGCGATGGCTGGCGCCAAGCATCTTCACCAGCGCAGATTGTCGTCCCATGCCCTTTTTGGGAATGCCTGCAAAATCCAGCGCGGCGTTCAGGCGTTCCGCAAATTTTTTCTTTTCACTCATTACCATTCTCCCACACTACTTCAATCCTGATCGTGTTCCCTGAGATTTCAGTGTAGACCATAGTGTCATATAACCATAGTATATGGCGCTCATGTGGAAACCACATCGCCTATTTTCATACTAAAGACCTCGTCGGCCCGGCCTTTATTCACAGCAAATTCCACCAGGCCATTGGCATTTTCATACCACATACCCTTGCCTTCATCTACATCGGAAAAAGTGTTCGCATGTAACAGTAACTGGCCATTCACCTGCAGGATCTCTTTACCGCTAAGACTGCCGGCCTTGATCCCGGTGATAGCATTTCCATAGTGATCGATATAAATGATCTCGTACAGCTCACCAGGCATATCTGCGCGTATACGGGTATGCACAAGGCGGGACTCACCCACAGGCATCTCGCCCTTCTCCAGCATCGCGGCTATCGGTGCATACAAATCTCGTCCATGAAAACTGTTCGATAACTGTTCCGGTTTGTCAGGCCGCCAGCTGATGTCCCACCACTTTACCTGCTGTGATTGCAGGATAACGGTGTTTAACAGGCCATTATCCGGGCCCACAAACCAGCGGCCATCTGCCTCAATCAATGCCGCCCGTTGCTTGCTGCCCACACCAGGATCGACCACGCACAGGAACACACTCCCCTCAGGAAATGCCGGCGCATAGGCAGCGAGTAAATATGAAGCCGCCCGTGGATTACATCCTGGCGCATCGGCAAACAGGTTGATCACCTTTGCCTCAGGCACTTGCTGGAACAGCACGGCCTGCATCTGCCCGACATACGGCCCTTCCAGGCCAAAATCCGTAAACAGCACTATCATGCGTTAATCATAGTCCAGTGAGGCCCGTAACTGAACCCGGAGCCAATGACAAGTTATTGTTCTACAGAGATATTATCAATACCGCAGGCCCCGACCCGGTAATACCGGACCTGCCGATCGCCGCAGGCGTCACAACCATTAGGGTATGTCTTCCACTGCGTACTGTCACAAGGCGTGTTCACACAGCGAACGCCGCTATCACGGTAGCCACACACGGGCCGGTATTCTTTGCTGCAAATGTCAGGGCGGGGATTGTTACAGCGGAACAGTTCCTCCGCAGGCTTCGCCTGAGGGACTGATGCTTTCACTGCTGCCCCTGGAGCCGTTGCTATTAGAGCCGTTGCAGGCATTGGCGCCTTTGCCACGAGCGCTTTATCACCTAAGGGCACCATGCATATATTGACACTGACAGACCACTTCCCCAAAAAGGGGCCTCCACTGCTGGCAATCGCACAGGTAAAGACAGCGTAGTCACCGGCATGGGAATATTCACCCACAAACACGACTTTACCAT